>NZ_JAXCWN010000002.1:0-637072 GCF_034045095.1 Curtobacterium sp. CFBP9011
GGAGAGTAGGACGCCGCCGGACTTCTCTTCAATGGAAAGCCCCTGACGGGTGGAGCATCACGCTCCACCGGTCAGGGGCTTTTCTGCATTCCCCGGCAGAGCCGTCTCCGGAGGACTGGCGCTCGCTGGCCGCCAGCGCAACGGGCGGCCACGGTAGGATCAGGGCGTCATGACAGCGCCATTCTCCCCTGCCACCGGTTCCGACGTCCGCGTCCGGTTCTGCCCGTCGCCCACCGGAACGCCGCACGTCGGCCTCGTCCGCACTGCCCTGTTCAACTGGGCCTACGCCCGGCACACTGGCGGCAAGCTCGTCTTCCGCATCGAGGACACCGATGCCGCCCGTGACAGCGAAGAGTCGTACGCCCAGATCATCGAGGCACTGCGCTGGTTGAAGCTGGACTGGGACGAGGGGGTCGAGGTCGGGGGACCGCACGGCCCGTACCGACAGTCCGAGCGAGCCGACGTCTACGCCGACGCGATCGCGCAGCTCACGGCGGCCGGCCACGTGTACGAGTCGTACGTCACGCCGGAGGAGATGGAAGCCCGCAACGTCGCGAACGGCCGCGACCCGAAGCAGGGCTACGACAACCACGAGCGTGACCTCACCGCCGCTGAGCGTCAGGCCTTCCGCGACCAGGGTCGGGCGCCGGCGCTCCGCCTGCGCGTGCCGGACCGTGACCTCAGCTTCCAGGATCTCGTCCGCGGTGAGATCACCTTCCCGCAGGGCTCGTTCCCGGACTTCGTGGTGGTGCGTCCGAACGGCAAGCCGCTGTACACGTTCACGAACCCCCTCGATGACGCTCTGATGGGGATCACGCACGTCCTCCGTGGCGAGGACCTGCTGTCGTCGACCCCGCGTCAGATCGCGCTGTACGAGGCCCTGTACGAGATCGGCCTCGCGCAGTTCATCCCGCAGTTCGGTCACCTGCCGTACGTGATGGGGGAGGGCAACAAGAAGCTCTCGAAGCGCGACCCGGAGTCGAACCTCTTCCACCACCGCGCGAACGGCATGGTCCCCGAGGGCCTGGTCAACTACCTCGCCCTGCTCGGGTGGTCGATCGGTGCCGACCGCGACGTGTTCTCGATCGACGAGATGGTCGCAGCCTTCGAGGTCACCGACGTGAACCCGAACCCGGCGCGCTTCGACCACAAGAAGGCCGAGTCGATCAACGGTGACCACATCCGCCTGCTCGACCCTGCCGACTTCCGTGCTCGTCTCACGCCCTACCTGACCGACTTCCTCGACGACCCGGCGACGGCGGAGCAGCAGCGTGTGCTCGAGCTGGCCGCGCCGCTCGTCCAGGAGCGCATGCAGCTGCTCAGCGAGGCGCCGGGCATGCTCGGGTTCCTGTTCACCGCGGACGACGACCTGGTGGTCGAGGACGACGCCCTCGGTTCGCTCAAGGGCGACCCGGCCCCGGTCCTCCAGGCCGGCATCGGCGCACTCGAGCAGCTCGACGACTGGTCCACGGCCGCCATCGAGCAGGCCCTGCGGACGGCGCTCATCGACGGCCTCGAGCTGAAGCCCCGGGTGGCGTTCGGTCCGCTGCGTGTCGCGGTGTCCGGTCGTCGGATCAGCCCGCCGCTGTTCGAGTCGATGGAGATCCTCGGCAAGCAGTCCACGCTCGCGCGGCTCCGTTCCCTCGCGGCACGCTGACGTCCGTGGTCGACGTCGTCGTCATCGGAGCCGGTCCGGCCGGGCTCAGCGCTGCGCTCAACCTGGTGCGGGCGAAGCGCACGGTGTTGCTGCTCGATGCGAACCGACCCCGGAACGCCGCGACCCTGCGCTCGCACGGGTTCATCACACGGGACGGCATCTCACCCCTGGAGCTGCGGAAGCTCGGGCGCGACGAGGTGGCCGGCTACCCGGAGGCCACGGTGACCCAGGCCGTCGTGGACCGGGTGTGGCAGGCCGACGGCGCGTGGAACGTGCACGGGACGTGGCGGGGCGCCGAGGTGTCGGCGACCGCACGGGCGGTGGTGATCGCCACGGGCCTCCGTGAGTCGTTCCCCGCGCTGCCGTCGCTCCGGGCGTTCTACGGCACGGACGTGCACAGCTGTGTCGAGTGTGACGGGTACGGCAAGGCGGGGCAGCCACTGGCGTTCATCGGCGAGACCGACGACGTCGTCGACCGTGCGTTGCTCGTCGGCTCGTGGTCGGACGACCTCATCGTCTTCACGAACGGCGTCGCGCCGGTGACCGACGCGGGGCGTGCGCGTCTCGACGCTGCGGGTATCCGTGTCGACGAGCGTCCCCTGGCGGACCTGGAGGGCGACCGCACCGGCATGACCGGCGTCCGGTTGGCCGACGGGGACGTGGTGTCGCGGTCCGGTGCCTTCGTGCGGCCCGAGTGGCACGCCGACCTGGACTGGGTCGACGCGGCCCTCGACCGCGACGCCCAGGGCTTCGTGCGGGTGGACCGGCTCGGTCGCTCGAACCTGCCCGGGCTGTACGCAGTCGGGGACGTCACACCGCCCGGACCGGAGCAGCTCATCGTCGCTGCGGGTCACGGCGCCTCGACCGCCGCGGCTGTGCACCGTGACCTCGTCGGTGGTCTCGAAGACCTCCGGGATGCTGTACAGTAGTTGATCGTGCCCCGGACAACGGGGCGCGGGGCCGCAGGGCCTTTGGGGTATGGTGTAATTGGCAACACAGCGGTTTCTGGTACCGTCGTTCTTGGTTCGAGTCCAGGTACCCCAGCAAGTGGACACACGGAAAGCCCCCGGGAAACCGGGGGCTTTCGTCGTTCCCGGGCGAAGGCGTCGTTCCGGCGCGCGGGTCTGCCGACCGGCTATCGTCGATGCACGAGCGCGGACAGCGCGCCGCCACGCCCGGACACCGTCCGGGCGACACGACCAGGGGGACCCATGATCATCTTCGGCAGCCGCACCCGTGACGCCCTCGTCGGGGTGCTCTTCTTCGCCTGCACCCTCTGCGGGTCCACCGCTGCGCAGCGCCTGCACCGCCTGCGGACGTGGTTCACGCTGTTCTTCCTGCCGGTGTTCCCGTTCGGGCACGGTCGGTACGTGCTGCAGTGCGCCTACTGCGGCGGCCAGTCGGCCATGCCGCGCGAGGGCGCCGAGCGGTTCATCGCCGACAGCGAGCGGGCGCAGCAGGCGCACCTGGCGCAGGAGACCCTGCCGCCGACCGGCGCCTGAGCCGCGGGACACCGGACGCGGCAGCTCGCCCGGCACAGCTCTGTAACGCTCCGGTCACGGTGCGACTGCAACCGGTTGCACCACCCCCGTCCGGGGCGTAGCGTCCTCGCTCAGCAGGCAGCGTCGCCTGCTCCAGTGCAGCGTCGCCGGCACGGTCCGGCGATGCTCCTGGTGATCTCGATGAGGAGACAACGCTGTGAAGAACACACGTGCGAAGGGCCGCGTGGCCTCGATCGCAGGGATCGCGGTCGTCGGCCTGTTGCTCGCGAGCTGCTCGAGCGGGAGCTCGGCCTCGAACGACGCGAAGAGCGGGCAGGACAGCCGCGGACCGATCACCTACGTCCAGGGCAAGGACAACTCGAACGTCGTCCGCCCGCTGATCGCCAAGTGGAACAAGGCCCACCCGGATGAGAAGGTCACCTTCAAGGAGCAGTCCGACCAGGCCGACCAGCAGCACGACGACCTCGTGCAGCACTTCCAGGCCAAGGACGACAACTACGACGTGGTGGACGTCGACGTGGTGTGGACTGCGGAGTTCGCCGCGAAGAGCTGGCTCACCCCGCTGACCGGTGACATGAAGATCGACACGTCGAAGCTGCTGCCGTCGACGGTGAAGACCGCGACGTACAACGACACGCTCTACGCGGCCCCGCAGACCTCCGACGGCGCGCTGCTCTACTACCGCAAGGACCTCGTGAAGACCCCGCCGACGACGTGGGACGAGATGATGAAGGACTGCTCGATCGCGAAGGACGCCGGCATCGGCTGCTACGCCGGACAGTTCGCCAAGTACGAGGGGCTGACGGTCAACGCCTCCGAGGCGATCAACGGCGCTGGCGGCGCGGTCCTCAACGGCAGCGGCAAGCCGGACGTGGACACCTCCGACGCGAAGGCCGGGCTGCAGAAGCTCGTCGACGCCTTCCAGGACGGCAACATCCCGAAGGAGGCGATCACCTACCAGGAAGAGCAGGGTCGCCAGGCGTTCGAGGACGGCAAGCTGCTGTTCCTCCGTAACTGGCCGTACGTGTACAGCCTCGCGAAGACGGACGGCTCCAGCAAGGTGAAGGACACCTTCGGCATCGCCCCGATCCCAGGTGCGGACGGCGTCGGTGCCTCCACCCTGGGCGGCCACAACGCCGCGATCAGCGTCTACTCGAAGCACAAGGCCACCGCGCACGACTTCCTCGAGTTCCTCATCTCGAACGACACGCAGAAGTTCTTCGCGACGCAGGGCTCGCTCGCCCCGGTCATCGGCGACCTGTACACGGACCAGGAGCTCACGGCGAAGCTGCCGTACCTCCCGACGCTCCTCGAGTCGATCAAGTCGGCCGAACCGCGTCCGGTGACGCCGTTCTACCCGGCCGTGACGAAGGCGATCCAGGACAACACCTACGCCGCACTCAAGGGGTCGAAGTCCGTCGACTCGGCGATGCAGGACATGCAGGCCGCGCTCACGTCGGCGACCGACGGCAGCGGCAACTGACACCGCGGGCGGCGCACGCCGCCCACTGACGGGAGGGTCGTGGTCACGCGACCACGTCCCTCCCGACTCCACTCTGTGCGTTCCCGACACCGGCAAGGAGGCCGTCCGTGTCAGCAGCAACCGAGATCCCCGCAGCGATACCCGAACCCCAGGGGACGGAGCCACCGAAGCGTCGCAAGGGCGGGCTCAACGCGGACCACGGCCGGTGGGCCGTGTACCTGATCGGCCCGACGATCGTGCTCCTGGCGATCGTCATCGGCTACCCCGTCGTCAGCGCGGTCATCCAGTCGTTCCAGCTCGACCAGGGCCTCGACAAGGCGACCGGCCTGTTCGTCGCGGGTGGCTTCGCCGGCGTCACGAACTACGTGCACTGGCTCGGCCAGCAGTGCGGGAACGCCGCTTGCCCGCCCGGCAACCTCGGGTCCCAGTTCTGGACGGCGTTCGGCAACACGTTCTTCTTCACGGTCGTGACCGTGGCACTCGAGACCGTCATCGGGCTCTGGATGGCCATCATCATGAACCGCAACTTCAAAGGCCGCGCCCTCGTCCGCGCCGCGATCCTCATCCCGTGGGCCATCCCGACCGCCGTCACCGCGAAGCTCTGGTACTTCATCTTCGACGCGAACGGCGTGCTCAACCACGTCATCGGCCACCAGGTCCTCTGGTTCTCGGACGAGTGGGCCTCGCGGTTCGCCATCATCATCGCCGACACCTGGAAGACCACGCCGTTCATGGCGCTGCTCATCCTGGCCGGGCTGCAGCTGATCCCCGACGAGGTGTACGAGGCCGGCAAGATGGACGGCGCGTCGACGATGCAGCGTTTCGTCAACATCACGCTGCCGCTCGTCAAGCCGGCGCTCATGGTCGCCATCCTGTTCCGCGTGCTCGACGCGCTCCGGATCTACGACCTCATCGCGATCATGACCGGCGGCGGTGGTGGTTCCGGCAACGCGACCGTCTCGCTGTCCGTGCTGGTCGTCGACCAGATCCGGCAGGGCTTCAACTCCGCCTCGGCACTCTCCACCATCACGTTCGTGGTCGTCTTCGTCGTCGCGTTCGTCTTCGTCCGGTTCCTCGGCGCGAACGTCGTGCAGACCCAGGCGGCACAGCAGAAGGGCGAACTCAAGTGACCCTCGCAGCAGACCGTCTCCACATCCCCGCCGAACGTGCTGGCGCGCGCAGCGACGTCCGCGTGAAGCGCCACGTCGGGCCGAAGCTCCGCACCGGCATCCAGGCCGGGGTCATCGCCCTGTGGTGCCTCCTGCCCTTCTACTGGATGATCGTCACGTCGTTCCGTGACGTCGGGTACACGTTCGACCCGACGCCGTTCTTCACGCACGTCACGCTCGACAACTACGCGACCGCGTTCTCGACGGCCCTCGGCAACCACCTCGGGCGGGCACTGCTCAACAGCGTGTTCATCGGGGCCGTGGTGACGATCATCGCCCTGCTCGTCGGCACGACCGCGGCCTACGCACTGGCCCGGCTGGAGTTCCGCGGCAAGTCCCTCATCGCCGGTGCGATCCTCGCTGCGTCGATGTTCCCGGGCGTCGCGCTCATCTCGCCGCTGTTCCAGCTGTTCACGGACATCGGCTGGATGGGCACCTACCAGGCGCTGATCCTGCCGAGCATCTCGTTCGTGCTGCCGCTGACGGTCTACACGCTCGCGTCGTTCTTCCGCGAGATGCCGTGGGACCTCGAGGAAGCGGCGCGCATCGACGGGTGCACCCGGGTGCAGGCGTTCCGTCGGATCATCCTGCCGCTCGCTGCCCCGGCCGTGTTCACGACCGCGATCCTGGCGTTCATCTCGTCCTGGAACGAGTACCTCATCTCCTCCCAGCTCTCGAGTGACGCCACCCAGCCGGTGACGGTCGCCATCGCGTCCTTCGCCGGGTCGCAGCCGCACCAGGAGCCGTACACCGCGGTGATGGCGGCGGGCACGATCGTCACGATCCCGCTCGTCATCCTGGTGCTCGTGTTCCAGCGACGCATCGTGGCCGGCCTCACCGCCGGCGGTGTGAAGGGCTGACGATGGCCCAGCGCGCGCCCCTCCGGCCGACGTCGCGGATCGAGGAGGCCATCGGTTTCGTCGGGTGCTTCGGGCTGCTGTTCTTCGGCGTCACGGTGTTCTGCGAGCTGACCGGGCGACCGGCGCTCGGGTGGGCCCTCACCCTCCTCGGCGCCGTCGTGGCGATCGTCCTCCTGGACCGGTGGCGACGCCGGGTGCTCCGGCGGACCGCGGACGCTGCCCAGGCCGACCACGGGCCGGCCGCGACGCGCGTGTCCGGCCGCTGACGGGCCTCCCGGCAGAAGCACGTGGGGATCCAGGAGATCGCGCACGCGACGGGGCTGTCGAAGGCGACCGTCTCGCGGGCGCTCCGCGGCCTGCCGACCGTGGCGGGCACGACCATCGACCAGGTGCGTCGGGTCGCCGACGAACTCGGGTACGTCCCGAGTTCGGCGGCGGCCGGTCTGGCCACCGGCCGCCAGCACGCGGTCGGGGTCGTCGTGCCGGTGATCGACCGCTGGTTCACCACGAAGGCCCTGGGCGGGGTCGACGCGGAGCTCCGGGCCGCCGGCTACGACCTGGTCCTCTACAACCTCGGTGGCCCCGGCGGCGACCGGCACCGGGCCTTCCGCCGCACGATGCTGCGCCAGCGGGTCGACGCGCTGGTGCTGCTGTCGCTGGTCCTCGACGAGACCGAGCGACGCGAGCTGCAGGTGAGCGAGCTGCCGACCGTCGTGATAGGGGGACCGGCCCACGACCTGCGGAACGTCGGTGTCGACGACCACGAGGTCGCGGCCCTGGCGGTCACGCACCTCACCGGCCTCGGACACCGCGAGGTCGCCTACGTCGGCGGGCAGGACGAAGCCGGGTTCAGCGTGGCCGTGCCGTACCGCCGGCGCGACGGGTTCACCGCGGCCATGGAGCGCGCCGGAGCGCCGGTCCGCCCCGCGTGGTACGCCGACGGCCGGTTCTCGTTCGCCGGTGGCGTGGCCGCCGGTACCGCCCTGCTCGACGTGCCGGCGTCGGAGCGACCGACCGCGGTCGTCTGCGCCTCGGACGAGATGGCACTCGGCGTCGTGGTCGCCGCGCACCGGCTCGGGCTCGACGTGCCGCGGGACGTCTCCGTCACCGGCGTCGACGGGCACGAGTACGGCGAGGTCCTCGGTCTGACGACCGTCGCGCAGGACCCGGAGGCGCAGGGTCGCGTGGCCGCACGGGCCGTCGTCCTGGAGGCCCAGGGTGCGTCCCCGGCGCCGCTCGCGCCGTCCGCCGCGCGGCTGGTGGTGCGCGGGTCGACCGCGCCGCCGTGCCGGTGAGGGCCCTCTGGCGGCGTCGGGCGTAGCGTCACCAGCATGCTGGTCACGAAACTCGAGCACGCCTGTCTCGTCGTCGAGCAGGACGGCGACCGCCTGGTCATCGACCCCGGTGCCTACACCCGGCCGATCGACACGGGTGGCGTCGTCGCCGTCGTCGTCACGCACGAGCACCCGGACCACGGCACGGCGGAGCAGCTCACGCGGATCCTGCAGCGGAACCCCGGCATCCCCGTGTTCGGACCGGCCGGGGTCGCGTCGGCGCTCGCCGGGTCCGTCGCAGTCGACGTCGTGACGGACGGGGACACCCGGACCGTGGGTGCCTTCACCCTGACCTTCCACGGCACACGGCACCAGCTCATCCACTCGTCGGTGCCGGTCGTCGACAACACCGGGGTGCTCGTCAACGGCACGCTGTTCCACCCGGGCGACGCCTACATCGACCCGGGCGTCCCCGTCGAGGTGTTCGCGACGCCGGTCGGGGCTCCGTGGCTCAAGATCGGCGAACTGATGGACCACCTGGCCGCCGTCGCCCCACGCCGGGCGTTCCCGATCCACGAGGCCACCCTCTCCGACATCGGGTTCGCCGGGCACACCGATCGGATCCGGCAGGTCGTCGAGCCCGCCGGTCAGGTCGTCGTGCTCCGGCCGGGGGAGTCGCTCACGGTCTGAGGACCGGCAGGGAGACGCCGCTGAGACCGGCGACACACCGGCGTGGGCACGGCCGTTTTGGCGCTCGATCACACCCTGTGCAATACTTGTCGAGTTGTCGGAACGGCCCCATCGTACAGTGGCCTAGTACGCCGCCCTCTCACGGCGGTAACGCGGGTTCGAATCCCGCTGGGGTCACCACGAGTGACACACTCCGAACCGACACATCGCCGCGGCCCCATCGTATAGCGGCCTAGTACGCTGCCCTCTCACGGCGGTAACGCGGGTTCGAATCCCGCTGGGGTCACCACGCATGCAGTCCCTCGTCCGGGTTCCGGGCGGGGGACTTCGTCGTTCCCGGGCGGGGGACTTCGTCGTTCCCGGGCGAACGGGTGCAGGAGGATGTCGGTATGGACTCGACCGGAGCACCACCGCAGGACGGACCGCCACACACCCGGTGGTCGATGATCGCCCTCGTGGCGCTCGGCGGCGCGGTCGGCACCGCCGTCCGGGCGCTCCTCGCCCAGGCGTTCCCGGCCGTCGACGGGATCAGCTGGAGCATCCTCGCGATCAACGTCGTCGGCGCGTTCTGCCTCGGCCTGCTGCTCGACACCCTCGCGCGTCGGGGTCCGGACGTCGGCCGACGTCGGTCGCTCCGGCTGTTCGTCGGGACCGGCGTGCTCGGCGGGTTCACGACGTACAGCACCCTGGCCGACGACACCGCACGGCTGCTCGACGGTGGTCGGTGGGCTGCCGGTGGCGGGTACGCACTGCTGTCGGTCGTGCTCGGGCTGGTCGCCGTGGTCGCCGGACTCGCGGTCGCCGGTGCGCTGACGAAGCGGGCAGCGCGGTGACCGCCCTCGTGCTGGTGGTCGTCGCCGTCGGCGGCGGGGTCGGGGCCGCGCTGCGGTTCGTGCTGGACGGCGTCGTCAAGGCGCGGGTGACCCGGTTCCCCCTCGGCACGCTGCTGATCAACGTCTCCGGATCACTCGTCCTCGGGTTCGTCACGGGCCTGGGGGAGGCCGGCACACTCGCCGCCCCGATGGTCGCCGTGCTCGGGACGGGCATGATGGGTGGGTACACGACGTTCTCGACGGCGAGCGTCGAGACCGTGCAGCTCCTCCGATCCGGCAAGACCCGGCTCGCCGTCCTGAACGGCCTCGGGATGCTCGTCGTCTCGGTCGGCGCTGCTGCGCTCGGCCTCCAGCTCGGAAGGAACACATGACCTCGGAACGCCCCGGCGAACTCGTCCTCGTCCGCCACGGAGAGACGGAGTGGTCGAAGAGCGGGCAGCACACCGGCCGCACCGACATCCCGTTGACGGAGAACGGCGTCGCGCAGGCCGAACGGGCCGCCCGGTACCTGGCGGACCGCGACTTCGCGCTCGCCCTGTCGAGCCCCCTCGCCCGGGCCCGCGAGACCGCCCGCATCATCGGCGTCGACCCGGAGCTCGACGAAGACCTGTACGAGTGGGACTACGGCGCGTACGAAGGCCTGACGACGCCGCAGATCAAGGTCCAGCGGCACGGCCCGTGGGACCTCTGGACCGACGGCGTCCCCGCCGGTGACACGCCCGGCGAGAACGCCGCCGAGGTCCGGGTCCGGGTCGAGCGGGTCATCAACCGCGCGCGCCCGGTCCTCGCCGAGGGCCAGGACGCGATCTTCGTCGCGCACGGCCACGTGCTCCGTGCCCTCGGCGCCGCCTGGATCCGTCTCGCGCCGCAGGACGGCGCGGTGCTCAAGCTCGGCACGGCGACGGTCAGCACGCTCGGGTACGAGCACGGCCGACCGGTCATCGACGCCTGGAACATCACCCCGTCCTGAGGTGACGAACGGCACGGGCGGCGGTGACGATCCCCGCCGCCCGCCGCCGTCCGGCCCGGCGTCCGCGGTCAGTCGGCGCTGAGCACGATCCCCATGCCGAGGCTCGGGGTGACGTCCTCGAACCCGAGCGAGCGGTACAGGCGCTGCCCCGGCGGGTCCCCGATGAGCGACACGTAGGGCCCCGCGGGAGCCCGGTCGCGGATGTCCGCCACCAGCCACTCGACCACCGCTCGGCCGAGCCCCTGCCGCTGGTGTGCCGGGTCGGTGGCGACGTCGACGACGTGGAAGTACCAGCCGCCGTCGCCGATCACGCGGCCCATCGCGACCGGTGTGCCGTCGGCGTCGACGACGTGGCAGGCCGACCAGGCACCCGCGATCGCCGGCGCACCCTGCTCGGCCGTCACCGGGGTCAGCCCGGAGTCACGCCGGAGCCGCAGGTAGTCCTGGAGCGGCGGGGCGGTCGGCAGCAGCGTGTAGTCGGCGGTGTCCATGTCCCCAGCCTGCCCGATGCCGGCGTCGGGGGCGGTGTGGTCAGACCGTGCGGATGCTGCTGGTCGCCCCCAGTGCCCGACCACGGCGCCGTTCGACGACGCGTCCGACCGCCAGGAGCGCGACGCTGACGACCGCGCCGAGCAGCGTCTGCACGATCCGGTCGAGCGCCAGGAGCCCCGGGGCCTCCGGCAGGCTCAGCCACGACACCGCCAGGGCCAGCGGCGTGAGGAACAGCAGGCAGACGGCGTAGTTCCGCGCGACGAAGACCTCGGCCATGAACTGCCCGACGACGGCGATGACGACGATCCACCACGCCGAGGGTTCGAGCAGCAGGATCCCGACCGCGACGACCGTCCCGCCGACGGTGCCGACGACGCGCTGGACGGCGCGCGAGACCGTGTGTCGCTGCCGGAGCGCCGGCAGCGTCGACACGACGGCGATCACGGCCCAGTACGGGTGACCGAGACCCGGCAGGGACTCGGCGACCGTCCCGGCCGCGAGCGCGCCGACGACGTTGAGGCCGATGGTCTCCCAGAGTGCCGAGGTCCGGAGGACCGCCAGCGACCGGTGCTTCCGGGCCGCGAGCGGACGGAACCGGTGCGGTGCGTGCGGGTGCAGGACCCGGCGGAAGCCCGCGCCGGACATCGCGACGAGCCACGCCCAGGCGACCGAGCCGAGGATGATCGCGGCGACGAGCGGCAGGTCGCCGGTGTGCACCGGCACGAGGGCCGAGACGACGAACGCGAACACCGGGAAGATCGGTTGGGCGGGGATCGTCCGGAGGGCGCTGAGCGTGGCGACCGCGACGACCAGCACCACGACGAGGCCGGCGCCCTGCAGCCACAGCGGCGACCCGAGCAGCGACACCGCGATGCCCGCGGCCATGCACGCGACCTGCAGCGACCCGGCGACCCCGGTGGTCACGGCACGCTGCCGGTACGGCTCGGTCGCGCCGAAGATCGCGGTGAAGCCGGCGAACAGCGCGAAGGCGGCGTACTGCGGCATCCCGAGTCCAACGAGCAGCGCGAGCGGGACACCGCCCGCGATCGCGGCGCGCGCTGCGCCCTCGAGGTTGGTCGTGCGGGTCGAGTGCGGAGCGGTCGTCATGTCCTGGCCATCCTCTCACCGCGACGGGTGTCGTCGACTCGTGGCGGGCCTCCCGGCTGTCGTCCCGCGATTGGTATACCAAGCTGCTAGAGTGCTCGGACGACGCCGTGTCAGCGGTGTCGCAACGCGAAGCGAGGAGGCACGGGCATGGGCAGGACGCTCGCCGAGAAGGTGTGGGACGACCACGTCGTCGTCAAGGGGGAGGACGGCAACCCCGACCTCCTGTACATCGACCTCCACCTCGTGCACGAGGTGACCAGCCCGCAGGCCTTCGACGGCCTCCGTCAGGCCGGTCGCCCGGTGCGTCGCCTCGACCTCACGATCGCGACCGAGGACCACAACACGCCGACGCTCGCGATCGACCGGCCGATCGCGGACCCGACGAGCCGCACCCAGATCGAGACCCTGCGCCGCAACTGCGCGGAGTTCGGCGTCCGCCTGCACTCCCTGGGCGACAAGGAGCAGGGGATCGTGCACGTCGTCGGTCCGCAGCTCGGTCTGACCATGCCCGGCATCACCGTCGTGTGCGGCGACTCGCACACCTCGACCCACGGGGCCTTCGGCGCGATGGCGTTCGGCATCGGCACCAGCGAGGTCGAGCACGTCCTGGCGACGCAGACCCTGCCCCTGAAGCCCTTCAAGACGATGGCGGTCACGGTCGAGGGCACGCTGCGGCCGGGCGTGACGGCGAAGGACGTCATCCTGGCCGTGATCGCGCAGATCGGTACCGGCGGTGGGCAGGGCTACGTCCTGGAGTACCGCGGGTCGGCGATCCGGGCGCTCTCGATGGAGGGCCGGATGACCATCTGCAACATGTCGATCGAAGCGGGCGCCCGCGCCGGCATGGTGGCCCCCGACCAGACGACGTACGACTACGTGCAGGGCCGCGACCACGCCCCGACCGGCTCCGACTGGGACGACGCCGTCGCGTACTGGGACACGCTCGCCACCGACGACGACGCGGTGTTCGACGCCGAGGTCTTCATCGACGCCGACACGCTCGAACCGTTCGTCACCTGGGGCACGAACCCCGGCCAGGGCGTCTCGCTCTCCGACTCCGTGCCGGACCCGGCCGACTACGCCGACCCGAACGACCGCGCCGCGGCCTCCCGCGCGCTCGAGTACATGGACATCCAGGCGGGGACGCCGATGAAGGACATCGCGGTCGACGCGGTCTTCATGGGCTCCTGCACGAACTCCCGCATCGAGGACCTCCGCGCCTTCGCCTCCGTCATCAAGGGCCGCGAGAAGGCGCCCGGTGTGCGCGTGATGGTCGTGCCGGGGTCCGCGCGAGTCCGGCTCGAGGCCGAGGCCGAGGGGCTCGACCAGGTCTTCATCGCCTTCGGTGCCGAGTGGCGCTTCGCGGGCTGCTCGATGTGCCTCGGCATGAACCCCGACCAGCTCGCGCCGGGGGAGCGCTGCGCCTCCACCTCGAACCGCAACTTCGAGGGCCGGCAGGGCAAGGGCGGCCGCACGCACCTGGTCTCGCCGCTCGTCGCGGCCGCGACCGCTGTCCGCGGAACGCTCTCGAGCCCGTGGGACCTGGAAGACGACGACGCACGCCGGGCCGTCCCGGTGACCGCTGGAGGGAACCACTGATGGAGAAGATCGGCACCGTCACCGGGATCGCCGCACCGCTGAAGCGGTCGAACGTCGACACCGACCAGATCATCCCCGCGGTCTACCTGAAGCGGGTCACGAAGACCGGCTTCGAGGACGCGCTGTTCTCCGGATGGCGGCAGGACCCCGAGTTCGTGCTCAACCAGCCCGCCTTCCAGGGCGCCCGCGTGCTGATCGCCGGACCGGACTTCGGCACCGGCTCGTCGCGCGAGCACGCGGTGTGGGCCCTGCGCGACTTCGGCTTCCGTGTGGTCGTGTCCCCCCGTTTCGCGGACATCTTCAAGGGCAACGCCGGCAAGCAGGGACTGGTCACCGCGATGGTGCCGGAGCCCGAGATCGAGCGGATGTGGGCCGCGATCGACGCGCAGCCGGGCATCGAGGCGACGGTGGACCTCGCGACACAGCGCGTGTCGATCGGCGACGTGGACGTGGCTTTCGAGATCGACGCTTACACTCGTTGGCGGTTGATGGAAGGGCTCGACGACATCGGGCTCACCCTCCGTGACGAGACCTCGATCACGGAGTTCGAACACTGCCGCTCCAGTTGGCGGCCGAAGACATTGCCGGTGAAGTAGTGAACTCTCTCGTACAGGACGCAGCAGCCGCAGGGGCGCGCGTCGGGTTGAAGTCGGACGAGATCGTCATCCGCGGGGGCAAGCCCCTCGTGGGACGCATCGAGGTCCGCGGTGCGAAGAACCTGGCGACCAAGGCCATGGTCGCCGCGCTCCTCGGAGACACCCCGTCGATCCTCAAGGACGTCCCGGACATCTCCGACGTCAAGGTCGTCCGCGGCCTGCTCGAGGTGCACGGCGTCCGCGTGACCGACCCGGCCCGTGGCGAGCTCATCCTCGACCCGTCCCGCGTCGAGTCCGCGCACTTCGCCGAGATCGACGCCCACGCCGGGTCGAGCCGGATCCCGATCCTGTTCTGCGGCCCGCTGCTGCACAAGCTGGGCGAGGCGTTCATCCCCGACCTCGGCGGCTGCCGCATCGGCGACCGTCCGATCGACTTCCACCTCGACGCCCTGCGCGCCATGGGTGCCGTCGTCGACAAGCAGATCTCCGGCATCCACATCACGGCGCCGAACGGCCTCAAGGGCGCGAACATCGAGCTGCCCTACCCGAGCGTCGGGGCGACCGAGCAGGTCCTGCTCTCGTCCGTGCTCGCCGAGGGCACCACCGAGCTCCGCAACGCGGCGATCGAGCCCGAGATCATGGACCTCATCGCGATCCTGCAGAAGATGGGCGCGATCGTCACGGTCGAGCCCAGCCGCACGATCTTCATCGAGGGCGTCAAGTCGCTCCGCGGGTACACCCACCGCGCGATCAACGACCGCAACGAGGCCGCGAGCTGGGCCTCCGCCGCGCTGGCCACCAACGGCGACATCTTCGTCGAGGGCGCCAAGCAGCAGGAGCTCATGACGTTCCTCAACGTCTTCCGCAAGGTCGGCGGCGGGTTCGACATCCAGGAGGACGGCATCCGGTTCTACCGCGAGCTCGACGTCCTCAAGCCCGTCGTCATCGAGACCGACGTGCACCCCGGCTTCATGACCGACTGGCAGCAGCCGCTCGTCGTGGCCCTGACGCAGGCTGAGGGCCAGAGCGTCGTGCACGAGACCGTCTACGAGAACCGCTTCGGCTTCACCGACGCGCTGAACGAGATGGGTGCCGACATCGTCGTGCACAAGGAGGGCCTGCCGGGTCACGACCGCCGTGTCGCCCGTCGACCCTTCGAGCAGGCCGCGGTCGTCACCGGCCCGACGAAGCTGCACGGTGCGAACGTCCGTGTCCCCGACCTCCGCGGTGGCTTCAGCCACCTCATCGCGGCGCTGACCGCCGAGGGCGAGTCGCACATCACGAACGTCGGCATCATCAGCCGCGGCTACGAGCACTTCATCCCGAAGCTCCGCAAGCTCGGCGCGGACTTCGACTTCGCGGGATGAGCACCGAGCCGGCCGACGCCCGAGCCGGTGCGGTGGACCAGGTCACCACGGGCCTCCCGAACCCTGGGAGGCGCTGGAAGCGTGGTGACCTGAACGTCGCGTTCCGGATCACCTCGGTCTTCGTGATCCCGTTGTTCCGTCGGGTCGCGGCGTACCGGTGGCACGGCCCGAACCGCCTGCCGGCGGACGGGGCGTTCGTGCTCGCGCCGAACCACTACACGAACATCGACCCGCTGGTGGTCGGCACCGCCGTCTGGGTGAGCCGCCGACCACCGCTGTTCCTGGCGAAGGCGTCGATCTTCGACGTGCCCGTCGTCGGCAAGCTGATGACCGGCATGGGGCAGATCCCGGTCGAGCGGTCGGGCCGCACGCGGTCCAGCAACCCCCTGCAGGGCGGCGGCGGCCTCGTCCGGAACGGCGGCGCCGTCATCGTCTACCCGGAGGGCACGCTCACCCGCGACCCCGACCTGTGGCCGATGCGCGGCAAGACCGGCGCGGCCCGGATCGCCCTCGAGAACGACGTGCCGCTCATCCCGATGGCCCACTGGGGCACGCAGCGGATCCTGCCGCGGTACTCGAAGCGCCTCAACCTGTTCCGCAAGGCCCACGTCGACATCCTGTTCGGCGAGCCGATGGACCTGTCGGCGTACCGGGGCAAGCCGATCGACCAGGCCCTGCTGCAGGAGGTCACCGACGCGCTGATGGCCGAGATCACGGAGCTCGTCGAACAGCTCCGTGGGGAACGCGCCCCGGAGAAGCGCTGGGACCCCAGCGCCGCCCGCCAGAAGGAGACCGGCAAGTTTGAGTGACGCAGCCGACCGGGGGACCGCACCCGGTCTCCGACCGCACGACGACCACCCGGACCCCTCCGTCGCCGCACGCGGTGCGGTCGACACCGCGGCGATCCGTGTCGTGATGCAGTCCACCGACAAGCCACGTGTCGCCGTCATCGGGGCCGGCAGCTGGGGAACCACCTTCGCGAAGGTCCTGGCCGAGGGCGGTGCCGAGACCGTCGTCTGGGCTCGCCGTCCCGAGGTCGCCCGCGAGATCACCGAGACCAAGCGCAACTCGGACTACCTGCCCGGCATCAACCTGCCGCGCACCCTGACCGCGTCGACGTCCCTCGCGGCGGTGCTCGCCGGCGCCGAGCAGGTGTACGTCTCGGTGCCGTCGCAGACCCTCCGCTCGAACCTCGCCGCGATCCGCGAGCTGCTGCCCGCGGACGTGCCGGTGGTCAGCCTCATGAAGGGCGTCGAGAAGGCCACCGGACTGCGGATGAGCGAGGTCCTGCTCGAGGGGCTCGGCATCGACCAGGACCGCATCGCCGTGGCCAGCGGACCGAACCTGGCGCTCGAGATCGCCCGCCGGCAGCCCACCGCCGCCGTCGTGTCGTCGTCGAGCGTCGACACCGCGACCGCCGTCGCCGCGGTTGCGACGAACCCCTACTTCCGCTCGTTCATCAACACCGACGTGATCGGCACCGAGTTCGGCGGGGTGCTCAAGAACCTCATCGCGGTGGCGATCGGCATCGTCGACGGCGTCGGGTACGGCGAGAACACCAAGGCGTCGATCATCACCCGTGGTCTGGCCGAGATGACGGAGTTCGCGGTGTCGCTCGGCGCGCAGCCGTCGACGTTGTCCGGGCTCGCCGGCCTCGGCGACCTGATCGCCACGTGCCAGTCCCCGCTGTCGCGGAACAACACCGCCGGTCGACTGCTCGGCCAGGGGTACCGCTTCGACGAGGTCGTCCGCCAGATGAACCAGACCGCGGAGGGCCTGGCCTCGGTCGCGCCGATCCTCGAACTGGCGCGAGCGAACGGCGTCGACATGCCCATCGTCGGGCAGGTCGGCGAGGTCCTCGCCGGTAGGCTCGATCCGCGCAACATCGCGCCGCACCTCACGGAGACCGACGAGCCCCAGGGCGAGTGACCGGTCCCGGTACCCACCGCTTGGAGCGTCCATGAGCAGCACCGCGCCCGCATCCGAACCGACCGACGCCGAGCTCACCCCGGAGACCGACGACCGGACGACCGTCGCGGTGCTCTTCGGTGGCCGGTCGAGCGAGCACGAGATCAGCTGCGTGACCGCCGGCGGGATCATGGACGTCGTCGACCGCGACCGGTACGACCTGCTGCCCATCGGCATCACGAAGGACGGCGCGTTCACCCTGCAGCCGGACGACCCGTCGGACTGGGCGCTCCGCGGCCAGGAGCTGCCCACCGTGCCGGACAACGGCACCCGCGTGCGCTTCCCGGTCTCCGGTGATTCCAGGGAACTCTTCGTGGAGCTGCCCGACGGCTCGGTGGAGTCCCTGGGCTCGGTCGACGTGGTGTTCCCGATCCTGCACGGTCCGTTCGGCGAGGACGGCACGATCCAGGGCCTGCTGGAGACCGCCGGCCTGCCCTACGTCGGCGACGGCGTGCTCGCCAGTGCCCTGGCGATGGACAAGCACGTCGCGAAGGCCGTCCTCGAACACGCCGGCTTGCGCGTCGCCCCCTGGACGACCGTGCTCCGTCGGCAGTGGCAGTCCGACCCGGTGGACGTCGCCGAGTCGGTCGCCGCACACGGCTTCCCGCTCTTCGTGAAGCCCGCCCGCGCCGGCTCGAGCATGGGCGTCTCGCGCGTCGACGACCCCGCACAGCTCGGTGCCGCGATGGACCTGGCCTTCGAGCACGACAACAAGGTCATCGTGGAGCCCCGGGTGATCGGGCGCGAGGTCGAGGTCGCCGTCCTGGAGGGCCGTGACGGCACCCCGCGCACGAGTCTGCCCGGCGAGATCGTCGTCGCCGAGGACGGCTTCTACGACTTCAGCGCCAAGTACCTGGGTGGTGACGAGCAGCTGCTCTGCCCGGCCCCACTCACCGAGTCCGAGACCGACGAGATCCGGTCGATCGGCGCTCGGGCGTTCGAGGCGATCGGTGGCGCCGGACTGGCGCGGGTCGACTGCTTCCTGACCGACGACGGGTTCGTGGTCAACGAGGTCAACACGATGCCCGGCTTCACGCCGTTCTCGATGTACCCGCGCTGCTGGGCGGCGTCGGGCATGGCGTACCCGGACCTGGTCGCCGAACTCATCGAGCTGGGGCGGGTCGCGGTCCGCTGATCTCCGCGGGCGTCGAGCGCCCACCGCCCAGCGCCCCTGCCGACGTCCTGCCGAGCAGCGCTCTGGCCGACGTCCTCCGGAGCAGCGCCTCAGCCGACGTCCTGCGGATCGAGGCAGCGGTGCCCGTCCTTCGGCAGCGTCGACACCGCGTCGCCGAGGTCCTGCAGGGCGTCCGGCGTCGCGCGCTTCGTGTCGATGACGACCTGCACCGCGGGTGAGCGGCCGAAGGTCGTGTAGACGACGTTCTGTCCGCGGTCGTCGCGGATCCAGTCGACCGAGCCCTGCGCGAAGCACGGCAGGTCGGAGACCGTCGGCACGGCGACACCGCAGTGGTAGAGCACGGCGGCGGGGGACCCCCACGCGGCAGTCGCCTGCGCCGAGGTGTTGCGGAGCGACAGCGTGCTGTTCACCGTCGCGGGGAGTCGGACCTGCGCACCGGCGCAGGCGGCCGCGTTCGCGGAGGGAGCGGCCTGCATCGCGACGGCGTTGGTGCAGCCGGTCAGTCCGACGACGACGGCCGCGGCCAGGACGAGACCCGCGACGGCACTGCGCCGGCGGGTGACGGCACGGGGCTGACGGGTGACGGTCCGGGGGTGGCGGGGTGCGGTGTCCATCGGCGTCCAGGCTACCGTTCTGGTGTGGACGCGACGGACGAGCAGGACCCCGGCACCCGGCCCCGGACAGCAGCAGACGCGACGGTCGGGGCACTCGGCGAACTGGCCGTGCTCGCCCGCGTGACCCGGCGCCTCCCGTCCGGCTCGCCGCTGCTCGGACCCGGTGACGACTGCGCCGTCGTCGCCGCTCCCGACGGACGCTTCGTCGTGACGACGGACATGATGGTGCACGGCCCGGACTTCCGCTGGGCCTGGTCCTCGCCGGAGGACGTCGGCTGGAAGGCCGCCGCCACGAACCTCTCCGACGTCGCCGCGATGGGCGCGGTGCCCTCCGGTCTCGTCGTCGCGATCGCCGCCCCGCAGGAGACGCCGGTGACCGTGCTCGAGGGCATCGCCGACGGCTTCCGGGTCGCGATCGAGGCCCTGGCACCCGGCATCGGGGTCGTCGGCGGTGACCTGTCGACCTCGGCGACGTTCTCGCTGACCGTGACGGCGTTCGGCGACCTCGGTGGATGTGCTCCCGTCGTCCGCTCCGGCGCGCAGCCGGGTGACGTCCTGGCGGTCTCGGGTGAACTCGGGCCGGCTGCACGGGGGCTCGCCCGCCTGTTCCGCGACGGGGTCGACGACGCCGGTGAGCCGGACGCCGACCGGGTCCGGGCGACCGGGGCGGACACCGACCCCGACGTGGGCCGGCAGCGCCGTCCGGTGCCGCCGATCGCCGACGGGCCGCTCGCCGCCGCAGCCGGAGCGACCGCGATGCTCGACCTTTCCGACGGCTTGGCGATCGACGCCGGCCGGCTGGCGCGCGCGAGCGGGGTGACGCTGGAGCTCGACGTCGAACCGGCACTGGACCCGGTCGCGCTGCACGGCGGCGAGGACCACGGGCTGCTGGCGACGTTCCCGCCCGGCGCGAGCCTGCCCGGTGGGTTCCAACGGATCGGGGTCGTCCGCGCACGCGGAGCGGACCACGGCGTCGACCTGGTGCGGGGCGGGGGAGCGGTCCCGACGACGGGGTGGGACCCCTACGCCGACTGGGACGGCGCGGCGGGCTGAGCGCGCAGCACGTCCGGCAGCAGCAGCGCGCTGTGTGCCCGGCTCAGGCCGCTCTGTGCCGGGCTCAGCCCGCTGCGTCCGCCAGGGCTTCCCACGCGACGGTGTCACCCCAGGACCGCTTGCTGAACGGCGTCAGCCCGACCGGCCACGTCGGTTCCGGCGAGCGGGTGCCCCGTTCGACGACGACGACCGCCTCGGGCGTCAGCCGGGACACCAGGGCGTCGAGGACGTCGGTCAGCTCGGACTCCGGGACCTCGTACGGCGGGTCGATGAACACCAGGTCGAACGTCTTCGCCGTGGTGCGGAGGTAGCCGAGGGCCGGCTGCGCGTGCACCGCGACCCGGACGCCCGGCACACGCTTCTGCACCGCCTTCGCGTTCTCACGACAGGCCGCCGCAGCGGGTGCCGCCCGATCGACGAGCGACACCTCGACCGCACCCCGCGAGGCCGCTTCGAGGCCCAGGGCACCGGTCCCCGCGTACAGGTCGGCGACCGAGGCGTCGTCGATCAGCCCGCGCGACTCGAGCGACGAGAAGAGCGCTTCGCGCACGCGGTCGCTCGTCGGCCGGGTGCCGGACTTCGGCACCCGGAGCGTCGTGGAGCCGGCGGCACCGGCGATGATGCGGGTCATACAGCCACCGTAGCGGGCAGCCGGTGCCCCTCCGGCGTTCTCCACAGGCGTCCGGGAGGCCCGTGGCAGGTCGGTCGTGCCGGGTACCGTGGCCCTGTGGTCACCTCCCGCGCCGACTCCGCTCCGACGACGCCCGACACCTCCGCGCCCGACGGCCTCGCACCCGCCACGCCCGACGTGCAGTGGGGACCGGCGCCGCTCGACGTGAAGCTGGCGAACGTCCTCGGCGGCCGGACCGCGAAGGTGATCGAGAAGGCCTTCGGTCACCGGACCGTCGGCGAGTTCCTCGAACACGCCCCCCGGCGCTACGCCGAACGCGGTGCGCTGACCGCGCTGGACTCCCTGGCGATCGGCGAGGCGGTGACGATCGTCGCCGAGGTGATCGAGGTCCGCGAACGCACGATGCGCGCACGGCGCGGGTCGATCCTCGAAGCGAAGATCGGGGACGGCAAGGGCCTGCTGACGCTGACGTTCTTCAACCAGGGCTGGCGAACCAAGGACCTCGTCCCGGGTGCCCGCGGGGTGTTCGCCGGCAAGGTCGGCGACTACCGCGGTGCCCGGCAGCTGGCGCACCCCGACTACGAGCTGTTCGACCGCGACGACCCGCGTGCCCTGGCGGACCCCGAGTCGGACGAGGCCATCCGGTGGTCGCGGCAGCCGATCCCGATCTACCCGGCGACGGCCTCGCTGTCGTCCTGGCAGATCGCGAAGGCGATGGGCATCGTCCTCGACACCCTGCCGGACGTCGCCGACCCGATCCCGGCCTCGGTGCGGACCCGTCTCGACCTGGTGCCGTTCCGGAAGGCGCTCGAGATGCTGCACCGGCCCGAGAAGGTCGCCGACTTCAAGCGCGCGCAGGACGCCCTGCGCTACCGCGAGGCGTTCGTGCTGCAGACCGCCCTGGTGCAGCGTCGGATCGCGGCCCGCGCGACGGCCTCGGTGGCACGCGTCGCCGCACCGGGTGGGATCCTCGAGCGGTTCGACGCGACCCTGCCGTTCACGCTCACCGACGACCAGCGATCGGTCGGCGCCGAGATCGCCCAGGACATGGCCGGCAGCTGGCCGATGCACCGCCTGGTGCAGGGCGAGGTCGGTTCCGGCAAGACCCTCGTCGCGATCCGGGCGATGCTCACCGTGGCGGAGTCCGGCGGGCAGTCGGCCCTGATCGCCCCGACCGAGGTCCTGGCGGCGCAGCACCTCCGGTCGATCGTGAAGTTCCTCGGCCCGGACCTCGCCGCGGAGCTCCGACCGGTGATCCTGACCGGGTCGCAGTCCACCGACGAACGCCGCCGCGCACTGCTCGCCGCGGCCTCCGGCGGCTCCCGGCTCGTCGTCGGCACGCACGCGCTCCTCGGTGACCGCGTGGACTTCGCCGAACTCGGTCTGGTGGTCGTCGACGAGCAGCACCGCTTCGGCGTCGAGCAGCGTGAAGCCCTGCGGACGAAGGGCACGACCCCGCCGCACGTGCTGGTGTTGACCGCGACGCCGATCCCGCGGACGGTCGCGATGACCGTGTTCGGCGACCTCGACGTGTCGACCATCCAGGGCATGCCCTCCGGTCGCGCCGGGGTGGAGACCTTCACGGTGGGGCTCGCTGAGCATCCCGGGTGGGAGTCCCGGATCTGGACCCGGATGGCCGAGGAACTGGCCGACGGTCGGCAGGCGTTCGTCGTCTGCCCCGCCATCGACGACGCCCACGGCGAGGACGACGGCGCCCCCGAACCCGCCGCCGACGGCAGCGACCCCGAGGGCACGCCGACGCGGAAGCCCGCGACCGTCCTGGCGACCGCCGAGCGGATGCGCACGATGCCGGTGCTCGACGGTCGGCGGATCGAGGTCCTGCACGGTCGCATGACGGCAGAGGAGAAGGACCGGGTGATGACGTCCTTCGCCGACGGGGCCGTCGACGTGCTCGTCGCCACGACGGTGATCGAGGTCGGGGTAGACGTGCCGAACGCCTCGATGATGGCGGTCCTCGACGCGGACCGGTTCGGCGTCTCGCAGCTGCACCAGCTGCGCGGACGCATCGGTCGCGGACAGTACGCGGGCGTCTGCCTGCTCGTCACCCACGCCGAGGCCGAGACGGTGTCGCGCGAGCGGGTCGACGCCGTCGCGGCGTCCGACGACGGGTTCGAACTGGCACGGGTGGACCTGGAGCTCCGCCGCGAGGGCGACGTCCTCGGTGAACGCCAGTCCGGCGGACGGTCCTCGCTCACCCTGCTGCGGGTGGTGCAGCACGCCGACGTCATCATCGACGCCCGCGAAGAGGCCGAGCGGGTCCTCGAGCGCGACCCGGACCTCAGCGGCAGCCCGGCGCTGCTGGACGCCCTGGCACGGCGACTGGACGAGTCCGACGCGGCGTTCCTCGGCAAGAACTGAGCACGCGGCGATCGAGCACGGAGCCGAACGGAGCCGGACGGCGCCGCAGCGGGTCAGGGCGGGGCCGGTATGGTCGCGTGCATGACGAAGATCGCCGTCGTGCCCGGCTCGTTCGACCCCGTGACGCTGGGGCACCTCGACGTCATCGCCCGTGCCGCGGAGCTGTTCGACGAGGTCCACGTGCTCGTCGTCCACAACCCCGACAAGAAGGCCGCGCTGTTCGACGCCGGCGACCGGGTCCGCCTCATCGAGGAGTCCCTGACCGAGGTCGGCGTGCCCGGCACGGTCGTGGTCGGGGAGTGGACCGCCGGGCTCCTGGTCGACTACTGCCGACAGGTCGGCTCGAAGATCCTGGTGAAGGGCGTCCGCTCCGGTGAGGACGTGGCGTACGAGACCCCGATGGCGATCATGAACCGCCACCTGGCCGGCGTCGAGACGGTGTTCCTGCTGCCGGACGCCGCCCGGGCGCACGTGTCGAGCTCGCTCATCCGACAGGTCTCGGGCCTGGGTGGCGACGTCACGCCCTACGTGCCGCAGGTCGTGGCGCGCGCACTCGCCGCCCGGCACTGAGACCGGCACCACCCCGACACGCGTCGGGTGCTCGACTCCTCGTCTCGGGCGCGCTAGGCTGGTTGATCGTGTATTCCTCCGTGAACAGCCCCTACGCCCTGCGTGTGCGTGAACTCGCGCAACGGCCGGGCGAGATGCGCGAGGTCTCGCTCGACATCGCGGTGCCGAGCACGCTCGGTGCCGGTCTGATCGCCGTGCGCGAGGGCGACCAGATGCACCTCGACGTCAAGCTCGAGGGCCTGCACGAGGGCATCCTGGTCTCCGGACACGCCCGGGCCGAGGCGACGGGGGAGTGCTCGCGCTGCCTCATCGACATCAGCGAGCCCGTCGAGGTCGAATTCGCGGAACTGTTCGCGTATGATGCCTCGGAGGAATTCGACTACCAGGTTCACGATGAGCACGTGGATTGTGAACCGGTCGTCCGAGACGCAGTGGTGCTGTCGCTGCCGTTCACCCCGCTCTGCCGACCGGACTGTCCAGGACTCGACCCGGTGACGGGTGAGCGCCTGGCGGACGTCGGTGAGCGACCGGCTCCGTCGGCCACGGATCCCCGTTGGGCAGCGCTCGGCGGGATCCAGTTCGACAGCAACGACCACCAGAACCCCAGCGAGCACCACACCGCTGACCAGACCACCGCGGACGAGGAGCGGGCGCCGGCCGACCAGGCCGAGTGACCGCCACCATCCACGACTGACCACCGACCAAACGAAAGAGAACCACCATGGCCGTCCCGAAGCGCAAGCAGTCCCGTGCGAACACGCACGCCCGTCGATCGCAGTGGAAGGCCGCACCGGTCCAGCTCGTGAAGACGATCGAGAACGGCAAGGTCGTCTACAGCCTCCCGCACCGTGCGAAGGTCGTCGAGGACTCGGCCGGCACCCCCCTGTACATGGAGTACAAGGGCCGCAAGGTCGCCGACGTCTGATCGGACTGCATTCATGACTGCGACGTCCGGCGCCGCGGGGTCCAGCCCCGTGGGGCCGGACGTCGTTCGTCTTCGTGACCTCCTCGGGGTCCCTGTCGACCTCGAGCTCCTCCAGCTCGCGCTGACCCATCGTTCGTACGCGTACGAGCACGGCGGGATCCGGCACAACGAGCGGCTGGAGTTCCTCGGCGACTCCATCCTCGGCCAGGCCGTGACCGTCAAGCTCTTCCGGGACTACCCGGAGCTCGACGAGGGTGAACTCGCCAAGCGACGCGCCAGCCTGGTGTCGACCGTCGCCCTGGCGGAGATCGGTCGGCACATCGGCCTCGGTGCGTACCTCCGGCTCGGCAAGGGCGAGGAGCAGACCGGTGGTCGGGACAAGTCCTCGATCCTCGCCGACACCGTCGAAGCCGTGATCGGTGCGACCTACCTGTCCGCGGGTGCTGACTCCGCCACCGACCTGGTGCTCGGTCTCGTCGCCCCGCTGCTCGTCGATCCGGCACGCTTCGGCGCCGCGATGGACCCGAAGACCAGCCTGCAGGAGCTCGCGTCCGCGCTGACGCTCGGCAACCCGGCGTACCGGATCACCGAGGCCGGCCCGGACCACGACAAGACCTTCCACGCCACCGTCGTGCTGCAGGGCGAGGACATCGCCACCGGCACCGGGACGAGCAAGAAGACCGCCGAGATGTCGGCCGCGCTCGACGCCTGGACACGCCTGTCCGGGCGCACCGCCGGGGCCTGACCAGGTGCCCGAACTCCCCGAGGTCGAGGTCGTCCGCGCCGGCCTCGAACCCGCGGTCACCGGTGCGCGGGTCCTGCACGTGCAGGTGCTCGACGAGCGTGCCCTCACCCGGCACGACGGCCCGGCCGAGGACTTCGCGCACCGCCTGACCGGTCGGACGATCGCCGCCGCCGTCCGCCGTGGCAAGTTCATGTGGTTCCCGCTGAGCGACCAGGCAACACAGAGCGACCAGGCAACACAGAGCGACGAGGCAGCACAGAGCGACGAGGCAGCACAGAGCGACGACACGCAGCCCGAGGCCCTCGTCGCCCACCTCGGCATGAGCGGTCAGATCCTGCTCGGCCGCGACCGCCCCGCCGCCCGCCACCGCCGCATCGTCCTCGACGTCCAGCCGCCCGGCACGGACCGCGACGGTGCTCCGGAGACACCCGTCCAGCTCGAGTTCGTCGACCAGCGGACCTTCGGGTCGATGGCGATCGACCGGATGCTGCCGACGATCGACGGCGCTCCCGCCGGTCTGGCCGGCGCCGTGGACACGATCGACCCCGACGCGGCCTGGCGTCGCCGGATCCCGTTCCAGGTGTCGCACATCGCCCGCGACCCGCTGGACCCCGCGTTCGACGACGACCGCTTCCTGGCCGCGGCACGGAAGCGGTCGAGCGGCATCAAGCGGGTCCTGCTCGACCAGGGCGTCATCAGCGGCATCGGGAACATCTACGCCGACGAGTCACTCTGGGCAGCGAAGCTCCACCACGACCGCCCGGCCGACCGGCTGCCGCGTGCGACCCTCCGCGGGCTGCTCGACGAGGTCCGAGCGGTGCTGCGGCGCGCGCTGGAGGACGGCGGCACGAGCTTCGACGACCAGTACGTCAACGTGAACGGGCAGTCCGGCTACTTCTCGCAGCGCCTGGCGGTCTACGGGCAGCAGGGTGAGCCGTGCCCCCGGTGCGGCACGCCGATCGTGCGCGAGCCGTGGATGAACCGCTCCAGCCACCGTTGCCCCGTGTGCCAACCGAGGCCGCGCGTCCGCCTGCGTTAGCCTGACGCGGACGCCGAGGACCCCGGAGACCGCATGTACCTGAAGAGCCTGACCATCAAGGGGTTCAAGTCCTTCGCGCAGACGACGACGTTCGCGTTCGAACCCGGCGTCACGTGCATCGTCGGGCCGAACGGCTCCGGCAAGTCGAACGTGGTCGACGCCCTCGCCTGGGTGATGGGGGAGCAGGGTGCCAAGACCCTGCGCGGCGGCAAGATGGAGGACGTCATCTTCGCCGGCACCGCCACCCGCGGGCCGCTCGGTCGGGCACAGGTCACGCTGACGATCGACAACGCGGACGGGCTGCTGCCGATCGAGTACGCCGAGGTGACGATCGCCCGCACGCTGTTCCGCAACGGCGGCAGCGAGTACGCCATCAACGGCGAGAACTGCCGGCTGCTCGACGTGCAGGAGCTGCTGAGCGACACCGGCCTCGGTCGTGAGATGCACGTCATCGTCGGGCAGGGCCAGCTCGACAAGGTGCTGCACGCCACCCCGGAGGACCGACGCGGCTTCATCGAGGAGGCCGCCGGCATCCTCAAGCACCGTCGCCGCAAGGAGAAGACGCTCCGCAAGCTCGAGGCGATGCAGACGAACCTCACCCGGCTGTCCGACCTGGCGGGGGAGATCCGGCGCCAGCTCAAGCCGCTCGGTCGGCAGGCCGAGGTGGCCCGGAAGGCGCAGTCCGTCGCCGCGGTCGCACGGGACGCGAAGGCGCGGCTCTTGGCGGACGACGTGGTGCGCCTCCGCCGTGAGCTCCGGGACCACCTGGCCGTCGAGACCGGTCGGAAGTCCGAGCGTGGCGTGCTGCAGGAGCGGCTCGACCAGATCCGGCAGCGCCAGCAGCAGGTGGAGGCGAGCATGGTCGGCGACGACGTGGACCGCGCCCGGACCGTGGTGCACCGGCTCGAGAGCGTGCAGGAGCGCCTCCGCAGCCTGTCGATGCTCGCGAACCAGCGGCTGATGTTCCTGGCGCAGCAGGCCGAGGCGCCGCAGCAGGGTCCGACGATCACTCCTGAGCGGGTCGCCGGCGTCCGTGCCGAGGCCGACCGGCTCGACGACCGGGCGCGCGACATGCAGGCCGGCACGACGACCGTCGCTGAGCAGGTCCGGGCCGCCCGGGCCGCGCTCGACGCCCTCGACGAGCAGATCGCTGCGCAGGCCGCCCTGGTCGCGCAGCACGACCTCGACGGGCAGCGGCTGGCGAGCGCGGTGGAGGTGGCGCGGTCGAAGCGCTCCGCGGCGACGAACGACCGGGAACGTCGGGAGCGGTCGCTGACCGAGGCCGTCGCTCGTGCCGAGCAGGCGGCCGCCGCGCTCGAGGACGTCGGCCGTGACCCGGCTCTCGACACCGACGAGGACGCCCTCACCACGGCCCTCGCCACCGCGCGTGAGCAGCTCGACCACGCGCAGACCGACCGGGACGCCCACCGCGACCGGCTGCACACGCTCGAGCGTGAGCGGGACGCGCTGGACGCCCGGATCGCCGCCCTGGCGCTGTCGATCGACGTGCGCGACGGCTCCCAGGCCGTCATCGACGCCGGTCGTGCGGGCATCGTCGGCCGCCTGGCCGACCGCCTCACGGTGACGCCCGGGTTCGAGGCGGCCGTCGCCACGGCGCTCGACGGCCTGGCCGACGCCGTCCTCGCCGACGACCGCGCGGTCGCACTCGGCGCCGTCGAGCACGCCCGGTCCGCCGACCTCGGCCGCATCGACGTGGTCGTCGCCGACGTTGCCGGCACCGGTTCCCGACTGCCCGCCGTGCTGCCGTCGTCGGTCCGCCGGGCGCTCGACCTGGTGCAGGGCCCGCCCGCCCTCACCGCCCTGCTGGCCGACACGCTGGTCGCGGACGACGACGTCGACCTGGAGGCCGTGCTCGCCGCCGCCCCGGACGCCACGGTGGTCACGCGGTCCGGCGACCTGGTCCGCGCCGCCCGGGTGACCGGCGGCGGGGCACGGACCACGTCCCGCATCGAGCTCGTCGCCGACCGGGACGCCGCCGAGACGCGACGACAGACCGTGGTGACCGAGGCGGAGGAGGCGGCCACGGGCCTCCAAGCCGCGCGGACCGCGGTCGAGACAGCACGACGCGCGGTGGACGAGGCCGACCATGCCGCGCGTGAGCACGCCCGCGCGAGCGCCGAGTACGACCGGGCCAGCGCGTCCGCCCGGGCCCGCGCCGAGAACACCGCGGCCGAGGTCGACCGTCTGCGTGCTGCCCTGGCCGAGACCGACGGCACGACGGTCGCGACCGACGCGGCGCTGGCCGAGGCGGAGACCGCGCTCCGGCAGTTCACCGACCGGCCGAAGCCCGTCGTCGACGCGTCGGCCCGACCGGCGGCGCAGGACGCGGTCGACGCCGCCCGGGCCGCCGAGATCGAGCACCGGCTGCAGGTCGAGACCGCCCGGGAACGCGCGCGTGCCGAGCGCCGACGCGCCGACCAGCTGGAACGGCAGCTCGAGGCCGAGCGTGCCGCGGCCGAGGAAGCAGCCCGGCTCGCGGTCATCCGCCGGGCCCAGATCGCCTCGGCCGAAGGGGTGCTCGCAGACCTGCCGGTGGTCCTGGCCGCGGTCGACCGGTCCCTCGCCGAGGCGCGGGTGCAGCTCGCGTCGGAGGAGTCCGAGCGGTCCCGCCGCAACACCGAGCTGCAGACGATCCGGAACGAGGAGCGCGAGCTGCGCGACCGGTTGCAGACCCTCACCGACGGTGTGCACTCGCTCGAGATGGAGATCTACGAGAAGCGGCTGCACGTCACCGGGGTCCTGGACCGGGCGCAGAGCGAGCTCGGGCTGGGGGAGTCCGTCCTGGTCGCGGAGTACGGGCCGGACGTCCCGGTGCCGGTCGACGTGCTGGTCGACCCGAGGGTGCTGGCACGACGGCACCGGGAAGCGGCACGGGCGGCGGCAGCGGTCACCGGCGACGACACGACCGCGGACACGACAGCGGTCACGACCCCGGAGACGGACGTCGACGCCGATGCCGACACGGACACCGAGCTCGTGGACGCCGAGTCGACCCTGCCCGGCGGACCGGCGCTGCCCGAGTTCGAGGCGCCCGACGTCGACCCCGCCACCGTCCCGACCACCCCCTACGTCCGCGAGGAGCAGGAGCGCCGACTGGCCGCCGCCGAGCGGGACCTCGGCCGGCTCGGCAAGGTGAACCCGCTGGCGCTCGAGGAGTTCCAGGCGCTCGAGCAGCGGCACGCGTTCCTGTCCGAACAGCTCGAGGACCTGCAGCAGACCCGCACCGACCTGCTGACGATCATCGAGGAACTCGACGGCAAGATGCAGACGATCTTCGCGTCGGCGTTCGAGGACACGCAGGCGGCGTTCGACATCGTGTTCCCGATCCTGTTCCCGGGCGGTTCGGGTTCGATCTCGCTGACGAACCCCGACGACATGCTCACCACGGGCATCGACGTGCAGGTGAAGCCCGCCGGCAAGAAGATCGACCGGCTGACGCTGCTGTCCGGCGGCGAGCGGTCCCTGGCGGCGGTGGCGCTCCTGGTGGCGATCTTCACCGCGCGGCCGAGCCCGTTCTACATCATGGACGAGGTCGAAGCGGCCCTCGACGACGCCAACCTGGGCCGTCTGCTCACCGTGTTCGGCCGCCTGCGCGAGGCGTCGCAGCTCATCGTCATCACGCACCAGAAGCGGACGATGGAGATCGCGGACGCGCTGTACGGGGTGTCGATGCGGCAGGACGGTGTCTCGGCGGTCGTCGGCCAGCGGGTGCAGCGGCCGGAGCCGCCGGCCGAGCCGGCGGTCGCGTAGCCGCCGCGGAGCGGCTGATGGGCGAGCCTCGGCTCGGCGGACACTCCGTGCCGACGGGGCGGCGTGATCTGTCCGCCGGACCGAGCCTCGGCCGTCGCGGCCGTACCCACGACGGACGGGAGGCCCGGTACCAGCTGGTACCGGGCCTCCCGTCCGTCGTGGAGGGACGCCTACTTCGCGTCCGCCTGGACCTCCGACGGCTTCTCGCCCGCCGGGGTGAGGCCGCGCTGCTGGCGACGCTTCGACACCACGAGGCTGGCGACCGTCGCGACGGTGATCGTCAGCAGGATGAACCCGAGCGAGAACCAGATCGGGATCTCCGGGGCCCACTCGACGTGCTGCCCGCCGTTGATGAACGGCACCTCGTTGACGTGCAGCGCGTGGAAGACGAGCTTCACGCCGATGAAGGCGAGGATGACGGCCAGACCCTGACCCAGGTAGATGAGCCGTTCGAGCAGCCCGGCGATCAGGAAGTACAGCTGACGGAGACCCAGCAGCGAGAACGCGTTCGCGGTGAACACGATGAACGCGTCCTGGGTGAGACCGAAGATCGCGGGGATCGAGTCGAGCGCGAAGAGGACGTCGGTCAGACCGATCGAGACCATGACGAGGAGCATCGGGGTGAAGAGGCGCTTGCCGTTGACCCGGGTGGTCATGCGGTCACCGTCGAAGTGGTCCGAGGTCGGGATGACGCGGCGGAGCAGTCGGATGAGCTTCGAGTCGCCGTCCTCGGCACCGTGCTCGTCGCCGCCCTTGGCCTGCGACCAGGCGAGCCAGAACAGCAGGATGCCGAACAGGTAGAAGACCCACGAGAAGTTCTCGATGATCGTGACACCGAGGGCGATGAAGACACCGCGGGCGACGAGGGCGATCGCGACACCGACCAGCAGGACCTTCTGCTGGAACTCCTTCGGCACCGCGAAGGTCGTCATGATGATGAGGAAGACGAAGAGGTTGTCGACGGACAAGGCCTTCTCGGTCAACCACCCGGCGAAGTACTCACCGCCGGCCTGTCCGCCGCCGAACACCCAGACGCCGACACCGAACAGGATCGCGAGGGCGATGTAGACGACCGACCAGAAGGCCGATTCGCGGATGTGCGGCACGTGCGGGGTGCGCACGTGCGAGAAGAAGTCGAACACGAGCAAGGCGAGGATGCCTGCGATCGTGAAGAGCCACACGTACAGGGGGACGTCCATGGAGAGCCTCCAGGTCAGGGGCGTGCCACAGGAAAGTGGGTACGCCGGAGCCTGAAGGTCTCTTCCGCCGCGGTCCGGGTCGAGTGGAGCAGACCGGGCCGCGACCGACGCCCCGGGTCCGGGTCGTTCCGGACCGTACTGACGGGGTCGCCGAGAGGGAATACTCCCCTTCGCGAGTTCGATGCTAGCGAAGGTCCGCCCCGGTCGCGCACCCGTAAGCTGGGAACATGGCGAGTAGTTGGTCCCTGTCCTCCCGGCTCCGTGGTCTCTTCCAGCGGAAGACCATCGACGAGACCACGTGGGAGGACCTCGAGACCGCGTTGATCGGCGCGGACTTCGGTCCCGACATCTCCGAGGAGATCATCGAGGACCTCCGCGCGCGGGTCGAGCGCTACGGCACGACCGACCCCGCCGACCTGAACCGCATGTTGCGCGAGGTGCTCGAGGAGCGCCTCTCGAAGCTCGACACGACGCTCAAGCTCAGCGCCCGTCCGGCCGTCGTGCTCGTCGTCGGGGTGAACGGTGTCGGCAAGACCACGACGATCGGCAAGTTCGCGAAGTTCCTCCGCACCTACGACCGCACGGTCCTGGTCGGTGCGGCGGACACCTTCCGCGCCGCCGCGGTCGAGCAGGTCGCGACGTGGGCCCAGCGCGCCGGCGTCGACGTCGTCCGTCCCGCGCAGCCCGGGCAGGACCCGGCCTCGGTGGCGTACCAGACGGTCGAGCGGGCGATCCGCGAGGGCACCGAGATCGTCGTCATCGACACCGCCGGTCGCCTGCACACCAAGGCCGGGCTGATGGACGAGCTCGGCAAGATCAAGCGCGTGGTCGAGAAGCAGACCGAGATCGCCGAGGTCCTGCTGGTCCTCGACGCGACGACCGGGCAGAACGGCCTGGCCCAAGCGCAGGCGTTCATCGAGGGCGCCGGGGTGACCGGGCTCGTCATCACGAAGCTCGACGGCTCCGCGAAGGCCGGCTTCGTGCTGAGCGTGCAGGAGAAGACCGGGATCCCGATCAAGCTGATCGGCCAGGGCGAGGGCATCAACGACCTCACCGGTTTCACGCCGCACGTCTTCGTCCAGAACCTGGTCGGTTGAGCGCCGCCGCACCGTCGACGGCGCACCGCCTCGACGACCGGGTCCGGAACCGGCGCGACGGCACGCGACGAGGCGGCGAGCGCCGGGTCCCGGTGCTCGAGGTCGTCGTCATGTGCATCGTCGCCGTCGCCCTGACGATCGGCAGCCTGCTCCACAAGCTGCAGTGCGCGGTCCCGGGCATCGACTTCGTGTCGGCGACCGGCAAGGCGTGCTTCGCCGACACGGTCAGCCTCTTCTCGAGCCGCGGCCTGGGCACCCACGTGTTCCCGTACGTGCAGCCGCTCGGCGAGAACGGCCTCCCGCCGGGCAGCCTCGAGTACCCGACCCTCACCGGCCTCTGGGCGTGGCTGAGCGCCCTGCCGGTGGACTCGCTGCGCGGGTTCCTCGTCGTGACGGCGCTGACCTTCGTGCCGGTGGTCGTCGTCACGGTCGTGGGCCTCTCGCTGGTCGCCGGTCGTCGGGCGTGGTTCTTCGCCGCGACCCCGCCGCTGTTCCTCTACGCCCTCTACAACTGGGACCTGCTGCCGGTCGCGTGCACGGTCGTGGCCGTCGTCGTGGCGGTCCGCTGGCCGGCCGGGCGGGCGCTCGTCTGGCGCGCGGTCGTCGTCGGCGCGCTGTTCGGCCTCGGCGGGGCGTTCAAGTTCTACCCGCTCGTCTTCGTGGCGCCGTTCGTCCTCGCCCTGCTCGTCGACGCGACGGCGGCCTGGGGCGACCGACTGCGGCGCACCGCCGGCGCCGTCGCCGGCTCGGTGGGCGTGGTCCTCGTCGCGAACGTGCCGTTCGTGCTGGTCGAACCGGAGTCGTGGTTCTCGATCATCCGGTACCAGGGCATCCGGGACATCGACAACGCGACGCTCTCGGTCTGGTACTACGCGTTCCAGCCGTGGTCGTCCGCCGACTCGCCCACGTTCCAGCACACGCTGAACCTGCTGGCCACCGGTGCCACCGCGATCGCGTTGCTCGCCGTGCTCGTGACCGGCCTGGTGCTCGGCATCCGCCGCGGCCGCATGCCGTGGATAGAGACGAACGCGGCGATCCTCTGCGCCTACCTGGTGGCGAACAAGGTCGACTCGCTGCAGTACGCGCTGTGGCTCGCCCCGTTCTTCGTCCTGGTGCGCATCCGGACGGGCTGGATCGTCGCCTACCTCGCCGCCAACACGCTGCTCTTCGCCGGCTGGTTCCGGCACATCCACCTGCAGGCATCGGGCACCACGGTGCGCACCTACGCCGACGAGGCCCTGTCCATCGGGGTCTGGGCGCAGATCATCCTGCTGCCGATCCTCGTGGTGGTGTTCCTCCGTGCCCGCGCGGTCGACGCGGACCAGGCGGTCGACGCGCACCAGTCGGTCGACGCGGACCAGGCGGTCGACCCAGACCGAGCGACCCACCCAGACCGGGCGACCCACCCGGGCCGGGCGACCGACCAGGGCCCGGCGGACGAGGCGCACCCGCCGGACGGGGAGCATCCGGCACCGGTGGCGCACCGCACGGTCGCAGGCCCGAGCACGGCGTCACCCACCGACGTGTAGCGTCCGGGACGACCTGCCCCGATCGAAGAGGAACACACCCATGCCCGCACTGCTCATCATCGCGATCATCGTCGGCATCGTCCTGCTGGTCACCGGCATCGTGAGTGCCGCCCTCAAGGCCCTGCTGTTCATCGGCATCGTGCTGATCGTCCTGGCGGTGGTCGGCTGGATCCTCCGCCGTGTCCGCGGTGGCGGTTCGCGCGTCTGACCGACGCGACCACGCGCACGACGGGAGGCTCCCCACCAGCAGGTGGGGAGCCTCCCGTCTGTCCGAGCGCGACCGCCCGTCCGAGCGTGACCGTCCTCCCGTGCGTGACCGCCCGTCCGTGCGTGACCGCCCGTCTGCGATCTCCCGCGGACGGTCCGCGGCCCGTCGTCCGGCCCGACGGATGTGGGTCGGTGCACCCACCGGCCACCGGCCACCGGCCACCGGCCACCGGCCGCCGGCCACCGACCCGGTGCCGGTCAGACGGCCTGCCGGCCCGGCGACGCGTCGAGCAGGTGCGCCAGGTGCTCCGGCACGGTGCCGCCGCGCGCGACCGTCGCCCGGGCCCACAGCCGTCCGGCGCGGTACGAGGACCGGACGAGGGGCCCGGCCAGGACGCCGGCGAAGCCCATGTCCTCGGCGAGCTCGCGGAGGGCGACGAACTCCTCGGGCGCGACCCAGCGGGCGACGGGCAGGTGCCGAGGTGAGGGCCGGAGGTACTGCGTGAGCGTGATGATGTCGGTGCCGGCGTCGTGGAGGCGCTGCAGGGCGTCCTCGATCTCGTGCCGCTCCTCGCCCATGCCGAGGATGAGGTTCGACTTGGTCACCAGTCCGGCGTCCCGGCCCTGGGTGATGACGTCGAGGGACCGCTCGAAGGTGAACGCCGGTCGGATGCGCTTGAAGATCCGGGGGACGGTCTCGACGTTGTGCGCGAAGACCTCGGGGCGGGCGTCGAACACCCGGCCGAGCTGGTCGGGTCGACCGGAGAAGTCGGGCACGAGGATCTCGACCCCGGTGCCGGGCGAGTGCTCGTGGATGGCACGGATCGTCTCGGCGTAGAGCCAGGAGCCCCCGTCGTCGAGGTCGTCCCGTGCCACCCCCGTCACGGTCGCGTACCGCAGCTGCATGGCGGCGACCGAGTCGGCGACGCGCCGGGGTTCGTCACGGTCGAGGGGTTCGGGCTTGCCGGTGTCGATCTGGCAGAAGTCGCACCGGCGCGTGCACTGCGAGCCGCCGATGAGGAACGTCGCCTCGCGGTCTTCCCAGCACTCGAAGACGTTCGGGCAGCCGGCCTCCTGGCAGACGGTGTGCAGGCGCTGGTCGCGCACGAGGTCGGTCAGTTCGCGGTACGCCGGGCCCTGCGACGCGCGGGTCTTGATCCACGCCGGCTTGGTCTCGATGGGCGTCTCGGCGTTCCGGGCCTCGACGCGGAGCATGCGGCGGCCTTCCGGGGCGAGGGTCATGCTGCGGTCTCCTGTCGCTGGCGGGTGCTGGTGCCGGTGCGTGCGGTGTCGCGAGCGGCGGTGCCGACCGGGAGGCGCGGCGCGCGTCCGGTGGACGGCTCGCCGTCGTCGCGGGGCCGAGCCGGGTGCTGCGCGGGCAGCGCGTCGACGGCGGCGAGGACGCCGGCGGTGACGACGTCGAGGACGTCCGCCACCGCGACCGACCGTCCGGCGGCATGGCTCAGGGTCGTCACGCCGGCGTCGGCGATGCCGCACGGGACGATGGCGGCGTAGGCGTCGAGGGCGTTCGCGCAGTTGAGGGCGATGCCGTGCGTCGAGACACCCTGAGCGACATGGAGTCCGACCGCCCCGACCTTGGCCGCGGTCGGACCCGTGCCGACCCAGGCACCACTGCGACCCGGGACCCGGCGGGTGGGCACCCCGACGGAGGTCGCCGCGTCGATGAGCACCTGTTCGAGGGAGCGGACCCAGGCGACGACGTCGAGCGGCTCGCCGAGCCGGACGATCGGGTAGGCCACGAGCTGCCCCGGCCCGTGCCACGTGATCCGGCCGCCGCGGTCGACCTCGACCACGGGCGAGCCGTCCGTCGGCAGGTCGGTGGGCTCGGTGCGCCGGCCGGCCGTGTACACCGACGGGTGCTCGGCGAGCACGAGGGCGCCCGGGGAGCGCCCGGCCACGACGTCCGCGTGCAGGGCACACTGCAGCGCGAGTCCCTCGGCGTAGGGGAGCGGGCCCGGCCAGCGGACGACGTCGATCTCCGGCATGCCGCGAGCGTAGCCAGTAGTTGGACGCAGTACAACAACCACGCGCTTGCAATGCTCTGATCGACAGAGTATCTTCGCCGCATGAGCACCGCCGAGATGCGCGAACCGACCCTGCTCGTGCTGACCTCCCTCGCCGGAGGGCGCAAGCACGGCTACGGCCTGATCGGCGACGCCGCCGACCTGTCCGACGGGCGGGTGCGCCTCAAGGTCGGCACGTTGTACGCCGTCCTCGACCGGCTGCTCGACCAGGGCCTCGTCGCTGCGGCGGGGGAAGAGGTCGTCGACGGCCGACTGCGCCGGTACTTCGATCTCACCGATGCCGGTGCCGACGCCCTCGACGCCGAGGTCCGCCGCATCGAGGCCAACGCCGCTGCCGCACGGGCACGGCTCACCGCGTGGCGGCCGGCCCCGGCCACACGCAGCATCCACATCCGACTGGGGGGAGTGTCGTGACGAACACGAGGCTGGGACAGGGCACGAGGCTGGAACGCGACTACGGGCGGGCGCTCGGGTGGTACCCGATGCGGTGGCGCCGGACGCACGGACCGGCGATGCTCGGGACGCTGCTCGACGTCGCCGACGACGAGGGACGCAGTCGACCCGCGCACGGGGAACTCGCGGAGCTGCGGTGGCAGGGGGTGCGCGAACGGGTGAACACCGTCGTGCCGGGGGACGTCCGGGCGCTCGCCGCGTCGATCGGGACCGGGTCGATGGCCGGGTTCGCCCTCGTTTACCTGGTCTGGGTGTCCTGGGGACCGTGGGACGCACGGCCGCTCGCCCCGAACCAGTACGACACCTTCGGGCCGTTCTGGAACGCCGGCGTGCTGTTCTGCGTGCCGTTCCTGCTCGGTGCGCTCGCGGCGGTGGCCGGGTCGCGTGCCGCCGCGCACCTCTTCGTGCTCGTCGGGCTCGTCGCACTGCCGATCGTGACCGTCATGGTCCGCGCAGACGTCGGGCAGCCCGGCCCGCGGTCGACCACACTCGGTGCCGCTCTCCTGCTCGGGCTCGTCGCACTGCTCGGCGATCCCCGTGACCGGCGAGCGCTGCTGTCCACGTTCGCCGTCGTCGGCGGAGGGCTCGTCTTCTACGCGGTCTGGCTCCCACCGACCGGCAACTCGTGGCGCCTCGTCACCGTGGGCGACGGCGGGTTCTGGGGCTCCGTCGCGGCGCCGTGGATGACGGCCTCCGCCGGCGTGACGGTCGCCGTCGTCGTCGTCGTGCTCCTGGTCCGGCGGCGACCGGTCCCCGCGGCTGCGCTCGCACTGGCGTGGTTGCCCTGGGGTGCGGCGACGACCGTCACCCTCCGCTTCTTCGCGGACGAGCCCGCGGACGCGGTCGTGGTCGCCGCCGTGTCGGTGGCCTTCGCGGTCGGGGCCGTAGCGGCCGCCGCCCGTCGCCCGACCCGTCGCCGACGCGAGCAGGCGTGAGCGGCACCGGCGGGGCGGCGGCGGGCCGCGCCTCCAGGGCCGTCCGCGACGGACGGTAGGATGGTCGGATCATGGCGCAATTCGGTTCACTCTCCGATCGGCTCACCGAGACCTTCCGCAACCTGCGGAGCAAGGGACGGCTGACCCCGTCCGACGTGGACGGCACCGTCCGCGAGATCCGGCGGGCACTGCTCGACGCGGACGTCGCACTCGAGGTCGTGAAGTCCTTCACCGCCTCGGTGCGTGAACGGGCACTCTCGGACGAGGTCAACAAGGCGCTGAACCCGGCGCAGCAGGTCGTCCAGATCGTCAACGAAGAGCTCGTCGGCATCCTCGGCGGGCAGCAGCGACGCCTCGAGTTCGCGAAGCGGCCGCCGACGGTCATCATGCTCGCAGGCCTACAGGGCGCCGGCAAGACGACGCTGGCGGGCAAGCTCGGCAAGTGGCTCAAGAAGGACGGCCACACCCCGATGCTCGTCGCGGCGGACCTCCAGCGTCCGAACGCGGTGCAGCAGCTGCAGGTCGTCGGCGAGCAGGCCGGCGTGCACGTCTTCGCCCCGGAGCCCGGCAACGGCGTCGGTGACCCGGTCAAGGTCGCGAAGAACGCCATCAAGGCCGCGGTCGACCAGCAGTACGACACCGTGATCGTGGACACCGCCGGCCGCCTGGGTGTGGACGCCGAGCTGATGAAGCAGGCCGCGAACATCCGCAAGGCCGTCGACCCGGACGAGGTCCTCTTCGTCATCGACGCGATGATCGGTCAGGACGCCGTCACGACCGCCCGTGCCTTCCAGGAGGGCGTCGACTTCACCGGCGTCGTCCTGTCCAAGCTCGACGGTGACGCCCGCGGTGGCGCGGCCCTGTCGGTCGCCTCGATCACCGGACGCCCGATCATGTTCGCGTCGACCGGTGAGGGGCTCGACGACTTCGAGCCGTTCCACCCGGACCGCATGGCGAGCCGCATCCTCGACCTCGGCGACATCCTGTCGCTCATCGAGCAGGCACAGGGTGCCTTCGACGAGGACGAGGCCCGCAAGGTCGCCGAGAAGATCGCGACCGACAACTTCACCCTGAACGACTTCCTGCAGCAGATGCAGCAGCTCCGGAAGGCCGGGTCCATCAAGGGCATGCTCGGCATGCTCCCCGGCGCGAAGGGCATGCGGGAAGCGCTCGACAACTTCGACGAGCGCGAGATCGTCCGCACCGAGGCGATCATCCAGTCGATGACGCCGCAGGAGCGCGAACTGCCCAAGCTGCTCAACGGCTCCCGCCGCCTGCGTATCGCCCGGGGTGCGGGCTCGACGGTGACCGAGGTCAACGCCCTGGTCAACCGGTTCGAGCAGGCCGCGAAGATGATGAAGACCGTCGCCCGCGGCGGTGTCCCGCAGATGCCGGGCATGGGCCCGATCCCGGGCATGCACGGCGGCAAGAAGCAGCAGCCGCAGGGCAAGAAGAAGAAGGTCGGCAACCCGGCGAAGCGCGCGGCGCTCGCTTCCGGTGCCGCTCCGGCTCCGCAACAGGCGCCGAAGGGTGCGGGCCTCGGGCTCGGCATGGGGTCCGGGAAGAACGGCGGCGCGCCGTCCGAGGAAGAACTCGCGTCGTTGCAGAAGTTCCTCGGTCGCTGACCGTGTGTCACTGACTGTTCGTCGCTGAGAACGGGAGGCCCGGTACCAGCTGGTACCGGGCCTCCCGTTCGTCACGTGGTCGCGTCGCGACCCTCCCCTGTGGGGCGCGTGCTCAGAGCGAGTCGCGGAGCTCGCCGACCAGGTGCTGCACGACCGCGCGGAGGTCGCCGCCGTTCTCCTGCGCGACCGCGAGCTGCCGCTGGTACGAGGCGCCCCGTTCGATCATCGTGTCGAGGTGGTGCAGTTCCTCCTGGCAACCGAGTCGTTCCGCGACCGGGTCGAGGCGCGACACCAGGTCGTGCACCTCGTCCGTGACCAGTCGCTCGTCCCCGGCGACGTTCGTGATGATCTCGGCGTCCATGCCGTACCGGGCGGCTCGCCACTTGTTCTCGCGGACGAACCACGGCTGCATCGCCTGCAGGGTCTCGCCGGCGTCGATCCGGTCCGAGCTCTCGGTGACCAGGCACTGCACGAGCGCGGTGACCGCACCCACCTCGTGCAGGGTCGAGATGCCGTCGGACACGCGGTTCTCGATCGTGCCCCAGCCCGGCGAGGGGCGGATGTCCCAGCGCAGGTCCTTCACGCCGTCGATGACGCCGGTGTGCACGAGGTCGCCGACGACCTCCTCGAAGTTCGCCCACGCACCGAGCTGCGGCGGGAGCCCACCGGTCGGCAGCTGCTGGAACATCAGGGCCCGGTTCGAGGCGTAGCCCGTGTCGGTGCCCGCCCAGAACGGGCTCGAGGCCGTGAAGGCCTGCAGGTGTGGGACGTAGCCGAGCATCGCGTTCATGATCGGGACGGCCTTGTCACGGTCGTCGATGCCGACGTGCACGTGCACGCCCCAGATGAGCATCTGCCGGCCCCACCAGCGGGTGCGGTCGATGAGGGTCGTGTAGTGCTCGCTGTCGGGCGTGATCTCCTGCTGGTCCCACTGTGCGAACGGGTGCGTGCCGGAGCACATCACCTGCGCGTCGAGGGGCTCGGCGGCGTCGATGACCTCGCCGATGATGCCGGAGAGCTCGCGGGTGGCACCGCCGACGGTGTCGTGGACCCCGGTGACGACCTCGACCGTGTTGGTGAGCAGTTCCTCCGTCACCCGTTCCGGATCGTCCAGGCGCTCCCGGACGGCGGCGAGCACCGCCGGGGCCCGGGGCGTGAGGTCACCCGTCGCGCGGTCGACGAGGGGCAGCTCCCACTCGACGCCGATCGTCGACGGAGCGGATTCGGAGAACCGGATGTCCATGGGGCCATCCTGCCCGTCCGTCCCACCGGAACGACGGAGAGTCCGGCGTGTCCGCTCTGCCGCCGAGCGGGCACGTTCGCCTAGTGTTCGTTGCGTGACCGCTGTCGTTCCGCCCGTTGCCGACGTGCCCGCCGAGCTCCGAACCGTGGCCTCGCCCTGGACGCTCGGCCCCCTGCACCTGTCGAACCGGGTGGTGATGGGGTCGATGCACACCGGGCTCGAGGTCCTGGACGACGGCGGTGTCGCGATGGCCGAGTTCTACCGGGAGCGCGCTGCCGGCGGTGTCGCGTGCATCATCACCGGCGGCATCGCGGTGAGCGACGAGGCCCGCGGCGGCCCGGACTTCGCGGTGTTCGGTGTCGGGGGTGCCGACGAACGGTTCCGCCGCGCGGTCGCCGCGGTGCACGACGAGGGCGGTACGGTCCTGGCGCAGCTGTTCCACGCGGGCCGGTACGCACTCGTCGGGGGACTGACCGACCGCGACGGCCGCCCGCAGCGGGCCGTGGCCCCCTCGGCGCTGCCCTGGGCGGCCGCGCGTGGCGTGCTGCCCGAGGAACTCACCGCCGACGAGGTCCGCCGGACGATCGAGGACTTCGCCACGGCGGCCCGCACGGCCGCGGCGATCGGCTTCGACGGTGTCGAGATCATGGCGTCCGAGGGGTACCTCGTGAACCAGTTCCAGTCGCCGCTGACGAACCTGCGCGACGACGAGTGGGGCGGGAGCCCCGAGCGCCGCCGTCGCTTCGCGATCGAGGTCGTCCGCGCCGTCCGTGCCGCCGTCCCCGAGCTGGCCGTCACGATCCGGCTCTCCGGCGCCGACCTGATGCCCGGGTCCTCCACGGACGCGGACGTCGACGCCCTGGTGCGCGAACTGCTGCCGCTCGGCCTCGACGCGATCTCGGTCGGCATCGGCTGGCACGAGTCCCGGACCCCGACGATCCAGGCGTCCGTGCCACACGGCGCGTGGATCGAGCAGGCGAGCCGGATCGCCGACGTGGTCCGGGCCTCCGACCACCCGGACGTGCGCGTGATCGCGTCGAACCGGATGACGGACCTGCGCGACGGCGAAGCGGTCCTCGCCGACGGCCGGATCGACGCGGTGGCGCTGGCACGACCGTTCCTGGCGGACGCGGAGCTCATCGAGCGCTCCCTGGCCGGCCGCTTCGACCTGGTGAACACGTGCATCGGCTGCAACCAGGCGTGCCTCGACCGGTCCGTCGTCGGCGCGCCGGTGTCGTGCCTGGTGAACCCGCGTGCCGCCCGCGAGGTGCGGTTCCCGCTCCGGCCGACGGCGGCCCCGAAACGCGTGGACGTCGTCGGCGGGGGACCGGCCGGTCTCGCCGCAGCGGTCGACGCCGCCCGACGTGGGCACGACGTCCGGCTCTGGGAGGCCTCGGACGTGCTCGGCGGGCAGTTCGGCCTCGCCGCCGAGATCCCCGGGAAGGAGGACTACGCCGGCCCCGTGCAGGCAGCCCGCGCGGAACTCGCGGAGCGCGGTGCGACCGTGCACCTGGGTCGTGCCGCCACCCTCGCCGACCTCCGTGACAGCGACGCCGTGGTGCTCGCGTCCGGGGTGACCCCGCGCGTGGTCGACGTCCCCGGGGTGGACCTGCCGCACGTGCTCACCTACGAGCAGGCCCTCCGCGACGGTGTGCCCGACGGCACGGTGGCGGTCATCGGCGGCGGCGGGATCGGCGTCGACACCGCCGCGTTCCTCACCGAGTCCCCGGACGAGGCTGTGCGTGCCACCGAGTTCGGCGAGCGGTGGCAGGTGCCGGTGTCCGACGAGCTCGTCGGGGACCTGCCGCAGCGCCAGCCGACCGCGGCGCGCACGGTCCGGCCCGGGCACCAGGTCACGGTCCTCCGCCGGTCGGGCAAGTTCGGGCAGGGGATCGGCCTCACCTCGCGGTGGGTCGCGCTCGGCCGGCTCCGGGACGCCGGGGTCCGGATGATCGGCGGGGTGCAGGAGTACCTGCGGATCGAGCCGGGTCGCCTCTGGATCCGCGACGAGTCCGGGGACGAGGTCGCCGTGCCGGCCGACGTCGTCGTGGTCTGTGCCGGACAGGAGGCGCGGGACGAGTTGACCACGGGCCTCCAGTCCGCAGACGTGCCGTATGCGGTCGTCGGCGGCGCCCGGGACGCCCGCAGTGTCGACGCCGTCCGGGCGACGAGCGAGGCCCTGGAGGCCGTCCGACGCCTGGCACCGTAGGGCGCCGCCGACGCGCCGCGGGACGTGGCTCGCTTCCCGCTCCGGAATCTGCAAGAATGAACGGTCGAATCGTGTCCGCTCGACCCTCTATCCAGCGGATCGCGATCTCATCGAGCTTCTACCGTGTGTGCCCCCACGCCCGCGGTTCCGGTTCAACCACAACACGTACGCAACAGGAGTCATTGTGGCTGTCAAGATCCGTCTCAAGCGCCTCGGCAAGATCCGAGCGCCTTACTACCGCATCGTCGTCGCCGACTCGCGCACCAAGCGCGATGGTCGTGTCATCGAGGAGATCGGCAAGTACCACCCCACCGAGGAGCCCTCGTTCATCGAGGTGCAGTCTGAGCGTGCGCAGTACTGGCTCAGCGTCGGTGCGCAGCCGACCGAGCAGGTCGCCGCACTCCTCAAGCTGACCGGTGACTGGGCCAAGTTCAAGGGCGAGAAGGACACCGCGTCCAAGGTCCAGGTCCGCGAGCCGAAGCCGGCCTTCACGGTCGACAGCTCCAAGAAGGCCGTCCTCAAGCCCAAGTCGGAGAAGACGGCCCCCGCCGCTCCGGCCGCAGCCGAGACCGCCGACGAGACGACCGAGGCGTAGTCCTTGCTCGAATCCGCGCTGACGCACCTCGTCAAGGGGATCGTCGATCACCCTGACGACGTGCGCGTCGCCAGCTCCACCTCCCCGCGGGGCGAGGTCCTCGAGGTGCGTGTGCACCCCGAGGACCTCGGCCGCGTGATCGGTCGCGCCGGTCGCACCGCGAAGGCGCTCCGCACGCTCGTCACGGCCCTGGCCGACGGCAAGCGCGTGCGGGTCGACGTGGTGGACAGCGATTCCTAGGGAGACGACCCAGCTCCGGGTGGGTCGCATCACGAAGGCGCACGGGCTCAAGGGCGGCATCAAGCTCGAGCTCTACACCGACGACCCGGATCGTCGGTTCACGCCAGGAGCGGTCTTCACGCTCCAGGTCCCCGACGACTCTCCCTGGTCGGGGAAGACCATCGCGCTCGACGAGCTGCGCTGGTACAACTCCCACCCGGTCGCCTTCTTCGAGGGCATCGCCGACCGGAGCGCCGCCGAGACCCTCGCACGCGCCATCCTCTGGGTCGAACAGGACACCGAGGAAGAGACCGGCGAGGACGACGCCTGGTACGACCACCAGCTGGTCGGCCTGACGGTGCTCCGCGACGGTGTGCAGGTCGGCACCGTCGCCCGGGTCGACCACATGCCGGCCCAGGACCTGCTCGCGGTCGACACCGAGTCCCGCGGCGAGGTCCTCGTGCCGTTCGTCGCGGCGATCGTCCCCTCGGTCGACCTGGAGGCCGGCACCGTCACGGTGACGCCGCCGACGGGGCTGTTCGAGGACCCCGAGGACATGAGCCGTCCCGAGACGGTCACGCCGGCTCCCGACGCGTCGGCTGACGAGTCGTCGGCCCCCGATTCGTCGGCTGCAGAGTCGTCGGCTCCCGAGTCGTCGGCACCCGACGCGTCGGCTCGCGACTCCGAGGACTGATCCGTGCGGATCGACATCGTCACGATCTTCCCGGAGTTCTTCGGGGTGCTCGACGTTTCCCTGCTCGGCAAGGCACGGCAGGGCGGGCTGCTCGACCTGCACGTGCACGACCTGCGCTCGTGGACGACCGACCGCCACCGCACCGTCGACGACACCCCGTACGGCGGCGGCGCCGGCATGGTCATGAAGCCCGAACCGTGGGCCGAGGCGCTGTCCTCGATCCTGCGGTCCGACGGCTCGTCGACCCTCGTCGTCCCGACGCCCGCGGGCACCCCCTTCCGGCAGACCATCGCCCGCTCGCTCGCCGAGCACGAGCACCTCGTCTTCGCCTGCGGGCGGTACGAGGGCATCGACGCCCGGGTGTTCGAGTGGGCGGCCACCCGGAGCACGGTCGTCGAGCTCTCGCTCGGCGACTACGTCCTGAACGGCGGCGAGGTCGCGGCCATGGCCATGATCGAAGCCGTCGGCCGTCTGGTCCCCGGTGTGGTCGGCAACCCCGAGTCCCTCGTCGAGGAGTCCCACGAGGACGGCCTGCTCGAGTACCCCTCGTACACGAAGCCGGCCTCCTGGCGTGGCCTCGACGTGCCGGACGTCCTGCTCAGTGGGCACCACGGGCGGATCGCCGGCTGGCGGCACGAGCAGCAGGTCGAGCGGACGCGCCGCGTCCGGCCGGACCTGCTGCCGGACTGAGCGGGTCGCGGACCCGCCACTGACGTCACGGGAGGCCCGTCACCAGCTGGTGACGGGCCTCCCGTCCGTCGTGTGGCCGGCCGGGCCGGTGTCAGGCGCCGCGCTGTTCCCGGCGGAGGGTGAGGACCTCCGGGCCCTGCTCGGTCACCGCGACCGTGTGCTCGACGTGCGCCGCGCGCGAGCCGTCGACGCTGCGGAGGGTCCACCCGTCCTGGTCCTGGTAGAGCTCGTCCGTGCCCTGCATGAGCCACGGCTCGATCGCGACGACCAGTCCGGGGCGGAGCTTCAGGCCGCGGCCGGGGCGCCCGTCGTTCGGGACGTGCGGGTCGCCGTGCATCGTGTGTCCGACGCCGTGTCCGCCGAACTGCAGGTTCACGTCGTAGCCGGCGCCACGGGCGACCGAGCCGATCGCGGCCGAGACGTCACCGAGCTTGTTGCCGGGGGCCGCCTGGGCGATGCCCGCGGCCAGGCACTGCTCGACGGTCGCGATGAGGCGCTGGTCCTCGTCGCGCGGGGTGCCGACCTGGACCGTGACGGCGGAGTCCGCCACCCAGCCGTCGACGCTCGCGGCGAAGTCCAGGCTGACCAGGTCGCCGTCCTGCAGGACGAGGTCGTACGGCAGGCCGTGCAGCGCGGCGTCGTTCACCGAGGTGCAGAGGTTCTTGCCGAAGGGGGACTTGCCGAACGACGGGTGGTAGTCGACGTAGCAGCTCTCCGCCCCGCGCTCGGCGATCATGCGTGCGGCGACGCGGTCGAGGTCGAGCAGGTTCACGCCGACGTCGACGGTCTCGAGTAGGGCGTCCAGGACGTCAGCGACGAAACGGCCGGCGACACGCAGTCCGTCGAGTTCGGCGGGGGTGCGGAGTTCGATCATGGGACCATCCTGCCGGTTGGCTGCAGTGCACTTGTTGTGGCATGATGATCGATCGTGCCCTGGCTGGACTCTGCCACGGGGGAGTCGCCGACACCGGGCACGTCTCGTTCTTTCCGAATTCGATCCGCGGCGACCCGTGTGCGTCCGCAGGAAGTGACACCATCATGCAGCTCCTCGACCACGTGACCGCCGGTGCCCTGCGCACCGACCACCCTGACTTCCGCCCCGGAGACACCGTCAAGGTCCACGTCAACATCGTCGAAGGCACGCGCTCGCGTATCCAGGTCTTCCAGGGTGTCGTCATCGGCCGCCAGGGCCACGGCATCGGCGAGACCTTCACGGTCCGCAAGGTGAGCTTCCAGGTCGGTGTCGAGCGCATGTTCCCCGTGCACTCCCCGATCATCGACCACGTCGAGATCGTCACCCGCGGTGACGTCCGTCGCGCGAAGCTCTACTACCTCCGCGAACTCCGCGGCAAGGCAGCCCGTCGCAAGATCAAGGAGAAGCGCGACAACTGATCGTCTTCACAGGGAGCGCCGGGAAGCCGGTTCCTCTGCGAGCCCCTCGTCCATGTACGGTTGTGCATCGGCGGGGGGCTCGTCCGTTCCTGGAGCCCGTCGCCACCGGGGCAGGAGCATCTCGGAAGCACTTCCGGGAACAGGTCGACGAGAGCGGAAATGACGGACACGACAGAGGGTGAAGCCCGTCGGCCACGAACGGCGAAGAAGCCGCGCAACGGGGTCCTGACGTTCCTGCGCGACCTCGTCATCATCTTCATCGCGGCGCTGCTGGTGTCGTTCCTGGTGAAGACGTTCCTGATCCGCTCGTTCTACATCCCGTCCGAGTCGATGCAGAACACCCTGCAGGTGAACGACCGCGTCATCGTCAACGAACTCGTCCCCGGCGCCGTCAAGCTCAAGCGCGGCGACGTCGTGGTCTTCAAGGACCCGGGCGGGTGGCTCACCGGTGAGACCCTGCCGAACGTCCAGCCGACGACGCCAATCGGCAAGGCCGCGGACTGGCTGCTCACCCAGGTCGGTCTCGGCACCGGCGACAGCGACGACCACCTGATCAAGCGCGTGATCGGCCTGCCGGGCGACAAGGTGAGCTGCTGCAACGACCTCGGACAGATGTCGGTCAACGGGGTCCCGCTGACCGAGCCGTACCTGAAGCTGCCCGCGGGTGACACCCGTGCGTCGCAGACACCGTTCTCCGTCACCGTGCCGAAGGGCACCATCTGGGTGATGGGCGACAACCGCGACAACTCACGCGACTCCCGCTACAACGGTGACACCCCGTCGAAGGGCTTCGTGCCGCTGTCCGACGTCACCGGTCGGGCCTTCGTGATCTCATGGCCGACCAACCGCTGGACCTGGCTCGACGACCACCCCGAGGTCTTCGCCGGGGTGGAGCAGCGGGACAAGTGACCCCGGTCCGGCCCTCACTGCGGCTCGAGAAGTCGCTGCTCGCCGCCGGGCGGGTCACCGTGATCGGCGTCGACGAGGTCGGCCGTGGCGCGATCGCCGGCCCGGTCGGGGTCGGCGTCGCCGCCGTCACCCTCGACGTCCGTCGGGTGCCGCCGGGCCTGGCCGACTCGAAGCTCCTGACCCAGGCGCGGCGGGAGGCCCTGGTCCCCGTCGTGACGCGCTGGGCGCGCACCGCGGTGGGGATGGCGTCGGCGCAGGTCGTCGACGAACAGGGCATCGTCGCCGCGCTCGGACTGGCCGGGGCCCGGGCGATCGGGGCACTCGTGCAGGACGGCGTGTCACTCGAGGGTGCCGTGGTGGTGCTCGACGGGTCGTTCGACTGGCTCACCCGCGCGCTGCCGGCCGAACAACGGCCGCTCGACGTCCAGGTGCGGGTGAAGGCCGACCGGGACTGCGCGTCGGTCGCAGCGGCCTCGGTCGTCGCCAAGGTCGCTCGTGACGACCTGATGATCGCCGCCCACGACGACGCGCCGCACTACGCATGGGCGTCGAACAAGGGCTACGGGTCGACCGCGCACTACGACGCGATCCGCACGGTCGGACCGCACGAGCTGCACCGGAAGACCTGGCTGCACGCGGCGTCGAGTGTCGCCCTGGACGGGTTCGACGAGCTGGACACCGTCGGCGGGTGAGTGCGGACCTGCGCGGTTCGCACTTGTTCTCCGCGGTTCTCCGCGGTAGGACGGTCAGGAGGCCGTGGTCGCTCTGGAGTGTCGGCCGCTCTAGACTGAGCGGGCCATGGATGACGAAGAATTCGACGACTACGACCGCGAGGTCGAACTGGCCCTGTACCGCGAGTACCGCGACGTCGTGGGGCAGTTCCGGTACGTGGTCGAGACCGAGCGGCGGTTCTACCTGGCGAACGAGGTCGAACTCGTACGCCGGGACACCGAGCACGACTTCTACTTCGAATTGACGATGAACGACGTGTGGGTCTGGGACGTCTACCGTTCCGACCGCTTCGTGAAGTCGGTCCGGGTGCTCACGTTCAAGGACGTGAACGTCGAAGAACTCACCGCGCGTGAACTCGAACTGCCGAAGGAACTCGCGCTCGACGAATGAGGCGCGCCGGGCAATTCGACCGTTCCGCATTGTGCTGCGATACTCTGAGTTGCAATAACGACTCTGAAGGAGTGCACGATGGCGCAGAAGGTCACTGTCCAGCTCGTCGACGATCTCGACGATTCGCCGATCGCCGCTGGCGATGGCCGAACGGTCGAGTTCGCGTTCGACGGTTCGTCGTACGAGATCGACCTGTCGAACGACAACGTCGACAAGTTCCGGGACGCGATCTCGGACTACATCGCCGCGGCGCGCAAGACCGCCGGTCGTCGCACCGGTTCGACGGGCAAGAGCCCGTCCGCCCCGAAGCGGGGGAACTCCGAGGAACTCGGGAAGATCCGCGAGTGGGCCAAGGAGAACGGGTACGAGGTCTCTTCCCGCGGCCGTATCTCCACGCAGGTGCAGGAAGCGTACGCAGCCGCACACTGAGCATCCGACCGGCGCATCAGCGCTGATCACGGCACGAGCCGGACATTCCGTGAGGAATTGTCCGGCTTTTGTCATGTGCGGCAACATTTCCGGCGCTTTCCTGCACAGGACGGTCGTTCTGCCTGGTTGTCCCCAGATTGCGGGTACCGGCCCGGTCGTTTCGCTCGGTGATTCATCGTTGCTCCATGACGAATCGTGCAGACCGACCGGACGTCGGCGGCGCTCTTCCCCGACGTGATCCGCGCCGGACGACGGGCAATGTCGGAGAAGACCACGCGGTGGAATGGCTCGAGCGGCACGGCTTCTCGATCATCGACCGGAACTGGCGATGCGTGCGCGGCGAAGTCGACATCGTCGCGCGGGACGGTGACACGATCGTCTTCATCGAGGTGAAGACCCGCACCGGGCAGACGACCGGACATCCGCTCGAAGCGGTGACGCCCCGGAAGCTCGCACGCATCCGGCAACTCGTCCCCGCCTGGTTCCACGCACACCGCGACCAGACGGCGCGTGCGATCCGGATCGACTGCATCGCGGTGACGATGATCGCGGACCACGTGGCGATCGAGCACGTCGAGGCGCTCGGATGAGCGACATCGGACGGACCTCGGCGGTCGCGCTGGTCGGCGTGCAGGGCAGCCTCGTCGAGGTGGAGGCGCACCTGACCAGCCAGCTGCCTGCGTTCAGCATCATCGGGCTGCCGGACACCTCGCTCGGCGAAGCCCGTGAACGGGTCCGGTCCGCGGCGGCGATGGCGGACTGTCCGCTGCCGGCGCGCCGGATCACGGTGAACCTCACCCCGGCGAGTGTGCCGAAGCGCGGCTCCGGCTTCGACCTGGCGATCGCGATGGCCGTGCTCGCCGCTGCCGGCACTGCGCCCGGGGCCGACCGCGGGGTCGTCTACGTCGGGGAACTCGGACTGGACGGGCGGGTCCGACCGGTACCGGGGATCATTCCCGTGGTCCTGGCGGCGCGGGCCGCCGGGATCGGACGGGTCGTGCTGCCGGTGGGCAACCTCACCGAAGCGCGGGCGGTCCCGGGCATCGCACTCACCGCCGTGGACTCGCTCCGCTCCGCCGCGATCGACGCGGGGGCCGACCTCCCCGCGGGCTTCGCCGATCCGGTCCTGCCGCCGCCCGTGCCCGACGACACCCTGCCGTCGCTGGAGCTGGCGGACGTCGTCGGCAACGCGATCGGGGTGCGTGCGGTCATCGCCGCGGCGGCCGGCGGGCACCACGTGCTGCTGCTCGGACCACCGGGCGCCGGCAAGACGATGCTCGCCGAACGCCTGCCCGCACTGCTGCCGGACCTCGACCCGGACGCCGCGCTCGAGGTCGCGGCCGTCCGCTCCGTCGCCGGCCACGGGGAACGCTCGTGGACGCTCCGACCGCCGTGGGAGGCACCGCACCACTCCGCCTCCGCCGCGGCACTGATCGGCGGCGGGACCGGGCAACTCCGACCGGGAGCGGTGTCACGGGCGACGCGCGGGGTGCTGTTCCTCGACGAGGCGACCGAGTTCCCGCGGGTGGTGCTCGACGCACTCCGGCAGCCCCTCGAAGCCGGGCGCATCACGGTCCACCGGGCCGGGGGATCAGCGGAGTTCCCGGCACGCTGTCAGCTCGTGCTGGCGGCGAACCCGTGCCCGTGCGGCAACGCCGGGTCGACCGGAGGCGCGGGGTGCTCGTGCGTGCCGAGCGCGGTCCGGCGGTACCTCGGTCGGCTGTCCGGGCCGCTGCTCGACCGCATCGACATCCGGGTCGCCGTCCCGCGGGTGACGACCGGCATGCTCCGGGCCGACAGCGGTGCGACGCCGACCACCGCTGCGGCCCGTCGGACGGTGCTCGAGGCCCGGCAGCGGATGAGCACTCGCCTGCGGGGGACCGGGTGGAGCCGGAACGCCGAGGTGACCGGTTCGTGGTTGCGCGAGGAAGGACGCGCGGCCGACGGCGCGACGGACCTGCTCGACCGGGGCCTCGACCTCGGGACACTGACAATGCGGGGGTGGGACCGGGTGATGCGACTGGCGTGGACGATGGCCGACCTCGACGGTGACGACCGACCGGAGCGGCAGCACGTCGAACGGGCGCTGGCGTTGCGGACCGCGCTGTGAGCGGCACCGGAGCCGGGTGGTCGCCGTCGGACCGCGACGCTGTCCTCGGCCGGCTGCGGGACCCGGCGGTGTGTCCGACCGGCGGTGACGAGCACGACGAGGTCCTGGCGCGGGTGGCGTGGTCGACGGTCGTCGAGCCCGGGGACTCGGATGCGGGACAGCTGGTCGCACGCCTGGGAGCAGGGCGGTCGATCCGGGCCGTGCTCGATGCCCTCGACGCCGGACCGCTCGAGGTGGCGGAGATGCTGGTCGGTGCGGGTGCGGGTGCGGGTGCGGGTGCGGGTGCGGGTGCCCGGGGTTCGACGGGCTCCGCTGTTCGTTCCTGTGACGAGGACGAGATCCGGGAGCGGCTGGTGGAGTCCGCCGCCACGGCACTCGTCCCGGCACTCGCGCGGTGGCGGCCCCGGCTGCTCCGGCTCGACGTCGACGCCGTGCTGTCGGCAGCGTCAGCGGTCGGGTGCGCCCTCGTCGTGCCCGGCGACCAGGACTGGCCCGCGGGGATCGACGACCTCGGCCCACACGCGCCGCTGGTCCTCTGGCGACGCGGAGCACCGTGCACCGCCGGACGTCCGGCCGTCGCGGTCGTCGGTTCGCGGGCGAACACGGTCCTCGGTGCCGAGGCCGCCGCAGAGATCACCTCCGCCGCCGCCGATGCCGGCTGTGTCGTCGTCTCCGGGGGAGCACACGGCATCGACGCCGTCGCGCACCGGGTCGCGATGGCCGCCGCCGCTCCGACGGTCGCCGTGCTCGCCGGCGGGGTCGACCAGCTCTACCCGGCCGCGAACACCGCGATGCTGCACGCTGTGGCCGAGCACGGCGCCCTGCTCGCCGAGTGTCCACCGGGGACCCGACCGTCGCGGTGGCGGTTCCTCGCCCGGAACCGGCTGATCGCGGCCCTCGCGACCACGACCGTCATCGTCGAGGCCGGAGCCCGGTCCGGGGCACTCAACACCGCGAACCACGCCGGTCAGCTGGGACGGACGGTGTTCGCCGTCCCGGGGCCGTACTCGTCGTCGGCGTCGGTCGGCTGTCACCGGTTGATCGCGGACCGGCGGGCGGAGATCGTGGTGCAACCGCGCGACCCGGCCGAGACGGCAGTGCGACTGTGGGCGGGGGAGCGGATCGTCGCCGGGGCCGAGGTCCCGATCGCCGGCGCGCGGACCGACCCCGAGGTGCTCCGTGTCGTCGACGCCCTGGCCGCGCGGCGCCCGACCCCGCTCGACGAGGTCGCCCGGCGGTCCGGGCTCTCACTCGCCGACACCACCGATGCCCTGGCGCTGGCGGAACTGCAGGGGCTGGTCCGGACCGGCCCCGGGGGATGGACGACCACGTGAGCCGTACCCTGGCGTCATGCACGACACCGAGGACGACCAGCAGCACGCGGGTGGGACGCTCGCGGCCGTCGTCCGGGTGTTCCTCGACCACTGTCGGCTCGGCCGCGGCCTCAGCGAACAGACCGTCCGGGCCTACCGTGCCGACCTCGAGGACCTCGTGGCGTTCGCCGCCGAGCGGCAGGTCCTCACGGCCGCGGGACTCACGCTCGAGGTGCTCCGCGACTGGCTCTGGGCCGCGACCGAACGCGGTCTCGCCCGGTCGACCATCGCGCGCCGGAGTGCGTCGGTCCGGGCCTTCACACGGTGGGCGAGCGAGACCGGTGTGCTGGCCGTCGACCCGGGGGTGCGTCTCCGCGCTCCGAAGGGCGCCGCCCACCTGCCCCGCGTCGTAGCGCAGGACCAGGTGCGGTCGATGCTCGACGGGCTCGCCGTCCGCGCCGCCGGCGACGATCCGGCGGCGCTCCGCGACCGGGCGGTGGTCGAGCTGCTGTACGCCGCCGGCATCCGGGTGAGCGAACTCGTCGGACTCGACCTCGGCGACGTCGACCGGAGCCGCCTGACCGTCCGCGTCCTCGGCAAGGGCGGCAAGGAGCGGGTGGTGCCGTTCGGCGTTCCGGCACACGACGCCCTCGAGGCGTGGCTCGACCGTGGTCGGCCGGCGCTCGCCGCAGCGGTTGCAGCTGGGGGACCGGCAGACAACGGCGCTGTCGCTGCCGCGCGTCCCGCCGGTGCAGCCCTGTTCCTCGGCGACCGCGGTGCCCGACTCGGCACCCGCAGCGCGTACCGCATCGTCGCCCGGCTGCTCGAGGCCCTGCCCGGCGAGGGTCCGAGCGGCCCGCACACCTTCCGACACACCGCGGCGACGCACCTGCTCGACGGGGGAGCGGACCTCCGGGCGGTCCAGGAGCTGCTCGGGCACGCGAGCCTCGGCACGACGCAGATCTACACGCACGTCTCCTCAGCACGCCTCCGCGAGGTCTACCGCACCGCCCACCCTCGCGCCTGAGACTCCGGCAGCAGCACCGGCCAGGCGGGTCTCGACAGGAGCGGCAACGGATCCACGTACCGGCCGTCGACCCGGGCGCCGAGGTGCACGCACGGCTCCGCCACCGGACAGTGACCGCTGCCGACCGTCCCGACCGGGTCGCCTCGTCGGACGAGCGTGCCCGCCGACACCGACGGCAGGACCGGATCGAGGGTGCTCACCAACCCGCCGCCGTGGTCGATCGTCACGACCGGACGGCCCCCGACCTGCCCGGCGAACGCGACGGTGCCGTCCGCCGGAGCCGTCACCGGCGTCCCGGGGCCGGCGGGCACGTCGAGCCCGCGGTGTCCCGGCCCGTAGTCGGTCGCCGGTGCCTGCCACGGCCGGAGAACGACGTGGGACGACGTCGGCCACGACCACCGCGCCGGTGCCTCGGTGTCCGCCAGCCAGGCGTGAGCGGAAGTTGCGCCCGGCAGCGCGCCGGACACCGCCAGCACGGAACCCGACAGCGCGGTCGTCGGCAGCGCGCGAACCGGCAGCGCGTGCCCTGGCACCGCGCGAACCGGTAGCGCCACGACCGGCAGCATCACGACCATCGCGAGCACCAGCCTCGCCCGGGCCGACACACGCCACGCCAGCACGCGAGCCCGTCGCGAACCGCGCCACGTCGATCCGCCCCACGTCCCTCCGCCCTGCATCCACCGGCTCCGCATCCACCCGCGCCCGGTCCACCCGCGCCACTTCCACCCGTTCCGCATCCCGTCCTCCTGGGCCCACGTTCCCGGGTGCGACGCGGCCGCGGGGCGGGCCGGAGCCGACCTGTGGGCGGTTCCCCGGGCCTCCCGTCCGGTGCAGGACAGGACGATCTGGACCACACCTGATGTGCTGACCAGCCGCAGAAGGGGTACTGTCGGGGCCGCTCCGGACACCGCAACGCCGCTCGGACGGCGATCCAGCCGACCGCCGGGGCACCGTGCACCACCCGGCACGGCGGCGGGAATCCAGGAGCATCGTGTCGAACACGACCACCGGACACGGCGAAGACCGTGCGTTCAAGGGGAAGGTCACACTGTTCGCCATCGCGGCGGCAGTCGGTGGCTTCCTCTTCGGTTTCGACTCGTCCGTCATCAACGGCGCCGTCGAGGCCATCAAGGGCGAGTTCGACCTGTCCGAGGGCGCCAGCGGCTTCGCGGTCGCCTCGGCCCTCATCGGCTGTGCGTTCGGCGCCTACTTCGCCGGTCGTCTCGCGGACCGTTGGGGTCGCACCCGGGTGATGTTCTGGGCCGCCGTGCTGTTCTTCGTCTCGTCGATCGGTTCCGGCTTCGCGTTCGCCACGTGGGACTTCGTCCTCTGGCGTCTCATCGGTGGTCTCGGCATCGGCACCGCGTCGGTCATCGCTCCCGCGTACATCTCCGAGGTCTCCCCGAAGGCGATCCGTGGGCGGCTGGCCTCGTTCCAGCAGCTCGCGATCACGCTCGGTATCTTCGCCGCGCTGCTCTCCGACCAGTTCTTCGCCGTCACCGCGGGCAGCGCCTCGGCCGAGGTCGCCGGGCTGCCGGCCTGGCGCTGGATGTTCCTGGTCGGTGTGATCCCGTCGATCGTCTACGGCATCCTCGCGATCACCCTGCCGGAGTCCCCGCGCTACCTGCTCACGAAGGGCCGGAAGGACGACGCCCGCGACGTCATGACGAAGATCGTGCCGCGTGACACCGTGAACACGAGCCTGGAGGAGATCCAGGACGGCATCACCAAGGAAGCCAACGAGAAGAAGGGCTCGATCCGCGGCGACCGCTTCGGTCTGCAGCCCATCGTCTGGGTCGGCATCATCCTCGCCGTGCTGCAGCAGTTCGTCGGCATCAACGTGATCTTCTACTACTCGACCACCCTCTGGCAGGCCGTCGGGTTCAAGGAGAACGACTCGTTCCTCATCTCGACGATCACCTCGGTGGTCAACGTCGCGGTCACGTTCATCGCGATCTTCCTGGTGGACAAGGTCGGCCGCAAGCCGCTCCTGGTCGCCGGTTCCGCGGGCATGTTCGTCTCGTTGGCGATGGTCGCGATCGCGTTCTCGCAGTCCGTGATGGTCGACGGTGAGCCGAGCCTGCCGGGTGCCTGGGGCATCATCGCGCTGATCTTCGCGAACCTCTTCGTCGTGTCGTTCGGCGCCACGTGGGGTCCGCTCATGTGGGTGCTCCTCGGCGAGATGTTCCCGAACCGCATCCGCGCCACCGCGCTCGGCATCGGGTCGGCAGCCAACTGGATCGCCAACTTCATCGTCACGATCTCGTTCCCGGTGCTGTCTGGCTTCAACCTCACGGTCACGTACGGCATCTACGCCCTGTTCGCGTTGATCTCGTTCTTCTTCGTCATCGCGAAGATCCCCGAGACCAAGGGCCGCTCCCTCGAGGAGATGGGCATCAGCGCCGACGGGGAGACCAGCGCTGCCAAGGCCTAGTCACCTCCGCAGTACCGGACGGGAGGCCCGGATCACCATCGCCGATCGGCGCACGTGATCCGGGCCTCTCTTCTGTTAGCATTTCTCCAGCAGCGCGCCGAGCGCGCTGACTTCGCGTGTCCACGCAGCACACACGGTCATCGGTCCCGCTCTCGCGAGCGGGCGGCTGTGTGTCAGGGCACCAGGGACCACGACCTCCGGTCGTGGTCGACACAACCGCACCAGGTGCACGGCCATGCCGTGCGCCGAGAACACAGAAGGAGGACGGCACATGGCCGTCGTCACCATCCGCCAGCTGCTCGACAGCGGCGTCCACTTCGGACACCAGACCCGTCGGTGGAACCCGAAGGTGAAGCGCTTCATCCTCGCCGAGCGCTCGGGCATCCACATCATCGACCTGCAGCAGTCGCTGGCCTTCATCGACCGCGCGTACGACTTCGTCAAGGAGACGGTCGCACACGGTGGCACGATCCTCTTCGTGGGCACCAAGAAGCAGGCTCAGGGCTCCATCGCCGAGCAGGCAACCCGCGTCGGCCAGCCGTACGTCAACCAGCGTTGGCTCGGCGGTCTGCTCACGAACTTCCAGACGGTCTCCAAGCGCCTCGCGCGCATGAAGGAGCTCGAGGAGATCGACTTCGACGACACGACGAAGGGCTTCACCAAGAAGGAGCTCCTCATCAAGAAGCGCGAGCTGGACAAGCTCCACAAGACCCTCGGTGGTATCCGCAACCTCACGCGGACCCCGAGCGCGCTCTGGATCGTCGACACCAAGAAGGAGCACCTCGCCGTCGACGAGGCGCAGAAGCTCGGGATCCCGATCATCGGCATCCTCGACACCAACTGCGACCCGGACGAGATCACGTACCCGATCCCGGGCAACGACGACGCGATCCGCTCCGTCGGCCTCCTGACCCGCATCGTCGCCGACGCCGCGGCCGAGGGCCTGAAGACCCGCCACAACGGCGGCAACGACGACGAGGCCACCGAGCCGCTCGCCGAGTGGGAGCAGGAGCTCCTCGGTGGCGACAGCGCGAACCCGGCCGCCGACGCCGCTCCGGAGGGCGCGACCGTCCAGGAGAACGACGCCGACGCGCAGGTCGCCGCGAAGGAGATCGGCGAGCCGATCGCCGACGCCGACAAGAACGCCGAGCCGACCGCTGAGGCCGAGAAGGCCGCGGAGACCACTCCCGCCGAGTGATCACCAGGGGCGCCGGACCGGCATCGGTCCGGCGCCCCTGCCTCGCTCCCCACTCTCCACACACGCACAGTCCAGAAAGGACGCCTGTCAATGGCAAACTTCACCGCACAGGACGTGAAGAAGCTCCGCGAGGACCTCGGGGCCGGCATGATGGACGCGAAGAACGCGCTCGTCGAGGCTGACGGCGACTACGACAAGGCCGTCGAGCTGCTCCGCATCAAGGGCGCGAAGGCCGTCGCCAAGCGCGACGACCGCGCGACCTCCGAGGGTGTCGTCGTCGCCACCGCCGACAACGGCGCCGCGACCGTCGTCGAGCTCGCCAGCGAGACCGACTTCGTCGCCAAGAACGAGAAGTTCACGACCCTGGCCGACAAGGTGCTCGGTGCGGTCGCCGCAGCCGGTGCCACCGACGTCGCCTCCGCGAACGCCGCGCCGCTCGACGGCAAGACGGTGCTCGAGGTCATCAACGAGAACGCCGCCGCACTCGGCGAGAAGCTCGAGGTCCGCACGGTCCGCCGTGTCGAGGGCTCGGCCTTCGAGATCTACCTGCACAAGACCAGCCAGGACCTGCCGCCGCAGATCGCCGTCGTCGTCGCCTACAAGGGTGACAACGCCGCCGAGGCTCGTTCGATCGCGCAGCACGTCGCGTTCGCGAACCCGTCGTACCTGACGCGCGACGAGGTCCCGACCGAGGCCATCGAGAAGGAGCGTGCGACCGTCGAGGCGATCACGCGCGAAGAGGGCAAGCCGGAGGCTGCACTCCCGAAGATCGTCGAAGGCCGCGTCAACGCCTTCATCAAGGGCATCTCGCTCCTCGACCAGGACTACGCGAAGGACAACAAGATCTCCGTCGCGAAGGCCGCCGAGAACGCCGGCATCACGATCCAGGGCTTCGCCCGCGTCAAGGTCGGCGCGTAACGAACCCATGACGGGGCCAGGAACCAACCGGTTCCTGGCCCCGTTGTCGTGCGCCCCCGCGCACCGAGTACATTTCCACGAGACCACGACGAAGGGTGCCCCGACATGACCGACGAGAAGACCGGACGCCGACGAGTCCTGCTGAAGCTCTCGGGAGAGGCGTTCGGCGCCGGTTCCCTGGGCGTCAACCCGGACGTCATCGGCACCATCGCCAAGCAGATCGCCGCAGCCGCCCACGAGGTCGAGGTCGCGATCGTCGTCGGCGGTGGCAACTTCTTCCGCGGCGCCGAGCTCTCGCAGCGCGGCATGGACCGCGGACGCGCCGACTACATGGGCATGCTCGGGACGGTCATGAACGCGCTCGCGCTGCAGGACTTCCTGGAGCAGGCCGGCGCCGCCACCCGTGTGCAGTCGGCGATCAGCATGACCCAGGTCGCCGAGCCGTACATCCCGCGGCGTGCCGAGCGCCACCTCGAGAAGGGCCGCGTCGTCATCTTCGGCGCGGGTGCCGGCCTGCCGTACTTCTCGACGGACACCGTCGCGGCGCAGCGGGCGCTCGAGATCGGTGCCGACGAGGTCCTCGTCGCCAAGAACGGCGTCGACGGCGTCTACTCCGCGGACCCGAAGAAGGACCCGACCGCCGAGAAGCTGCACCACGTGACGTACCAGGACGCACTGCTCAAGGGCCTCAAGGTCGTCGACGCGACCGCGTTCTCGCTCTGCATGGACAACGGCATGCCGATGCACGTCTTCGGCATGGAGGGCGAGGGCAACGTCCGCGCCGCCATCCAGGGTGAGCGCATCGGCACCGTGGTCAGCAACTGACCGGCGCCTCGTCGCCGACTGACTAGACTCGACCCGTACCGAAGGAGAACCACCGTGATCAGTGACGTCATGACCGATGCGACCGAGAAGATGGCCAAGGCCGTCGACGTGGCGAAGGACGACTTCGGCACCGTGCGCACCGGCCGCATCAACGCCGCCCTCTTCCAGAAGATCCCGGTCGAGTACTACGGTTCGCCGACCCCCCTCGCGCAGCTCGCGTCCCTGCAGACGCCGGAAGCCCGCACGCTGATCGTGACGCCGTACGACAAGACGGCGCTCAAGGAGATCGAGCGGGCCATCGCGACCTTCCCGAACCTCGGGGCCAGCCCGACCAACGACGGCGAGATCGTCCGCGTGACGATCCCCGAGCTGTCGGCCGAGCGCCGCAAGGAGTTCGTGAAGATCGTCAAGAGCAAGGGCGAAGACCACAAGGTGGTCCTGCGCAACATCCGCCGCAAGGCGAAGGACGACCTCGACGCGCTGAAGGGCGAGGTGTCCGACGACGACATCGCCCGCAGCGACAAGGAGCTCGACGCGCTCACCAAGAAGCACGTCGACCAGATCGACGAGGCGCTGAAGAAGAAGGAAGCCGAACTCCTCGAGGTCTGATGCGCCGTCCCGACCAGGGCGACGACCGCCCCACATCTGATGACCGCCGCATGTCGGGGTTCCGACAGGACTTCGATGCGCGGGCGAGGGCGGCCCGGAACGACTTCGAGGCGCAGATCCGGCAGCGCCGAGCAGAGTTCGGTGCCCGGAACGAAGCACTGACCGCACGGACGGGTCGCAACCTGCCGGCGGCCATCGCGATCGCCCTGGCGTTCGCGGTGGTCATGCTCGGCTCGCTGCTGCTGTACACGCCGTCGTTCATGATCGTGGCGGCGTTCCTGCTCGGGCTCGGCGTGTACGAGCTCGCGAGTGCGATGCGCTTCGCCGGCCGTGACGTCCCCCGGATCCCGAGCGTCGCGGTCGCGATCGCCACGGTGCCGGCCGCGTTCCTCGGTGGACAGATCTGGGCGCTGTTCACGTTGCTCGGTGGCGTCATGTTCATCTCGCTCTGGCGCCTGGTCGAGGTCGCCGTGTCGCGAACGAAGCCACCGGCCTCGAGCGTGGCGCGCGACCTGACGAACGGGTTGTTCGTCCAGGCCTACGTCACCCTGCTCGGTGCCTGTGTGGTGCTCCTGTCGGCACAGCCGCAGGGGCAGCTGTGGGTCGTCGGGTTCATCCTCGTCGTCGTCGCGGTCGACACCGGTGCCTACGCCACCGGGATCAACCTCGGGAAGCACCCGATGGCGCCGAAGATCAGCCCGAAGAAGACCTGGGAGGGCTTCGGGGGCTCGGTCGGCGCGAGCATCATCGTCGGCATCCTCGTCACCTGGCTGATGCTCGGTCTGCCCTGGTGGACCGGGATCATCCTCGGCGTGCTCATCTCCGGGTCGGCGACGCTCGGGGACCTCACGGAGTCGATGATCAAACGCGACCTCGGCATCAAGGACATCTCGTCGTTCCTGCCCGGGCACGGCGGACTGCTCGACCGCATCGACAGCATCCTGCCGTCGGCCGCGATCGCCTACCTGATGTACCTCGTCGTCAACCACTGAGCTCGGCCGGCCGGTCGGGCCCGTGTGACCAGGCGCCGGGCACTCAGGTGCCGAGTCCGCGCGTCCAGGTGGCGCACTGGTCGGAGCCTGGCACAATGGCGCCGTGCCATCGACGTTCCCGACTGCCCCCCGCTCGGTCCTCGGCTACGACTCCGACGAGGTCGATCGATTCCTCGAGGACGCTCGTCGCGCCTACACCGCGAACGACAGCGCCCCGGGGATCGAGGCCGCCAAGATCCGCGCGACCGCGTTCTCGATGAAGAAGGGCGGCTACTCCACGGTGCACGTGGACGCCGCGCTCGAGCGTCTCGAGGACGCCTTCGCCGCCCGCGAGCGCGAGCGCGAGATCGCCGACGTCGGCCAGAAGGCCTGGTACGCGGAGGCCCGTGGCAAGGCCTCGGACGTCGTCGCGCGACTCGGTCGTCCCGACGCGCAGCGGTTCCAGCGCGTCAGTTTCCTGACGACCGGGTACCACCCGAAGGACGTCGACGCGTTCTCCCGTCGGCTGCACGGGTACTTCAAGGACGGCAAGCCGCTCAGCCTCACCGAGGTGCGCTCGGTGGTGTTCCGCCCGAAGCACGGCGGCTACCGCGAAGCGCAAGTGGACGCCCTGCTCGACGCCGTCATCGAGGTCATGCTCGCCGTCCGCTGAGGACCCGTGCCGGGGCCGACCCGGGCCTCCCGTCCGGACGGACCGGACTCACCTGCCCCAGGTGCTTCGCTTTCCGTGATCGTTCCGTTATCCTGGTCAGACTCATGGGCAGGCACACGGCAGACCAGCGATCCGACCGCGCAACCCGCGCACTGGACGATCACCAGATCGTCAGTGAGCGCCGCGCGGCGAAGAACCGAACCGACACGGCGGAGACCACGGTCGTCCGTCCGGTGACTGCACCGCAGGCGGAGCAGCACGCTGCTCCCGTCATCGCGCCGGTGTCTGTCGCCGCGAACCGGGTCTCGGACGCCGCGGTGGCCCGCGCTGCGGTCGCGCCGACGTCGGAGTCGCCGCGCGTCGTTCGCGTCGCCTGCACCCGTGCGCTCGCCCCGGTCAAGCCGACGACCCCGCGGTCGTTCGGCGGCTTCGTGCGGCAGCGCTCGACCATCCCCGTCCTCTCGTTCTTCGCCGTCTCGGCGTTCGTCGGCGGGTCGCTCTTCAACCCGATGCAGACGGACGCCGCTTCGGCAGCGCCCGTCCTGGCCCCGGCGCCGATCTCGGTGCCGCAGCAGTTCTCGGCCCACGGCACCTACGGCGACTTCGACGCAGCCCGCGACGGCTTCGACGTCACGAAGCCGGCACCGAAGCCCACGCCGACGCCGACCCCCACGGCGACGCCGGACGCCGACGCGACCGACACGGATGCAGCCGCGACGTCCACCGCCGCGCAGCAGCCGGTCGCGAGCACGCCGGTCGCGCCCGTCGCCACGCCGGACCCGGGCAGCGCCCAGGCCATCGGCCAGCAGATGGTCGCCGCCCGCGGCTGGGGCAACGACCAGTACAGCTGCCTCGTCTCCCTGTGGAACAAGGAATCAGGCTGGCGGGTCAACGCCTACAACCCGAGTGGTGCCTACGGCATCCCGCAGTCGCTGCCGGGCAGCAAGATGGCGTCCGCCGGTGCGGACTGGCAGACCAACCCCGCCACGCAGATCACCTGGGGCCTCAACTACATCACGGGTGTCTACGGCACCCCGTGCGGCGCCTGGGCCCACAGCGTCTCGTACAACTGGTACTGATCGGCGTCCGGGGTGCCGCGGAGCAACCGGCCGCGGAACCCACGCGGTCGAGGCCATGACGTCGAGCCGGAGGACTCCGGTTTCGACCGCATGCTCAACGGCTGGCGGCGTACCGAACACCGGCGCGGCCGTGAGTGGTCGGTGCAGCCCATCTCCGCAGCCTCGGCGCAGAAGGAGTACGTCTGCCCCGGTTGCGGACTGACGATCGAACCCGGCGTCGCCCACGTCGTGGTCTGGCGTGCCGACGGCGTCCTCGGCGACGCAGCCGACCTGGCGGCACGCCGTCACTGGCACCACCACTGCTGGAGCATCGCATGACGTCCGAGCCGACCTCCGGCGGGGACAGCGCCGAGATCCGGTCGGGCAGCGTGCTCCCCGCTCGTCGGACCGACATCGAGCTGGTCACCGACGACCATCTGACGCTCGTGGGGGAGCTCGCCGAGCCGCTCGACCGGGTGGCGCGGGGGACCGTCGTGGCGTTGCACCCGCTGCCGACGGCGCAGGGCTTCATGGACTCGCACGTCCTCAAGAAGGCCGCGGCTCGTCTGCCCGCCCTGGCCGACATCGCGGTGCTGCGCTTCAACTTCCGGTCGGTGACCTCACCCCGGGGGACTTCGGAGGGTGTCTTCGGCGACGGGGTGTCCGAGGGGTTCGACCTCCGAGCCGCCGTGCAGGACGTCGTCGACCGGGGACTCCCCACGCCGTGGCTGGTCGGCTGGTCCTTCGGGACGGAGGTCGTCCTGAAACACGCCATCGAGCACGTCGAGGCCGGACACGTGGCCGGCGTGGTGCTCCTGTCGCCGCCACTGCACCGCACGTCGGACGCGGAGCTCGCACGTTGGGCCGCGGTCGACGTGCCGGTTGTCGCCCTCGTCCCCGAGCACGACGACTTCCTGCAGCCCGACCAGGCAGCGCGACGGTTCGCGATCGCGCCGACGATCCGGGTCGTCCCGGTCGCCGGGGCGAAGCACCTCTGGGTGGGGGAGAAGTACGTGCGGATCGTGCTCGACACGATCGCCGATCTCGTCGTGCCGGGCAGCGCGCCGCTGCCGACGCACTGGCCCGCGGCGGCCCCGCGCCCGTAGCGCCAGCCGTCAACCAGCCCCGTCCGGGGACGGGGCGGGTTGCCCCCGGCGGCCGGGGTTCCCCTCAGCGGACGGACGCGTCCGGTTCGTCGGCGTCCACGGGGTCGCCCGGCGCCGGTGCCTGCTGGTCGATGACGCCCGCCGCGTGGCTGAGGACACCCCGGAGGTTCTCCAGGTACCCCGCGACGGCCTCCCGCTCGGTCCGGATGGCCCCGAGTCGGTCCTCGGCGTCGGCGAGCAGTTCCGCGGTGCGGTCCTCGGCGTCCGCGACGAGCCGGTGCGCACGTTCCTGCGCGTCACGCACCAGGTCGGCGGCGTGCTCCTGGGCGGCCGTCTCCTGTTCGCGTGCCAGGTCGGCGGCCTCTCGCTCGAGGCGGTCTGCGGTCTCGCGGGCAGTGGTGGCGCGGCGCGTGGCCTCGGCGAGCTGCAGGTTCGCCTCGTCCAGGTACTTCTGCGTCTCGGTGACCGTGGCCCGGTGCCGGTCGAGGTACTCCTGCTCGGCGTCGTCGCGACGTGCGGCGAGTTCGGTCTCGAGAGCGGCACGCGCGTCGTCCCGTTCGCGGGTGATCTCGGCGCGGACCTCGTCGCGCTCCTGGGTGAGACCGGCGCGCGCGGTGTCGATCTCCTGGCGGAGGGCCGTGCGCTCGGCGAACAGGTCGTCGAGTTCGGCGGTGCGACGGTCGGCGATCTCGGTGTCGACCTCGGCGTGCTCGCGCTCCCGGCGTGCGGCGAGTTCGTTCTCGTGTTCGCGGGCGGCGCGCTCGGCCTCGGCGGCGGCGGTCTCCCGCTCGCGCTCGATGCGGGCGGCGTGCTCGGCGGTCTCGCGCTCGATGCGGTCGGTGGTCTCCTGCACGCGCCGGGCGTTCTCGGCCGCGGTCTGCTCCGTGTCGACGCGGAGCTGGGCACGGGCTGCGGCGATCTCCTGCTCGAGGTCGGTACGGGCGACGGCGAGCTCACGGTCCCACTCGGCGCGGGCGGCGGCGAGTTCCTCGTCGAGGGCACTGCGGCGTTCGTCGATCTCGGCGGCCAGTTCGGCACGACGCTGCTCGACCTCGGCCGCGAGTCCGGCACGGCCGGTCTCGAGTTCGAGTTCGAGAGCGCGTCGGGCTTCACCGTGCTCGCGCTCCCACGCCGTGCGGGACTCGGCCAGCGTGCGGTCGAGCTGTTCGCGACGGGTGCCCTCCTCGCGGTCGAGGTCCTCGAGGCGGCGTGCCTGGTCGGCCTCGAACACGCTGCGACGGTGCTCGGTCTCGCGGTCGAGGTCGGCGGCCGCGCGACGGGCGTCGGCGGACTCCCGCTGGGCGACCTCGCGCAGCTCGGCGACCTCGTGCTGGACCTCGGCGCGGAGGGCGTTGGTCTCGCGGATGGCGACCGAGCGGACCTCGGCGGCCTCGGTGACCGCGGCTCCGCGCACGGCGGCGGCTTCGTTGCGGGCGTCCTGCACGAGGATGCCGGCCTCGGAGCGGGCGCGTTCGACGGTGTCGGCGGACTCGGCGCGGGCCCGGGAGAGCTCGTTGGTCGCACGGGTGCGGGCGTCCTCGAGGGTGACCTGGGCTTCGTCCCGGGCCTCGCGGAGGGTGCGCTCGGCCTCGGTGCGACTGCTGGCCCGGAGACGCTGGGCGTCGATGTCTGCCTGGCTGATCAGGCGCGTGGACTGTTCCTCGGCCACGCGGAGGGTGGACTCGAGTCGCGTGCCGAGGCCGCTGTAGGTCGGGGTGCCGGCCTCGTCCAGCTCGCCCTGCAGGTCCGAGACGCGGGACTGCAGGAGACGGATCTCCTTCGCGGCTTCGGCCCGGTCGGTGTTCGACTTGATCAGCTCGCGGCGGAGGTCGTTCAGAGCCCGTTCGACCTCGTCCTTGCGGTAGCCCCGCAGCTCGGTCCCGAACTCTGCCTCGTCGTTCGCCACGTGTCGCTCCCTGTGGTCGTCCCGGACCACCCCGTGCAGTCCGGACCCCGATTGTAGTGGTGCGTCCGCGACGGCTCCTGAGGCCGACGGTGACCCCGGGGATGCGCCTCCCAGCTGTCCTGGGTACCCTGGGCCGTTGTCCTGCGCCGATCCACCCATCCCGGCGCGGAGGGAGAGAGATCCGTGCGATTCGTCCTGGCGATCGTCAGCTTCGTCATCGGGGTGCTCCTCGTCGGCCTGGGAGTCGGGCAGCGGACCGTGTTCGCGCCACCCACCTCGATCGTCGCGGCGACGAGCGGGTCGAACGCCGCTCCCGTCACCGTGCTGCCCGGCAGCGTGCTCAACGCGAACCCGGGTTACCAGCGCGTCAACGTGTCGGGCACGGGCAAGGTGTTCGCCGCCTACGGCAAGACGTCCGACGTCGACGCCTGGATCGGTGACACCGAGCACACGACCCTCCGCTACGACGCCGAGGACGCTTCCCTGGAGTCCCGCACCACCGGATCCGGCTCCGACCTGCCCGACCCGAAGGGCAGCGACCTCTGGTACCAGGAGTACGACGATGCCCGTCAGTTCACCGTCCGACTGCCCGCCGACGTGTCGCTCGTGGTGATGGGCGACGGTTCGGACGCGGCACCCGCCGACATCTCCGTGACGTGGCCGCGCGACACCGCGACGCCCTCCGTCGGGCCGCTGCTGACGGCCGGTGGGGTCTTCGTGCTCGGTGGCCTGGTCATGCTCGTCTGGGCCTTCCTGCACCAGCGCCGCTCCCGTGGTCCGCGCCGTCGGAGTGGTGGTGGCCGCCCGCCGCGCGTGCGTGCCTCGCGTCGCGCCGCCGCCGCCGGTGCCCAGGTGCCGGCACGCAGCCGTCGTGGTCGTCGCGCCATCATCGCCGTCCCGGTGCTCGTCGCCGGCGCTCTCGTGCTGAGCGGGTGCTCGTCGGAGTACTGGCCGACCGGCAACGGAGCGGACGCGACCCCGACACCGACCGCCACGGCCACCGGCGCCGCGGTCCCCGACGCCTCGACCGCCGCCACGAAGCAGCAGATCGCCCGCATCGTGTCCCGCGTGGCCGAGGTCGCCGAGAAGGCCGACGCCGACAAGGACGCCAGTCTCGCCGCGACCCGCTTCGCCGGACCGGCGCTCGAGATCCGCAAGGCGAACTACACGATCCGCGACAGCGACGCCAAGGCGCAGGCCCTGCCCGCCGTGGCCGCCGACGACGTCTGCGTGGCGCTGCCGCAGCAGACCGACACCTGGCCGCGCACCGTCTTCGCCGTCGTCGCCGCGGACTGCACCGACAAGAAGACGGCCCCGCAGGCGTTGACCCTCGTGCAGCAGGACGCCCGCTCGGACTACAAGGTCGAGTACGCGGTCTCGCTCGAGGCCGATGCCCAGCTGCCGTCGCTCGCGCCGACCTCCGTCGGTGCCGCCCAGCTCGCACCGGACACGAAGCTCCTGGCGCTGGCCCCGAACGCCGTCGCCGCGGCCTACGGCGACATCCTGTCGAAGGACACCGCGAGCGAGTCCGCCGACCTGTTCGACAGCGACGGCGACGACCTGCGCTCGCGGATCGGCAAGTCGTACAAGGACGAGAAGGCGAAGGGGCTGCCGGACACCGCGAAGATCGAGTACTCGTCCGAGGTCCCCGAGGACTCGGCCCTGGCCCTCGCCACGAACACCGCCGGTGCGCTCGTCTCCGTCGACCTCAACGAGATCGAGAAGGTCACCCCGACGGCCGCCGGTGCCGAGGTCAACCCCGAGGGTGCCGTCAAGGCACTGTCCGGCGTCGACTCGAGCACCAAGGGCGTGACCGCCACGTACGGCGTCCAGTTGCTCTTCTCCGTGCCCCCGGTGGGTTCGGACGACAAGATAGAACTCCTCGGGTTCACCCAGGGCCTGATCGCAGCGAGTGAGGTGCAATGACCAACGTCCCCCCGACCCCGTCCAGCCTGCGCGGAGCAGTCGACCTCTCGTCCCTCGTCGACCGGGCCCAGCGTCCGCCGCAGGGTGCCGCCGGCCCCGCCGGGAGCCCCGCCACGCCGGGCAACGCCGGCGCGACGGCCGGTCCGGCAGCCGGTGCCGCGCCCACGGACGGTGTCCTGAGCGTCCCGTCCCTCGTGATGGACGTCACCGACCAGAGCTTCCAGGACATCGTCCAGCTCTCCACCGTCGTCCCGGTCATCGTGGACATCTGGGCCGAGTGGTGCGGCCCGTGCAAGCAGCTCTCGCCGGTCCTCGAGCGGCTGACCGAGGAGTACGCGGGACGCATCGTCCTGGCCAAGGTCGACGCCGACACGAACCCGCAGCTCGTCCAGGCGTTCCAGGCACAGTCGATCCCGACCGTCGCGGCCGTCATCGGCGGCCGTCCGCTCGGACTGTTCGTCGGTGCCCTGCCCGAGGCCGAGGTCCGCGACGTCTTCGAGCAGGTCCTGCAGGCGGCGGAGCAGAACGGCGTCGCCGGCCGGGTCCAGGTCGACGGAGCCGTCGAGGCCGACGACGCGGAGCAGGGTGAGCCGGAACCGGAGCCCCTGCCGCCGCACCACCAGGCCGCGTACGACGCGATCGAGGCCGGGGACTACGCCACCGCGATCAGCGAGTACCGCACCGCGATCCTGCAGGACCCGCACGACCAGATGGCCGTGGCCGGTCTGGCCCAGGTGTCGTTGCTCGACCGGCTCTCCGGAAAGACCGCGGACGAGATCCGCGCGGCGGCCGGTGCCGGCCCGGCGGACGTCGCGGCCCAGCTCGCCGTCGCCGACCTCGACATCAGTGGCGGGCACGTCGAGGACGCCTTCGGACGCCTCCTCGACCTCGTCCCGACGGTGTTCGGCGACGACCGCGAAGCGCTCCGCGTACGCCTCGTCGAGTACTTCGAGCTGATCGGCGCCGAGGACCCGCGCGTCGTCGCCGCCCGGCGGCGGCTCGCCAACGCGCTCTACTGAGCGCGGGTCGCGCGACGCGACACGGAGCACGACGGGAGGCCCGGTACCAGCTGGTACCGGGCCTCCCGTCCGTCGTGCCTGTGGGTGCTACTCGGCCAGGCGCAGCCAGACGGCGCCCAGCGGGGGCACCACGAGGTTCGCCGAGGCCGGGCGACCGGCCCAGGGGACGTCCTCGGCCTGGACCGAACCGAGGTTGCCGACACCGGACCCGCCGTACGCCGACGCGTCGGTGTTGAGCACCTCGTTCCAGGTGCCCGCCGTCGGCAGGCCGAAGCGGTGCTCGACGGGGACGCCGGAGAAGTTGACGAAGACCGCCAGTTTCTCGTCGCCCGCCTTGCGGAGGAACCCGAGCGTGGCGTGCGGTGCGTCGCCGCTCTCGAGCCACTCGAAGCCCTCGGCGCTGGAGTCGAACGTCCAGAGCGCCGGGTTCTCCTTGTACACGCGGTTCAGCTCGGCGACCAGGTCCTGCACGCCGCGGTGGCCCGGGTCGTCGAGCAGCCACCAGTCGAGACCGTTGGCTTCGCTCCACTCGGAGGGCTGGGCGAACTCCTGGCCCATGAAGAGCAGCTGCTTGCCGGGGTGTGCCCACATGAAGGCCAGGTAGGCACGCACGTTGGCGAGCTTCTGCCACTCGTCGCCGGGCATCTTGCCGTAGAGCGAGCCCTTGCCGTGCACGACCTCGTCGTGACTGATCGGCAGCGTGAACTGCTCGCTGAACGCGTAGACGAACGAGAACGTGATCTCGTCGTGGTGGTACGAGCGGTACGCCGGGTCACGCTCGACGTACTGCAGCGTGTCGTGCATCCAGCCCATGTTCCACTTCTGGCCGAACCCGAGGCCGCCGGCGCTGGTCGGCTGCGTGACGCCGGGCCACGAGGTCGACTCCTCGGCGATCATCACGATGCCGGGGTAGCGCTTGTACGCGGTGGCGTTCGTCTCCTGCAGGAGCGAGATCGCCTCGAGGTTCTCGCGACCGCCGTGGATGTTCGGCAGCCACTCGGTGCGGGAGTAGTCCAGGTACAGCATCGAGGCCACGGCGTCGACCCGGAGGCCGTCGATGTGGAACTCCTCGAGCCAGTAGAGCGCGTTGGCGACGAGGAAGTTGCGGACCTGCGGCTGCCCGAAGTCGAACACGTAGGTGCCCCAGTCGAGCTGTTCGCCGCGGCGGGGGTCCGGGTGCTCGAACAGGGCGTAGCCGTCGAACTTCGCCAGCGCCCACTCGTCCTTCGGGAAGTGCCCGGGGACCCAGTCCATGATGACGCCGATGCCGGCCGAGTGCAGCCGGTCGATGAGGTACCGCAGGTCGTCGGGGGAGCCGAAGCGGGCGGTCGGCGAGTAGTACCCGGTGACCTGGTAGCCCCACGAGCCACCGAACGGGTGCTCGGCGAGCGGCAGGAACTGGACGTGGGTGAAGCCGGTGTACTGCAGGTGCCCGATGAGGTCGTCGGCCACCTCGCGGTAGCTCAGTCCCGGACGCCACGAGCCGAGGTGTACCTCGTAGACGCTCATCGGCGCGTCGTGGGTCGTCGCGGTGGCGCGCTCGGCCATCCAGCGGGCGTCGCCCTCGGACCAGGTGTGGTGCGCGCTCGTGATCACGGACGCGGTGAGCGGCGGGACCTCGGTGCGGCGGGCGAACGGGTCGGCGCGCTCCACCCAGCCGCTGTCGGTGAGGATCTGGAACTTGTACCGCTGCCCCTCGAGGGCGCCCGGCCAGAACAGCTCCCACACGCCGAGTTCGTTCAGGCGGCGCATCGCGGTGGTGCGGCCCTCCCAGCCCTCGAAGTCGCCGATCACGCGGACGGCGGTGGCACGCGGCGCCCACACGGCGAACGCCACACCGTCGACACCGTCGACCGTCTGCACGTGCGCGCCCAGGTGGTGCCAGAGCTGCTCGTCGCGACCCTCACCGAACAGGTGCAGGTCGAGCTCGCCGAGCGTCGGCGGGAACCGGTACGCGTCGTCGGTGGTCCAGGTCTCGTCGTCCTCGTAGTCGGCCTCGACGCGGTACCGGCCGAGCTCGCCGACGGTCGCGCCGGCCCAGACGCCTTCGCCCTCGTGACGGAGCTCGACGTCGTCGCCGTCGGGTCGGACGATGCGGACCGCGGTCGCCAGGTGGCGGACCACACGGACGCTCGTGCCGCCGTCGACCGGGTGCGGGCCGAGCACGTCGTGCGGCTGGGACCAGCGTCCCTCCGCGACCTGCTGGCGGACCCACTCGTCGACGGGGCCGGGGACGGGCTCGGTCGTCGCGACGGCCGTGCTGTCGGACGTCGATGACGCAGAGGTGGCGGGCGCGTCCTCCGTCCGGGAGGCGCTGGGTGCCTCCGCCTCGTCCGTCGCGTCCGGCGTCGCCGACGTCAGCCCGCCGGCGAGCGTGGCCGACTCCGGCACGTCGCGCGAGGGGGACTCGGGCGGGGCGACCGGTGCGCCCGGGAGGTCCTCACCGGGAGCCGAGGTGTTCGGCTCGGTGCGGACCGCCTGGCGCGGGATCGCGGGGGGCGGCGGCGGGACCGGCGGCAGGCCGGGACCGCGGGGCGGCTGGGGTGCGCCCTGCTGGGGTGCGCCCTGCTGGGGTGCGCTGGGCTGCCCGGCATTGGTGGGATCGGTCATCGGTGCGGTCCTTCCACGACGAGCAGGTGCACGGGCTCCTGGAAGGCATCCAGGCGCACGTAGTTCGAGGAGCCCCAGGTCCAGCGGGCGCCGGTCACGACGTCGCGGACGTCGAACTCGGTGCCGGGCTCGAGACCGAGGGCGGCGAGGTCGAGGTGCACGGTGGTCTCACGGGCGGAGTGCGGGTCGACGTTCGCGACGACGATCACCGTGTCGTCCCGACCGGACCGGGTGAACCGGCCGGGCAGGTGCTTCGAGTACACGACGATGGCGTCGTCCTCAGCGCTGTGCACGGTGGTGTTCCGCAGCTGCCGGAGCGCGGGGTGCGCCGAGCGGAGGCGGTTGAGCATCGTCACGTACGGGGCGAGGCTCGCGCCCTCCGCCTCGGCGAGCGCGAAGTCCCGCGGCTTGTACTCGTACTTCTCGTTGTCGATGTTCTCTTCGGAGCCCGGGCGGGCGACGTCCTCGAAGAGCTCGTAGCCGGAGTACATGCCCCACGTCGGGGCGCCGGTCGCGGCGAGGGCAGCGCGCACCTTGTAGCCGGCGCGGCCGCCGTACTGCAGGAACTCGGTGAGGATGTCGGGCGTGTTCACGAAGAGGTTCGGGCGCAGGTAGGCGCTCGTCTCGTGGGAGAGCTCGTCGAAGTACGTCTCGATCTCCTCCTTCGTGTTGCGCCAGGTGAAGTACGAGTACGACTGCTGGAACCCGGTCTCGGCCAGGGCACGCATCATCGCCGGGCGGGTGAACGCCTCGGCCAGGAACACGACGTCCGGGTGCTCGTCGCGGACCTCGCGGATCACTCGCTCCCAGAACCACAGCGGCTTGGTGTGCGGGTTGTCGACGCGGAACACCTTGACGCCGAACGTGATCCAGTGGCGGAGCACCCGGAGCACCTCGGCGACCAGGCCCTCGGGGTCGGTGTCGAACTGGATCGGGTAGATGTCCTGGTAGCGCTTCGGCGGGTTCTCGGCGGTGGCGATGGAGCCGTCGGCACGGACCGTGAACCACTCCGGGTGCTCGGTGACCCAGGGGTGGTCCGGGGAACACTGCAGCGCGAAGTCGAGCGCGACCTCCATGCCGGTGTTCTTCGCCGTCTCGACGAAGGCGCGGAAGTCGTCCTCGGTGCCGAGGTCCGGGTGGATGGCGTCGTGGCCACCCTCGGGACCGCCGATCGCCCAGGGGCTGCCCGGGTCGTTCGGCCCGGCCTCGAGCGTGTTGTTCGGGCCCTTGCGTGCGGTGCGGCCGATCGGGTGGATCGGCGGCAGGTAGACGATCTCGAAGCCCATCCGTGCGACGGCGGGCAGGCGACGGGCCGCGGTGCGGAAGTCGCCGCTCTTCCACGAGCCGTCCGGGTTGCGCTTGGCACCCTCGCTGCGGGGGAAGAACTCGTACCAGGCGCCGACACCGGCGCGGGTGCGCTCGACGTCGAGCAGCTGCAGGGCGGAGCTCGTCCGCAGGGAGTCGATCGGGGTCTCGTCGATCTCGGCGACGACGCGGGGGTCGTCCACCGCTGCCAGCCGCTCAGCCGGGTCGAGGTCGGTGTCGCGCAGGCGGACGGCGGCGCGGGCGGCCACGGCGGAGCCCTGACGCTCGAGCAGCGCGGCACCGTCGAGCAGGGTCGCCTCGGTGTCGACACCGGCGGCGATCTTCAGTCGGGCGCCGTGCACCCAGGTCGCCCAGTCGTCGGAGTACGCCTCGACGTGCCACTCCCAGACGCCGGTGCCCTCGACCTGCACGGTCGCCTCGTACCGGTCGGTGCCGGCGGCGACGAGGGTCAGCGGGACGCGGAGGGTGCGCTCGTCGGCCTGCAGCGCCGCCGGGGCGGGGGTCTGCTGGGCGACGGCCTGGGTCGTCTCGGGCTGCTGGCCCGCGGGGCGGACGAGGACGAGGTCCGCGCCGATGATGCCGTGCCCCTCGCGGAAGACGGTCGCACCGAACGTGATCACCTCCCCGTCGAAGCCCTTGCCCGGGAAGCCGTTCGGCGTCGTCGGGGCGAGTTCGGTGATCGGGATGCGCCCGATCTTCGGACGCCGGGGTCGGTCTACGGAGGCCACGGAGCAGACGCTACCCGGCTGGGCCGTCCGTGTTCCCCGGGAAGCGTGTCGCGCCTCCCTGCAGGGGTGGCGGGCGGGAGGCCGTCGGGCCGCACCGACGTCGGCTCAGATGACGTCGAAGACGTGGATGCCGGGGCCGTAGGCGCTGAACACGGTGCCGGCGGGACGGTGCCGGTCGTGGTCGCGGTGCTTCTCGCTCGACCACGCCAGCCGGTACGCGAAGACGTCCTCGCGCGTCGGCAGGGTGAGGTCGCGGGTCCGCCCGCTGCCGTGCACCACGACCAGCACGCGGTCGTACGGCTCGTGCTCGGGCGTCGACTCGACGAAGTACTGCAGCGCGCGGTGGATGGGCTGGTCCCAGCCCTCGGCGGTCATCGCCTGGCCGTCCGGGCCGTACCAGGTCATCCGCGACGCCGACGGCGTGGTCTGGCCGGGGACGCCGAAGCGCGACGGCCGGAGGGCCGGGTGCGCGGCGCGGAGCCGGGTCAGGGCCGCCATCGCCTCGGTCATCGACTCGGCGTCCTCGTCGTCCGACCAGTCCACCGGCGTCAGGTCGTCCGAGACGACGTACGCGTTGTTGTTGCCGTGCTGGGTGCGGCTGCGCTCGTCACCCGCGGTGATCATGGGCACCCCGGCGGAGAGCAGCACGGTCGCCATCAGGTTCCGCATCGACCGCCCACGTGCCGCCCGGACCCCGCGGTCGGCCGTGTCGCCCTCGATGCCGTGGTTGAACGAGCGGTTGTCGTTCGAGCCGTCGCGGTTCTCCTCGCCGTTCGCCTCGTTGTGCTTCGCGTCGAAGGACACCAGGTCGTGCAGGGTGAAGCCGTCGTGGGCGGTGACGAAGTTGACGCCGGACAGCGGGCCGCGCTCCGGGCCGAACAGGTGCCGGGAGCCGGTGAGGGCTCCGGCGAGCGCCCCGATCCCGGCCTCCGGGGCTCCGCGGCGTCGTTCGTCGGCGAGGTCCTCGAGCCAGAACTTCCGGACCGTGTCGCGGAACCCGTCGTTCCACTCGAGGGTGCGGGCGCCGAACGAGCCGGTGCGCCAGCCGTCCGGGCCGACGTCCCACGGTTCGGCGATGACCAGGGTGTCCTGCAGGTCGGGGTGGTTCCGGATCCGTTCGAGCAGCGGGTGCTCCGGGTCGAAGACGTGGTCGCCGTCGCGGGCCAGGGACGCCATGAGGTCGAAGCGGAACCCGTCGACCTGCACCTCGCGCGCCCAGTAGCGGAGGCTGTCGAGGATGAGGTCGGCGGTCGCGGTCACCGAGGTGTCGAGCGTGTTGCCGCACCCGGTCGTGTCGTAGTAGGTGTCCGTGTCGGACCAGCGGTAGCGGCCGGCGCCGTCGATCCCGCGCAGTGAGGTGGTGGGGCCGCCCAGGCCCTCTTCCGCGGTGTGGTTGTAGACGACGTCGAGGACGACCTGGATCCCGGCCTCGTGCAGCAGCCGGACCATGCCCTTGAACTCGCGGAGCACCGCGTCGGCACCCGCGGCCCGGGCGCCGGCGGAGGCGTGTCCGGCGTGCGGGGCGAAGAACCCGAGCGTGTTGTAGCCCCAGGCGTTCTCGCGCCCGGCCTCGCGCAGCCACCGCTCGGTGTCGAACGCCTGCACGGGCAGGAGCTCGAGCGTGGTCACGCCGATGCGCTGCAGGTGGGCGATGGTGCTCTCGTGGGCGACGCCGGCGTAGGTGCCGCGGAGTTCCTCCGGGATCGCCGGGTTCGCGCTGGTGAGGGTCCGGACGTTCGCCTCGTACACGACGGCGCGATCCAGGGGGACGACCGGCTTGGTGACGCCGCCCCAGTCGAAGGTGCCGTCGACGACGACACTGGTCCAGCGCGGGGTGTCACCGGTCGCGACGACGCCGCGTGCGTACGGGTCGAGGAGCGGGCGGGTCGGGTCGAACTCGTGCCGCGGCCCGGTCGGCCCGTCGACGAGCAGGTGGTAGGTGTCCCCGACCTGCACGCCGGGCGTGGCGGCGCTCCACTCGTCGGTCTCGTCGATGCGCGCCAACGGGAAGGCACCTCGGCCGTCGACGACCACCGTCACCGCGGTCGCCGAGGCGGACCGCACCGTCATCCGGGGGTCCCCGTCGTCGACCCGGAAGCCGGGCGTGGTCTCGGTCGCGGTCTCGTACACGCCCCCAGGGTACGAGGCCAGCCGGGTATCCTGAAAACGCTCCAGAAAGGGGTACCCCGTGCCCGTCTACCTCGACCACGCCGCGACCACGCCGATCCTGCCGGAAGCGCTCGCCGCGTTCACCGACGCGCTGACCACCGTCGGCAACCCGTCGTCGATCCACAGCGCCGGCCAGCGCGCCAAGATGCTGCTCGAGGACGGCCGTGCCCGGGTCGCCGCGTCGCTCGGTGCCGACCCGGTGGAGGTCGTCTTCACCTCCGGCGGCACCGAGAGCATCAACCTCGCCGTCAAGGGCCTGTTCTGGGCCCGGCAGCGCGACCGCCGGCGTCCCCGCATCGTCGTCCCGGCGGGGGAGCACCACGCCACGGTCGACACGGTCGACTGGCTGGAACGCCACGAGGGCGCCGTGGTCGACGTCGTCCCGCTCGACGCCGCGGGTCGCGTCGACCTCGCCGGACTGGAGGCACGGCTCGCCTCCGCCGACGACGTCGCCCTGGTCACGTTCCTGTGGGCGAACAACGAGGTCGGCACCATGCAGCCCGTCGAGCGGATCGTCGCGCTCGCCCACGCCGCCGGGGTCCCGGTGCACAGCGACGCCGTCGCCGCGTACGGCCAGGTGCCGGTGGACTTCGCCGCGTCCGGCCTCGACGCGTTGAGCGTGTCGGCGCACAAGATCGGCGGCCCGGTCGGGGTCGGTGCGCTGGTGCTCGGCCGACGCGCGGTCGTCGAGCCGCTCATCCACGGCGGGGGCCAGCAGCGCCAGGTCCGGAGTGGCACGCAGGACGCCCCGGCCGCCGCGGCCTTCGGGGTCGCCGCAGCCGCGCCGCACGCCGACGTCCGGCACCTGCGGGACCGCCTCGTCGACGGGGTCCGGGCCGCCGTTCCGTCCGCGGTGCTGATGGGTGACCCGGTCGACCGGCTGCCGAACAACGCGCACTTCACGTTCCCGGGCTGCGAGGGGGACTCGCTGCTGTTCCTGCTCGACGCCGCCGGGGTCGCCGTGTCCACCGGGTCGGCGTGCCAGGCCGGGGTGCCCGAGGCGTCGCACGTGCTGCTCGCGATGGGCCTCAGCGAGGACGACGCACGCGGTGCGCTCCGGATCACCCTCGGCCACACCTCGACCGAGCAGGACGTCGACGCCTTCCTCGCCGCGCTGCCGGTGGCCGTCGAGCGTGCCGGTGCGGCGGGGATGGCGCGGCGGGAGCCGTCGCTCGGGCGCTGACCCGGACGCCCGGCCGGTAGGATCGGGGACCATGGTCGAACTGGACATCAGCGAGCAGGTCAACGCCCTCCGAGTGACCTTCGGGAACATCCGCTCCGTGGTCGACGTCGACCGCCTCGAGCGTGAGATCGCCGAACTCAGCGAGCAGGCCGGCGCCCCCGACCTGTGGGAGGACACCGACCACGCGCAGCAGGTCACCAGCGCGCTCGCCCACCGGCAGTCCCAGCTGAAGAAGCTCACGGCGACCGAGCAGCGCCTCGACGACCTCGAGGTCCTGGTCGAGATGGCGAACGAGGCCGAGGACCAGGAGTCCGCCGACGAAGCGGCTGAGGAGCTCAAGGCCATCACCAAGACGATGGGCGACCTCGAGGTCCAGACGCTCCTCGACGGCGAGTACGACGACCGTCCCGCCGTGATCACGATCCGTGCCGGTGCCGGCGGTGTCGACGCCGCCGACTTCGCCGAGATGCTCATGCGCATGTACCTGCGCTACGCGGAGCAGCACGACCAGAAGGTGACCGTGATGGACACCTCCTACGCCGAAGAGGCGGGCATCAAGTCCGCCACGTTCGAGGTGGACGGCCCGCACGCGTTCGGCACCCTGTCGGTCGAGGCCGGCACGCACCGCCTGGTCCGCATGTCGCCGTTCGGCGCCGCGGGCAAGCGCCAGACGTCCTTCGCCGCGGTCGAGGTCATCCCGCTGATGCCGGAGACCGCGGTCATCGACATCCCGGAGAACGACATCCGCGTCGACGTGTTCCGCTCCTCCGGCCCCGGTGGACAGTCCGTCAACACGACCGACTCCGCCGTGCGCCTGACCCACCTGCCGACCGGCACCGTCGTGTCGATGCAGAACGAGAAGTCGCAGATCCAGAACCGTGCCGCGGCCATGCGCGTGCTGCAGTCGCGCCTCCTGCTCCTGAAGAAGGAAGAGGAGAACGCGAAGAAGAAGGAACTCGCCGGCACCATCACCGCCAGCTGGGGGGACCAGATCCGCAACTACGTGCTGGCGCCGTACCAGATGGTCAAGGACCTGCGGACCGAGTACGAGGTCAACAACCCGTCGGCGGTCTTCGACGGCGACCTGGACGGCTTCATCAACGCCGGCATCCGCTGGCGCAAGCGTCCGGACGAGGACTGAGCGTCGAACGGGGTCGGATCTGAGCGACCCCACCGGTTCCTGAGCCGCGCGCCTGGAGCAGGATCACCGGTTCGCGACCTACCCTGATCCGGTCATGATCAAATTCGACCAGGTCACCAAGGTGTACTCGGGCAACCCGAGTCCCGCTCTCGACAACGTCACCCTCGAGATCCTCAAGGGCGAGTTCGTCTTCCTCGTCGGTGCGTCCGGCTCCGGGAAGTCGAGCTTCCTCCGGCTCGTGCTGAAGGAGGAGAAGCCCTCCCGCGGGCAGATCCACGTGCTCGGGCAGCGTCTCGGCGCGCTCTCCTCCCGCAAGGTCCCGTACTTCCGCCGCAACCTCGGCGTGGTGTTCCAGGACTTCCGGCTGCTGCCGAACAAGAACGTCTTCGACAACGTCGCGTTCTCGCTGCAGGTGATCGGCAAGAGCAAGGGCTTCATCAGTGAGTCCGTCACCGACGTGCTCAAGCTCGTCGGGCTCTCCGGCAAGGCGACCCGGATGCCGCACGAGCTCTCCGGTGGTGAGCAGCAGCGCGTGGCGATCGCCCGCGCCGTCGTGAACAAGCCGGCCGTCCTGCTGGCCGACGAACCGACCGGCAACCTCGACCCGACGACCTCGGCGGGCATCATGGCGCTCCTCGAACGCATCAACCAAGGAGGCACGACGATCTTGATGGCGACGCACGACGCGAGCATCGTGAACCAGATGCAGCGCCGGGTCATCGAGCTCTCCGGCGGCAGCGTCCTCCGCGACGAGCAGGCCGGCGGCTACCAGACCCAGGCCCTGCCCATCCAGCGTGGTGGCGTCTCGAACACGACCGGCATCCAGACCATCCCGGGGCTCATCCGATGAGGCTCGGACTCGTCATGGCCGAGGTCGGTTCCGGCCTCCGTCGCAACGCCTCGATGGTGGTCTCCGTCGTCCTGGTGACCTTCATCTCGCTGACCTTCGTCGGCACCGCGATCCTGCTGCAGATGCAGATCAACCAGATGAAGGGGTACTGGTACGACCGAGCCCAGGTCGCCGTCTACCTCTGCACCGAGACCGACACCACCGGCAACTGCACCGGGGCGAAGGCGACCGACGACCAGCGCGCCCAGATCAAGCAGCAGCTGGCGTCGTCCACGCTGAAGCCGTACATCGAGAAGTCGTACTTCGAGGACCAGCAGGACGCGTACACCCGTTTCAAGCAGCAGTTCAAGGACTCGCCCGCGACCGAGTTCGTCAAGCCCGAGTACCTGAACGAGACCTTCTGGGTGAACCTGAAGAACCCGTCGCAGGCCGACGTCCTGGTCGAGAGCCTGTCGAAGGTCGCCGGCGTGCAGAGCGTCGTCGACCAGCGCGGGTACCTGCAACCGATCTTCAACCTGCTCAACGCGTCGTCCTACACGGCGATCGGCATCGCGGGGTTGATGCTCGTCGCCGCGGTGCTCCTCATCGCCACCACGATCCGGTTGTCCGCGTTCTCGAGACGACGGGAGCTCGGCATCATGCGGTTGGTGGGCGCCTCGAACCGGTTCATCCAGACGCCGTTCGTGCTCGAGGGGGTGATCGCCGCCGCGGTCGGAGCCGTCCTCGCGGGTGGTGCGATCACGGCCGTGGTCTGGTTCTTCGTCCGCAACTACCTGACGAAACGGTTCTCCGGCACCGCGTTCATCGGCATGGACGACGCGGCGATCGTCGTGCCGGCGGTCATCGTCATCGGTGTGGTCCTGGCGGCGGTCTCCGCCTCCATCGCGATCCGGCGGTACCTCAAGGTCTGATCGCGACCGCAGGTCGTCCCGTCTGGAGGCCCGCACACCGAGAACGGGAGGGATCCCGGGAAGGTGTGCGGGCCTCCCGGCGTTCGGTATGCTGGGCGGCTCGCACGCAAGCGGGTGCGCACCCAACGAAGAGGAGCCGGTCATGGCGAAGGAACGCGGGGAGAAGGTCGTCGCGACGAACCGTCGTGCGCGCCACGACTACCTCATCGAGGACACGTACGAGGCCGGCATGGTCCTCAGCGGGACCGAGGTGAAGTCGCTGCGCGAAGGCCGGGCGTCCCTCGTCGACGGGTACGCCTTCGTCGACGCCGGTGAAGCGTGGCTCGACGCCGTGCACATCCCCGAGTACACCGAGGGGACGTGGAACAACCACGCACCGCGGCGCAAGCGGAAGCTGCTCCTGCACAAGCAGGAGATCGTGAAGATCTCGCACAAGACGTCGCAGGGCGGCTACACGCTCGTGCCGATGAAGATCTACTTCCACGACGGTCGGGCCAAGGTCGAGATCGCGGTCGCGAAGGGCAAGCGCGAGTTCGACAAGCGCCAGGCCCTGCGTGAGAAGACCGACAAGCGTGAGGCCGAGCGGGCCATGCGCTCCCGCAACCGTCTCGGCGAGTGACCAGCCGACTCGACTAGCGTCAGACTCGTTCAGTCGGTAGACTCAACAGTTGCCTGGCCCGGACAGAGTCCGGAGCAGGGATGGAAACTCAACAGCGTGACAGCGGCTCGCACGTCGGCCTGCATGGGGATGATCGGTTTCGACATTGCCTGTGTGCCGACGGGAAGCGGGCCGAGGACCCACGGTCATCTCGTCAACGATCCGTGGAAACCAACAAGTGCCAATTCCAAGCGCACTGACTTCGCTCTCGCTGCGTAAGCAGCCCAGCACATGAAGTCCGTCGGCCAGGTGATCGTCTTCTAACCTGAGTTCCGGCGTCATCCAGAGGACTTGCTGCACGGTTGCGCCTCAGGGCCGTGCGGGACTTGCACTGAGACTGGGCCTGTCGTCCGAGAAGCCGGTAGCAACGGACGGGGCCGAGCAGAACGAACATCCGGATACGCCCGTAGAAGACGTCGAATTGCAGCGATGGACGGGGGTTCGATTCCCCCCATCTCCACCACCTGCCGATCGTCGGACCGCTGTCACGTGAGTCGCCATCGAAGGCCCCGCATCGTCCCCGGACGGCGCGGGGCCTTCGGCATGCCCGGGGCATCTGCACGGCCGGGCCATCTGCATGCTCGGGGCATCTGCATGCCCGGGCCATCTGCACACCCGGGGCAGGGGACTACGCTCCGAGGCACGGTGCCGCAGCCCGTCGGTACCGTCCCGAACGAGAGGTACACCGTGCAGGAGATCGCGATCCGAGTCCGTCTGCGGGAGCAGGACCGTCTGGGCCTGGCCGAGTACGAGCGCATCGTGGGCTCCGTCGCCTCGGTCGCCGCCGTGGTCGCCTGGCTGCCGACGCCCGATGCCCGGTTGGTGCTGCGCGGGCGTGGTGCCGAACCGGTCCGGCTGGAGACGATGTCCTACGGCACGGTGTTCGAGATGCTCGTCGTGATGGACCAGCGCACCCCGGGCGTCGAGCGGGCGGCAGCTGCGGTGGCGGCGCTGCTGGAGTCGGTCCGGCACGAGCGCGTCGAGGACGACGTCGCCGGCGTCGCGGGCGAGCTCGACCGGCTCGACCGTTCCGCGCCGCGTGGCCGCTCGGTGCCCGAGCGGGCGCTCCGGACGTTCCTCGAGGGTGCCCGTGCGGACGCGCTGGCCCGGAAGTCGACGACGCGACTCCGTGCCGCGCAGTCGCTCCTGCGGCTCGCCGAGTCCGGTGCCGAGGTGCTGGTCGAGCGGGTCGAGGACGCCCTCGCCCCGGTCGTCACCGAGCAGCCCGTCGACGTCGTGGCGGACACCGGTTCGGCTGTCGTGGTCGAGCCCGTCGATGGCGTCGAGCCCGACGGCGTCGAACCCGACGGCGTCGAACCCGTCGCACCCGAGCCGGAGCAGCCGAAGAAGAAGAACGTCGACGAGAAGTCGTCCAAGAAGAAGAAGTCGTCGAAGAAGAAGGACGACAAGAAGAAGGACAGCAAGAAGAAGGACGACAAGAAGAAGGACGACAAGAAGAAGTCGTCGAAGAAGGACAAGAAGAAGTAGCCGCGACGGGAGGGGTCAGAAGTCGAACAGGTTGGCGCGGAGCCCGCCCGCGCCGTACTCACGACGGAGGATCCCGCGCTGCCGGAGCACCGGCACCAGGTCACCGAGCATCCGGTACACCTGCGCCGGGTGCAGGTCGCCGGACAGGATCACCCCGTCGTTGTCGGCATCGGACCCGAGCTCCTCGATGAAGTCCGCGAACTCGTCGGCCGTCCCGACGAAGCCCGAGCGATCGGCGACCCGGCCGAGCTGGGCCTTGCGGGTGAGCAGTTCGCGCAACGGGGCGTCCGGCGTGTCCCCGAGGAGCCCACGGACGGTACCGGCCGAGACGTGGTCGGCGAAGGTGCCCTCGGGGATCGGTGCGTCGAGGTCGAGGGCGAGCAGATCGGTCTCCGAGTCGCTCGACCACGCCAGCGCGACGGTACGCAGGGCCTCGTCGGACGGGTGCCGGGACGCCTCGACGATGCGGTCCGCCTCCTCGGGCGAGGACACGACGACGGGCTTGAGGACGAACAGGACCCGCAGGTCCTCCGGCCGCCGTCCGACCTCGGCGGCGGCGGCGTGCACCTTCGCCCGGTAGGCGGAGACCGCGGTGGCCGTCAGGGGAGCGAGTGCGAGCTGCACGTCGGAGTGCGTCCCGGCGAAGCCCAGCCCGCGTCCGGAGCCGCCGGGGGAGACCACGACGGGGTCGGACTCGAGCGGCAGCGCGTTGAGGGGGCCCGCGGTCCGGAAGTACTCGCCCTCGTGCTGGAACGTGTCGAGTTCGGCGCCGTCGGCGAAGTGCCAGTCGGACTCGGACTGCAGGTGCCCGGAGCCCCACGAGTGCCAGAGTCGGCGGAGCAGTCCCATCCACTCCTCGGCGCGGTCGTAGGCGGCGTCGTGCGGCAGCGGGTCGAGGCCGGCGTGCCGGGCACTGCCCACGTCGGTGACGACGTTGACGCCGAGCCGGTCCGACGACAGGTGCGCGAGCGTCGCCAGCTGTCGGGCTGCCAGGTACGGCGGGGTGACGCCGGCGTTCACGGTCGGGGCGATGCCGATGTGCCGGGTCGCGGCGAACAGCCACGGGGCGAGCAGCAGCGGGTCGTGCTTGGGCCCGCCGTACGCCTGCCGGATGCGCAGGTCGAGGGTCGACGGGTCGCCGAGGGAGATCGCGTCCTCGGCGATGACCAGGTCGAGTCCGGCGTCCTCGAGGGCCCGCACCGACTGCTGGTACAGCTCCGGCTTCGTCCAGTCGTGTCCCCAGTGCCAGTCCGCGCGACCCCACGCCTGCGGGCCGAACCCGCGCGAGAAGAAGTAGCCGACGTGTTGCATCCGGGTCATCGGCCGGCCCTGTCGAGCACCGTGACGGACGTGACGGGGGCGGGGCGTGCCTCCCGGCCGACGACCGAGGCGACCGACGCGACCGAGGGCACCGACGCGACCGAGGGCACCGACGCGCCCGCGCGGACCGCGGCGAACCCGCGTTCCAGGTCGCGGAGCAGGTCGGCGACGTCCTCGATGCCGATCGACAGGCGGACGAGCCCGTCACCGATGCCGAGCGCGGCCCGCTCGGCGGGCGTCCGTCCGGCATGGGTGGTCGTCGCGGGGTGCAGCACCAGCGACCGCACGTCGCCCAGGTGCGTCATCCGGCTGAACAGCTCGACCGCGTCGATGAACGCGTGGGCGGCTTGCTCGCCACCGGCGAACGTGAACGCGAAGACGGACCCGGCGCCACGGGGCAGGTAGCGCCGGGCGAGGTCGTGGTACGGACTGGAGGCCAGACCCGCGTGGTCGACGCTCGTCACCTCGGGCTGCGCCTCCAGCCACGTCGCGACCGTCAGCGCGTTCGCGACGTGCCGCTCGACGCGGAGCGACAGCGTCTCGATGCCCTGCCGGAGGAGGAACGCGTTGAAGGGGGAGGGCGTCGGGCCGATCCGGGAGGCGACGACGTCCCGCGCGTAGGCGAGGAACGCACCGGTGCCGGCGCGGTCCACGTAGCTGGCACCACCGAGGGCCCGGTCGGGCTGGGTGAGGTGCGGCCAGCGTTCCGGGGTGGCGGTCCAGTCGAACCGTCCGCCGTCGACGACCACACCGCCGAGCCCCGACCCGTGTCCGGACAGGAACTTCGACGCGGAGTGGACCACGACGTCGGCGCCGTGCTCGACGGGTTGCACGAGGTACGGGGTCGCGAGCGTGTTGTCGACGACGAGGGGGACGCCGGCGCGGTGGGCGACCTCGGCGACGCCGGCGATGTCGAGGACGTCGTTCTTCGGGTTCGGGATCGTCTCGGCGAAGAACAGCTTCGTCTCGGGTCGGACGGCGGCGGCCCAGGCGTCGAGGTCCCGGGCGTCGGTGACGAAGTCGACGTGGATGCCGAGCCGGCCGAGGTTCTGCAGCAGCAGCCCGCGCGTGCCCTCGTAGATGCTGGCGGCGCTGACGACGTGGTCGCCCGCGGCGAGGAGCCCGAGGAAGGCGACCGTCGCGGCCGCCTGACCGCTGCTCACCAGGAGGGCATCGGCTCCCCGCTCGAGCAGGGCGATGCGCCGCTCGACGTCGGCGTTCGTCGGGTTGCCGAGCCGGGTGTACGTGTAGCCGTCGTCGGTGCCGGCGAAGCGGTCCCGCGCCTGGGCAGCGTCCTCGAACAGGAAGCCGGAGGACATGTGGATCGCGGGCACCCGGGCGCCGTGCGCGGTGTCGGGCAGGAAGCCGCCGTGCACCTGTTCGGTCGCGAAACCGGGTCGTTCGTCCGTCATGCGTCCACCTCCGTGCCGGGTCGTCCGGCCGCTCGGGCGTGCGGTCGTTGCGCCGTACTCTCGCAGGCTCGGTGCCGTCCCGCGTCGAATGCGGCGTCGGGTTACGGCGATGCTGTGCGCGGTCGGCGGGCTAGGAGCCGACGAGCGTCCGGATGCCGGTGAGGACGGTCTCACCGACCGCCAGCAGTGGACCGCGAGCCGCCCACACCGCCACACCGTTGCCCGCCAGGAACAGCACGAACCAGACGACCGCGGGCAGACGCATCTCGGCGGCCGCGATGTGGAAGTCGGTCTGCACCCGTGCCCCGGTGAGGAGCCACCGGACGACCTGCACGAGCGAGCGCAGTCCGTCGACCAGGAGCGCTGCGCCGAGGGCCGCGACGACCAGCAGGGTCAGGTCCGATGGGCGCACGGCGACCCACACGGCGAGCGCGTCGAACCCGATCACCACGAGGAGCCCGAACCAGTTCCGGACGAACAGCAGCGCGACCAAGCCCACGACGCCGAGCACGGCCACGGGCAGCCAGGGCGAGCCGACCACCGCTCCGGTGACGAGCAGGACACCGGCCCAGATCGGTGCGCTGTAGCCGGCGAACAGGTTGAGCAGCCGCACCAGCCAGCGGACCGCTCCCGGGACGCGGCCGAGCTGCACCCAGGCCTCGCCGGAGCCGTCCGGGTGCAGGTCGATGCGCCGGATGCGGCCACCGAAGGGCACCACGACGACGCAGTGCCCGACCTCGTGCACGATCGTCGCGGCCAGGCGGGCGATCCGGCCGAGGAACGGCACGAGGGGGAGCACGGCGCCGATGAGCAGGGCGGCGAACACGGCGGAGGCGGGCAGGGAGGTCAAGCCGACATCGTGGCAGACCGTCCTCGGCGGTTCACTGGGAGACCTGGCTGGTCGTGATCACCCGGCGCCAGGGGCCGTTCGGGACCTTGTCGGCCTCGATGAACCGCCAGGCGATCCGGTCGTCCTCGCCGTCGAGCTCGGCGTAGTACAGGCAGCCGTTCAGCGCGGGGGAGACGTCCACCCCGGCGCCGTTGTACCGCTTGTTGGCTGGCCGCGCGTTCGTGGAGCCGAAGACGTAGGCGCTGTCGTGGTAGGTGCCGGGGCCGGCGTCCTGGACCTGGCCGTAGCAGGTGCGTCCGTCCTTGGTGAGCTGGACCCACCGGTTCTTGAGGTAGCTGAAGCCGTCGTCGCCGCGGTGCTTCCGGTAGGCGGTGTCGCCGGCCCAGGGCACCACCCGGTCCCGATCGCGGAACCCCGTGCGGTCGTTGACGTCGTCGTACGGCACGTCGAGGTAGAACGGGTTCTCCTTCGGCTTCATGTGCACCGGGAAGTACCCGTTGCCGGCGGTGCGGCGTTCGGTCTGGCAGATGCGTTTGACGATCACACCGTCGCAGCCGCCGTAGCTGCCCTGCCAGTCGTCGTCGTAGGTCGAGTAGACCTGGCTGCCGTCGTCGGCGTCCGGGTCGAAGACCTCGCCGACCCAGAACGTCGTGGAGACGATCCTGGTGTGCCACGGGTAGGTGCGGGCCACCGCTCCACCGCCGGACGGGCTGCCGCAGCCGGCGAGGACCGCGGTGAGCGCGAGCGTGCTGACGAGGGCCGCCGCCCTCCGCAGCCGGACGCCCCGGCCCCGGGAGCCGCGGAGGCGGGTCTCCCGGGGTCGGGGCTGGGGTGTCGTCCGCACGTCACCGGCCGATCGTGCCGGGCGCTGCCGGAGCTGCCGGCGCTGCCGGGGCGGGTGCCGCCGGGGCGGGTGCCGCCGGGGCGTCGAGCGGGCTCGCCATGCCGGACGTGTCGAGCTGCCCGAGGACCGCACGGGACCGGACGGCCAGGGCGTCGACGGCCGGGGCGATCCGGCTGACGCTGCTGCTCGTCTTCGCCGACGTGGTCGCGCTGTTCGTCGTCGTCGTGGTGGTCGCCAGCTGCGGCGCACCGACCGTGTCGTAGGCGGCGACGTCGTCGGTGGTCAGCGTGCCGTTCGTGAACAGGTTCAGGCCGAAGCTGATGCCGTTGAACCCGGCCGGGATCTGGTCCGTCGTCCACACCGCCTGGGTCCACGTGGTGGCCGAGGCGTACCAGGGGCTCGACGTCCAGTAGTGCCACGACCCGGTGGTCGCGTCGCGCAGGTAGACCGTGAACTGCGTCACGGTGTCCGCCTTGTAGTACTCGCGGAGCGAGTACGTGTGCCCGGCGACGACGGTGGGTGCGCAGTCGCCGAGGTCGAACGTCGGCAACCACTTCGCGTCACCGTCCGTGTAGTCGCTCACGGTGAGCGACGTCGCCTTCGTGGTGGTGCCGGTGCGACCCGGGCTGACGGTGCTGAACGCCGCCGTGTTCGAGCCGTACCCGCCGTACTGCCAGCACTTCTGACCGCTCGGGCTGGTGGAGGAGGTCGTCTGGAACGACGGGTTCTGCACGGCGTTGACGCCGGGTGCTGCCGGTCCGGGGACCGGTGACTGCACGACCGGCTGCACCGGGGTGCCGACCGCGTCGCCGACCGTCTTGACGGTGGTGGCGTTCGCCGGGTCGGCCGAGTACGCGGCGAGCCACTGGGCGAACTGCGCGAACAGGGCCGGTGAGGTCGTCGGGTCGAGCGAGGTGTCGTCGCTGATGTGGTGGAAGGTGAGCTGCACCCAGCCGCCCCTGTCGGTCTTCGCCTGGGTGACCTGCTTCTGCAGGTCGGCCAGGGTCCAGTCCGCCTCGACCTGGCTCGGTGCCCGGGTCAGCATGGCGTTGCGGGGCGGCAGGGTCTCCGCCGTGACGCAGCCGGTGCAGTCGTACGGGGTCTGCACGTCGCCGAGGCCGCGGGCGCTGGTGTACCCGCAGGCGCGGACGGCGTCACGCGTCTTCGTGGTCGACTCCGCGAAGGGGTAGGCGAAGCTCCGGACGGTGTAGCCCCACGACGAAAGAGTGGCACGCGACTGGCAGGCCTGCCGCTGCGCCTCGGCCTGGGACAGCGCCGACATGTCGGGGTGGGTGACGCTGTGCCCACCGATCTCGTTGCCGGCGGCCGCGAGGGTCGCCAGGTCCGACTGCTGCATGTAGCTGGGGGCGTTGAGGTACCCGGTGATGATGTAGAACGTGCCGGTCAGGCCGTTCTGCTGCAGCACCTGCGCGGCCGGCATCTGGTCGGCGTCGCCGTCGTCGAAGGTCAGGCTGACCGTGACGGGCTTCGTGACCGTCGCGGCGCGTGCCGGGGCGGCTCCGAGGAGACCCGTGACGACGATCGCCACGGCCGCCAGGACGGCGAGGATCACCGTCAGGCGGTTGAAGGACTGGTCCTTGGTCATTCGACCGTCACCGACTTCGCGAGGTTGCGGGGCTTGTCCACGTCGCAGCCGAGCTGCAGCGCGAGCTCGCGGGCGAGCATCTGGAGGGGGACGACGGACTCGAGCGGCCCCCAGAGCGACATGCCCTGGTCGGTCACGTCGGTCCGTCGGGAGAGCAGCCGGCCGGCGTCGCGACCGAGCGCGGGCACGTCGGCGCCGGCACCACCGATGGTGATGACGAAGCCACCGCGGGCGCGGACCTCGGCGACGTTCGCCTGGATCTTGTGCTCGCCGTTGTCGACGACGACCACGGGGGTGCCGTCGGTGACGAGTGCGAGCGGGCCGTGCTTGAGCTCGCCGGCCGGGTAGGCCTCGGCCCACCGGTAGGAGAGCTCCTTGAGCTTCAGCGCACCCTCGGCAGCGAACGGGAGGCCCGCCCCGCGTCCCAGGAACAGGAACCCGGAGGCGTCGCGCACGCTCGAGACGAGCAGCGGGATCCGGTCGAGGGACGCTTCGGCCGCGCCGGCCAGGAGGCCCGGCAGCCGCTGCATGTCGCCCACGAGCGCCAGTGCACGCGAGCGGTCGATCCGGCCGGACGCCACCAGTGCGGAGATCATCGCTGAGACGCCGACGACGACCTGCGCCGTGAACGTCTTCGTCGCGGCGACGCCGATCTCCGGCCCGGCGTGGCAGTCGAGCACGGCGTCGGCACGACGGGCGAGCGACGAGTGCAGGTTGTTCGTCAACGCGAGCACCTGGTACCGGTCCGCGAACCGGTCGAGCGCACGGAGCACGTCCGCGGTCTCGCCCGACTGGCTGATCGCGACGACCAGGGTGCCGGGCGTCAGGACGGCCTGGTCGGCCTCGCTGGCGACGACGGTGTCGGTGGGGACACCGCCGAGTCCGCGGAGCGCGGTCGCGATGACCTGCCCGGCGTTCAACGAGGTCCCGCACGCCACGACGGCGACGCGCTCGAACGGCGCGAGCCCGAGGCCGCGCCACATCGAGCCGTCGACCGCGCGGCCGGCGACCCGGTCGAGGATCTCCGCGACGACGGCGGGCTGCTCCTCGATCTCCTTCGCCATGTGGTCGGTGTGGTCACCGAGCTCGAGCGCCTCGGCGGCGAACGGCGACGGCGTCGCGAACGGCACCGCCACGACCTCGCCACGGGAGGACCAGGTCCAGCTCTCGCCGAGCTCGACCACGTCCCCGTCCCGGAGCGCCACGAAGGTCTCCGCCCACGTGGCGATCGCACCGATGTCGCTCGCGACGAAGTCACCGCGGGCGGCACGGGCCACCACGAGCGGGGACCGGTCGGCCGCGACGACCATCCGGCCGTCGCGGGCGTCGAGGACCACGATGGCCCAGGAGCCCTCGAGCTGCGCGGTCGCGATCTGCACCGCGAGCATCAGGTCCGGGTCGACCGCCAGGGCACGCTCGACGAGGTGCGTGATGACCTCCGAGTCGACCTCGGACACGAACACGTGTCCCTGGGCGCTCAGCTGCTCGCGGAGCAGGTCCGCGTTCTCGATGATGCCGTTGTGCACGACGCTGATCCGACCGGAGCAGTCGGCGTGCGGGTGCGCGTTCGTCTCACGGACGGCGCCGTGCGTCGCCCAGCGGGTGTGGCCGATGCCGATGCCCGTGAACGGGTCACCGGAGCGGGCGGCGACGAGCGTGCGCAGGTCGCCGACGCGGGACACCGAACGGATCGTCTCGGTGCCGCCGGTGCTGGTGCGGACAGCGATGCCGGCCGAGTCGTAGCCGCGGTACTCCAGACGCTCCAGACCGTCCAGGAGGTACGGGGTGGCGTCGTCCGCCACCCGTGCCGCGATGATGCCGCACACGGCTAGACCGCCGCCGTCGCGCTCGCCGGGGCACCCGCCGTCGCACCCGCCGGGGCGGCGTCGGTGACGGCGTCTGCGACCGCGCGGGAACGCACGTCCTCCGCGACCAACCGGACCACGGCCTCCAGGGGGGTCACCGGGGCGAACCCGACGGCGGCTTCGGCACGCGTGTTGTCCGGGACCCGACGGCGCATGTCCTCGTAGCCCTCGCCGTACGCCTCGTCGTAGGGGACGTAGGTGATCTGGCTGTCCGAATCGACGATGTCGATGACGAGCTCCGCCAGCTCGGCGATGCTGATCTCGCGCTCGCCGCCGAGGTTGAACGCCTCGCCGTAGGCCGCGTCGTGCTCGATGAGCGCGACCATCGCGGGGACGACGTCGCCGACGAACGAGAAGCAGCGCGACTGGACGCCGTCGCCGTACACGGTCAGCGGCTCGCCGCGGACGGCCTGGCCGACGAGGTTCGGGACGACCATGCCGTAGCGACCGGTCTGGCGCGGACCGACCGTGTTGAACGGACGGACGATGGCGACGCGCAGGCCGTACTCCTTGAAGTAGGCGTGCGCGAAGGCCTCGTCGATGCCCTTCGCCGCGGCGTAGGTCCAGCGGGCCACGAGCGGCGAACCGAGCACGCGGTCGGCGGTCTCGTGCAGCGCGTCGGCGGTGTTCTTGCCGTAGATCTCGCTGGTGGAGACGAGGAGCAGCTTCGCGCCGGCGGCGACACAGGCGTCCAGGACGTTCTCGCTGCCGTGGATGTTCGTGCGGAGCCCCTGCAGCGGGTGATCCACGATGAGCTTCACGCCGACTGCGGCGGCCAGGTGGAAGACCCGGTCCGAACCGGCGACCAGTTCGGCGACGAGCTCGCGGTCGAGGATGCTGCCCTCGACGACCCGCAGCCGCTCGTGTCCGGCGACGGCGGCCAGGTTGTCGGCACGGCCGGTCGAGAAGTCGTCGAGGACGACGACGTCGTCGCCGTCGGCGAGCAGGCGTTCGACGAGGTGGCTGCCGATGAACCCGGCACCTCCGGTGACGATGGACTTCATGGCGTTCCCTTTCAGAGGAGGATGCGGCCGGTGAGGTCCGCAGCCCGGTAGGTGGTGTCGATCACGAGCTGCTCGCCGGTGATCCAGGACAGGTCGGCGTCGGTGTGCCGGGTGTGCAGCAGCACGACGTCGGCAGCGAAGGCGGCTTCGTCGACGACGTCGTCGAGGACCGTGCCGTCGTGCAGGCGGACCGACTCGAAGCGGTGGTCGGCGAACCCGACCTCGGCACCGGCGGCGATCAGGCCCTCGAGGATCTCGAGTGCGGGGGACTCGCGGAGGTCCGCGACGTCACGCTTGTAGGCGATGCCGACGACGAGCACCCGGGCACCGCGGAGGCCACGGCCGGCGTCCGAGAGGACCTCGCGGGTGCGGTCGACGACCCGACCCGGACGGGCGGCGATCTCGGTCATCGCCTGGGTGATCATCGGCGCGGCCTGTCGGTCGGCCTTGAGCTGCCAGAGCAGGTAGTGCGGGTCGCAGGGGATGCAGTGACCGCCGACACCCGGGCCCGGCATGAACGCCATGAACCCGTACGGCTTCGTCGCGGCGGCGTCCACGACGTCCGCCACGTCGATGCCCATCGTCCGGCAGATGTCCGAGAACTCGTTCGCCAGCGCGATGTTCACCGCGCGGAAGGTGTTCTCGAGCAGCTTCGTCATCTCGGCCGCGGCGAGCGAGGGCACGCGGTGCACCCGGGCGTAGCGGCCGAGCATCTCGTCCGCGATCTCGGCGCACTCGGGCGTCGCCGCACCGAGCACACGCGGCACGTCCTCGTGCGCGACCGAGGCGTTGCCCGGGTCGATGCGCTCCGGGCTGAACGCGACGAACACGTCCCGACCCGGCAGCAGCCCACGCTCGGTGAGGGGCTGCACGAGCAGGTCGTCGGTGCACCCGACGTAGGTGGTGCTCGTCAGCATCAGGAGCTGCCCGGGCACGGCGTGCTCGACGACCGTCGCGGCGGCACCGCGGAGGATCGCCAGGTCCGGCACCAGGTACTCGTCGACCGGCGTCGGCACGCAGACGATCACGGCCGCCGCACGGGCGAGCATCGACGGGTCGTCGGTGAGGACGAAGTCCTCCGCCAGGAACGCCGACTCGAGCCGCACCCGGTCGTCGTCGAGCAGGTCGGCGCCGCGGGACCGGATCGTCTCCAGGCGGCGCTGCGACGCGTCGAGGCCGACCACCGAGGTGCCCGAGTGGTGGTACGCCAGGGCCGTCGGGAGCCCGACGTAGCCGAGACCCACGATGGCCACGTCGAACTCGAAGCCGCGGGTCCCGCCGTGTGCGGTGGTGCCCCGGGTGAGCGGCACGCTGCTGCTCAGGGGGGCCGAGACGTCCGGGGACGTCGGGACGGTCGTCGTCGTCGGAGCGACCGGCGACGTGCGGACCGACAGGGCGTCGGACGACGGAGGTGCGATGGACATGCGGGTTCCCCTCGGGTCGGGACACAACCGGGAAGTCGTCCCGGCAGGCACCGACCGCCGTCGGGTGGGCCGCGGGATCGGGTGGGCCGTGTCCGGGCCACCGTCCGTCCCCGGATCAGGCGGGGGCGGACGGTGGCGGTCCGGGTGCGGCCGGTCGGGTACCGATCTCGGGTACGCGGTCCTTCCCCGATGACGGGGCCGGCGGTCGGTGCGTTGCCACCATCACGGGTCGGGCCACCCGCCGGCAACGCCACGGAGCCGGTCTTGCGGTGCCCCGCAGCACCGTGGCGGCGACTGCGGGACCGCATGCGGACTCCCGCAACCGCATGCGGCCCCGGGTGCGGGAATGCGGTGCGGAGTCTCCGCCGTGCCGCTTAGCGTCGCCCCATGCTCACGTTCGTCGTCGCCCTCGTGCTCGTCCTCGGCGTCAACACGATCCTCTGGACCACGGTCGGCGCGACCCGGGTCGTCACCGCCCGTCTGCACCGCGTCGGCGCCGACGGCCGCGGTCGTCGGGCCCACCGCCGCGGCATGCCGGCACCCGTCTCGCGGGGCTACCGACCGCCGACGACCGCCGACGTCGCCGTCCTCGTCGCCGCGCACGACGAGGAACTCGTCATCGAACGCACCATCCGCTCCGCGGCCGAGCACCTGCCACCCGAGCAGATCCTCGTCGTCTCCGACGGGTCCTCGGACCGCACCGTCGAGATCGCCCGCGCCGCCGGTGCCCAGGTGTACGACCTGCAGCCGAACCGCGGCAAGGCCGGTGCCATCGCGGCCGCCATCGAGCACTTCTCGATCCCGGAGCGCTTCGAGGTGATGATGCTCCTGGACGCCGACACCCACCTGTCCACCGACTACTTCACCACCGGGCTGCCGGAGTTCTCCGCCCCCGACGTCGTCGCCGTCGCCGGTCGCGCCACCACGATCCTGGAGCCCCGCGCACCCACCTTCTCCGGCCGCCTGCTCGTCGCGTACCGCGAACGCGTCTACGTCGCCGTCCAGTACCTGCAGAAGTTCGGCCAGGCCGCCCCCGCCGCCAACGTCGTCGCCATCGTTCCCGGCTTCGCCTCGATGTACCGCACCCGGATCCTCCGCGACATCGACATCACCGCCGAGGGTCTGGCCATCGAGGACTTCAACATGACGTTCGAGGTGCACGCGAAGGAGCTCGGCCGCGTCGCGTTCCGCCCCGGCGCCGCCGTCGCCTACACGCAGGACCCCGACACCCTGCGCGACTACGCGAAACAGGTCCGACGCTGGAACCTCGGCTTCTGGCAGACCCTCCGGCGCCACCGCTTCGGCCTCCGCCGCTTCGGACTCGCCACCGGACTGTTCGTGCTCGAGCTCCTGACGTCGAGCCTGATGATGCTCCTGCTGCTGCCCGCGGTGGCGCTCGCCGGGACCGCTGCGGTCCTCGTGGCGCTCGGCATGGGCGCCGGGTTCCCGGACGCCGTGCTCGCCGTCGACCCGGTCACCGGGATCGTGGTCGGCGTGCTGCTGCCCGACTACCTGCTCACCATCGTCGTCGCGGTGGTCTCCCGCCGCGGCGTCTACGTCCTGTACGGCCTGACCTTCCCGCTCCTCCGGGTCCTCGACTCGTACCTGTGCCTCCGCGCCCTCTTCCTCGCCTTCCGCGGTGGTTCCAGCGGGGTCTGGCACAGCCCCACGCGGCGGGCGGCCACCGTCTGACACGGCGGGCGCGACCGCACGACGAACGGGAGGCCCGGTACCAGCTGGTACCGGGCCTCCCGTCTCGTCTGCGGTCGCGTCTACCCCAGCAGCGCCACCAGGTGCGAGCGCGAGCGCGCCCCGACCTTCCGGTAGATCTGCGTGAGTCGGAGCTCCACCGTCCGCTGCGACATGTACAGCGACGAGGCGATCTCGCGGTTCCGGTAGCCCTCCGTGACCTTCTGGACCACTGCCTGCTCCTCGGCGGTGAGCAGGGTGAGGACCGGCGTGCCGTCCGGTGCGCTCCGCGGCGTCGTCGGCGACGGCGTCGAGTCGAACTGCGACTGCCGGAGCGCCGACGACCCGACGGCCGGCGGCATCGCGGCGACGCCCTGCGGGGCGGCGAGCGGACGACGGAGCCCCGCTGCCTCGTAGGCCGCGGCGGACGCTGCCCCGAGCCGTGCGCGGTCCGGACCGGTGCCCGTCGACGCGAGCGCGGCGAGGGTCCGGGCGCGCTCGAACTGCGAGTCCGTGGGCTCGAACAGCTCGAGCGCACGGTGTCGTGCGGCCTCGCGGGTGGTGTCGTCGCTGACGAGTGCCAGGCTCCGTGCCAGGACGAGGGCGCCCCAGCGCGACGGGTGTGCCCGGTGGTCGGCGGCGAGACGGGCCGTCGTGGTCCGCGCGTCGTCGGTCCGGCCGAGCCGCACGTACGCCTCGATCAGGTCGCCGAGGTGCCGGAGCACCGTCGGGTTCCGGACCGTCCGGCCGATCGCGTCGGCGGTCTCGAGTGCCGCCGCGGCTTCCTCGGCACGACCCTCGAACAGCAGGACCCGGCCACGGAACGCGTGCAGCTTCGCCGTCGCACCCCAGAGCCCGCTCGTGGAGCGGAGCGCGAGGCACCGGTCGAGCACCTCGAGGGTGGCCACCGGGCGACCCTCGAGGAAGTGCCGCCAAGCGATCGCGATGGCCCGCGAGGGCTCCCGCAGTCGCTCGACGACGCTCGACCCGGTCTCCCAGGCGTCGATCGCGCGGAGGGCGAGCCGGAAGTTGCCCGAGCGCACCTCGTTCTCCGCGGTCAGGTACCGGGCGGCCTCGACCCACACCGGAGCGGTGTGCGACGAGCGTGCCAGGACCAGCGCGAACACCCGGCGGGCGCTGCGGTACCGCTCGGACAGGCTGAGCGCGTGGGCGAGCAGCAGCAGCGTCGGGTCGGAGAGGGCCAGCAGGCTGGTCGTCGCGAGACCGTCGTGCAGGTCCCGGTCCGGCGGCAGGTGTCCGTCGACCGCGGCGACCATCTGCCGTGCGGCCTGCAGGATCTGCGCCGTGTGCGGCGGCAGTGCCGACTCGAACGGTTCGGCACGCTGCAGCAGGTCGCGGGCGTGCTCCAGCTCCCAGGCCTCGGCCCGGAAGCTGGCGACCATGGCCAGGAGGCCCGTGACGGCCTCCGCCTCGGCGGCGTCGGTCGCGTCGGCGGGGACGAGCAGCTCGTCCGCCTCGACGGCCTCGCCGCTGAGGTACTGCACCGAGTAGTGCAGCCGCAGGCGGCGCACGTCGTCGAGGCGGGACCGGAACGGCGCGATCGCGGCGAGGTAGCGCGCTGCGTAGCCGAGCAGGCGGTGTGCGAGCAGGACCTCGGCGACCGCGAGGAGCGCCAGGTGCTCGCGCTCCGACCGGGTGCCGACGTGCAGCGCACGCTCGGTGAGCGTCACGGCCGCCGCGGCGTCGCCGTCCGCCGCGTACGCCAGGGCGGCGTGCAGCAGGGCGACGGCGTCCGGCAGGTCGTCCGTGAAGCTCCGGTGCCACGACGCCGCACGCGGGTCGTGGGCGGCTGCGGACGCGGCGAGTTCGGCGTGTGCCGCGCGGCGGTCGCGGGCCGTCATCCGCCAGTGCAGGAAGGAGCGCACGAGCGGGGAACGGACCGAGATCGACTGGCCGCGGACCGTGACGAGCCCGACGGACGCGAGGTCCTCGACGACGTCGCGGTCCCACTCCGGACCGCCCGCCTTCGTGACGAGGACCAGGGCGAGGCGGGCCAGGACGTCCAGATCGCGTCCGGGGACCGCCGCGACCACGGGTGCCACGATGCGGTCCGTCGTCGGGGTGGGACGCAGCGGCAGCACGAGGGGTTCCGTGCCGAGCAGCTGCTCACGGCGGAGCATGCCGAGCTGTTCACGGAGCACGCCGGGGTTGCCGGCGGTCTGCTCGGCGATGACCGCCAGGACACCGTCGTTCGCGTCGTCGGCGGCCAGCTCCCGGGCGAGCAGCAGTGCCTCGTCCGGGTGCAGGGGCGCCAGGCGCAGCGACGGCAGGGCCGCGAGCGGGCTGTCCGACGGCACGGTCGCCACCGTGGCGACGACGCGGAGGGACGTCCCGACGAGTCGGCCGGCGAGGAACGCGATGAGCGTCTGGCTCGCCGCGTCCATCCGGTCGAGGTCGTCGATGAGCACCAGCGTCGGCGCCATCTGGAGGGTGCGCAGGGTGTCGAGGAGTTCGTGCGCCACGACGATGACCTGCGCGGGGTCCGCGTCACGCACGGTCCCGAGGATCCGGGAGACGTGTGCGGCGGCCCGGGGGTCGTCGAGTGCGCTGAAGAGCGTCGTCACACCACCGAGCGGCCAGCGGGATTCGCTGCCGTTCACGCCGATGCGGACGACGGGGAGGGAGACGCGGCTGCTGGCCGCGTCGAGGACGCTCGTGCGTCCGGAGCCGGGATCGCCGACGACGACCAGCGCGGACTCCCGGGGGAGTACGGCGAGGGTCGTGATCCGGTCGACCTCAGTGCGTCGACCGGTGAGTTCCATCAGGACTCACCGGCCTCCGGCGCCAGGGACGGGGGAGCGTGACGCACCGGCGGGGAAGCCGGCGACGTGGGAGCCCGCAGCGGAGTGGGTGGCTCCGCGGTGGGTGGTGCCGACGGACGACGGGTGGGTGGCCCGGTTCGCTGGCAGGGTCGACGTGTGGACAGATCGCGGATGACGAGCCTGGGTGGGCTCGGTTCCGCTCGGGAACGATGATGTCATCGTCTTGATCACCCCTCGGGTTAGGGTCTTCGGACGAATGACGGCGGGTCCGCGCTCGCTGGGACTAGGGATCCCGGTGCGGTCACATGACCTTCCGTCAGGAGAACGCTAACCCCTCTTCGGCGATGCTGAGCCGTCCGTCAGGGAAAGGTCTCGATGCGCGTGCCCCCAGTCCGGGGGGACAGGCGGACCCCCGTCCGGACGCGGTGGTAGGAGACGGGGTACAGAACCGTGGGTCTGCCCGGAGCACGGCCCGGGTACGAACGGGGCGGTGAGCGAGCGGACGGGCGAACAGGTGGACGGACGGACAGCGGACCGACAGCGGTGGCGGGCGTTCGGGGTCTGCGTCGCGGTCGCGGCGCTGACGATCCTGGACCTGTCGAAGGTCAACGTGGGCCTGCCGTCGATCGAGCAGTCGCTGCATGCCACGAGCTCCTCGCTGCAGCTCATCGTCGCCGGGTACGCCCTGGCGTTCGGCCTGGCGCTGGTGCCGGCCGGACGGCTCGGCGACCTGACGAACCGGCGGCGCCTGTTCGTCGTCGGGCTCGTCGCCTTCACCGTGTCGAGCCTGCTCTGCGCCCTGGCACCGACGATCGAGGTGCTCACCATCACCCGGATCCTGCAGGGCTTCGCCGCGGGGACCCAGATGCCGCAGGTGATCGGCCTGGTGCAGCAACTGTTCCGCGGCGAGGAACGCGGTCGGGCGTTCGGCCTGTTCGGCGCGGTGATCGGCGTTTCCACGGCACTCGGCCCCACGATCGGCGGCGGCCTCATCGCACTCGGCGGCGAGCAGGACGGATGGCGTCTGCTGTTCTGGATGAACGTGCCACTCGGTGTCGCCGCGCTCGTCGCCGCCTGGCGGCTGCTGCCCCGCGGTGACCAGGGCCGGGCCACGGACCGCGAGCTCGACGTCGTCGGGATCCTGCTGCTCGGGGTCGCGATCGTCGCCCTGATGCTGCCGTTCGTGACCACCTCGGGCGGCGGCGGATCGGCCGCCCGGTGGCTCTGGCTGGCGGTCTCGGCGGTCTTCCTCGTCGGCTTCGTGCTGTGGGAACAGGGGTACAAACGCCGGGGGAAGTCCCCGGTCGTCCACTTCGAGCTGTTCCGCCGGTCGTCCTACCGGAACGGCCTGGCGATCGTCGCCGTCTACTTCGCGGCGCTGCCGGCGTCGTTCCTCATGGTCACGCTCTACCTGCAGGAGGGGCTCGGGCTCGCTCCGGTGTTCGCCGGCATGGTGAGCATCCCGTTCGCGATCACGAGCGCGGTCGGCTCCTACGTCGGCGGACGACTGGTGAACCGGATCGGTCGGGCGCTCGTCGTCGCCGGGCTCGGTGCGGTCGTCGTCGGCTTCGTGCTGCTCATGCTCGCCGCGGTCCTCACCCCGCCCGAGGTCACCCCGTGGGCGATGGCCGGGGCCTTCCTGGTCGGTGGACTCGGCGGCGGGTTCGTGGTCTCGCCGAACCAGACCCTGACGCTCGCCGAGGTGCCGGTCGAACAGTCCGGGGTCGCCGGGTCCATGCAGCAGCTCGGGCAGCGCGTCGGCACGGCGATCGGCACCGCGGTGGCGACGAGCATCTTCTACGGGATCGTCCGGAGCGAGTCCGCAGGGTCGGGTGGCGGGGCGGGTGCCGGCGGCCGGTTGGACGCCTACCACGACGCCTTCCGGAGCGGCACGACGTTCACGGTCTCGCTCATCGCGGTGGCGCTCGTGCTCGCGGTCGCCGACCTCGTGGTCCGGCGGCGCGCTGCCGCTCGCGAAGGGGACCGGCGCGCGGGCGACCGGGGCGAGGGGGACCGGGGCGGCGTGCCCGAGGGCCAGCACGGGGCGGAGGCGGGGCGGCAGGACTGAGGAGGGCGTGCCTCCCGTCCGGTCGTCGGCGGCGGGTGCGCCCGTCAGCTGCGGCGGACGACCTCGACGACCGCGTCGTGGACCAGGCCGTTCGACGCCAGCGCGCTGCCGTGCCAGGGGCCCGGGTCGCCGTCGAGCGAGGTGAAGCGTCCGCCGGCTTCCTCGACGATCGGCACCAGGGCGGCGATGTCCCACGGCTTGAGGTCCGGCTCGCCCGCGACGTCGAGGACCCCCTCGGCGACCATCATGTAGGACCACATGTCGCCGTAGGCGCGGGTGCGCCACACCGTCCGGGACAGCGCGACCAGGGCGTCGAGCCGGTCGTCGTCGTCCCACTGCTGCAGCGAGTTGTAGCTGAGGCTGGCGTCCTCGAGCGTGCTGACACCCGACACGTGCAGCGGCCCCTCGAGCGAGTGCGCGCCGAGGCCCGTGGCTGCCCACCAGCGCTTGCCGAGCGCCGGGGCGCTCACCACGCCGAGGACCGGACGGCCGTCGACCGCCAACGCGATGAGGGTCGCCCACACCGGGACGCCTCGCAGGTAGTTCGCGGTGCCGTCGATCGGGTCGACGACCCACTGGCGGTGCCCCTCGCTCAGCGCGTCGGCGCCGGAGTCAGCGGTGGTCTCCTCGCCGAGGAACGCGTCGTCCGGGCGTTCCGCCGTCAGCCGCTCCCGCAGCGCCCGCTCGACGGCCTGGTCGGCGTCGGTGACCGCGGTGTGGTCGGCCTTCCGTGACACGTGCAGGTCGGCGGCGCGGAACCGGTCGAGGCTGATCGCGTCGGCGGTGTCGGCGAGGGAACGGGCGAAGTCCAGGTCGGCGCTGAGGTCCACGGGGCCAGCGTACCGGGGGCGCGGGTGCTGGCGCGGGGTGGCGGCTGTCCGACGGCGAACCTCAGGCCGCCACGACCTCTTCCTCCTCGAGCAGCGTGACGGCGCGCTCGCGGGCGATCCGGGTCCGGCGGGCGACGAGACCGTGCACGACGACGCAGAGCAGCAGCGCGGCGACCAGCCAGAGTGCCAGCACCAGACCGCTCCGGCCCAGCGAGGCGCCCGGGAAGTACTGCAGGTCCTGCGCGGCCTGCAGCCAGGCGGCGCCGCTCCAGAACGTGTTGAGGCCGGCGAAGAACCCGGGCTGGAACGCCGGCTGGAAGATGCCGCCCGAGGACGTGAAGTTGAGCATCACGAACAGCATCGTCAGCACCGGGGTGGTCCACCGGCCGATGAGCGGGTGCAGCCCGACACCGAGCGCGATGATGACCGCGTCGTAGAGCCAGGCGAACAGGAAGACCTGCCACTGGTGGGTGGTCAGCACGCCGTACACCGGTCCGGCGACGACGATGCCGATGCCCGCGACGACGCCCGCGGTGACGAGCCCGACGACGGCGGTCCACACCGGACGGAGGCGAGTGGCGAACGCGGCGACGGCGATCGCGGACGAGTACCCGCCGACGCTCAGGCCGACCAGCAGGAAGAACAGGCCCTGGCCGGTGGTGTCCTGGTCACCGGTGGGGACGACGTCGACGACGTGGAACGGCAGGTGCTGCTCGAAGGCGATCGGCACGAACACCTTCTGCGCGGCCGAGGCGGTGGTCTCGCTGGCGGCCGTCGAGACGTAGAGCGTCGCGGCCGAGTCGCTCGGGGCGTACACGGCAGCCAGGTCACGGTCGCGGACCTGCTGCTCGGCGGTCTCCGTGCTGCCGACGACGTGGGCGACGAGGGCGCCGTCGGACTGGTCGGTGACGGTCTGCGCGAACACCTGGGTGGCCGGGGTCGTGCCGACGATGCCGACGGGCAGGTCGTGCGGGGTGGGGGCGTGGAAGGCGCCGAGGTAGGCCAGCGTCATGCCGACCGCCAGGAAGAGCGGCACCAGGATGTGCGAGCCGAACGAGCGGAGCACCCCGGCGAGTCCCTGCGGGCGCAGCACGCCGGGGGCGCGGTGCGGCGGGCGCTGGGCGGCGTGGCCGTGGACGGCGGTCGGGCCGGGGGTGGAGGAGGACGACGCGCTCGGCGCGTAGTTGTCCTTTGCAACTTCGGACACGAGGGGACAGCGTACGCCCGCCCGAGACCGAAGTCGAGTTGCCTGGCGGCGCTACGCCGTCCCGGGGTCCTCGGCGCCCATGCCCGTGAGCAGCGCCCGGAACGAGTCCAGTCGCTCCACCCCCGTCGCCCCGAGTTCACCGTTCTGCACCCGGTCGACGATCTCCCAGTCGTGCGCCTGGTCGAGCGGGATGCCGTCGGGGGAGTCCTGCACGGTGACCGCGTGCGAGGCGAACGCCCGGAACACGTTCTCCGGCTGCACGTGCCCCAGCCCGAACGACCGGACGCCCGGGGTGTCGATGATCCAGCCGCCGTCCCGCACGCGCAGCGCGATCGAGGACGACGACGTGTGCCGCCCGCGGCCGGTCACCGAGTTCACGACGCCGATCGCCCGCGTCGACCCGGTCAGGGCGTTCACGAGCGTCGACTTGCCGACACCGGAGTGCCCGACCGTCACGGTGACCTTGTCGTCCAGCAGGTCGTGCAGGGCCGCGAACGGGACGTCGTCGGAACGGCTCGTCACGATGCGCAGGTCCAGGCAGGCGAAGTGCGCCAGGAACGGTGTCGGGTCGGCGAGGTCGGTCTTCGTGATGCAGAGGATCGGGTCGAGCCCCGCGTCGAACGCCGCCACCAGGTACCGGTCGATCAGACGCGTCCGGGGTTCCGGGTCGGCCGCGGCCACCACGATGAGCATCTGGTCGGCGTTGGCGACGATGACGCGCTCGACCTCGTCCGAGTCGTCGGCACTGCGTCGGAGCAACGAGGTGCGCTCGGCCACCCGGACGATGCGGGCCAGCGAGCCCTCGTCGCCCGAGACGTCCCCGGCGAGCGACACGTGGTCCCCGGTCACGACGGACTTCCGGCCGAGTTCCCGTGCCTTCGTGGCGGTGACGACGTGCTCGCCGTCCTCGTTCGTCACGAGGACGCCGAACCGACCGCGGTCGACGTTCGTCACCCAGCCGGTCGGGGCGTCGTCGTACGTGGGGCGGGTCTTGGTGCGCGGCCGGTTGCCCTTCGGGTTCGGGCGTACGCGGACGCTGGACTCGTCGTACTGGCCGTACGGCTCGTCCTCGTCGCCGCCGTCGGTGTCGTCCCACCAGCTCATGCCGGGTCCCCCTCGGTGGTGTCGGCGACCGTGCTCGTCGCGAGCAGGTCGGCCCACAGCTCCGGGAACTGCGGCAGCGTCTTCGCGGTCGAGCCGATGTCGTCGACGGCCACGCCCTCGGTCACCAGGCCGATGACGGCCCCGGCGGTGGCCATCCGGTGGTCCTCGTAGGCGGCCCAGTCGCCGCCGTGGAGCCGTGCCGGGTCGATCCGCAAGCCCTCGGGACGTTCCGTCACCGCGCCTCCCAGACCGTTGACGTCCGCCGCCAGCGCGGCCAGCCGGTCCGTCTCGTGGCCGCGCAGGTGCCCGATGCCGGAGACCTCGCTCGGGCCGTCGGCCAGGGCCGCGAGCGCGACGAGCGCGGGGGCGAGTTCGCCGCCGCGTGTCAGGTCCAGGTCCACCCCCGGGACGGAGGCCCCACCCCGGATCCCGACACCGCCGTCGAACACCAGGTCGTCACCGTCGCGTGTCACGGTCGCGCCCCACAGCGGCAGGAGCGACTCGAGGTCGGCGCCGACCTGCGTCGTCTCGGTCGGCCAGGTCCGGATCCGGACCGTCCCGCCGGCGACGAGGGCGGCGACCGCGAACGGGGCAGCGTTCGAGAGGTCCGGTTCGATCGTCACGTCGCGCGCCCGGATCGGCCCCGGGTGCACGACCCACTCGCCGACCGCGGGTTCGTCGACCTGCACGCCCCGGGCACGCAGGACCTCCACCGTCATCGCGATGTGCGGCAGGCTCGGCAGCCGCTCCCCGGTGTGCCGGAGGTGCAGCCCCTCGGTGAAGCGCGGTGCAGAGAGCAGCAGGCCGGAGACGAACTGGGACGATGCCGAGGCGTCGATGTCGAGCGTGCCGCCCCGGACCGAGCCGGTCCCGACGAAGCTGAAGGGCATCGCGCCGCCGCCGTCGTCGGTGACCTGCACGCCGAGGTCGACGAGTGCCTGGACGATCGCGGCCATCGGGCGCTTCCGTGCGTAGGGGTCGCCGTCGATCGTCACCGGTCCCTCGGCCAGGGCGGCGAGCGGCGGCAGGAAGCGCATCACGGTGCCCGCGAGCCCGCAGTCCACCCGGACGTCGCCGTGCATCGGGCCGGGCGTCACCCGGAGGTCCGGGCCGTACGGGTTCGCCGGGTCCCCGGCGGCCGGTCGGACCTCGTCGATGCCGACGCCGAGCTGCCGGAGCGCGGCCGTCATCAGCGCGGAGTCACGCGAGTGCAACGGCAGGTGGATCGTCGACGGGCCGTCGGCCAGGGCGGCGAGCACCAGCTCCCGGTTCGTCAGCGACTTCGAGCCCGGCAGGGCGACGTCGCCGGCCAGCGGCCCGCGCGCGACCGGGGCGGTCCAGGGGTGGGAATGCGTCGTGGCTGCCATCGGTTCACCACACTACTGAACCCATCGGGAGGAGCACGGTGATCGCACTCGCACCGTCACGAACGGCCGACACAGCACTGCTGCCTCGGGCCGTCACGACGCTCGCCGAGCCACAGGGCCCGGACACCACCGTCCGCCTAGACTGGCGGGCGATGACGACCGACGAACCGCAGCACGCACCGGACGACCTGGTCGACGAGACCGAGGAGCAGCTCGACGCCGTCGAGGACGAGGACCTCGCCGGACTCGACGCCGACGCCGGACCGGAGCCCGTCGACGCGAAGACCGTGTCCGAGCACGAGCTGCGACGGCTGTTCGAGGACCAGGCACTGCCGTTCATGGACCAGCTGTACGGCGCCGCGATGCGGATGACCCGGAACCCGGCCGACGCCTCCGACCTGGTGCAGGAGACCTTCGTGAAGGCGTTCGCCGCCTTCCGGCAGTTCCGCCAGGGCACGAACCTCAAGGCGTGGCTCTACCGGATCCTCACGAACACGTTCATCAACACGTACCGCAAGAACCAGCGCAACCCGTACCAGGGCACCATCGACGAGCTCGAGGACTGGCAGCTGGGCGGCGCGGAGAGCGTCACGCAGTCGATCTCGGCGCGCTCCGCCGAGGCCGACGCCATCGACCACCTGCCGTCCTCCGCCGTGAAGGACGCGCTGCAGGCCATCCCGGAGGACTTCCGGATGGCCGTTTACTTCGCCGATGTCGAAGGGTTCTCGTACCAGGAGATCGCCGACATCATGAAGACCCCCGTGGGGACGGTCATGAGCCGCCTCCACCGTGGACGCCGGCTCTTGCGGGGGCTCCTGGCGGAACACGCACGAGAGACCGGCATCGTCCCGGACGCAGCGTCGACGGCGACGATGCGCGGACGAGGCCGAGGTGCAGGCACGCGGGCGGCCACGACGGCCGGCACCCGCACGACGCGGAAGGACGCACGATGAGCGGGTGCGACTGCTCGAAGGCGAAGGCGGAACTCGAGGAGTTCCTGCACGACGAACTCCGACACGAGGACGCCGCGGACATCCGCGAGCACATGGACGGCTGCGAGGACTGCCTCACCGAACACCGCGTCGGTGTCGTCCTGATGGAGACCGTCAAGCGTGCCTGCCGCGAGACCGCGCCGGAGCAGCTCCGTGACGAGGTCCTCGCCCGACTCCGCGCGGTGCAGTCGACCCACTGACCGCGGCCCGGCCGGCCCGTCACACCGGCGGTCACGGCCCCGCGAACGGGTAGGGTGCGGACATGACCGACGCCGAGCCGATCAGCACCTGGACCGAACCCGACGTCGCCGCGGTGACCGACCTGGTGCGCCTCCTCGGCCACCAGGTCGAACCCGCCGCGATGCAGGCCCGACTCGACCGGCTCACCGCCGAGGCCGGCCACCGCACCTGGGTGGTCCGCGGTGACGACGGCCGACCGATCGCCGTCGCCGGCGCGCAGGTCACGTGGACCTACGCCAGCGACGAACCGACCGCACAGCTGCTGCTGCTCGTCGTCGACCCGACGGCCAGGAGGAGCGGCACCGGTTCCGCGCTGCTCGGCACCTTCGAGACGTGGGCGGCCGAGCAGGGCGCGCGCCGACTCTCCGCCGTCAGCGCTGCGGCGACGGACAACGCGCACCGCTTCTACCAGCGTCGCGGGTACCACGAGGCGGGCGTCCGCTACACGAGGTTGGTCTAGCAAGCAGTCGCGGTCACATTCCTCGCGAACGTCGGAGCGCCTCGTGCGGGAGTCCAGCGGACTGCTGCACGAGGCGCTTCCTGGTCGGCTACACCGACGCGCTCACGCGCTCAATGCCCGGTCGATGACGTCGGCGGCCTCCTGCGCACTGCGCTTCGAGGAACCGGTCGCCGGGGCCGCGCTCGCTGAGCGGGACGCGACGGACAGCGGGCGGCCGTCCAGGTGCGGCGAGAGGTTCATGCAGACGAACGGCCAGGCACCCTGGTTCTCGGGTTCCTCCTGCGCGAAGACGACCTCGGCCTCCGGGTAGCTCGCCAGGACCTCGAGGATCCGGTCGAGCGGCAGCGGGGCGAGCTGCTCGAGCCGGACGAGTGCGACGTCGTCGACGCCGCGCTTCTCCGCCTCGGTCCGCAGGTCGTGGTGGATCTTGCCCGAGTGCAGCACGACGCGACGTACCGAACCCCGGTCGACGCCCTTGGCCGCCAGACGGCCGTCGTCCAGGACCTCTTCGAAGGTGCCGGTCGTGAAGTCATCGACCGCACTCGTCGCCTGTCGCAGGCGGAGCATCGCCTTCGGGGAGAACACGATCAGCGGCTTCTGCGGCTTCGCCCACGCCTGTCGACGGAGCAGGTGGAAGTAGGACGCCGGCGTCGAGGGCCGTGCCACCACCATGTTGTCCTGCGCGCAGAGCTGCAGGTACCGCTCGATGCGGCCGGAGGAGTGGTCCGGTCCCTGGCCCTCGTACCCGTGGGGGAGCAGGAGCACCAGGCCGGAGCGCTGGCCCCACTTCTGCTCGGCGGACGAGATGAACTCGTCGATCACGGTCTGGGCGCCGTTGGCGAAGTCACCGAACTGCGCTTCCCAGAGCACGAGCGCCTCGGGACGCTCGACCGAGTAGCCGTACTCGAACGCCATCGCCGCGTACTCGCTGAGCAGCGAGTCGTAGATGAAGAAGCGGGCCTGGTCCTCGGTGAGGTTCGCGAGTGGCAGCCACTCCTGGCCGTTCGTCCGGTCGTGGAACACCGCCTGGCGCTGCACGAACGTGCCGCGTCGGGCGTCCTGTCCGGCGAGCCGGACGGGCTTGCCCTCGACCAGGACGGAGCCGATCGCCATCAGCTCGGCCATCGCCCAGTCGACCCCACCGGCGCGGGTCATCTCCCGGCGCTTGGTGAGGAGCTGCTGCAGCTTCGGGTGGATCGAGAAGCCCGACGGCGGGTTGCCGTGCGCGTCGCCGATGAGTTCGACGAGCTCCTGCGAGATCGCGGTGTCGTGCACCTCGATCTCGGAGTCGTCGCGCTGGGCGGTCGGGCGCTCGAGCCCGTTCACCGCGCCGGAGTCGTCCACGGCGACGGTCGGCATGGTGCCGGTCTGCGCCTCGTGCGTCTCGGCGAACGCGCGCTCCAGGCGGTCCTGGAAGTCGCGGTGTGCGTCGTCGTACTCCTGCTGAGTGATGTCCCCACGGCCGACGAGGGCCTCGGTGTACAGGGTGCGGACGGAGCGCTTCGCCTCGATGAGGTTGTACATCAGCGGCTGGGTCATCGAGGGGTCGTCGCCCTCGTTGTGGCCGCGTCGGCGGTAGCAGACCAGGTCGATGACGACGTCGCGGTGGAACTCCTCGCGGTACGCGAACGCCAGGTCGGCGACGCGCGCCACCGCTTCCGGGTCGTCGCCGTTCACGTGGAAGACCGGCGCCTGGATCGTCTTGGCGACGTCGGTCGAGTAGACCGACGTGCGCGCCGACTCCGGCGGGGTGGTGAAGCCGACCTGGTTGTTGATGACCAGGTGCACGGTGCCACCGGTGCGGTAGCCACGCAGCTGCGACATCTGCAGGGTCTCGACGACCACGCCCTGGCCGGCCATCGCGGCGTCACCGTGCACGAGCACCGGCAGCGTGCCGAACGTGCCGGCGGGCTTCCGGTCCTGCTTGGCGCGGACGATGCCCTCGAGCACGCCGTCGACGGCTTCGAGGTGCGACGGGTTCGCCGCGATCGTCACCGGGATGCGGGAGCCGTCCGAGGCGCGGAACACGCCCTCGGTGCCGACGTGGTACTTGACGTCGCCGGAGCCCTGCCCGGACACCGTGCCGGGGAGCTGGGTGCCCTCGAACTCCCGGAAGATCTGCCCGTACGTCTTGCCGGCGATGTTCGTCAGGACGTTGAGACGGCCGCGGTGCGCCATGCCGATCGCGACCTCGTCGAGGTCGGCGACCGAGGCGTGCTGGATCAGGGTGTCGAGGAACGCGATGGTCGACTCGCCGCCCTCGAGCGAGAAGCGCTTCTGACCGACGTACTTGGTCTGCAGGAATGTCTCGAACGCCTCGGCCTCGTTGAGCTTGCCGAGGACCCGAAGCTGCTCGTCCTTCGATGGCTTCGAGTACGGGACCTCGATGTGCTCCTGCACCCAACGACGCTGCTCCGGGTCCTGGATGTGCATGTACTCGATGCCGACCGTCCGGCAGTAGGCGTCCCGGAGGATGCCGAGCACGTCACGGAGCGGTGCGGTCGTGGTGCCGGCGAGGCCGCCGGTCACGAACTCCCGGTCGAGGTCCCAGAACGTCAGCCCGTGGCGCTCGATCTCCAGGTCGGGGTGCGTGCGCTGCCGGTACTCGAGCGGGTCGATGTCGGCCATCAGGTGCCCGCGGACGCGGTAGCTGTTGATGAGCTCCTGCACGCGTGCGGTCTTGTTCACCCGGTGGGCCAGGTCGACGTTGATGTCGTTCGCCCACTGGATCGGCTTGTAGGGGATCCGGAGCGCCGCGAAGATGTCGTCGTAGAAGCCGTGCTGGCCGATGAGCCGCTCGTGCACCTGCTTGAGGAACTCGCCCGAACCGGCACCCTGGATGACCCGGTGGTCGTAGGTGCTCGTCAGCGTGATGGTCTTGCCGACGCCGAGCTCGACGAGGGTCTTCGGTGCCGAACCCTGGAACTGCGCCGGGTACTCGAGCGCACCGGCGCCGATGATGCAGCCCTGGCCCCGGGTCAGGCGCGGGACCGAGTGCACGGTGCCGATGCCGCCCGGGTTCGTGAGGGAGATCGTCGTGCCCTGGAAGTCCGACGGGGTCAGCTTGTTGTCCCGCGCGCGCTTGACGACGTCCTCGTACACGGAGAGGAACTGCCCGAACGTCAGGGTCTCGGCGCGCTTGATGCTGGGGACCAGCAGGGAACGCGTCCCGTCCTTCTTCGGGACGTCGATCGCGATGCCGAGGTTGACGTGCGCGGGGGTGATCAGGAACGGCTTGCCGTCGCGCTCCTCGTAGGAGACGTTCTGGCTGGGGAAGTCCTTGAGCGTCTGGACCATGGCCCAGCCGATCAGGTGCGTGAAGGAGATCTTGCCGCCGCGGGCCCGGCGCAGGTGATTGTTGATGACGATCCGGTTGTCGATCATCAGCTTCGCCGGGATCGTCCGGACGCTGGTGGCGGTCGGGACGGTGAGCGACGCGTCCATGTTCGACGCCAGGGTCTTCGCCATGCCACGGAGCGGGGTGGCGACGTCCTCGTGGGTCTCTTCGTGCTCGTCGGCGGAGTCGTTCGCCTCGGCCGGGATCGGCTGCGGCGACGGCTGGCGCGAGGTGGTGCGGGCCTGGAGCGGCGTCTTCGTCTCTCCGGTGGCGGGCTGCTGCGTGGAGGACGGACCGGCGACGGCGGCGGGCTGCTCGGCGGGGGCGGCCTGGGCAGCGGCGGCCTGGGCGGGAGCGGCGGTGGCGGAGTCGGCAGCGGCGGACGGGGCAGCGTCCGTGCTGGTGGGTTGGGCCCGGTGGTAGCTCTCGAGGACCGGCCACCAGGACTCGTCGACGCTGCTCTTGTCGGCGAGGAACTGCTCGTAGAGCTCGTCCACCAGCCACTCGTTCGCGCCGAATTCGCCCGCGGTCTCGTCAGTTCCGGTCAGATGGCTCGACACAGCCGATCGCCCACTCTCCGTCGATTGATGCTCGTGTGTGTCGTGCAGGGCAACCCTGTCCCGCACGCCGTCAACCCTAGCCGCTCCTCCGTGGCCGTGAGGTGGGAGACGGCGGGTGAGTCGGGCCTCCCGGGCGGGTCTGCGTGCCGCTCCCCGGCGGCCCTCCGCGCGCCGCCGTACAGTGGCGGTCATGAGGTTCTACGAGACGCGGCCGACCCACGACCTGACCTACTCCGACGTCTTCCTCGTCCCCAGCCGGTCGAGCGTGACGAGCCGTTTCGACGTGGACCTGTCCACGAACGACGGCACCGGTGCGACGATCCCGATCGTCAGCGCCAACATGAACTCGGTGACGGGTCCGCGGCTCGCGGCGACCCTCGCCCGTCGTGGCGGGCTCGGGGTGCTGCCGCAGGACATGCACCTGCAGGACCTCGACGCGGCGATCCGCTGGGTGAAGGCGCAGCCGGTCGACTTCGACTCCGCGATCGACCTGGGTGCCGACGCCACCGTCGCCGAGGCGCTCGAGCAGCTGCTGCCCGTCGAGGGTCGCGGTGTGGTCGTGCGCGACGAGGCGGGGGAGTACCTCGGCTGCGTGCCCGCGACCCGGCTCGCCACCGCCGGTGCCGACGCGGTCCTCGGCGACCTGCTGCACGGCGCGACGACCGCGATCGACGCCGAGGACGCCGGGTCCTCCCGCCACGTGTACGACGTGCTCACCGCGGCCGGGGTCGACTTCGCGCCGGTGATGCGGCACGGCAAGGTCGTCGGCACCGTCAGCCCGACGAGCGCCATCCGGTCCGACATCTACCGGCCGGCCGTCGACGCCTCCGGCCGCCTGCGGGTCGCCGCGGCCGTCGGCATCAACGGCGACGTCGCCGCGAAGGCCGCCGCCCTCGCCGACGCGGGCGTCGACGTCCTGGTCCTCGACACCGCGCACGGCCACCAGGAGGGCATGATCCGCGCGCTCCGTGCGGTGTCCGCCCTCGACCTCGGCATCCCGCTCGTCGCCGGCAACGTCGTCACCGCCGACGCCGTCGCCCACCTGGTCGCCGCGGGCGCGTCGATCATCAAGGTCGGTGTCGGGCCGGGCGCGATGTGCACCACCCGCATGATGACCGCCGTCGGGCGTCCGCAGTTCTCCGCCGTGCTCGAGACCGCCGCAGCGGCGCGCTCGCTCGGCGCACACGTCTGGGCCGACGGCGGGGTCCGCTACCCGCGTGACGTCGCCCTGGCGCTGGCCGCGGGCGCGTCGGCCGTGATGATCGGCTCGTGGTTCGCCGGCACGCTCGAGGCGCCGGGTGTGCTCCGCCGTGATGACGCCGGGCGGGCGTACAAGGAGAGCTGGGGGATGGCCTCCGCCAAGGCGGTGCGGGAGCGCTTCGAGCGGCTCGACCCCTACGAGCGGGCCCGCAAGGCGCTCTTCGCCGAGGGGATCTCGTCGTCGACGATCTACCTGGACCCGGAGCGCCCGAGCGTCGAGGACCTGCTCGACATGATCACGACGGGGCTCCGCAGCTCCGCCACGTACGCGGGCGCGCAGTCGCTGACCGAGTTCGCGGACCGTGCCCTGGTCGGCATCCAGTCCGCCGCCGGCTACGAGGAGGGCAAGCCCCTCCCCGTCAGCTGGTAGCTGGTAGCCGACCACGGACGGACGGGAGGCTCCCCACCAGCTGGTGGGGAGCCTCCCGTCCGTCGTCCTGGTGCGTCTACCGGCGTCGGGTCGAGTCCTCGACGGTGCCGATGAGCTCCTCGAGGATGTCCTCGAGGAACAGCACGCCCGTCGTCCGACCGTCCGCGTCGAAGGCCCGCGCCACGTGGCGCCCCGCCCCGCGCATGGTGGCGAGGGCGTCCTCCAGGTCCATCTCCGTGTAGAGCGAGATGAGCTGGCGGATGCGCTTCGGCGGTACCGGGTCGTCGAACTCGTCCGGACGCAGGTCGATGACGTCCTTGACGTGCACGTACCCGGTCGGGTCACCCGCGTCGTCGACCAGGACGTAGCGCGAGAAGCCGCGCTGGGCGACGGCGCGCTCGACGTCGGCAGGCGTGGCGTCCTCGTGCAGGGTGACGAGCCCGGACATCGGCACGGCGACGTCCTTGACCTTCTTCTCGGTGAACTCGAACGCCATCCGGAGCGTGCCGGAGTCGTCGGCCAGGGTGCCCTCGCGTCGGGACTGCTCGACGATCGTCTGCACCTCTTCCACGGTGTAGGCGCTGACGGCCTCGTCCTTCGGCTCGACCTTGAACAGGCGCAGCACGCCGTTCGCGACCTCGTTGAGCCCGACGACGACCCAGTGCAGGCCGTGACCGATGTACCAGAGCGTCGGCACGAGCAGCAGCGCCGCCCGGTCCGGCATCGAGAACGAGATGTTCTTCGGCACCATCTCGCCGAACACGACGTGCAGGAACGACACGAGCAGCAGCGTGAAGACGAACGCCACGATGCCGATCACCTCGGCGCTCCAGCCGGTCAGGTGCAGCGGGACCTCGAGCAGGTGGTGGATCGCCGGCTCGGAGACGTTGAGGATGAGCAGCGAGCAGACGGTGATGCCGAGCTGCGTGGTCGCGAGCATCCGGGTGGCGTGCTCCATCGCCCACAGGGTCATCTGCGCGGCCCGGGAGCCCTGCTCGGCACGCGGTTCGATCTGCGAGCGGCGGGCCGAGATGACCGCGAACTCCGCCGCGACGAAGAAGGCGTTGCCGCCGAGCAGCACGAAGAGCCAGAAGATGCCCCACCAGTCGGAACTCATCGGGTGGCCTCCTGGTCCGTCGTGGTGGTGCGTGCGGCGGTTCGCCGGTCGGCGCCGGCACTGCTGCCGAGGGTGTCCTCGCCGACCGGGTTCGGCGTGTACCGGATCCGGTCGATGCGGCGGCCGTCCAGGCGTTCGATGCGGAAGACGCCGGAGTCGATCGCGACCTCGTCACCGACCTGGGGCAGGCGGCCGAGCTCCTGCATGAGGAACCCACCGACGGTCTCGTAGGGGCCGTCCTCGGGCACGGTGACGCTCGCGCGGTCCTCGAGCTCGTCGGGGCGCAGCAGCCCCGGGAAGGTCAGCCAACCGCGGCTCCGGACGACGTCGATGCGTGCCCGGTCGTGCTCGTCGGACACCTCGCCGACGATCTCCTCGACCAGGTCCTCGAGCGTCACGACACCGGCGGTGCCGCCGTACTCGTCGACGACGATGACCATCTGGTAGCCACGGCCGCGGACCTCGGTGAGCAGGGTGTCGCCGGGCATGGTCTCCGGCACGCGCTCGGCGTCGGTCATCAGGGCGCCGACCGGCACCTCGGCACGCTTCTCGCGCGGCACCGAGACGGCCTGCTTGACGTGCACGAGTCCGACGACGTCGTCCGCGTCCTCCTCGATGACGGGGAAGCGGCTGAAGCCGGTCTTGCGGGCCAGGGCGATGACCGCCTCGGCGCTGTCGGACACGCGGATGGTCGACAGACGCGGGCGGGGGGTCATCACGTCGCTGGCGTTGAGCTCGGAGAAGGACAGCGTGCGCTGGAGCAGCGTGGCGGTGTCCTGTTCGAGTGAGCCCTCGGAGGCGGACCGGCGGAGCAGCGAGGTGAGCTCCTCGGCACTGCGGGCACCCGAGAGCTCTTCCTGCGGCTCGATGCCGATCCCGCGGAGGATGGCGTTCGCGGTGCCGTTGAGCAGGGCGACGGCGGGCTTGAACACCGTCGTGAAGCCGACCTGCAGCGGCACGACCAGACGGGCGGTCTGCAGCGGCAGCGCCAGCGCGAAGTTCTTCGGCACGAGTTCACCGAGGATCATCGACAGCAGGGTCGCGATGACGAGCGCCACGATCGAGCCGACGGTCTCGACGACGCCCTCGGCCAGGTTCATCGCGAGGAACGGCGCTTCGAGCAGCTTCGCGATCGACGGTTCGAGCAGGTAGCCGGTGAGCAGCGTCGTCAGCGTGATGCCGAGCTGGGCGCTGGAGAGGTGCGTCGAGGTGACCTTGAGCGCACCGATGACCGGGCCGAGGCCGGTCTCGCCGCGGTCACGGCGGGCTTCGACGTCGGCACGGTCGAGGTTGACGAGCGCGAACTCGGACGCCACGAAGACGCCGGTGCCGAGCGTCAGCAGGATGCCGCCGATCAGCATGACGATGTCGACGGGGCTCACGAGGCGCACCTCGGAGTCGGACAGCTCACTGTGTGAGCGGCGGGCATGTGATGGTCAGCACTAGGAGGGTCGTCCACAATGCCTCGATCGTACCGGGCGCTGCCTCGGAGGAAGCGAGAGGACGTCAGGAGCCACCCGCGCCTCCCGTCCGACGAGCGTGAGCCGGCCGTCAGACGGTCGCCGCGAGCTCCTCGAGCGACCGACGCAGCGCCGCGGCCGACGTGAAGTGCACGCCGACGGCACCGACGGCGTCGGCGCCGGCCGCGTTCTCGGCCCGGTTGTCGACGAACACCATCGCGCCCGGCTCGATCCCGAGGCGCGTGCAGGTCTCGTGGTAGATCGCCGCGTCGGGCTTGAGGACGTGCTCCTCCGCGCTCACCACGACCGTCTCGAACAGCGAGCCCATCGGGGAGCGGCGGTACGGGTCGCCGAAGTCGAAGCCCGCGTTCGAGAGCAGTGCCACCCGAGTGCCGTTGTCGTGCAGCTCCTCGACCAGCGCCAGGACCTCCGGGTCGACCTCGAACCAGCCGGTGAAGTCGAGCGCCCACAGCCGGTGGATCTCGGTCACCGACCAGGACTGCCCGGTGCGCTCGGCGATCGCGCGCCAGTACGCGAGCACCGTCAGGTCGCCGCGGTCCAGGTCGTGCCGGAGCTCCTGGTACACCGGGAACAGCGTGTCGGCGTCGAGCCCGGTCGCCTCGAGCAGTGCGGCACGGGCGGCGTGCGGGGTCCGGCTGATCACCTCGCCGTAGTCGAAGACGACGACACGACCAGGCAGGGACAGGCTCATGCCCGTCACCGTACCGTGGGCACGATGAACGACTTCGTCTCCGTCCGACCCGCCGACGCCGCCCGCTGGATCACCGTCCCGACCGGGGACACCTCGAAGTACCGACGCGGGGTCCTCGGCGTCGCCACCGGGTCCGAGCAGTACCCGGGCGCCGCGGTGATGGGCGTCGACGCCGCGGTCCACACCGGGCTCGGCATGGTCCGCTACGTCGGGCCCGACCGTGCCACGGACTTCGTGCTCGCCCGACGGCCCGAGATCGTCGCCGGCGTCGGCCGTGTCCAGGCGTGGCTGGTCGGCTCGGGGATCTCGGCGGAGTCCCTCGACGCGCTCGACGAGACGACGCGCGCCGGCTTCACGCACGCCTCGGACGACGGGGTGCCGGTCGTGGTCGACGCGGGGGCGATCCCGCTCGTCGACCTCGGGCCGCTCGCGGTGCTCACGCCACACGCCGGCGAGCTGGCGTCGCTGCTCGGCGTGTCCCGCGACGAGGTCGAGGGCGACCCGCGCGGCTCCGCCCTCCGCGCCGCCGAACGGACCGGGAGCGTCGTGCTCCTCAAGGGCGCCGACACGCACGTCGTCACGCCCGACGGCGGGGTGCGGTTGGTCGCGTCCTCCGCGACGCCGTGGCTCGCAGCGGCGGGCGCCGGGGACGTCCTCGGTGGAGTCCTCGGCGCACTCGTCGCCGCGCGCGCCGGCACGTCCGAGGTCGGACCGGAGGAACTGGCCCACCTGGCAGCGGCCGCGGCGGTCGTGCACGGGGTCGCGGCGCGTCGGGCCTCGCGGGGCGGGCCGTTCCCGATGACGACGCTCATCGAGCAGCTGCCCGGCGTGGTGCGCGACCTCGCGGTGCGGGGGGACGCGGACGCGGACGCGGTTTGACGCCAGCGGGCGTCTGCCTGCTGGCCTGTCGGCCTGCTGACGGGAGGCGCGGGGCGGGCCGGTGGGGAGCCTCCCGTCCGTCAGCCGGTCGCGCCGTGACCCGCCCGGGCGCCGATCAGGACGACGGCGTGGCGTGCACGAGGAACTCGACCGCCCCGGTGTCGTCGACCTTGACGAAGCCGAGGTTCGGCGCCTGCACCGAGTAGTCCGAGAACGTGATCGGGACCGTGCCGGAGACGTCGACGCCGTCCCCGTTCAGCCCGACCTGCAGCGTCGCGGTGACCGGCTTCGTGACGCCGTGCAGTTCGAGGGTCCCGGTCGCCTTCACGGTCGTCGTGCCGCTGCCCGTCGGGACGGCGTCGGAGACCGGCTGGGTGAGCGTGAACGTCGCCGTGGGGAACGCCTGCGTGTCGAGCGCCGAGTCCCGGAAGTACGAGTCGCGCTGCGCGGAGTCCGTCGCGATGTCCCCGACCTGCACCGTGATCGTCGCCGCGCTGATCGTCGTGCCGTCGACGGTCGCCGTCCCGGTGACCTCCGACGTGCGGCCGGTGACGGTGACGTCCGAGCCGTTGAGGACCTCGTGCACGCGGTAGCCGGCCTCGGAACCCCTGCCGACCGTCCACGCGCCGGACAGGTCCGCCGCGTCGAGCGTCGACGGGGCGCGGCTGGCAGCGACCGTCGGCGTGGCCGAGGCCTTGGCGTTCTCGCTCGACGTGTAGGCGCGGGTGCCGATCGCGACGGCGACGACGGCGAACACCGCCACCACGACGAGGACGACGAGCACGATGACGAGACGACGCCGAGGGCGAGGAGCCGGAGCGTCCGGCGGGATCGGCGAGTTCGGTGCGGAGGTCACCCGGAGACGGTGACACGTCACTCTCGGGATCGGCTGAGGATCGGCGGCCGGTCGGTACGCTCGTCCGGTGCGCAGGAACCCGTGGCCCGAGATCGTCGTCTTCGGGGTGGCGTTCGTCGCGGTGCACCTGGTGCTCTGGTACCTGACGCTCGTCGTGCCGAACCAGCCGATCGGCGACGTCACCATCACCTACCGACGGTGGATCGAGTCCGGGCAGTCGTCGCACTTCTGGGTCGGCATCGACTCGCCCTGGGTCTACCCGATCCTGGCGATCGTCCCGATGGCGGCCGCGGCCCTCGGTGGCACCGCGTCGATCGGCACCGGGTGGCTGCTGCTCATGGTGCTGCTGAACGCCGTCGCGGCCGCGGTGCTCTGGCGCTTCCGGGCGTTCGGCATCCGGGTCGTCTGGTGGTGGCTGGTCTTCCTGCTGGCCCTCGGTCCGATCGGCCTCGGCCGGATCGACACCGTCGCCACCGCCGTCGCCCTGGTCGGGGTGGCCTTCGTCGCCGCACGACCGGGCATCGCCGCCGCGGTGTTCACCGTTGCCGCCTGGGTCAAGGTCTGGCCGGCAGCTCTGGTCGGCGTGCTGTTCGTCCTCCGTCGCGGGCGACGCGGCGAGGTCGTCGCCGGCGCCCTCACCGTCACCGGGCTCGTCGTCCTGGTCGACGTGCTGTTCGGCGGCGCAGCGCACCTGCTCTCGTTCATCGGCGAACAGACCGGCCGCGGGCTGCAGATCGAGTCACCCCTCGCCACGCCGTTCCTCTGGGCCGCCGCCGCGCACGTCCCCGGCGCGGCGGTCTTCTACGACCACGAGATCCTGACCTTCGAGGTCTCCGGTGCCGGCACCACCGTCGCCGCCGCACTGTCCACCCCGCTGATGGCGGCCGTCGTGGTCGTCGGCGTCGTCCTCGCCCTGCTCGCCGTCCGGACCGGGGCCCGCCGCACCCAGGTCGCCCCGGTGCTGGCGCTGCTGTTCGTCGCCGCCCTCATCGCCACGAACAAGGTCGGGTCGCCGCAGTACATCGGGTGGTTCGCCGTGCCGGTCGTCTGGGGGCTCGTCGCCGGGCGGGGGAGCGCCTGGCGGTTCCTGCCCGTCGCGGCCGCGATGCTGCCGATGGCGTTCCTCACGCAGCTCGTGTACCCGGGCTACTACGACCAGGTGCTCGCCGTGCAACCGTGGATCCTCGTCGTCCTGTCGGTGCGGAACGCCCTCGAGGTCGCGGTGCTGGTGTGGGCGGTCGTGGTGCTCGTCCGGATCTGGCGACAGGGGATCGCACCACGGGCCTCCCGTCCGGCCGACGACCCGACGCACGCGGACCCCGTCGCGCGCTGAGGCCGTCGCGCGCTCACGCGCAGCGGGGCAGGATGGAGGCATGATCGTCGCCTTCTCCATCGCCCCGTCCGGCGGCCCCGCCGCAACCGAGGACGGCTCCGTCCACGACGCCGTCGCCGCAGCCGTGCGGGTCGTCCGCGAGTCCGGCCTGCCGAACCGCACCTCGTCGATGTTCACCGAGCTCGAGGGGGAGTGGGACGAGGTCTTCGCCGTCGTCAAGGCCGCGACCGAGGCCGTCGCGCCGTTCGGCACCCGGGTCTCGCTCGTGCTCAAGGCCGACATCCGGCCGGGACACACGGGGGAGTTGGACGGCAAGCTCGAGCGACTCGAAGCGGCGCTCGGGGACTGAACGACGACCGGTCAGCGACTTCCCGACGGATCGCGGGTGAAGACGTCGTCCGGGCGGGGCGCATCGAGCGGCTGTGTCTTGGCGAAGAGGTAGTCGGGCTTCGGCTTGTCGATCGACCCGGTGTAGAAGCCGAGGGAGAAGGACTTGCCGAAGAAGCTGTCGAGATTCCGGTATGCCGTGCTGAAACTGAGGCCGTCACTGTCGAGCCACACGGTGCCCTGCTCTTCGTCCGGTATCGACCACGTCCCGGCGGCAGAGACTGTGTCGGGGTTCGAACGGCACGCGTCGATCTCTCGTCCTCCAGTCGACTGTCCGCACACGAGCACGGCCGGGAAGTCATGTGCCTCGAACGTCCCGTTGGGAGACAAGACCAATGAAGACGAGCCGCCATCAGCGCTCCTCGTCCAGGTCCCGATGTACTGATCGCGGAGGTCGCTTCCTCCGTCCCTCTGATCAGCGGTTCCCGAAGTGCAGGCAGCGAGCAACACCGAGATCGCAGCGATGGCGACGATCGCCATCGGTTTCATCCGGATCACCATTCCACTGTCTCCTTCCTTCCACGTGAACTCCTCGGTCACACGCGACGCTGGGCTGTCCTCGCCAGCCTCACGTCCGGCGGAACACGTAGTCGGGTCGTGGCGCCTCCACTGATCGCACGGAGAAACCGAGTTCGTCGCCGTCGCGGATCGCCCTGCGCACGAGGAAGTCGTCGTACTCCAGCCAGAGTTCGCGTGGGTTCCCGTCCGCCAGCCGCCACGTTCCGGCGAAACTCACCGAAGGGCTGCCGTCTCCGCAACCGGGAGGGCTTCCGGCGGCGATCTCGAGCCGACAGGCGAGTGCTCGCGGCAGGTCTTCTGCGGTGTACGTGTGGTCCGCTGCGATGGTGAAGCGCGCTGACGATGACCCGTTCTCGGCCTGCATCTGCCAGGAGCCCACGGAGTCCGTCGGGGCGGACTGGGACTGTGTGGTGCACGCGGTCAGGGACACGATGAGCGACGGGATCAGCGCCACCCACGCCGCTCGACGCCGGTTCACCATTGCACGTCAGCGGCGGAGCCGTCCGTGCGGTCGGGCGATGCGGATGCCGACAGGTCTGTTGGTGCAGTCACCGTTGTGTTCCCCCATGGAAAGCGGCGTGTTCCCCTGAATGTAACGCAGCCGTGACGACACCGTGCCCCGAGGACCGATCCGTGACGGCGAGGAACGGCCCGCCTGCGGCCGGAGTGCACCCGCCCGACACGCCGCCGACGTTCCGACGATGTCGGCGGTCGGGTGTGTGCTGGGTCCATCAGCCGGTGCACGAGCATCGACACCCACGACGGAAGGAGCCCGCTCATGATGCACGACGGATGGTGCCCGGACTGTGACCTCCCCTCGGCCGTGATCGACGTCTCCCACGACGGCCAGCACGCCTGGGCCAGCTGCGCGGAGTGCGGCACCGGATGGGTGCACCGCGACGAACTGCCGGAGGCGCGGACGACGTCCGGCACGTCGGTTCGGCGCCCGCAGCGGACGTCGGAGCAGCGCGCAGCCTGATCGGTGTGCGGCCGACGGCCCGCATCCCGTGGACGCGGCCGTACCGATCGGGAATCCCGGTCGGTACGGCCGCGTTCGTCGTTGTGTCGGCGATGCGCTCGGCGCCAGGTCGAATCGATTCGGCCCGGCCCTTCCACCGCCGTGTTGGAGCGGTCTACACTGATCCGGCACCCGTCCTGCCCGTGCTCGCCGACACCGTGCTGGCACCCACCCCGCCCGTCCCACCGTGCTCCGGCACGAGAACAGGTCCCATGTCCCAGCTCACGCCGGCCCGCCGAACGCTCGCCATCCTCGCCCTCGCGCTGGGTGGCTTCGCCATCGGCACCACCGAGTTCGTCGCGATGGGACTGCTGCCGAACATCGCCGAGGCCCTGCTGCCCGGCCAGTACGCCGCTGACCCCGACGGCGGGGTCGCCCACGCCGGCTGGCTCGTCAGCGCCTACGCCCTCGGTGTCGTCGTCGGCGCTCCGACGATCGCCGCGATGTCGGCGAAGTTCCCGCGCAAGGGCCTGCTCATGGTGCTGCTCGTCGGGTTCGCGGTCGCCACGGTCGCCAGCGCGGTGCTGCCCTCGTTCGGCCTGGTGCTCGTCGCCCGCTTCGTCGCCGGCCTGCCGCACGGTGCCTACTTCGGCATCGCCTCCATCGTCGCCGGCGACATCATGGGGCCGGGCAAGCGCGGCAAGGGCATCGCCCTCGTGCTCCTCGGTCTGTCCGTCGCGAACGTCGTCGGTGTGCCGGCCGTCACCTGGATCGGGCAGGTCGCCAGCTGGCGGATCGCCTACGGGGTCGTCGCCGCGCTGTTCGTCCTGACCTTCTTCGCCGTCTCGTTCTTCGTGCCCCGCAGCGGACGTGACGTGCACGCGACCATCGGCCGAGAGCTCCGCGCCTTCCGGGTGCCGCAGGTCTGGATCGTGATGAGCCTGGGTGCGGTCGGCTTCGGCGGGTTCTTCGCCGTCTACTCGTACATCTCGCCGCTCGTGCAGAACGTCACCGGGCTGTCGGAGTCGGCCGTGCCGCTGGTGCTCGTCGTGGTCGGGCTCGGCATGGTCGTCGGCGGGCTGCTCGGCGGGTTCCTGGCCGACCGCAGCGTCAAGGCCACCATCTTCGTCGGGCTCTTCGCGCTGGTCGGGGCACTGCTCGTGACCGTCCTCACCGCGCAGTGGGTCACCGGGCTCTTCATCGGCGCGTTCCTGCTCGGTGCCACGTCGTCCGCCATCCCGCCGGCCGTGCAGTCCCGCCTGATGGACGTCGCCGGTGACGCCCGGACGATCGCGGCGGCGCTGAACCACTCGGCGTTCAACCTCGGCAACTCCCTCGGCGCGGCCCTCGGTGGCGCGGTCATCGCGGCCGGGTTCGGGTTCGTCGCCCCGGGCTGGCTCGGCATCGGCCTGGCGATGCTCGGTGTCGTCGTCGCGGTGATCAGCTACGCGGTGGAGAACCGCACGAACCGACGCGCAGCGGCGGTCCGGACCGCGAGAGCCAGCACCGGCCCGATCCGCGAGTCCGTGTCCTCGCACTGACACCCGCCTGGCGGACGCGGCCCCGGGCCTCCCGGCCGGCCGACGCGCCCGTCGCACGCTGACCGCACCGTCGGGGCGCCCCCGAGGTCGCGCGACGTGCCGTCGGCGTCACGCCCAGGTCGCAGAACACGCCGCCCAGGTCAGACCTGAGCGGCGTGGTGTGCGACCTCGAGACGGGCTGCCAGCCAGCCAGCCCGGCCCCTACAACCCGTGCGGGGAACCGTCCTGGACGATGATCCCGTCGGTGATCGCACGCTTCCGCAGCGCCACCTTCGTGCCGACGTCGAACCCGGCGACCCGGTACTTCTCGCGGATGCGCTTGAGGTAGCTCTTCGCGGTCTCCTCGGAGATGCCGAGCTGGTAGGCGACGCTCTTCACCGGCTCGCCACCGCCGTACAGCGCCATCACGCGACGCTCCTGCGCGCTGAGCTTCGGCACCCCGCCGACGTCGCCGCTGTTGATGGCCAGGTCGAGTTCGGCAGAAACGTACTGCTCGCCGCGCTGCGCCGCGCGGATCGCCTCGACGATCATGGCCGCGTCCTCGCTCTTGACGAGGTAGCCGAGCGCACCGGCGCCCAGGGCCTCACGGACCACGTTCGGCTCGGAGTAGGTGCTCATCACGACGGTCTTCACGCCGGCGGTCTTCAGCGTCGAGATCTTCAGCGACACCGGGATCGAGTCCTTGAGGTCGAGGTCGAGCAGCACGACGTCGACGGGGAAGGCCGGGCTGGTGAGCAGCTCCGGCCAGGTGGTGACCGCGGTGACCATCGCGATGTCGTCCGCGGCGCCCCGGATCCACTCGGTCAGGGCGCTGAGCAGCATCCGGTGGTCGTCGACGAGTGCGAGTCTGATCGGTTCTGCTGGAGTCGCCATGCGCGAGGGTCCTTTCTGGTGGGTCCGTCCCGGGCCTGCTGATCCTAGGAGGATCGTCGGTCCGGTTCGGGGAGGCTGGCCATGGTGTCCGGTAGCGGCACTCGCGTCCGTCGGGGCGTCGCTGCCGGGAGGCTCGTGGTGCGTCACATCTGCGGGTGCCGGTTGACGACGCAGTGCGCCGTGACGTGCAGCACGCCCTCGCGGACGCTGTCGGTGTACGGGCCGATGCGCTGCAGGGCGGTCCACGCGGCCGGGCCGAGGCGACGGCGGGGGACCCCGCGCGACTCGATGACGACGGGCACGTCCATGGTGTCGTCGGTGACGGGGTGGCCGTCGCTGCCGACGGGGCCGAGGGTGACCGAGACGACGGGCACGCCGGGCTGCTGGGTGCGGCCGTCGCCGACCATCTGCCACAGCGCCTGGAGCAGACCGTCGCGCTGGGCGGGGGTCAGGTGTCCGGCGAGGGCGCTCGGGTCGGTGACGGCGACGGAGCGGCCGAGGTTGTCGGACTCCGTGATCGCGTGGTACAGCCAGGTCTCGCGGCGGCCCTCGATGAGGTGCAGGCGCAGTTCGGTGGCGAGGGACGCGGCGACCGAGGCGGACGCGTCGGACAACGGCAGCGGGTCGGAGCCGTTCGCGACGGCGTCGAGGAGCTTCTCGGCGGCCAGGTCCAGGCGGGCGAGTTCGTCCGAGGCGAGCATCCCGACGGCGAACTGCGGGGCGCCGACGTTGCTCTGTACGAGCACCCGGTCGAGTTCGCGCTGCACGAGCTGCCGGAAGCGGTGCACGACGAACAGGGCCACGGACGGCGGGACGACGGTGACCGCGAGCATCGTGACGATGCCGGGCAGGGTCTCGGTCGTCAGCGGGGTGGAGACCGCGGCGTAGACGACGAACGCCAGGCCCAGGGCGACGATGGCGGCGATCACCTCGCGGGCCGGCCGGAGGGTCGTGATCGGCAGGAGCGCGAAGCCTGCGGCCATCGACGCGGTGGCGAAGTGGCCGACGTCGTGCTCCGGCCAGATGCCGATGAAGTCGAGCGTGACGATGCAGGCGAGGACGACGCAGATCAACCCGAACGCCACACCGGTCAGGCGTTCGCCGTAGGTGAGGACGGTGGCCAGGACGCAGCTCGCGGCGACCACGAACAGCGCCCAGGCGGTGGCCGTCATCCAGGGGTTCGTGTAGTCGTCCCAGTGCACGAGGAAGAAGACGATCCCGCCGAGCGCCTCCAGTCCGGTGAGCACGGCGGCGCCGAGTCCCAGGTGGCCGGCTCCGAGCGAGGCGCCGGGCTGGGCCGCCTGCCGGAGCGAGCGGGCGCCGGTCGAGGTGGAGGGGAGGCCGCGCGCCTGTCGACGTTCGGTGCCCCGGTAGCGTTCGCGGGCCTCCCGGCGGGTGCGCGGTGCGGTCTGCTCGCCGGGGAGGCCGCGGCTCATGGTGTCCTCCGGGACGCCGCTCATCGGGGTGCCTCCAGGACGACGGTGGTGCCGGCACCGGGGGCGGAGAACAGGCGGGCGTCGCCCCCGACCTCGCGGAGGCGGTTCACGACGCTCTCCTTGAAGCCGAGCCGTTCGGCGCTGACGGTGTCGAGTTCGAAGCCGACGCCGGAGTCGGTGACCATCGCGCGGACCATCGCCTCGTCGTGCACGATCGTGACGTGCGCCTCGGGGACTCCGGCGTGGCGGCGGACGTTCTCCAGGCACTCGCCGAGCGCCAGCAGGAATGCGTCGAGCACGTTCTTCGGCAGCAGCACCTGCCCGGTGCCGTGCCAGGCGACCTCGAGGCCCATCCGGCCGAAGCGCTGCTTGACGGACTCGAGCGTCTGGCCGAGCGGCGACTCCTCGGTCCGGGTGAGCGAGTAGTCGCCGGACTGCTGCGGCTGCGGAGTGGCACCGAGGCGGAGGTGGCGGAGCAGCCGGGCGTCTTCGGCGGCCTGCTCCCGCATCGCGTGCTCGGAGACGCCGACGCCGGAGTGGGCCAGCAGGGTGAGGGTGGCGAGCACCGTGTCGTGCAGCAGCCGGGCGCCCTGGCGGCGCTGCGCCTCGGTCTCGCTGGCCTGGCGTTCGGCGCGGTGGGCGGTGCCGATGCTGTAGATGCGGCGGGCGACGCGGGGGATGCTCCGGCTGATCCAGACGGCGATGACCGCGATGAGGACCCAGCCGAGCAGGACGCCGCTGACCGGGGCGGAGAGGACGGTGCCGCTGGCCCAGCTCATCAGCACGAGCGAGACGACCCCGGCGCCGGCGGCCAGGCCGAGTCCGACGCGGTGGCCGCGCTGCGCCATCAGGAGCGAGGCGAGCCCGCCGCCGGCGAGCGGGACGAGGGCGCTGGCGATGACACCGCGGTCGTCGGGGGCGACGGCTGCGGTGAGGACGGTGACGGCGCCGAGTCCGCCGGCGACGGTGACGGCCGTCCACCAGGTGGACCCGTTGGTGCCGAACGCGACGAGGGCGCCGACCATGGCGGCGATGCAGGCGAACCCGGCGATGAGCGGCAGCACGGGCACGGCGAGGGACGTGGCCACGCCCACGACGCTGACGAGCGCGCAGACGATGCCCACGACACGGGTCGTCGACCGGAGGAGGCGGTCGCGTTCCTGTGCGAGGAGTTCCATCGTTGGTCCTGGCTGTTCCTGGTTCGGGAGAGCTGGTTGGTTCTCGGGGAACCGAGCACTGGTCGAGACCGTGCACTCTGCATCATTCCACGGGCGACACCCGTCGTGGGGTCTTCGGCGCGCGGGGGTCGACGGATCGGTCTGCGGTTGTCCCGTCTTCCGGGGACCGGCTTGCCCCCCGCTCAGTCGAGCAGACGCCGCAGGTGCGCCCCGACGGCCTCGTGTTCGATGAGGAAGCCGTCGTGGCCGAACTCGCTCGTGATCACCGCGGCGTGGTCGCCGTCCAGCGTGTCGGGCACCCCGGCGGCGATCCGGTGCTGGTCCTCGACGGGGAACAACCGGTCGCTGGACACCCCGACGACGAGGGTCCGCGCGGTGACCCGGGCCAGCGCGGCAGCCACTCCGCCACGCCCGGCACCGACGTCGTGGGAGTCCATCGCCTGGGTGAGCGCCACGTACGAGGCCGCGTCGAAGCGCCGGGTGAACTTGTTGCCGTGGAAGTCGAGGTAGCTCTCGACCGAGAACCGTCCGTCGTCACCGAGCGGGGACACGTCGCTCTGCCATGAGCGGGCGAACCGGCCGTTGAGCTCGTCCGACGCGCGGTACGTCATCATCGCCATCCGTCGCGCGAGTGCCAGGCCGCGGTGCGGGCCCTCGCCGGGCTCGGCGTCGTGGTGGTCACCGCCGGCGTAGCCCGGGTCCATCTGGATCGCGGCCCGCTGCAGGGAGTTCGCGGCGATCTGGTCGGCGGTGGTCTGCGCGGTGCTCGCCAGCACCGCGAGTCGGGCGACGCGATCCGGGGCGGTGATCGCCGCCTCCAGGGCGTGCATGCCGCCCATCGACCCGCCGACGACGGCGGCGAACCGGTCGATGCCGAGCCGGTCGGCCAGGCGCAGCTGCGTGGCGACCTGGTCGCGGATCGTGACGAACGGGAACCGGGAACCCCACTCGACCCCGTCGGGCGACAGCGAGGACGGACCGGTCGTGCCCTGGCAGCCGCCGAGCATGTTCGGGGCGACGACGAACCACCGGTCGGTGTCGATCGCGCGGCCCGGGCCGACGACGTCGCCCCACCAGCCGGCGGTCCGGTGTCCGGGCCCTGGCGGGCCGGCGACGTGCGAGTCACCGGTCAGGGCGTGGAACACCAACACCGCGTTGTCCGCGGCGGGGGAGAGCGTGCCCCAGGTCTCGTAGGCGACCCGGACGGACGGGATGCGGCCGCCCCGGACGAACTGCTCGCCGAGGGTCTCGAACCGTCGGGCGCCGGGCGGGTCGCCGGGCCGCCAGGCGCCGGTGACGGGCGGCTTGCCGAGGGTGCCGAGTTCGGCGCCGGGCACCATCGTGGACGGCACGGAGTCCTCGGGGGTCGTCTGCCAGTCCATCGTGCGTCCATTCTCGCGGCAGGCGCGCCCTCCCGCCGCCGTGTTACGTCGCCTCCTGCAGGGGGCGCCCCCGCAGAACGCAACCCGGGCGACTCGCCGCAACGGAGTACCGCTGCGAGGAGCCGCCCGGGTTGCGTTCCGCGAGTGCGTCAGCCAGGAGGCGCGTGGCGGGTCAGGCGCGCTGGCCCGCCTGGGCGACGGCGCGGGCCGCGGTGAGCCCGGCCTCGAGGTCGGCCTTGAGGTCCTCGACGTTCTCGATGCCGACCGAGAGGCGCACGAGCCCCGGCGTGACCCCGGTGGTGAGCTGCTGCTCCGGCGTCAGCTGCGAGTGGGTCGTGGAGGCCGGGTGGATCACGAGCGAGCGGACGTCGCCGATGTTCGCCAGGTGCGAGAACAGCTGCAGTTCGTCGACCAGGGCACGGCCGGCGTCGACACCGCCCTTGAGCTCGAAGGACAGCACCGCCCCGACACCACGCGGCGCGTACTTCGTCGCCGCCGGGTACCACGGGCTCGTCGGCAGTCCCGCGTACGCCACCGTGGCGACGTCCGGGTGCCGGTCGAGCCACTCCGCGATCTCCTGCGCGTTCGACACGTGCCGTTCGATCCGGAGGCTCAGCGTCTCGATGCCCTGCAGGAGCGCGAACGCCGTGTCCGGTGAGTTCGACGCACCCAGGTCACGGAGCAGCTGGACCCGGGCCTTCGTGATGTACGCCAGTCCGTCCCCGACGGCCTGCGAGAACACCGCCCCGTGGTACGAGGGGTCCGGTGTGCTGAACTCCGGGAACCGCTCGGCGTGCTCGGACCAGGCGAAGGTGCCGCCGTCGACGATGAGGCCGCCGATGACCGTGCCGTGCCCGCCGAGGAACTTCGTCGCGGAGTGCACCACGATGTCCGCGCCGTGCTCGAACGGCCGGATCAGGTACGGCGTCGCGATCGTGTTGTCGACGACCAGGGGGACCCCGGACTCGTGCGCGATGCCGGCGACGGTCTCGATGTCCAGCACGTTGATGCGCGGGTTGCCGATGGTCTCGGCGAAGAACAGCTTCGTGTTCGGACGGACCGCGCGACGCCACTCCGCCGGGTCGTCCTGGTCCTCGACGAACGTCGTCTCGATGCCGAGCTTCGCCAGCGTGTACTTGAACAGGTTGTACGTGCCGCCGTAGATCGACGACGACGAGACGATGTGGTCGCCGGCCCCCGCGATGTTGAGCACCGCGTAGGTCTCCGCCGCCTGGCCGCTCGACACGAGCAACGCCCCGGTGCCGCCCTCCAGCGCCGCGATGCGCTGCTCCACGACGTCGTTCGTCGGGTTCATGATCCGCGAGTAGATGTTGCCCGGCTGCGCGAGCGCGAACAGGTCACGCGCGTGGTCCGAGTTCTCGAACACGTAGGACGTCGTCTTGTAGATCGGCGTCGCCCGGGCACCCGTCGTCGGGTCCGGTGCGGCACCCGCGTGCACCTGCGTGGTCTCGAACCGCCAGGCGGCTGCGTCGTTCGTGGTCATCGGGATCTCCTGTCCGTCACCGTGTCCGTCGGGTCGACACGTGCATCGACATGCGCGCCGGCCGGGAGGACCGCCGCACCTGTGCGTCGACCGTCACGGTACGCAGACGGCCGGGCGGGCACCAGCGCGAGCGTCGTCAGACGTAACGCGACGACGACCGACCCGTGCCAGGATCGAGGGGCACCGACGCCGACCGAGGGGGACGACATGCGCGCACAGGACGTGGCGGACAAGCGGTTCATGCCGACGAAGTTCCGGAACGGGTACGACCAGCAGGAGGTCGACGACCTGCTCGCACGGATCCAGGTGACCCTGACCGTGGTCGAGGGCAGCCCGGTCCCGACCACCGGCCCCCTGGCGACCGCCAAGGCCCTCCGCGCAGCAGACGTGAAGAGTGCCCGTTTCCGGTCGACCAAGTGGCGCGAAGGCTACGACCAGGACCAGGTCGACGACTTCCTCGACGACGTCGTCAACGAACTCCGCCGACTCGGCCGCGACTAGGACTCGGCGAGAAGAGTACCCGGCGCGACGAGTACCCGGTGCGACTAGGCCGGATCGCGGCGGAACAGCCAGTCGACCTTCGGCTCGAGCAGCCACCGCATCCCGCGTCGCACGAACGGCTGCGCCAGGAACAGGCTCACCGCGCACGCCACCAGCACCATCAGCAGCACGAACGGCCACGCCGAGTGCTCACCCGCCAGCACGCCGGACTCGCGGATCGGGTAGAGCAGGAACGTGTGCAGCAGGTACACGTACATCGTCGCCGCACCGAACTGCGTCAGCCAGACGGTCCGCCGGGGGACCAGCACCAGGAACGACGCCGTCAGCAGCGTCGCCAGCAGCATCAGGCCGAACCGGACCGCCCCGGCCCACCAGGCATCCTCACCGAGGCCCGAGTACGAGTCGTCGTAGAAGAACCAGTGGTGCAGGTCGAACTCCTTGAACTGCGGGATCCACAGCGCACACGACACCGCCCACCCCGCGAAGACCGCTCCCGCAGCGACCCGCACCCGCACCACCGTGCGACGAGACGCCTCGTACCAGCGGTCGAACAGCCCCCACTGCTTCACCTGCCAGCCGAGCAGGAAGAACGGCAACAGGCTGATCGCCCGACCCAGGGACAGCGTCGAGTCCACGTTGTCGAAGTAGCCCACACCGATGCTCAGCACCACCGCCCACACCAGCGGCCACCGCAGCTGCACCAGGTACGGCAGGATCAGCCGGAAGATCCCCAGCGCCAACAGGAACCACAGCGTCCACGTCGGCTTCGTCGGGTTGAACTCCTTGCCGCCCTCCACCACCGCCTGCACCACGGTCCAGATCGTCTGCATGATGATGTACGGCACCACGATGTCCGTGAACGTCCGCCGCATCCGCTTCGCCGTCGGGGTGTCCGCCGACGAGAAGTACCCGCTGATCACCCCGAACGCCGGCATGTGGAACGCGTAGATGAACGTGTACAGCGCCAACGCGTGCTCACTGCCCGTGGTCTGCCGCTGGATCGCGTGCCCGATCACCACCAGCGTCACCGCCAGGAACCTGGCCGTGTCCCACATCGGGATGCGCCGCTGCAGTCGACCCGGATCGAGCGCCCCGGCCGGGGCAGAGGGCGCGGGAGGGGCGGCGTCCGTCGTCATCCTCCGCACGTTACCGTCCGGCGGCCACCCCCGTGTCGGTAGCGTGGCCTCCGCGCCGCCACCGTCGCCCGTCCACGAGGAGCACCATGAGCACACGTCGAGCCGTCGTCACCGGAGCCAGCTCGGGCATCGGCGCCGCCACCGTCCGCCTGTTCCGCCAGCACGGCTGGGACGTCCTCGCCGTGGCTCGCCGCGCCGACCGGCTCGAGGCGCTCGCCGCAGAGAGCGGCGCGGACACCCTGGTCGTCGACGTCACGGACGACGCCGACGTGACGGCGCTCGCCGCACGGATCGACGAACTCGGCGGTGTCGACGTGCTCGTCAACAACGCCGGGGGAGCGTTCGGGTCGGCCTCGGTCGAGCACGGCGACGTCGACGACTGGCGGGCGATGTTCGAGGTCAACGTGCTCGGCACGAAGCGCGTCACCGCGGCCCTCCTGCCGGCGCTCCGCCGACGAGCGGCCGAGGTCGGTGGCGCCGACGTGGTCACCGTCACGAGCACCGCGGGCTTCGTCGCCTACGAGAACGGCGGCGGCTACGTCGCCGCGAAGCACGCCGAGCACGCCCTGGTCGGGGTGCTCCGACTCGAGCTCAACGGCGAACCGATCCGCGTCGTCGAGATCGCCCCCGGCATGGTGAAGACCGACGAGTTCGCACTCGTGCGGTTCGGCGGGGACAGCGACGCGGCTGCCGCGGTCTACGACGGGGTGGAGGCACCGCTGGTCGCCGACGACGTGGCCGAGGCGATCGTGCACGCCGTCGAACTGCCGGCGCACGTCAACCTGGACCTGGTGACCGTCCGACCGGTGGCGCAGTCGGCGCAGCACAAGCTCGCGCGCGGACCGCTGACCCCGAAGGCGTAGCGACCGAGAGCGCGCCGACCCGGCAGCGTCCGGGTGGCGCAGCGCCCGGGTGGGCATCGCGGGTCGCGGGCGGAGCATCCCTGCCGGTACCGTGGGCGGATGCCGATCAGCAGCGAACCCGCGGAGTCTCCCGCCTCGTCGACCGTGACCGTGACGAGCGGACCGGAGGTGCTCGGCTGGCTCGAGTTCGGCGACGCCGCCCGGTTGCTCGCGAAGGACGTCCTGTCCGCCGGCTTCGAGCCCGAGGTCGTCGTGGCCGTCGCCCGCGGCGGGCTCATCATCGCCGGTGCCGTGGCCTACGCCCTCGGCACCAAGGAGTGCGGCTCGATCAACGTCGAGTTCTACACCGACGTCGAGCAGCGCCTGGAGGAGCCCGTCGTCCTCGCGCCGGCCCTCGACGCCCCGAGCCTCGCCGGCAAGCGGGTCCTGGTCGTCGACGACGTGTCCGACTCCGGCCGCACCCTGGCCCTGGTCGTCGACATCATCCGCACCGCTGGAGCCGACGTCCGCAGCGCGTGCCTGTACTCCAAGCCCGGCACCGTCCTCGAGCCGGACCACGTCTGGCGTCGCGTCGACGGCTGGATCACGTTCCCGTGGAGCGCCCTCGCCCCGGTGACGGCCGAGTCGTGAGCATCCACCTGGTCGGCGGCGGTCCCTTCGTCGCCGCGGACGCCGCCGCGGCCTTCACCGCCGAGGCCACTGCACGCTCCGCCGCCGTCGGGCGGACCGTGCCGCGCATCGCACTGCTCTCCGTCGCCGGCGCCGACGGGTCCTCGCCGTCCTCGACCGCCGAAATCGCCGAGGTGCTCGGCGGGTCCCGTGCCGCCGAGGTCCTGGTCACCGAGGTCGCCGCGGGCGGGGTCTTCGACACCACGGTCCTCAGCGACGTCGACGCCCTGGTCGTGAACGGTGGCCGGACCCCCGACTACCTGGACGCCGTCGCCCCGCTGGTCGACCAGATCCGCCTGCTCGTCTCCGACGGGCTGCCCTACCTCGGCTACTCCGCCGGCGCGATGATCGCCGCGGACCGCGCCCTGGTCGGCGGCTTCCGCATCGGTGGCGTCGAGGTCTGCCCCGAGTCCGCGTCCGAGGGCCTCGACGAGGTCGAGCTCCGCGAGGGGCTGGGACTCGTCGACCTGACGATCGACGTCCACGCGGTCCAGGCCGGCACCCTCGCCCGGCTCGTCGCCGCGGCCGAGGCCGAGTTCGTCACCGCGGGCCTGGCCATCGACGAGGACACCACGCTCGTCGTCGGCGAAGGCGCGCTCGAGGTCCGGGGGACCGGCAGCGTCTGGCGGGTGGTGGCGGGCGACGAGTCCGTCTCGGTCGCCACCATGGGCGCCTGAGCGTGCAGCCGAAGCCCCTCGCCGACCTGGTCGACCCGGGGTGGGCGGCTGCCCTCGCGCCCGTCGAGGACGACGTCCACCGGATCGGGGCCTGGCTCCGAGCCGAGACCGACGCCGGGCGACCGTACCTGCCCGCCGGTCCCGCCGTGCTCCGCGCCTTCGAGGACCCGTTCGACCGGGTGAGGGTGCTCGTCGTCGGACAGGACCCCTACCCGACGCCCGGGCACCCGATCGGGCTGTCCTTCGCCGTCGACCCGCACGTCCGCCCGGTGCCGCGCAGCCTGCAGAACGTCTACCGCGAACTCCACGACGACCTCGGCGTCATGCCGCCCCCGCACGGCGACCTGCGTGCCTGGTCCGAGCAGGGCGTGCTGCTGCTCAACCGGGTCCTCACCGTCGGCGTCGGCGAGCCCGCCAGCCACCGCGGCAAGGGCTGGGAAGCCGTCACCGAGCGGGCCGTCGAGGCGCTCGTCGCCCGCGACCGTCCGCTCGTCGCGGTGCTCTGGGGTGCCCAGGCCGCGTCGGTCCGCCCACTCCTCGGCGACACCCCGGTCGTGGCGTCGGCGCACCCGAGCCCGCTCAGCGCCTCACGCGGGTTCTTCGGCAGCCGACCGTTCTCGGCCGTCAACGACCTGCTGGTGGCCCAGGGCGCGGACCCCGTCGACTGGACACTGCCGACCGAGGTGTGACGGGCCTCCCGTAGGCTCGGGTCGTGCTCGAGGAGGAATACCAGCAGCGGCGGGTGCTGCCGCGGCACCTGCGTGCCCCGGCGCCGGTCGAGTCGGGGTTCGCCTACGCGATCCGTCCCGCCACCGCCGCCGACCTGCCCGAGGTCCGCGAGATCCACACCCACTACGTGCGGAACTCGTCGGTGACCTTCGACGCGGCGGCGTTCACCTTCGCCGCCTGGAAGAAGCGGTTCGACGAGGTCCAGCGCCGCAAGCTGCCGTTCCTGGTCGCGGAGAACCCGTCCGGCCAGGTGCTCGGGTACGCCCTCGTCGAGCCGTGGAACATCCGAGACCGGTCGAACCGGGTGGTCGAGGACTCGATCTACCTCGGTGCCGCGGCCGGTGGCAAGGGGCTCGGGCGGGCGCTGATGGAGGCGCTGCTCGACGCCTGCCGGACCGTCGGGGTGCGCGAGGTGATCGCGGTGATCGCCGACCGGTCCGCGGACGCCTCGATCCGGTTGCACGAGCGACTCGGCTTCGAGGAGGTCGGGCGGATGGGGCGCGTCGGCTACAAGTACGACCGGTGGCTCGGCACGGTCACCATGCGGCTGCGGCTGCGGACCACCCGCAAGCCGCTCTTCGGCGGCCGTTGACGAGACCGGCCGGCCAGCCGACGGTCAGCCGGCCTCGGCGACGAACTCGTCCCGCGTGGTGCGCACCAGGTCCGCCGTCGCGTCGGAGGCGACCCGTGCCTCCCGGTCGACGACCGCCCGACCGACGGCCGCGTGCCGGGCTGCTGCCTCGGCCGTCCACCCGGTGATCGTGTCGCGTGACTCGCTCGTCCGGGTGCGGAGCAGGGCCTCGACGGTGCCCGCGAAGTGGGCGAAGACGGTGTTGCCGGACCCGGTGAGCAGGGCGCGGTGGAAGCGGACGTCGGCGTCGAGGTAGGCGCGTCCGTCGCCGGCGGCCGCGGCGGCGACCATGTCCTCGGCGGCGGCCAGCACCGCGTCGGCCGCCGCACCACCGTGGTCGGCGGTCAGCCAAGCGGCGACCGGCTCGATGCCCAGGCGGAGCTCGAGCAGCTCGCGCTGCTGGGTGAAGTACGCGCCCGAGGCCCCGCGCCACCGGATCACCGACGGTGCCAGGAGCTCCCACCTGGTCGACGGCTGCACCTGCGTCCCGACGCGCTGCCGCGGTTCGACCAGTCCGAGCGACTGCAGGACGCGCAGTGCCTCGCGGACGACCGACCGCGAGACGCCGAACTCGTCGACGACGTCGTCGGGCCGCAGCACCGTGCCGGGGGCGAGGGTGCCGTCGACGATGCGCTGACCGAGCGTGTCGAGCACGTGGGCGTGCAGGCCGCCGGGTGTCGGCATCGTTCCTCCTCGACGGTCCTGGTCACGCGGATGTGTGACGCGGTGTCCATTGCAGCGGCAGACTGCGCCCAGGTCCGGGTGGCGCGCGGACGACGACGATGTAGTCTGATTAATCAGATTATTGCAGGAGTGATCGCGGGTGGGATCAGCACCCCGGTCGGCCCGGCACCAGCAGCAGGACGGCAGCAGCGCAGGAGCTGCTCCAGGAAGGGGCGCAGATGCCTCACCTCCAGACCACCGCAGTGCACCAGCTCGCCTCGGGCCACGTGCTCGCCGCGGGCACCGAGACGGTCGACCCGTCCGGACCGATCCCGCAACTCGTCATCGCCGCCCTCGTCGGCATCGTGGTGATCATCACCCTCATCACCTGGCTCAAGGTGCACCCCTTCGTCGCGCTGACGATCGGCGCGCTCGGCGTCGGCATCGGTGCCGGCCTCGCCCCGGAGAAGGCGGTGACGAGCTTCGGCGACGGCTTCGGCGCCACCATGACGAGCGTCGGCATCCTGGTCGGCCTCGGCTCCATGTTCGGCAAGCTGCTGGTCGACTCCGGTGCCGCCGACCGCGTCGTCGACACCCTGGTGCGCCGGTCCTCGGCCGCAGCGCTGCCCTGGACGATGGCCCTCATCGGCGCACTGATCGGCCTGCCGATGTTCTTCGAGGTGGGCCTGGTCCTGCTCATCCCGATCATCGTCCTGGTCGCCAAGCGCAGCGACGTCCCGATCATGAAGATCGCCATCCCCGCACTCGCCGGCCTGTCGACCATGCACGCGTTCGTCCCGCCGCACCCCGGCCCGCTCGTCGCGGTCTCGACGGTGGGCGCCGACCTCGGCACGACCCTGGCGTTCGGCATCGTGCTCGCCATCCCCGTCATCGTCCTGGCAGGCCCGGTCTTCGCCCGCTTCGCGGCGCGCTGGGTCGACATCCCCGTGCCGGACATCTTCGGCTCCCGCGGCGAGGACCCCGCACACCCCGGCCGGGAGGCCCGCCGCGGCCCCGCCACGCAGGACACCGCCTCCCTGCCCAACGGCAAGAGCGACTTCACCCGGGTGATCAGCGAGCCGCGCAGCCCGTCGTTCGCCGTCGCGCTGGTCGGCATCCTGCTGCCCGTCGTGCTCATGCTCGCGCAGGCGGTGCGCGAGGCCGCCGCCCCCGACGCAGGCGGTGCCTGGGTCGGCGTGCTCGACTTCCTCGGGACGCCGATGATCGCGATCGGCATCGCCACCGTCTACGCGATGGTGTTCTTCGCGATCGGCGGCGGCATGGACCGGTCCGCGGTCGCGAAGTCGCTCGAGAGCGCGCTGCCGCCGGTCGCCGGGGTGCTGCTCATCGTCGGTGCCGGTGGTGGGTTCAAGCAGGTGCTCATCGACACGGGCATCGGTGGTGTGATCGCGGACGCGGTGAAGGACTCCGGCATCTCGGTGCTCCTCGTCGCCTGGGTGGTCGCCGCGCTCGTCCGCGTCGCCACCGGGTCGGCTACCGTCGCGACCGTCACGGCGGCCGGGATCATGGCCCCGATCGCGCACGACCTGTCGTCGCCGATGACCTCGCTGCTCGTGCTCGCGATCGGTGCCGGGTCGGTGTTCCTGTCGCACGTCAACGACGCCGGGTTCTGGTTGGTGAAGGGGTACCTCAACACGACGGTGGGGCAGACGTTCAAGTCGTGGACGGTGCTCGAGTGCCTGATCTCGGTCACCGGGCTGGTCGGCGTCCTGGTCGCCGGGATCTTCATCCGATGAGCACCGCGCACGCCGGCGGCGAACCGGTCGACGCCCGTGTCCTCGTGGTGATGGGCGTCTCCGGGTCCGGCAAGTCCACCGTCGCCGCGATGGTCGCCGAGCAGCTCGGGTGGGCGTTCGCCGAGGGGGACGCCATGCACCCCGCGGCGAACGTCGACAAGATGCACGCCGGCACACCCCTGACCGACGAGGACCGCTGGCCGTGGCTCGACGTCGTCGCGGGGTGGATCCGTGGCCACCTGCAGGCCGGGACGAACGGGGTCGTGACCTGCTCGGCACTGAAGCGGTCCTACCGGGACGTGCTGCGGGCCTCCGGGGTGGTGTTCGTGCACGTCGCCGGTGACCGGGCGCTGCTCGAGAAACGGATGTCCGCGCGGTCCGGGCACTTCATGCCGACCTCGCTGCTGCAGTCGCAGCTGGCGACGCTCGAGCCGCCGCAGCCGGACGAGGCGCACGTCACCGTCGCCGCCGACCGGACCCCGGCCGAGGAGGCCGCCGAGGTCCTGGCACTGCTGGGGCTGCCTCGGGACTGAAAGGCCGACGCGGTCGGTGGGTCACGGAACCGGGGGAACGGCTCCCTCGTGTCCGAGCGTCGCCCAGCACACCGCGACGACGAGTGGGTGGGCGACCTCGGCGGTCGTCTCCCGCTCGTGGGTCAGCGCGAGGACCACGAGTGCGCCGAGCATCCCGGTCACCCGTGCGCGGCGCAGCAGGTCGGTGTCGACATGGATCCGGAACAGGTCGGACACCAGGGTGAAGACGTCCCCGAGTGCCGGTTCGAGGGTCGCGTCGGCGACCGGCGGCACCGAGGCCAGCACGAGTTCGGCCCATCCGCGGCGACGCAGTGCGAGGTCGACCAGGCCGGCCACCGCTGCGGCGTCTCGGTCGCGGGGTGCGGTGACGTCGTCGACCCGCTCGTGCACGTCGCGGGTGAGCCGGACGCACTGGTCGAGTGCGGCGGCGACGAGTTGCTCCTTGGTCGGGAACCGGCCGAGCAGACCGGTCTTCGAGTACCCGGTGGCGTCCGCGACCGCCTGCACCGACGTGTCACGGACCCCGCGGCGGGCGAGCAGCCCGGCGGTGACGTCCAGGACCGCCTCGTCGATCTCAGCGGCGGTCGGGCGGATCCGCGACGTCGGGACCGCTCCGGCCGCGGGGGTCCGGTCGCCGCCGGTCACGCTGCGGACCGTTCAGCGCGTCGACCGTTCGTGTCGGCGTGCAGGTGGGCTGCTCTACGCAAGCCGGCGGCGCGGATCACTGCGACCCCGGCGAGGAGCTCCCAGGCGAGGATCGCGTACACCGCGACCCGTTCCCAGACCCCATCGGGCAGCAGGTCGACGGCGGTCCAGGCCGGATCGACCACGAGCATCACCAGGCCGACCAGACCGACCGCCCCGAGCACGATGCTCAGCGCGCCCACCCATCGAGTCCCGCGGCCGTGCTGCTCCGGGGTGCGCCGGAGCAGCGCGACACCGGCGACGACGGCCGCGGTGTTGCCCGCGATGATCGCCACAGCGGCCCCGAGGACGTGCAGGACCACGAGGCCGTTGTCGACCGAGGCCTGGCTGCCGTGGAAGAGGCCGACCAGCACGATGCCGACGCCGTGCGCCACCGCCAGGACGATGAACCACCGCCGCGCGGCTGGTCGTCCCGGAGCCAGGCTCCCGACCGCCAGGTTCCGGGCGGCCAGCGCGGCCACGACGAACAGCACGCCGTGCAGCACGAAGGCGGTGTTCATGAGCAGGTGGAGCGGTGAGTCGATCGCCCGTCCCTGGAACACCTCCACGTCCGGCACGCCGAGGTCGCTGATGTAGTTCGTCGCGTACGAGTACCCCGGGAACGTACTGGCACTGACGGCCTCGGCGACCAGGTAGAGCGCTGCCGCACCGATCCAGCAGGAAGCAGCAAGGGCAGACTGTCTTGGTCGCATACCGACCAATCTAGTCGGTTGGTGTCAGGCGGTGGTCACCGACCCCGGTGTGCGATCGTCGCCGACGCGTCCGGACCCGTCGGCAGGGAGGCCCGGGCCCGCTCCCACGCGTCGTCACCGGCATCGAGTGCCGAGCGCAGGTACGCCGTGGTCAGGCGCTGCACCAGGGCGACGCGCTCCGGGTCCTCGTCGGTGGTCTCGGCGGCCTCGTAGCCCGAGATCCCGCCGAGGCCGTGCTCCCCACCGTGGAGGACGAGCAGGTCGGTGGCGCCGGGGCTCTGCGTGTAAGCGTCGGTGAACCAGTCCGGGCCGCGGGTCGACATCCGCGACTGGTCCTGGTCGCCGGCCACGACGAGCGTCGGGGTGGTCAGTTCGGCGAAGGACGGCCGCATGAACGGGAAGTGCTCGGCCGCGAACGGGACGAGGTCGTCGCCGGCCACGCCGGTGGCCGCGAGCAGGACGCCGGCGGTGATCCGGGCCTCCCGTCGGTCCTCGCCGGGCTGTCCGTCGTCGTCGAGGACCCGCGCGCCGAGCAGGCTCTGCACGCTCTGGCCACCCCAGGAGTGCCCGGCGGCGGCGATCCGGCTGCGGTCGACGCGGCCGGACAGCCCGGGCAGGGCGGCCTCGACGGCGTCGAGCTGGTCGAGCACGCGGACCAGGTCGGTGGTGCGCTCGGACCAGATCGTCGGGAAGAGCGGGTGGTCGAACCCGATGCCGTTGCGGCGCGAGTCGAGGTGCGTCGGCTGCAACACGACGAACCCGTGCGCCGCCCAGAACGAGACGAGGGGTGCGTACGCGTCGAGGTGCTGGCCGTTGCCGTGCGAGAAGAGCACGACGGGCAGGTCGGTGCCGGTCGCCGGGGCGGACACGCGGACCTGCAGGGGGAGCGGGCGGCCCGGTGCGTCGAGGGTGACGGGCGCGACGGAGACGACGGGCGCGCCGTCGCCGAGCAGGTGGTCCAGGGCGGGGGTGGTCGAGGTGGGCACGGTGTTCCTTCCGCAGGGGCGTCCGCTGCCGTACGATGAAACGGAGCGGTGTTCCGGACAGTACCGGAACGCTGTTCCACTTGCAACGACCATCGAGGAGTGGCCATGTCCGAGCCCGGTTCCGCCGCGTCCGACCCCGTACAGCGCAGCGACGCGCGCCGGAACCAGGAGACCCTGCTCGAGGCCGCCGCCCGGGTCTTCGTCCGCTCCGGCGTCGACGCTCCGGTGCGTGCCGTCGCGACGGAGGCCGGGGTCGGCGTGGGCACCGTCTACCGGCACTTCCCCACTCGGGCCGACCTCGTGCTCGCCGTCTACCGGCATCAGGTGGAGGCGTGCGCGGAGGCCGGCCCGCGCCTCCTGTCCGAGGCATCCGACCCGGATGCGGCACTGCGGCAGTGGGTCGGGCTCTTCGTCGACTTCCTGGTCACCAAGCACGGACTGCCCGTCGCCATGCACGGTGACGGCGTCGCGACGGATGCGCTGCACCGGTACTTCGTCGACCGGCTCGTGCCGGTGTGCACGGACCTGCTGACCGCCGCGCGGAGCGCCGTGCCGGGGCGGGCGACCAGCGCGGGGATCACCGGCTACGAACTGCTCCGCGGTGTCGGGAACCTGTGCATCGGGACAGCGGACGACCCGGACTTCGACGTCGAGCGGGCGGTCCAGGTGTACGTGTCCGGTGCGCTCGTCGGTGTCCCGGGCGAGTGAGCACCGCGCTCCCGGCGCTCAGTCCTCGGTGAGTGCTGCCGCGTAGGCGCGCACCGACCGGTTGTACCGCGGCAGGGCCGGTTCGATCGTCTCGACGGCCAGCCGCAGCGCCTCGTCGCTCCGCCCGGCACTGTGCAGGGCGAGCGCGAGGAACACCGCCGGAGCGTCGCCGATCGACGGGTGGGCGGGGGCTGCGCGGAGCATCGTGATCGCGTCCTCGACCCGGCCCAGGTTACGGAGCGTCGACGCGTGCTGGATCACCATCTGAGCGGCACGGATCGGGTCGACCGTCCCCAGCCCCTCCGCGGTGGCCCGGCTGTACTCGACGTCGGCCTCGACCTCGTGCCCGCCGGAGTCGTACGCACCGCCGAGCTCGAAGGCCCCGAGCGCCGGGTGCGGTGCGGCGTCGGCCAGCTCCCGCATCCGGACGATCCGCTGTTCGCCGTCGGCGTCGGGGTCGGCCCAGAGAGCGTCGACGTGCTGCTGCCACTCCGTCATGTCCACCGCGCCAGCTTAGGGGGCGCCCCGATCCCGGACCGTTGGCCCGTCAGCCTTCGGTGCCCCGTCAGGCCTCGGTGACCCGCCCGGCCTCGACACGCCACTGCCGGTCGAGCTGCACGGTGTCGAGCATCCGCCGGTCGTGGGTCACCAGCAGCAGGGTCCCCTCGTACGTCTCGAGCGCCTGCTCCAGCTGTTCGATCGCGGTGAGGTCCAGGTGGTTCGTCGGCTCGTCGAGCACGAGCACGTTCACCCCGCGGGCCTGCAGGAGCGCCAGTCCGGCCCGGGTGCGCTCACCGGGCGAGAGCTCACCGGCGGCGCGTCCCACGTGGTCGGCCTTCAGCCCGAACTTCGCCAGCAGGGTGCGGACGTCCGCCGTCGTCATCTCGGGGACCAGCCCCTCGAACACCGCCGCGAGCGGCTCCGCACCCGTGAACAGCGAGCGGGCCTGGTCGACCTCGCCCACGGCGACGCTCGACCCGATCGACGCGGTGCCGCTCGTCGGTTCCTGCCGCCCGAGCAGCGCCCGCAGCAGCGTCGACTTGCCGGCGCCGTTCGGGCCCGTGATGCCGATCCGGTCGCCGCCGTTCACCTGCAGCGACACCGGGCCGAGCGTGAAGTCGCCCTGCTCGTACCGGGCGTCGGACAGCGTCGCGACGACGGCGGAGGACCGCGGCGCCTGGCCGATCGTGAACTCGAGCTGCCACTCCTTGCGGGGTTCCTCGACCTCGTCCAGTCGGGCGATCCGCGACTCCATCTGCCGGACTTTCTGCGCCTGCTTCTCGCTCGACTCGCTCGCGGCCTTGCGGCGGATCTTGTCGTTGTCCGGCGCCTTCTTCATCGCGTTGCGCACACCCTGGCTGGACCACTCGCGCTGGGTCCGGGCACGCGAAACCAGGTCGGCCTTCGTCGCCGCGAAGTCGTCGTAGGCGTCGCGCTTGTGCTGGCGGGCGATCTCGCGTTCCTCGAGGTACGCGTCGTACCCGCCACCGAACAGGCGGTTCGAGGACTGCGCCAGGTCGAGTTCGAGGACCGCCGTCACCGAGCGCGCCAGGAACTCGCGGTCGTGGCTGACCAGCACGACACCGCCGCGGAGGCCGCGCACGAAGTCCTCGAGCCGGTCCAGCCCGTCCAGGTCCAGGTCGTTCGTCGGCTCGTCGAGCAGCACGATGTCGAAGCGTGAGAGCAGCAGCGCCGCGAGCCCCACACGGGCCGCCTGACCACCGGACAGCGACGTCATGAGTGAGTCCGCGGTGACCGAGCCGTCGGGTGCGTCGAGGGTCAGGCCGAGGTCGGCGAGCACCACCGGCATCCGCTCGTCGAGGTCGGCGGCTCCCGAGGCCAGCCACCGCTCGAGCGCCGTCGAGTAGCGGTCCGCGGCGGCGTCGCCGGCGTCCGGCTCGCCGAGGGCCAGGGCCGTCGCGTCCATCTCCGTCGCCGCCTCGGCACACCCGGTCCGGCGGGCGACGTACCCGGCGACCGTCTCGCCGGCCACCCGCTCGTGCTCCTGCGGCAGCCAGCCGACGAACGCGTCCGTCGGGGACAGCGACACGGTGCCGGCGAGCGGCTCGTCGACCCCGGCCAGCAGGCGCAGCAGGGTCGACTTGCCGGCGCCGTTCACGCCGACGACGCCGATCACGTCACCGGGCGCGACCGTGAGGTCGAGGGAGTCGAACAGCGTGCGGGCGGCGTAGCCGCCGGCGAGCCCCTTGGCGACGAGCGTGGCGGTCATCCCCACATCGTCCCACCTCGCCGGGCCGGGCACGCACCGGACGGGAGGCACGGTGCGGTCCGGTCCCGTGCCTCCCGCCCGGTGCGCTGCCAGACTGACGGCATGCGACGCGTGCTGGTGCTGGGCGGGACCGGGTGGTTGGGGCGGGCGGTCGCTGAGGCTGCGCTGCGGGACGGTGCCGAGGTGACGTGTCTGGCACGGGGCGCGTCGGGGGAGCCGCCGGCCGGTGCACGGTTCGTCCGGGCCGACCGCTCGGCAGACGACGCGTACTCCGGCCTGCGCGACACCTGGGAGGACGTCGTCGAGTTGGCGACCGACCCGGCGCACGTGACGGGGGCGCTCGACGCCCTCTCAGCCCGCGCCGCGCACTGGACGTTCGTCTCGACTGTCTCCGTGTACGCCCGCACCGACCGGGCCGGCGACGACGAGGACGCACCCGTCGTCGAGCCCGTCGACCCGACGCAGTACGCCGATGCGAAGGTCGCTGGCGAGCGAGCGACCCGGCGGGCACGGGGGACGGACGCGCTCGTGGTCCGCCCGGGGCTCATCGTCGGGCCCGGCGACCCGAGCGACCGCTTCGGCTACTGGGCAGCCCGGCTCGATCGCGGCGGCGACGTCGTGACGCCCGTCCTGGAGGACCGCGCCGTGCAGGTCGTCGACGTCACGGACCTGGCGGAGTGGATCGTCCGCGCCGGGCGAGCGGGCACGGTCGGGACCGTCGACGCCGTCGGACCGAGCACGTCGATGGGGGCGTTCCTCGACGAGGTGCGGTCCGTGACCGGGTTCGACGGGAGGCTCGTGGCCGTCGACGACGACACCCTCCTGGCGCAGGGGGTCGCGTACTGGGCGGGACCGGCCTCGCTGCCGCTGTGGATCCCGGTCGGCGAGGTGGGGTTCGCCCGGCGGGCTGGTCTGGCGTTCCTGGCGGCCGGCGGGACGGTCCGGCCGCTCGCCGAGACGGTGCGGCGTGTCGTCGAGGACGAGCGGGCCCGAGGGGTGGGGCGGGTGCGGCGATCGGGGCTCACCGACGCGGAGGAGCGGCGGGTGCTCGACGTGGTCCGTCTGGGCTAGCGCGCCTCGGGGGTGGGTCCGGGGGCCGGGGCCGGGGTCGGCGCCGGCGCCGGTCCTGCTCCAGGTTCGAGGGGTGCTGCCGAGTCGAACGCGACGGTGAGCAGGGGCAGCTCGTCGCGGGGGAGCACCGCCGTCAGGACCCGCCCGTCGTCGAGTACGGTCGCCAGGCCGAGCACGAAGGGGCCCGTGTCGAGGAGCAGGCCCGGGCGCTCGACGCCGTCGACCAGGACCGGATGCCCGGGCTGGACGCTGCGCTCGTCGACCAGCGTCGGCCAGGGGTGCTCGGTCGGGTCCGGGACGCCGTGTTCGTCGCGGTACTGGTTCATCAGGACGTACCGCACGTGCTGCACGAGGGTCTCCGCCGCCATGGGACGGGTCGTTCCGGGTGCGGACCAGTGCGTCTGGACTGCCTCCCACAGCATCGGATACCGCATCCGCTCGACCCCGGCGATGAGCCAGGCCGGGCGCGGCCACGGCGGGACCTCCTCGAGCGACCGCCGCCGCTCGTCATCCAGCACCGCCAGGTTCACCGGGTCGCTGCGGTCGTCGGGGTTCCGCCAAAGCGTGTACTGCCGGGACACGGTCGCACTCACCAGCACACCGTCGTGTTCGCTGGTCTGCACGCCGAGGGAGCCGGAGTCCTCGAGGTGCCGCTGCGCGCGGAGACCGGCGACGTCGAACCCGAGCGCACGGGCCGCGGCCCGCTGCTCGAGCTGTGGGTCGGGCGCGTCCGCGCCGAGCACTCCGACGAAGTCCATGCGGCGAGCTTGGTCACTCCGGAGGACCCGGTCAAGCACCACCGGTCCAGCAAAAGGCGCAGCGCAACGAAATTCGTTATGCTCGCCGCATGTCGATCCCCGATGAGCGAGCCGCTGCGCTCCGCCAGAAGAGCTCCGTCAGCTTCGTGTTCGTCGTCTCCCTCGGCATGATCCTGGTCGCTGCCGTCCGTGCCTGGTTCATCGTCGCCGGCATGATCGACCAGCTCACGCACCGGACGACCGGGATCGACTGGACCTGGACGCTCGAGATGCCGGTCGCCCGCCCGTCGGGGGCGCCTGTCGACGGTGCGAGGGTCGTGGCCGGGACGACGCCGGCGGTGACCGAGATGGTCGGACGGGTGCAGGACCTCCCGGCCTCGACGATCGTGCTGCACGACCTGAGCGACCTCGTCACCGTCCTCACCGCGGGCGGGATCGCAGTCTGCCTGCTGCTCGTGACCCGCAGCATCGGCGACGGGCGTCCGTTCGCCCGGACCTGCTCACGCGCGCTCACGACGCTCGCGGTCATCGTGTTCGCGGGGTTCGAGGCCGCCTCGGTCCTGCAGACCGCCAGCGAGCTGACGCAGCCGTCGATCGCCGGGGCGCTGCCCGAGTTCCTCGGCACGTACACCGGCCACGGCGGGGACCTGGGCGCCCCGTTCTGGCCGCTCGTCGCCGCAGCCGGACTGTCCGCCCTCGCGGCGGTCTTCCGGACGGCCGCCGGGTACCGGGACGACTCGTCCGGACTGGTCTGATGGCGATCGTCTGCCGACTCGACGAACTGCTGCTGGCGCGCGGGATGACGCTCGTCGACCTCTCCGAACAGGTCGGGGTGAGCACCGTGAACCTCTCGATCCTCAAGAACGGGCACGCGAAGGCGGTCCGCTTCAGCACGCTCGAAGCGATCTGCGTGGCACTCGGCTGCCAGGTGGGCGAGCTGCTCACGCAGGTGCCGGACGCGTCGGCCTAGGCTCGGTCCGTGTTCGAACTCCACCACCTGTCGGCGCAGGAACTCTGGGACTGGATCCGCCGCGGCGACACCACCGCCCGCGAGCTCACCGACCACTACCTCGCCCGCATCGAGCGGCTCGACCCCGAGCTCGGCGCGTTCGTGGCCGTCACCGCCGAGGCCGCGCGTGCCCGGGCCGACCACCTCGGCGACCTGGTGCCGACGTCGCGGCCGTTGTGGGGCCTCCCGTCCGCGGACAAGGACCTGACGGACCGACGCGGGGTGCCCACCCGGTCCGGGACGCTCGCCCTGCCGGGGGACCCGGCGGCGGCCGACCATCCGCTCGTCGCGGCGCTCGACGACGCCGGGGCGATCAGCCTGGGCAAGACGGCGACCCCGGAGTTCGGCATGTCGTCGTCCTCCGAGACGCGCTTCGGCACCACCCGCAACCCGTACGACACCACGCGGGCCCCGGGCGGGTCGTCGAGCGGCGCCGCAGTCGCCGTCGCGGCCGGGCTGCTGCCGGCGGCCGTCGGGTCGGACGGCGGCGGCTCGGTGCGGATCCCGGCGGCCGCCACGGGCCTGGTGGGACTGAAGCCGAGCCGCGGTCGTGTGCCGTCGATGCCCGGGCGTGCCGGACTGGGCGGACTCGCCGTCGCCGGACCGCTGACCCGGACCGTCGCCGATGCCGGGATGCTGCTCGACGCCCTCGTCGCACCGACCGGGGTGCCGGAGCGGCAGCCGTACGCGCTCGTGACGCCCGACGTCGGCGACGGGCCCTTCACCGCGGCGGCCGTCCGAGGCGAGGGGCGCTTCGTCGTCGGTCTGCTCGAGGGCTCGCCGTGGGACGACTTCGTGGACGTGGTCGTCGACCCGGCCGCGCGGGAGGCCGTGGACACCGCCGTCCGCGTGCTCGGCGAGGTCGGACACGGGGTCGAGGACGTGACGATGCCGCGCCTGCCGTACGCCGAGCCGTTCCAGGTGGCGTGGGAGTCCTCCGGCGCCGGCATCGCCCGGATCCCGGGGATCGACCTGTCGGCCCTGACACCGCTCGTCGCCTGGCTGGTCGAGCGCGGGCGGTCGCTCACGAGCACGCAGGTGCTCGACGCGATGGCCGGACTCGACGCGTTCTCGGTCGCGCTGATCCGGGCGTTCGACCGGTTCGACGCCGTCCTCACCCCGACGCTCGCGATGACCCCGCGGCCGCTCGGCTGGTACGGCGACGACCCGGAGGAGGACTTCCGGCGCCAGTGCGCGTACTCGCCCTGGACCTCGATGGCGAACGTGTCGGGGCTGCCTGCCATCACGCTGCCCGTCGGGGTCACCGGCGAGGGGCACCCGGACGGCGCAGGGCTGCCGATGGGCGTGCAGCTCATCGGGCGCCCGGGTGGGGAGCGGGTGCTCCTGGCGGTCGGGGCGCAGCTCGAGCGCCGGCTGCGCTGGCAGCGGCGGCACCCGGCCGGCTGGTAGCGCGGGCGGCCGGACTGCGTCTGTCGGGCGCGCCCGGGTGCTGCCGCCGAGTGGCCACGACTCGTCGTTCTGGGGCGGAGTTGCCGACGGTTCGTGACCGGTCGGCGGAGGTGAGCGGGGTGTCGTGACCGGTCGGCGCTGGGGGTGCGGGCTGCGCCGTTACTCGCGCCGTCGGCCGCGGGTGCTGTCCGGCGCGCCCGGGTGCTGCCGCCGAGTGGCCACGACTCGTCGTTGTGGGGCGGCGTTTCAGACGGTTCGTGACCGGTCGGCGGAGCTGAGCGGGGTGTCGTGACCGGTCGGCGAACCCCGCCGCCCCCGGCCCTACGGCAGCGTCGGCGCCGCCGCGACCAGGGCCCGCGTGACCTCGTGCGTCGGCGCGTCGAGCAGGGACACCGGGCCGTGCTCGACGATCCGCCCCGCCGACATCACCGCGACGGTGTCGCACAGCCGCTGCACCACGCCGATGTCGTGCGACACGAGCACGAGCGTCGCCCCGAGGTCGTCGACGAACGAGCGGAACAGGTCGATCACGCGGGCACGGACCACGACGTCGAGGGCACTCATCGGTTCGTCCCCGAACAGGATCCGCGGCCGGTGCACCACCGCGCGGGCGATCGCGATCCGCTGCCGCTGCCCGCCCGAGAACTCGTGCGGGTACCGGTCGGCGGCGTCCGCGGGCAGGTCCACCCGTTCCAGGACGGCAGCCACCATCGCCCGGTGGTGGCCCGCGACCCGGAGCGCCCGGAGCGGTTCGGCGACGATCGCCCCGACGCGCATCCGCGGGTCGAGTGAGGCGACCGGGTCCTGGAACACGATGCCGGTCTCCCGACGGAACCAGCGCGAAGACGCGGCCGATGCCCGCGCGTCCACGGGGCGGCCCGACGCGTGCACGGTGCCGGTGGTGGGAGCCTCCAGTCCGGCGAGGAGACGGACGAGCGTCGACTTGCCGGACCCGGACTCGCCGACGATCCCGAGCCGTGATCCGGCCGCGACGGTCAGGTCGACGCCGTCGACGGCGGTGCGGACCGCGCCCGGCTCGAACGGGCTGCGACGGGGGAGTCGGTACGTGCGGCGGAGGTCCGCGCCGACCAGTGCCGGCGCGGTGGGGTCGGGGTCGGTCACGAGGTCCTCCTGGCGGTGGCGCGCGCCGCCTCGACGAGCGCCACGGTGGCGGGGTGCCCGGGCGTGGCGAGCAGGTCGGCGACGCGGCCCTGCTCGACGACGCGCCCGGCCTCGAGGACGACCGCCGTGTCCGCGATCCGCGACAGCACCGCCAGGTCGTGCGTCACGAACAGCATGCCGGTGCCCCGGGAGACCGTCAGCGACTCGAACAGGTCGAGGATCCGGGCCTGCGTGGTCACGTCGAGCGCCGTGGTCGGCTCGTCCGCGACCAGGAACGCCGGCTCGCCGGCCATCGCCATCGCGATGCAGATCCGCTGCCGCTGCCCACCGGACAGTTGATGCGGGTACTGCCGGAGCAGCAGTTCCGGGTCGGGCAGGCCGACGTCCCGGGCGAGTCCGACGGCGGCCTCGGCAGCGGCGCGCCGGTCCAGGCCGCGGTGCAGCCGGAGCGGTTCGACGATCTGCTTGCCGACCCGGCGGAGCGGGTCGAGCGCGGTGCCCGGCTCCTGGAACACCATGCCGATCGCCGCACCGCGGGTCCGGGCACGCTCGCGGTCGGGCAGGCCGACGAGCTCCCGGCCGTCCAGGCGGATGCTGCCGGTGACCGTCGCCCCGGCGGGCTCCAGGCCCATCAGGGCGAGCGAGGTCATCGACTTCCCCGACCCGGACGCGCCGATCACGCCGACACGTCGGCCGGGAGGCACGGCGAACGTCACGTCGTCGAGCACCGTCCGCTCCGCGATCCGGACCGTCAACCCGCGGACGTCGAGGCCGGGCGCTGCCGTCTCGTCGCTCATGCGATCCCCTCCGTCCCGGCGACGGTGCCGGTGCTGGGGCCGGTCGTACCGGAGGTGCCGGTGCCGGTTGTACCGGTGGTGCTGGTGCTGGTGCTGGTGGGGGTCGCCGCGTCCGGCCCCCGCCGGCTCGTCGTCAGCCGCGGGTCGGTGGCGTCCCGGACGGCGTCGCCGAGCAGCGACAGCGCCATCACGACGATCGCGATCGCCGCTCCCGGCCAGGTCGCACTCCACGGGTGCACGCCGATGTAGGTCTGCAGGTCGGACAGCAGCCGGCCCCACGAGGCCGTCCCCGCGTCGGCGCCGTAGCCCAGGTAGGACAGTCCGGCCTCGGCGAGGACCGCGGTCGCCATCGCGAGCGAGAGCTGCACGGTGAACAGCGGCGCGGCGTTCGGCACGAGGTGGCGGAACAGCACGCCGAGCGGGCCGACCCCCGACGCCCGGGCCGCGACGACGTAGTCGCTGCGGGCGATGCGGCGGATCTCGCCGCGGGCGACACGGGCGATGGTGACGCCGAACGCCAGCCCGACGGACACCACGACGACGCCGAGCGACCCGCCGTACACCGCGGTGAGGAGCATCGCGGTGAGCAGGGTGGGGAACGCGACCAGGACGTCGAGGAGCACCGCGGTGGCCTCACGGACCCAGCGGGCGGTGAGCGAGCCGATCGCGGTGAGGACGATGCCGACGACGCTCGCGATGACCCCGGCGCCGACCGCGACGACGAGCGTGGTCCGGGTGCCGGTGAGCAGGTAGCTGGCGATGTCGCGGCCGACCCCGTCGGTGCCGAACCAGTGTGCGGCGCTCGGACGCTCCCACTGGTGGAACGGGTCGGTGCGGAACGGGTTCTCGGGCGTCCAGACGAGCGACACCGCGGCCAGCACGACGAGCAGCCCCAGGACGACGACGGCGAACAGTCCGGTCGGGGTCCGGAGCAGTCGGCGGAGCGCGGTCACGACGCGGCCTCGCGCTGCCGCGGGTCGAGCACACGGTGCAGCACGTCGACGGCGAACCCGACGAGCAGCACGAGTCCGGTGAGCACGAGCAGCTCGGACTGCACCTTCGTGATGTCGCGGCGGCCGACGTCGGTGACGAGCATGCGGCCGACCCCGGGCAGCGAGAACAGCTGCTCGACGACGACCGCGCCCACGAGCAGTCCGGCGATCTGGACCCCGAGGACGGCGAGCACCGTGAGTGCGACGCTCGGCAGCCCGTGGCGGAGGAGGGCACGGTTCTTCGTCAGGCCGATCGCCGCCGCGGTCCGGACGTGGTCGGCGTCGAGGACGGACAGCGTCGCGGAGCGGGTGAAGCGGAGGATCACGGCGCCCTCCACCGCGCCGATGGTCAACGCGGGGAGCACGAGGGCGGCGAACGCCCGGTCGGGGGTGTCCCAGCCGTCGAGCGGGAAGCCCTGCACGGGCAGCCAGTGCAGGGTCACCGCGAACAGGGCGACGAGCAACATGCCGGCCCAGACGACCGGGATCGCAGCGACGGCCTGCGCGGCGGCGGAGATCACGGCACCGCCCGGTCGACGGCGGAGCACCGCAGCCAGGACCCCGAGTGGGACGCCGATGACCAGGGCGGCGGCCAGGGACATGCCGGCGAGGGGCAGCGTCACCGCGAGCTTCTGCGCGATCTCCGGGGCGACCGGGCCCCGGGTGACCAGGGAGTTGCCGAGGTCACCGCGGAACAGGCCGCCGATCCAGTCGAGGTACTGCAGCACGACGGGACGGTCGAGCCCGAGCTGCTCACGGAGCGCGGCGATCTGGGCGGGCGTCGCTTCGGCGCCGGCGACGACCTGCGCGACGTCGCCGGGGAGCACACGGAGCGTCGCGAAGACGATCAAGCTCGCCACGAGCAGTCCGACGGCGAGCAGGAGCACCCGCCCGACGAGGAATCGGGTCACGAGTCCGATGCTACGAGACGGCGAGGTCCGCCAGGTCCAGGCGGGTCGTGGTGCTGTCGAACGGGAACCCGGTGACGCCGTCGCGGATCGCGGTCGTGGTCGTCGCCGTGTACAGCCACTCGGCCGCGGCGTCCTCGCTGACGATCTTCGCCGCCTGCTGCAGGGCCCGCACCTTCTCGGTCTGGTCGGTGGTGGCGACCGAGGCCGCGTAGAGCCGCTGGACCTCGGCGTTGTCGTACCCGAAGTAGTAGTCCGGGTTCGCCCAGTTGCCGAAGTCCCGCGCCTCGGTGTGGTTCACCATGCTGAGGTCGAAGTCCTTCTTCTTGAAGACGGAGTCGAGCCAGGTCGCGAAGTCGACGCGCTGCACCTTCAGCGTGATGCCGACGTCGGCGAGTTCGGAGGTCAGGACGTCACCGATCGCCGTCGGGTACACGTTGGCGTAGGTCAGGGTCAGCGTCGGCTTCGTCACGCCGGCCTGCTGCAGGAGCTTCTTCGCCGCGGCCGGGTCGTACGCGTCGACGTCGGTCAGGTCCTGGTAGCCGGGGTCGAGGGCGGGGATCGGACCGCCCTGCTCCACCCCGCCGCCACCGATGGCCTTGATGACGGCCTTCGGGTCGATGGCCTGCCGGATCGCCCGGCGGACGCGGACGTCGGTGAACGGCGCCTGCTGGTCGTTGAAGGCCAGCGTGTACTTGTCGGTCGTCTTGCCGGTGTGCAGCGTCACGCCGGAGGTGCCCTGCAGCTGGCTCTTCAGCGTGCCGTCGACCGCGGTCTCGACGTCGAGGTCCCCGCCGGCCATCGCGTTGACGGCCGTCGACGGGTCGGTGATGTACCGGAAGACGACCTTCGCCACCTTCGCCTTCGCGCCCCAGTAGTCCGGGTTCCGGCGGAAGGTGAGCGAGTCGCCCTGCTTCCAGCTGGCGACCTCGAACGGCCCGGTGCCGTTCGCGGTCTTCGTCCGGTCGTTGCCCGCGGCCTGCTCGAGGACCAGCCCGGCCCGGCCGGTGAGGTTCCAGAGCAGGTCCGAGTCCGGCTTCGCCAGGGTCAGCGTGACGGTGTCGTCCCCGGTCGCTGCGACGGTCTTCACCGACGCGAGGTCGTCCGCGTCGACGTAGGACTCGTGCGCCTTGACGTCCTCGAGCGACCAGACGACGTCCTTCGCGGTGACCGGCTTGCCGTCCTGGAACGTCGCCCCGTCGCGGAGCGTGAACGTGTAGGTCAGGCCGTCGCCGGAGACCTGGTGCGAGGACGCCAGCACGTCGCGGACCTTCCCGTCCGCGGTCCGCCCGACGAGCCCCTGGTAGACGTTGTCGATGAGCACCTGGTCCAGGGCGTTCCCGCTCTGGGTGCGGATGTCGAGGCTCGTCGGTTCGAGCACCAGGCCGACCCGGACCGTCGCGTCGGCGCCGCCGCGGGTGTCGTCGGAGCCGCCGGAGCAGCCGGCCAGGGCGACCGAGGTCGCGACGGCGAGGGCTGCCGCGGCGAGGGCGGTGCGGTGGAGCGGACGCATGCTGGGTTCCTTCCCGGAGCCGACCCCGTCGGGGGCCGGATCGATCCGGTGCAGGGCCGGATCGGAGGCGCCGGGACGACGGTCGTCGGCGGCGCTCGGACGAGGCTACCGGGCGCTCGGGCGTCGGCGGTGTCAGGTCTCGGACGAAGTCGCAGGGGGTTCTTCGACGCCATCCAACAACGCGTGCGTACTCGCCCATTCCCGGATCGCCCGGGCGAGCGGCAACGGAGCCTGCGTCTGCACGGCGTGCCGAGACTCCACGGTGACGATCGTCGCGTCCGGCAACCGCTCGGCGAACGCCTGGTGCAGCTTGGGGGAAACGTACCCCCGGTCGCCCCGGACCAGCAGCAGCGGCACGTCGAGCTGCTCGAGGTCCGGCCACGCGTCCGCGAACCGCCCGACGGACGACATCCGGCCGCCGAGGTGCGGGAAGTGGTGTCGCCGGACGAGTCGACCGTCGGCGCCGACACGCGTGGAGTGCCGTGCCTCGCGGCGGAGAGTCGCCTCGTCCCCGCCGACCCGGGCCGCGATCGCCCGTTCGACGACCTCGTCGAGACTGCCGAACGACTCCTCGGACTCCAGCGCCCGGGCGATCCGGTCGACCGCCCGCTGCGCGAAGTCCGGCGACATGTCGACGAGCACGAGGCCGGTGACCCGCTCCGGCGCGAGGGCAGCCAGTCGTGCCGACAGGATCGCGCCGAGCGAGTGTCCGACGACCAGCCCCGGCGGCACGTCCAGGGCGTCCAGGGCGGCGAGGACGGTCGGTGCCGTCGCGGTCGCCGCGTAGTCCGCGTCCGCCCGCCAGGCCGACCGGCCGTGCCCCGGCAGGTCCAGCGCGACGGCCGGCTGGTCGACCGCGATCGCGGTCTGGTCGAAGCTGTGGGCGTCGATGCCGAGCCCGTGCAGGTAGGTGATCCGGGCCTCCCGTCCGGCCGCCGGCGGAGGGGTCCGCGACCAGCGGATCGCGGAGACCGTCCCACCGTCGGTCGGGACCTCCTGCCGGGAGGCGCGGAGCGGCTCGGTCACGCCGCTCGCGGCCGCCAGGGCGGGGACGTCGGCGAATTCGTCATCGTGCTCGGACACCCGTCCAGTGTCGCAGTGCGACGCGCCCTGTTCTCCTTAGGTTAGGCATGCCATACTCGAGGGGTGGCAGCCCGGTACCGCGTCTTCTCCGTCCGTGTGGCAGCCGTCTCGTCGCTCACCCCGCACTTCGTCCGGGTGACGCTGACCGGTGACGAGCTCGCGGACTTCTCGGCCGTCGGTCTCGACCAGCGCATCAAGGTGCTGCTGCCGCTCGACGGGCACGGGTTCTCCGACCTGCCCGAGGGCGAGGACTGGTTCGCGGCGTGGCGTGCCCTGCCGGACGCAACGCGCAACCCGATCCGCACCTACACGGTCCGCTCGTTCCGGCCGGATGCCCACGAGCTCGACATCGACTTCGTCGCCCACGGCGACGCCGGCCCGGCGTCCCGCTGGGTGTCGGCCTGCCGTGTCGGCGACGAACTGCGGATCGTCGGCCCGAGCATGCCGGAGTCGCCGGCCGACCTGCCCTCCGGTGCCGCCGAGTTCTCGCCCGGGTCCGCGAACCGGATCCTCCTCGCCGGGGACGAGACCGCCGCTCCCGCGATCTGCGCGATCCTCGAAGCGCTCGACGTCAGCGCCGTCGGCCACGTGTTCATCGAGGTCCCGACGGACGCCGACCGGCTGCCGGTCTCCGCGCCCGCCGGGGTCGAGGTCCGCTGGATCGCCCGGAACGGCGCCACGCACGGAGCCCGGATGACGGACCACGTGCACGCCTGGGCCTCGACCGTCGCCCCGGACCCGCTCGTCGTCGCCGGCCGTGCTGCCGCCGGCGCCGAACTGGCGGACGTGGACGTCGACCAGCAGGTGCTCTGGGACGTCCCGCGCGAGGACGACGACCTGCCGGTGTACGCCTGGATCGCGGGGGAGGCCGGCTGCGTCAAGGAGCTCCGCCGTCATCTCGTGCGGAGCGTCGGACTCGACCGCAAGCAGGTCGCGTTCATGGGGTACTGGCGGCACGGCAAGGCGGAGTGTTGAGCCCTGCCTCGGTGCTCACCCCGGAGGCCCCCGTCACGGCGCTCGGTGCCCGCGGACTCCGGCTCGGCTACGACGACCGCGTGGTCGTGCACGACCTCGACGTGGACGTCCCGGACGGCGAACTGACCGTCATCGTCGGGCCGAACGCGTGCGGCAAGTCGACGCTGCTCAAGGCACTGGCGCGGACGCTCAAGCCGTCGGCCGGCACCGTGTACCTGGACGGCCGACCGATCACGTCGTACCGCCCCAAGGCCGTCGCCCGGCGGGTCGCGATGCTGCCGCAGACGCCGATCGCCCCGGACGGCATCACCGTGCGGGACCTGGTGTCGCGCGGACGGTTCCCGCACCAGGATCTGCTGCACCCCTCGAGCGGAACCGATCGGCAGGTCGTGCAGGCTGCCCTGGCGCAGACCGACATCGTGGGGCTCGCCGACCGTGGCGTCGACGAGCTCTCGGGCGGGCAGCGGCAGCGGGTCTGGATCGCGATGGTGCTCGCGCAGCAGACCGACATCGTGCTGCTCGACGAGCCGACGACGTTCCTCGACATCGCGCACCAGTACGACGTGCTCGAGTTGGCGTCCACGCTGCACGCCGCCGGGCGGACGGTCGTCGCGGTGCTGCACGACCTGAACCAGGCGGCCCGGTACGCGACGCACATGATCGTGATGCGTGACGGCGTCATCGTGGCGCAGGGGACGCCGGAGTCGGTGGTCACCGAGGAGCTCGTCGCCGACGTCTTCGGGCTGCCGTGCGTGGTCGTCCCCGACCCGGAGACCGGCACGCCGCTGGTCGTCCCGCGCCGCGCGCGCTGAGCCGGGCTGCGCGGGCTGAGCCGGGCTGCGCGGGCTGAGCCGGCGCGTGCTGAGCCGGCCCGCCGCGCCCGGCCGGAGTCCGTCGAGCGGTCACACATCGTCGTTCTCAGCGCCGCGGATCGACGGAACATGACCGCTCGGCGGATCGGTTGCGGGGTGTCGTGACCGTTCGGCGCGAGGACGATCGCCGGTCGTGCCGCGCCGCCGCGGCTGAGCTGGCCCGCCGCGCCCGCTGAGCCTGGCGGCCGCGTCCGCTGAGCCGGGCCGGCACGCCCGGCAAGAGTTCGTCGAGCGGTCACACATCGTCGTTCTCAGGGCCGCGGAACGACGGAACGTGACCGCTCGGCGGATCGGGGGCGGGGTGTCGTGACCGTTCGGCGCGAGGAGGGTGGCCGGTCGTGTCGCGCCGCGCCGCGGGGGCCGAGCCGGCCTGGCGCGCCTGCTGGACTGGATCGGCGGCGCGGATCGGCTCCGCACAACAGGAACCGGCTCGAACCACGGGATCGCGTGGTTCGAGCCGGTTCCTGTTGTGCGTGTCCGGCTGACGCCGGGGGCCGGGGGCCGGGGGGCCGGCGGGCGTCAGCGGTAGCCGCCGTCCTCCAGCCCCGCCTCGACCTCGAAGCGGTTGCGCAGCGGATCCCGCCCGGCGACGCCGTACAGCAGGGGCATGAGCATGCCGTACCGGCGCCACTGCTCGACGTGCACGCGCTCGTGCCGGAGGACCCGGTCGCCGTCGTTGTCCCGTGTCAGGTAGACCGAGCCGACGCAGGTGCCGCCGCGCCGGAACACCCAGCGGGGCAGCCCCCGGCAGACGATCAACCCGTCGTAGACCCGGACCTGGCCGGTCGACAGGGGCAGCCCGATCGCCAGGCCGACGGCGGTCGCGAAGAGCCACCCGGCACGGGACACCGGCGAGGCGACGAGCGGGTTCCGCACGGGCTACTCGGGACGGCCGTAGGTCTCGAGCAGGCGGAGCCAGATCTCGTTCATGGTCGGGTAGGCGGGGACGGCGTGCCAGAGGCGCTCGAGCGGGACCTCGCCCACGACGGCGACGGTGGCCGCGTGCAGCATCTCGGCGACGTCCTGCCCGACGAAGGTGACCCCGACGACGACCCCGCGGGACTCGTCGACGACCATCTTCGCGCGGCCGGTGTAGCCGTCCGCCTGCAGTGCCGAGCCGGCGATGCTGCCCAGGTCGTACTCGACCGCGCGGACGTCGATGCCCTGCTGACGGGCCTGCTCCTCCGTGAGGCCGACGCTCGCGACCTCGGGGTCGGTGAAGGTGACCTGGGGGACCGCGGCGTGGTCGGCGGTGGCGACGTGGGCGCCCCACGGCTCGGCGTGCACCGGACGGCCCTGGACGCGTGCCGCGATGACCTCGCCGGCCGCACGGGCCTGGTACTTGCCCTGGTGGGTGAGCAGTGCGCGGTGGTTGACGTCGCCGACGGCGTACAGCCAGTCGGTGCCGGTGACGAGCATGGTGTCGTCGACGTCGAGCCACTCGCCGTCGGTCAGTCCGACCGAGGACAGTCCGAGGTGCTCGGTGCCGGGTGCGCGGCCGGTGGCGGCGAGGACCTCGCTGGTGACGAGGGTCGTGCCGTCGTCGAAGGTGGTGGTGACGAGGCCGTGCTCGTCGCGGTCGACGCGGGTGGGGTTCACGCCGGTGCGGACGTCGATGCCGAGTTCGCGCATGCCGTCGGCGACGAGTTCACCTGCGAAGGGCTCCATCCCGCCGAGCAGACCGTGGCGGGCGGCCAGGGTGACCGTCGCGCCGAGGGCGGCCCAGGCGGTCGCGAGCTCGGAGCCGGCGACGCCGCCGCCGATGACGAGCAGGCTCTCCGGGACCTCCTGCGCGCTGGTGCCTTCGCGGGTGCCCCACGGCTTCGCCTCGGCGAGGCCCGGGACCGGCGGCAGGGTGTGCACCGAGCCGGTGACCAGGGCGATCGCGTGCGCCGTGTACGCGGTGCCGCCGACCTCGATGGTCTTCTCACCGGTGATCGTGGCGCGGCCGCGGATCAGGGCGATGTCGGCGGACTCGAGCCACTGCACCTGTGAGGCGTCGTCCCAGTTGCTGGTGAACGAGTTGCGTCGGGCGAGCACGGCGGCGGCGTCGACGTCACCGGTCACGGCTTCCTTCGCGCCACCCAGGCGCTTGGCGGCCGCGACCGCGTGACTGCTGCGCAGCAGGGCCTTCGACGGCATGCAGGCCCAGTAGGAGCACTCACCGCCCACGAGTTCGGCTTCCACCACGGCGACCGACAGGCCGCGCTTGTGGGCGTAGTCCGCCACGTTCTCGCCGACAGCGCCGGCTCCGATCACGATGAGGTCGTAGTCCGTCATGCGGCCGAGCGTAGCCGCCGACGGGCGGGCATCAACCGGGAGCGGTGCGCTGTGTGGAGGACCCGTCGCGTCGGACCGGTCAAGCCGTGCGTGCCGCGGTGGACAGGGCGCCGACGACCCGCAGGATGACGCCCATGTCCTCGACTGCGCGGCTCGGGTCGACCGGGGCGAACCCGGTCAGGGCAGCGCCGACCAGGCGTCGTCCGGCCGTGGCCGCCTGGACGAGGGCGACGAGGGCAGCGCCGTCGATGCCGAAGGGGACCGGCTCGAGCAGCCCGTCGACCTCCGACGGGTCGAGCACGTCGAGGTCGACGTGCACGAACACGCTGTCGGCGCCGGTGCGCTCGACCGCTCCGCGCAGGGCGTCCGGCGTCGCAGCGTCGACGTCGAGGTGCGTGATGCCGGCGCGGTCCAGTGCCGCGGCCTCGGCGGACTCGGTGCCGCGGGTGCCCGCGACCACCACCGAGGCGGCCCGGACGACGGGCAGGTCCGGGAACAGGTCGGCGGGGCGGTCGACCAGGAGGCGCAGGGCGGCCGTCTCCGCAGCCACCGGTTGGGCCCGGTTCAGCGCCCGGAACCCGCTGGACCCGGAGAGCCGCACGACGGCCGTGTCCGGTCCGACGAGGACGGAGGCACCGAGCACGCTGGACCCGTCGCCGCCGATCACCAGGACCGGTTCGGTCGCGACCGCGGCTTCCTCGGCGACGGAACCCGAGACGGTGAGCACCGAGGTGTACCGGGCGACCGCCGTGTCCAGTCGGTCGCCGGCACCGGTCGGGACGTCGATCGTGGTGGTCGCCGTCCGGGGCAGGTCCGCTGCGACGGCGGCTGCTCCGTCCGCGAGCCGCATCGCACGGGACGACGCCGAACCCTGCCACTGACCGACCACGATGAAGCGCATCGTGTCAGTCTGTCAGGCGGGTCCGACGTCGTCCGGTGCAGTCGCGGTCAGACCGTCGGGCCGCCGGACTTCAGCGCGGCGAGACGGGCCTCGACCTCGGCGTCACGGCCGACGTCCTCGAGGCTCTCGAACTGCGCGTCGAGGCTCGACGCCTGCAGTTCCTGCTGCCCGATGACCTTGGCCTCTTCACGACGGACCTTCTCCTCGAAGCGGGCCAGGTCGCTGGTCGGGTCGGTGATGTCGATGTTGCCGAGGGCGTCGTTGACCTTGGACTGGGCTTCCGCCGTCTTGGCACGGGCGACCAGGGTGTTCCGCTTCGAACGGAGTTCTTCGAGCTTCTGTTCCATGCCGGCCAGACCCTGCTTGAGCTTCTCGACCTGCTCGTTCTGGGTTGCGAGCGGTGCGGCGTTGTCCTTGACCTCCTGCTCGGCGGCGATCTGCTTGCCGATCGCGATCTTGGCGAGGTTGTCGAACTTGTCCGCGTCGGCGGCCTTGCCCTCGGCGCGGTACCGGTCCGCCGCGGTGGAGGCGTTCGCGGCCTTCTGGCCCCACTCCTGGGCGGCGCGGACGTCTTCGTCGTTGTCCTGTTCGAGCAGGCGGAGGTTGCCGATGGTCTGCGCGATGGCGCTCTTGGCGTCCGCGATGTTGTTCGAGTAGTCACGGACGAGCTGGTCGAGCATCAGCTGCGGGTCCTCGGCGTTGTCGATGAGCTGGTTGATGTTCGCCCGGACGAGCGTGGAGATGCGGCCGAAGATGGACTGCTTTGCCATTGCTGGTTCCCTTTCGTGGATGGATCACTGGTGCGTTCGAGTGGTCTGGTCAGAAGCGTCCGCCGCCGGAGAAGCCCCCGCCGCCGCCTCCGCCGCCCCCGCCGCCGGAGAAGCCCCCGCCACCCCCGCCGAAGCCGCCGCCGCCCCCGAAGCTGCCGCCGCCGTAGCTGCCGCCGCGCCCGCCGAGCAGGCCGCCGAGGACGATGCCGGTGACGAGGCCGCCGAGCTGGGCACCGCCGCGCCCGCCGCCCATGCCGCCGCCGGCCCCCGGCCAACCGCCCATGTCGTCGTTCGCTTCGTCGATGGCTGCGGCGGCGTACTGCTCGGCTGCGCGGGCTGCCTGCAGGGCGCGCTGTGGGTCGGTCGTGGCGAGGTCGAGGGCGTCGTCGAGTGCCCGTTCGGCCTCGGACAGTCGGGTCCGGGCGGTCGAACCGACGCCGCCGCGGTGCGCGGTGACGTACTGCCGTGCCTGCGTGATCCGGCTGCGGGCGTCCCGCAGGGCGGCGTCGAGGGCCTGGGTCGCGCGGCGGTGCTGCTCCTCGGCGGTGCGGGCACTGGCGAGGGCGGCGTCGATGTCGGTGTTCGCCTTCGTCAGCGCGTCGACGGCCCCGACCGGGTCGCGCGGGTCGACGTCGGCGCGGAGGACCCGCTGTGCCCGGGCGACGGCGGCGGCGAGGTCGGGCCCGCCGGTGCGCAGCGTGCCTGCGGCGGCGAGGTCGCCCTCGATGTCGGCGCGCATCGCCTCGGCGCGGGTGGCGGCGTCGGCGAAGGTGGTCTCGGCTGCCGTGACGGCACCGGTGAGCTGCTGGACCTGGGCGAGTGCGTGTTGACCGTCCCGCACGGCGACGACCGCTTCGCCGCGGTCACCGGCGGCGAGGGCCGTCCGGGCTGCGGCGGCACGCTCGTCGGCGTACTGCAGGACCTCGGCCGCCTGGTCGACGTTGTCCGCCACGGTCGCGAGTGTCCGGCCGGTGTAGGCGCTCCGGACACGCTCGAGGGCGGCGCGCGCGGCGTCGACGGCCGCCGGGGCCGCGGCGAGCGAGGTCGTCAGCTCGGCGGAGGCGGTGTCCACCGTGTTCTCGAGGGCGCGGAGCTGGTCGAACGCCTCGGTCTGTGCCTCGAGCGCCGCGTGGGCCTGCTCGCACGTCGTGATGATCTGGTTCGACCAGTCGACGCGCTGCTGCGGGGTGTCCGGGACCTCGTCGTCGAGCTGCTGCTGCAGCGCGAAGGCCTTGCGGACCTCCCGCTTGGCGATCGCCACGGTGTCGGCGAACGGCTTCGCGGCGTCCTCGCCGAACTGCGCCGAGGCGAACCCGACCTCCTGCTCGGCGGTGCGGATCTCGTCGTCGATCGTGACGAGGGCGCCGCCGGCTCGACGTTCGAGTTCGGCGAGGGTCTGTTCCTGCTGCGCGCGCGTCGCAGCGGCCCGACGCTTGTTGCGGCTGCGGATCACCAGGACCGCGATGACGGCGGCCAGCACGGCGAGGCCGAGCAGGATCCACAGCCAGGTCAGGTCGGCGGGCTGCTGGCTCTGTTGCAGGCCGCTCGCGAACCCCGTCGCCGCCCCGGCCCAGTCACCCTGCTTGAGACGGGGGAGCAGGGCGTCGTCGACGGCGTTCTCGACGTCGCTGGAACTGATCGTGGTCTCGTTCGTCTGCTGGACGTCGTAGTTCCGCTCGTCGACCGCGACGGAGAGCAGGATGCCGTCCGTCTCGATCTGGTTGCGCTGCATCGTCGCCGCACCCCAGGCCGTGTGGTCGCTCGGGTCCGTGAACGACGGCACGAACACGACGTAGAGCTGGGTCCCGGTGTCCGTGTACAGCTGCTGGACGGCCCGTTCGACCTCGGCCTGCTGGGCTCCGGTGAGAGCGTCGGCGTCGTCGACGACGTAGGCGCTGCCGATGTCGACCGGGGCGGTCGCCTGCGCTCCGGCTGCGGGGAGCACGACGAGCGCCACTGCCGCCACCGCCGCGACGATCCCCGACACCAGGCGTGCCAGCCTCGTCGTCCCGGGGTCAGTCCTGCCGTCGACCGCGCGCATCCGTCCTCTTTCCGTGGTCCTGTCGACCGGGTCCGTGGCCGTCGCCCGGAGTCTATCCAGGGGTCCGCTGGGTGGACCGGGGCTGTGGACGACCCGATCTGCTGTGGACGGGATGTACCCCGTCCGGCTGCGGTCGACCCACGCAGGAAGCGGACAAGCCGAGAGGGGTGTCCCCCGAAGCGGGGTATGGTGAGTCCACGTCAACGAGGAAGGGGTCCAGCAATGGAGCGAGCGACCACCGCAGAAGTCGTCCCACTGGAGGACGGGTACCACCGCGTGTCGACACCGCTGAGCGGTGTGATCGGGTTCGTCCGCGAAAGTGACGGCCGGTACGAGGTCCTCCGTGGCCGCGTCCGGCAAGCGACCCGGTCCGAGGGCAAGTACGCGACCATGAACGTCGCGCTCATCGCCCTGACGCACGCCTGAACGCCGCCGTGTCGGACGGCGTCGTCGTCCGTGTCCTGTCCGGACGCGGGTCACGCGCCGCCGACCGGGAGGCGCTGGTCGCCCTCGTCACGGACGTCACCGACACCGCCCCCGCGCTGGTGCGCGTCGTCCGTCGCTGCCCGCACTGCGGAGCGGCCGACCACGGCCGACCGACAGCCGTCGCGGACGGTCACGACCTCGGTGTCAGCCTGTCGCGGACGACGGGGGTCCTGGCACTCGCCGTCGGCCCTGGCCCGGGCATGATCGGCGTCGACGTCGAACGTCCCTCCCGCGTCGCAGCCGCCGAGCTCGACGCGTTCACCCCGGGGGAGCGTGAGCGTGCCGCACGATCCGGGGCCGCCGCCGTCCACCGCACCGCGTGCTGGGCGGTGAAGGAAGCCGTCCTGAAACGCGACGGTCGGGGCCTCCGCGTCGACCCGACCGCGGTCGACGCCGTGCTCGACCACGGGATGCTCGACCACGCGATGCTCGATCACCTCGACCTCCACCACGCCACGTCCGTGCCCGCCCGGCACACCGCTCGACTCGACGGGCTCGTGCACCCGGTGACGGTCCTCCGGCTCGACGAGGACCTCGTGCTCGCCGTCGCGGCCGACGGCGCCCCGGTCACCGTCCAGGACCGACGCCACCGGACCGACGGAACCCGACCGACAGGCCCTACGGCAGCGCCGGCACCCCGGGCTCGTCGATCCACGGTCCGGTGACGAGCAGCACGTCGCCCGGGGTGCTCCCCGCGGCGGCGGCGAACGCGGCGACGACGTCGGGCGTCGTGACCGTGCCGTACCGGTGCCGCTCGGTGACGGTCCGGAGCCCGGCGGTGAAGGCGTCGTCGCCGATCGTGCGACGGAGGGCGTGCAGGGCGAGGGCTCCGCGCTTGTAGACGCGGTCGTCGAACATGTCCCGGGCGCCGGGGTCGGCGACGACCAGGTCCTGCGGCTGGTCGAGCAGCCCGGCGCGGTACTGCGCGGCCAGGTCGTCCGCCGAGTCGCCGCCGCGGTGCTCGGACCACAGCCACTCGGCGTAGCAGGCGAACCCCTCGTGCAGCCAGATGTCGCGCCACTGCCCGAGGGTCACCGAGTTCCCGAACCACTGGTGGGCGAGTTCGTGGGCGATGAGCCGGTCGGTGCCGTGTTCGCCGTCGACGTGGTTCCGGCCGAAGACCGCCAGGCCGTGCGCCTCGAGCGGGATCTCCAGCTCGTCGTCGGTGACCACGACGCCGTACTCGGCGAAGGGGTACGGGCCGAAGCGGTCGGTGAACAGGTCGATCATCTCCGGCACCCGTCCGAAGTCGGTCTTCGCCGCCGCGGTCAGGTCGGCCGGGTGGTGCAGGGTGACCGGGACGGCCCCGCCGCGGATCGTCGTGGTGCGGTAGCGGCCGATCTGCACGGTCGCCAGGTAGGTCGCCATCGGCTCGGTGACGGCGTAGGTCCACCGGGTACCGCGGGCGGTGCGGTCGCGGCCGAGCAGCTCCCCGTTCGCGACGACGTCGTAGCCGGCCTCGCAGGTGAGCTCGATGCGGTAGGTGGCCTTGTCGTCCGGGCGGTCGTTGCACGGGAACCAGGACGGGGCGCCGATCGGCTGGCTGGCGACGATGACGCCGTCGGTCAGTTCCTCCCAGCCGAGCGTGCCCCACGGGCTCCGGAGCGGTCGGGGTGCGCCGCGGTAGCGGACGTGCACGGCGAACTCGGCGCCGGCGGCGATCGGGGTCGCGGGCGTGACGGTGGTCTTGTGCGTCCCGACCGAGACCTTCTTCGCGCGCACGCCGTCGACGTCGACCCGGTCGACCGACAGCCCGTGCAGGTCGAGGACGACCTTGTCGAGCGGTTCGTTCGCCACCGCGGTGAGGGTGGCGGTCGCGTCGAGGCGGTTCGTGGCGACCCGGTAGTCCAGGTGCAGGTCGTGGTGGCGGCTCGACCAGCGCCGGTCGCCGCTGTGCGGGGTGTACGGGTCGGTGGCGGGATCGGTCTGCTTCACGGTGCCGGTCAGTCTGTCACGGCCCCGACGGGGGCCTGGGCGTCGGCGCGCTTCCCGTCCACGGTCCCGGTGGTGCCGTCCGGCCGGGAGGCACCACCCGGCTCCGACACGTCACCCGCCTCCGCCTCGACCACGTCCCGCCACGGCGGGTGCTCCCACGGCGAGATCGGGTTGCCGGCCCAGAGCGTGCCCGCGGGGACCTGTTCGCCGCGCATCACGAGGGAGGCCGGCCCGACGGTCGCACCGGGGCCGATGCCGGCGGCGGGCAGGACGACGCCGTGCGGACCGAGCGTCGCTCCCGCGTCGAGGGTGACGGTGTCGAGCTGCATGACGCGGTCGTGGAACAGGTGCGTCTGGACGACGGTGCCGCGGGCGATCGTCGCACCGTCGCCGATCGTGACCAGGTCCGCCTCGGGCAGCCAGTAGGTCTCGCACCAGACGCCGCGGCCGATCGTCGCGCCGAGGCTCCGCAGCCACGCGGACAGAGCGGGCGTACCGATGGCCTGCTCGGCGAACCAGGGGCGTGCGACGGTCTCGACGAAGGTGTCCTGCACCTCGTTCCGCCACACGAACGAGGACCACAGGGGGTGCTCGGTCGCGGTGATGCGTCCCACGAAGGCCCACTTCGCCAGGGTCGACACCGCGGCGGCGACGGCTCCGGCGACGATGAGCACCGGGCCGGCGAGCAGCACGGTCCACCCGATGCCGACCGTGCTCCAGAGCGCCAGGAGGGTCGTCGCGACACCGAGGCCGATGCCGGCGGAGACCATCGGTGCAACCAGGCGCAGCAGCTCCCACGCGCCGCGGGCGACCTTGAGCCGGGTCGGTGGCCGGAAGGTGCGTTCCTCGTCGAACTGCGCGGCGGCGCGGCGCAGGCGGACCGGCGGGCTGCCGAGCCAGGACGAGCCGCGTTTGGCCTTCTTCGGCACGGCGGACAGCACGGCGACGAGTGCCTCGCGGGGGACCGAGCGACCGGCGCCGGTCATCCCGGAGTTGCCGAGGAACGCCCGACGTCCGACCTTCGAGCGACCGATCTTCACGCGGCCGCCGCCGAGCTCGTACGTGGCGACCATCGTGTCGTCGGCCAGGAACGCCCCCGAGGCGATCTGCGTCAGCGCCGGGATGAGCAGCACGGTCGAGATCTCGGTGTCCCGGCCGACCTTCGCACCGAGCAGCCGGAGCCACAGCGGGGTCACCAGGCTGGCGTACAGCGGGAACAGCAGCGTCCGCGCGGCGTCGAGGATCCGCTCCGTGCTCCACACCTGCCAGCCGGTCCGGGAGCGCACCGGGTGCCGACCCTCGACCAGGCCGAGCCCGAGCAGCCGGACCGCGGCGACGACGAGCCCCGCGTACACGACGCCGGCGACGACGGTGGCCAGCGGCACCGCGAGCAGCGCCGGTCCCACCGCGGCGCCGAGCGACCCCGGGCGTCCGACCACCGCGGCGGCGACCGCGAGCCCGGCCGCGACCCCGACGACGGGGAGCCCGGCGACGACGACCGAGCCGACCCCGTACGCGAGCAGCCAGCGCTTCGGGGAGGCGGGGCGTGCCTCCCGGCCGTGGCGTGCCGAACCGACGCGCTCGGCGGGCGACCCGGCCCACCGCTGCCCGTCGGGGACGCGTCCCGCGACGGCGGACCCGGCTTCGACCTCGGCGCCGTCACCGACGTGGGCGCCGGGCATCAGCGTCGAGCGGCTGTGCACGACCGCGTCCGCACCGACGTGCACCGGACCGAGCCGGAAGACGTCGCCGTCCACCCAGTGCCCGGCCAGGTCGACCTCGGGCTCGATCGAGGCGCGCTTGCCGATCGTCAGCATCCCGGTGACGGGCGGCAGGGTGTGCAGGTCGACGTCACGGCCGATCGTCGCCCCGAGGGCCCGGGCGTAGTAGCTGATCCACGGCGCCCCCGCGGTGGAGGGGCCGTCGACCGCTTCGGCGATGCGCTCGGCCAGCCAGACCCGCACGTGCACCGACCCGCCACGGGGGTGGTCACCGGCACGGACACCGGCCAGCAGCAGCCGGGCAGCGACGACGGTGAGCGTCATCTTCCCCGCGGGGGTGACGAACAGCAGCAGGCCGACCACGAGCGCCGGCCAGGGCAGCACCGGCAGGAACGGCATCGTCGTGGTGTGCAGGACCTGCGCGACCAACGCCGTCCAGCTGAGCAGCCGGAGCCCGCGGATCACCTGGAGCGGCAGCCCGAGGAGCGTCAGCAGCGCCCCGGTCGCCGGTGGCACGGGCACCACGTGCCGGGAGGCCGCAGCCACCGGACCGGACTCGTCCAACGCGTCCGCGAGGGCGCCGATGCGCGGGTGGTCGTACACGTCGGCCACCGTCGTCGTCGGGTACCGCTCGCGGATCGCCGAGACCAGCTGCGCGGCGGTCAACGAACCGCCGCCGTGCGCGAAGAAGTCGTCGTCGACGTCCGCCACCGGTACCCCGAGGATCGCCGACCACCGCTCCGCGATCCACGCGACCGTCGGCGGCAGGTCCGTGCCCGTCGCTCCGGCGAGCGGCCAGGGGAGCGCCGCACGGTCGACCTTGCCGGACGTGCGGGTCGGCAACACGTCCACCACCGCCAGGAGCGGCACCAGGGCGGCGGGCAGCTCCTGCCGGAGCCGCTCGTTCGCGGCCGACGTGTCGATGGTCGCACCCGCGACGGGGGCCACGTAGCCGACGAGGACCTGGTTGCCGGCCGGGGTCCGCTGCACGACCGCGGCACCACCGGCGACGTCGTGCAGCGCCTGCAGCGCAGCGTCGATCTCACCCAGCTCGATGCGACGACCGCCGAGCTTCACCTGGTCGTCCGCACGCCCCTGGAAGACGAGGCCCTCCGGGTCGTACCGCACCAGGTCACCGCTCCGGTACGCCCGCTCCCACCCGAGGGTCGGGAACGACGCGTACTTCTCTGCGTCCTTCGCCGGGTCCAGGTAGCGGCCCAGCCCGACGCCGCCGATCACCAGCTCACCGACCTGGCCCGGTGCGACCCGCTGCCCCTCGGCGTCCACGACGGCCAGGTCCCACCCGTCGAGCGGCAGCCCGATCCGGATCGGCGTGCTGCCGTCGAGCAGCGCCCCGCACGCCACGACCGTGGCCTCCGTCGGCCCGTAGGTGTTCCAGACCTCCCGGTCGCGCGACGCGATGCGGGCGGCGAGCTCGGGCGGGCAGGCCTCACCGCCGAAGATCACCAGACGCACCGACTCCAGCGCGTCGTCCGGCCACAGCGCCGCGAGCGTCGGCACCGTCGACACGACGGTGATCCCGTGCGCGATGAGCCACGGCCCGAGGTCCACACCGCTCTTCACCAGCGACCGGGGTGCGGGGACCAGGCAGGCACCGTGCCCCCAGGCGAGCCACATCTCCTCGCACGAGGCGTCGAACGCGACACTGAGCCCGGCGAGCACCCGGTCCGTCGGCCCGAGCGGTGCCGACTGCAGGAACATCCGCGCCTCGGCGTCGACGAACGCGGCCGCGGAGCGGTGGGTGACGGCGACGCCCTTCGGCACCCCGGTGGACCCGGACGTGAAGATGATCCAGGCGTCGTCGTCGATCGTCGGGGGCTCGGCGCTCGCCGCGGGGTCGGTGACCGGCAGGGCGCTGCCGTCGCGGCTCCGGAGGACCCCGCCGGCACCGATGACGCCGACGACGTCCGCTTCGCCGAAGACGAGGGTGGCGCGTTCCTCGGGGTCGTCGGCGTCGACGGGGACGTAGGCGGCGCCGGCGGCGAGGACGGCGAGGATCGAGACGGACAGGTCGCGGCCGCCGGAGGGGATGCGGATCCCGACCCGGTCGCCGCGGTGGACGCCGTGCCGGGCGAGGTCGTCGGCGCGCTCGTGCACGAGGGCGAGGAGGGCCCGGTAGTCGAGCGGCCCGTCGGGGGTCTCGAGGGCGAGGGCGTCGGGGTGCGTCTCGGCGGTGGCGGCGAGGACGTCGAGCAGGGTCCTGGCGGGCGTCGCGCGGCTGCCCCGGTCGAGTTCCTGCTGCGTGGAGTGCGTCACGCCGCGTGATCCTAGAGCCCCCAGGTGTCCACCCCGGAAACCCCGCCGCACGCGCACACGTCGCAGCCTCACGACGAGTCGCCCCGACCTGCCGGAGTCTCACGGCTTCAGTCGCCGACGTACCGGAGTCTCACGACGAGGTGCGCCGACCTGCCGGAGTCTCACGGTTCAGTCGCCGACGTACCGGAGTCTCACCACGAGCCGAGCGGACCACCGGAGTCCCCACGGGGGATCAGTCGGCGAAGCCGACATCGCGCGCTGCCGACCGAGCGCAGCGAGGACGTCAGCTTGCGCGGGGATGTCACCGTGCGGGAATGTCACTGTGCCCCCAGGAGGATTCGAACCTCCGCCCCTGCCTCCGGAGGGCAGTGCTCTATCCCCTGAGCTATGGGGGCCCGGGGTGTCACCAACCGTAGCAGGTCCGGACCGGCCCCCTGTACGCGTGTCGGGCCTCCGGGCGTGCCGTCGGCGGACGGGAGGCGCGTGCCGGCCCCGCCCCGCGCCTCCCGTCCGCTGATGGTCCGGTGACGGCCCAGCGACGCTCCCGGCGACGGTCCGGCCGCCACGCCGGCGACCGTTCCCCGGCAGCATCGTCAGGGTGTCGGTGCGCTGCTCTCTGGGGCGCGGGCGTCGGGCGCGACCGCGGCGCGGACCGCGTCGACGACGGGCTGCGCGGCTCCGGGTTCGGTGAAGAGGGTGGACGAGGTGTGGATCCAGTAGGGGTCGGCGAACGCGTCGGCGCGGCCGGTCTTCCCGCTCAGGGTGAAGTACCCCTCGACCGTGTAGGTGGGGACGGAGCCGCCCTGTTCGAAGAGGGCGTCCTTGAGCTGTGTGAGCTGCTTCCCCGGCAGGTGTGCGACGGCGACGGTCACGGTGACGTCGTCGTCGGCGGTGGAGCGCCAGGTGCAGACGCGGCCGTCCTGGGCGGCGATCTGGGCGACGGGGGAGCCCTTGGTCGGCTTCGGGGCGCGGACCCGTTCGAACTGCTGCCCGTAGACGCTGAACGTGTCGGTGGGGACGAGTTCGGCGCAGGTCTGGCTGACCGGCCGTCCGACGACGCCGGCGGTGGCCGTGCCGGAGGCGGTCGCGCGGTCGCTGCCGCCGCCGGAGCAGCCGGCGAGGACGAGGGCGGCGGGGACGACGAGGGCGGCGATGCTGATCGCCCGGAGGCTGCGGGAGGTCATGACCGACCATCCTGGTGCATCGGCCCCGGCGTGGTCCGGGCGCTTGCTGGGTGTCCCGGTAGACTCGTGCGCCGTGACTCCTGCCGAACTCTCCGAAGCGTACCTGTCGATCCTCACGGGCATCGTCGAGCGACGCGGTGCTGCCGACACGGTGACGATCGAGCAGTCGCACGTGGCGTTGGAGCGGCCGAAGAACCGCGCACACGGTGACTGGGCGTCGAACGCGGCGATGCAGCTCGCGAAGCGCCTGGGCACGAACCCGCGCGAGCTCGCGACGGAGATCGCCGGCGAGCTGACCGAGCTCGACGGTGTGGCGTCGGTGGACGTCGCGGGTCCGGGCTTCATCAACATCACGCTCGAGGCGGCTGCGGCCGGCGAGGTCGCGCGCACCATCGTCGACCAGGGCGAGTCGTTCGGCCACGGCGACCTGTACGACGGCGTCCGCATCGACCTGGAGTTCGTCTCGGCCAACCCGACCGGTCCGATCCACATGGGCGGTGTCCGCTGGGCCGCGGTCGGCGACAGCCTGGCCCGTGTGTTCCAGGCGCAGGGCGGCCTGGTCACCCGCGAGTACTACTTCAACGACCACGGCAACCAGATCGACCGGTTCGCCCGGTCGCTGCTGGCGTCCGCGCTGGGCGAGCCGACGCCGGAGGACGGCTACGGCGGTGCCTACATCGGCGAGATCGCGGCCCGGGTGCTCGCGACGCTCGAGCCGGGTCTCGACGTGACGGACATGCCGCGCGACGAGGCGCAGGAGCTGTTCCGCCGCGAGGGCGTCGAGTTCATGTTCACGGACATCAAGCGCTCGCTGCACGACTTCGGCGTGGACTTCGACGTCTTCTTCCACGAGAACTCGCTGCACGAGTCGAAGGCCGTCGACCGCGCCATCGCCCGGCTGCAGGAGCAGGGCCGGATGTACGAGGCGGACGGCGCACTGTGGCTCCGGACGACGGACTTCGGTGACGACCGTGACCGGGTGGTCATCAAGTCGGACGGCGAGCCCGCGTACATCGCCGGCGACCTGGCGTACTACCTCGACAAGCGCGAGCGCGGCTTCGAGCGGAACCTGATCATGCTCGGCGCGGACCACCACGGCTACGTCGGCCGGATGATGGCGATGTGTGCCGCGTTCGGTGACGAGCCGGGCAAGAACCTCGAGATCCTCATCGGGCAGCTGGTGAACCTGCTCAAGGACGGCCAGCCGCTCCGGATGTCGAAGCGCAACGGCACGGTCGTGACGATGGAGGACCTGGTCGACGCGGTCGGTGTCGACGCCGGTCGGTACGCCCTGGTCCGCTTCGCGAGCGACACTGCGATCGACATCGACCTCGACCTGCTCACCAAGCGGACGAACGACAACCCCGTCTTCTATGTGCAGTACGCCCACGCCCGCACGCAGTCCGTCGCGCGGAACGCCGCCGCGTCGGGTGTCGACCGTTCGGTGTTCGACGCGTCGCTGCTGACGCACGAGTCGGAGAGCTCGCTCCTCGGTGCCCTCGCCGAGTACCCGCGGGTGCTCCGTCAGGCCGCCGAGCTCCGTGAGCCGCACCGCATCGCGCGCTTCATCGAGCAGCTCGCCGGGCTGTACCACCGCTGGTACGACTCCTGCCGTGTCACCCCGCTCGGCGACGAGTCGGTGACCGACCTGCACCGCACCCGCCTGTGGCTGAACGACGCCACCGGCCAGGTCGTCCGCAACGGTCTCGGGCTGCTCGGCGTCAGCGCGCCCGAACGGATGTAGCGGTGTCGTCCGCAGCGGCTCCGGCAGCGGGTCGACGCCCGAAGCGCCGCGGCCGGACGGTCGCGATCGTCCTGGTCGTCGTCCTCGTGGTGCTGGCCGTGCTGGTCGTCGTGGCGGAGTTCGTGCTCCGCGGCGTGGTCGACCGGACGGTCGCCTCGCAGGTCGAGCAGTCGCTGCCGGACGGCTCGACGGGCACCGTCGACGCGCACGTGTCGGGGGTCGTCATCCCGCAGCTGCTCCGCGGGACCCTCGACGACGTCCGGATCACCTCCGACCGGCTGACGGTGGAGGGCATCCCGCTCGCCGCCGACGTCACGGCGCACGACCTGCCCGTGGACGGCAAGGGTGCGGTGCACGACGTCGACGGCACGGTCCGACTGGCCTCCGGAGCGGTCAAGGAGCTGTCGAAGTACTCGCCGCTGTTCGAGCGTGTCCGGCTCATCGACGGCGGGGTCGAACTGCGCGGCAGCGCCACGGTGCTCGGCTTCCGCATCGGGTACGCGGCGGACGGTTCGGTGACCGCGCAGTCCGACGGGCGCGGGGTGACGATCACGCCGAAGACCGTGCGGATCACGAACTCCTCGCTCGGGTTGAAGGTCGATGACATCCCCGGCGTCTCGGACGTCCCGGTGCCGGTCTGCACGGCGCAGTTCCTGCCGGAACAGCTCCGTGTCCGGTCCCTCCGGGTGACCTCGGCGGCGGCGGCGGTGCGGATCACGGCCGACGAACTGCCCCTCAACGAGGCGGGTCTGCGCACCACCGGTCGCTGCTGACCGGGCGCGTGGTGCCGTCTCCGACGGCCGTCCACAGGCCGGCGTCAAATGGCCGGGAGGCCCGCTCGGGCCGGATAGGATCGGGTCCCGTGAGCGAGAACCCCCTTGCGCCGCCGCGACTGCGGTTCCCGGCGGACGCCTCCGAGCTGGTGAGCCGCATCTGGCCCGCGTCCGCGACGCGGACCGACGAGGGCATGCTCGCCGTCGGCGGGGTCGCTGCCGACGAGCTCGTCGCCCGGTTCGGTTCCCCCCTCTACCTCGTCGACGAACGGGACGTGCAGTCCCGTGCCGTCCGCGTGCGGGACGCCTTCACCGACGCGTTCACCCGGATCGGCACGCGGGCACACGTCTACTACGCCGCGAAGGCCTTCTGGACGACGCACGTCGCCCGGTGGATGGCCGACGCCGACCTCCGTCTCGACGTCTGCACGATGGGCGAGCTCGCCGTCGGGCTGGCTGCCGGCGTCGACCCGGCACGGATGGGCTTCCACGGCAACGACAAGTCGGACGCCGAGATCGAGCGCGCCGTCGCGGTCGGCCTCGGCACGATCGTCCTCGACAGCCACGAGGAGATCGGCCGCGTCGCCCGGATCGCCGCCGCCGCCGGGGTCACCCAGCGGGTCCGCATCCGGATCAACAGCGGGGTGCACGCCTCGACGCACGAGTTCCTGGCGACCGCGCGCGAGGACCAGAAGTTCGGCATCCCCCTGTCCGAGGCGGTGCAGGCCGCGACCGCCGTCCGTGCCGAACCGTCGCTCGCCTTCGTCGGGTTGCACTCGCACATCGGCTCGCAGATATTCGACGACAGCGGGTTCCGCGAAGCCGCCCGTCGACTCATGGACGTGCACGCCACGCTGGTGCAGTCCGGTCCGGTGCCGGAGCTCAACCTCGGCGGCGGCTGGGGCATCGACTACACCGAGGCCGATTCCGCCCTCGAGCCGGAGGACGTCGCGGACGCCCTCGCCGCGATCATCGCCGACGAGTGCTCCGCCCGGGGCATCCCGGTGCCCGAGATCGCGGTGGAGCCCGGCCGGTACATCGTCGGTCCGCCCGGCGTCACGCTGTACCGCGTCGGCACGATCAAGCCCGTCTCGGTGGACGCCGAGGACGGCACCGCGGCGACCCGCACCTACGTGTCGGTCGACGGCGGGATGAGCGACAACGTCCGGCCGGCGCTCTACGGCGCCGACTACACGGCACGGCTCGCCCGCGCCTCGGACGCCGACCCGGTGCTGACCCGCGTGGTCGGCAAGCACTGCGAGAGCGGTGACGTGGTCGTCCACGACGAGTACCTGCCCGGCGACGTGCACCGCGACGATCTGCTCGCCGTGGCCGCGACCGGTGCCTACTGCTGGAGCCTGGCGAGCAACTACAACCACCTCGGTCGCCCGCCGGTCGTCGCGGTCGCCGACGGGGCAGCCCGTATCCTCGTGCGGGGCGAGAGCGTCGACGACCTCCTCGCCCGAGACACGGGCGTCGTGCCGGTACCCGAGACCGGTCCGGACGCCTGAGAACCCGACCCGGAGAGACCCCCACCAGATGATCGAATACCGCAACGTCCGCGTCGCACTGCTCGGAGCCGGCTCGGTCGGCTCCCAGGTCGCACGACTCCTGCTCGAGCACGGACCGGAGCTCGCCACGCGAGCCGGCGCCGGTCTCGAACTCGTCGGGATCGCCGTGCGCGACGTCGACGCTCAGCGGGACGTCGACCTGCCGCGCGAGCTGTTCACGACGGACGCCGGTTCGCTCATCCTCGGAGCCGACATCGTCGTCGAGCTCATCGGCGGCATCGAGCCCGCCCGCACCCTCGTGCTGCAGGCGCTGCAGTCCGGCGCCGACGTCGTCACCGGCAACAAGGCGCTGCTCGCCACGCACGGCCCGGAGCTCTTCGCCGCGGCCGAGCAGGTCGGCGCACAGCTCTACTACGAGGCAGCCGTCGCCGGGGCGATCCCGATCATCCGACCGCTGCACGACTCGCTGGCTGGTGACCGCATCGAGCGGATCATGGGCATCGTCAACGGCACCACGAACTTCATCCTCGACCTGATGGACAGAGAGGGCGCGACGTTCGCCGACGCCCTGGCCACCGCGACGGAGCTCGGGTACGCCGAGGCCGACCCGACCGCCGACATCGAGGGCTACGACGCCGCACAGAAGGCCGCGATCCTGGCGTCGATCGCGTTCCACACCTCGGTCCCGCTCGCCGCCGTGCACCGCGAGGGCATCACCTCCGTGACGATCGAGCAGGTCCGAGCCGCGCGCAAGGCCGGCTACGTCGTGAAGATCCTCGCGACGTGCGAGCGACTCACCGACGCCGACGGCCGCGAAGGTGTCAGCGCCCGGGTCTACCCGGCCCTGGTGCCGGAGTCGCACCCGCTCGCCAGCGTGCACGGCGCGAAGAACGCGGTGTTCGTCGAGGCCGAGGCCGCCGGCGACCTGATGTTCTACGGCGCCGGAGCCGGTGGGGTTGAGACGGCCTCCGCGGTCCTGGGCGACCTGGTGTCCGCCGCCCGCCGCCACGTCATCGGTGGCCCGGGTGTCGCCGAGTCGACCCGGTCGGCGCTGCCGGTGTTCCCGATCGGGACCGTCCGCACCCGCTACCAGATCTCCCTGCACGTGTCGGACGCACCGGGTGTGCTCTCGGCCGTCGCCGGGGTGCTCGCGGCCCACGGCGTCAGCGTCGAGACCGTCGAGCAGACCACCACGGGTGCCACCGAGGGGACGGCGACGCTCGTCATCGGCACGCACCTGGCGAGAGAGGCCGACCTGGCCGACACCGTCGCCGCGCTCCGCGGTGAGGACGTGGTCCTGGACGTGACCAGCGTCCTGCGGTTCGTCGGCGTCTAGCGCGACCACGCGCCTCCCGGCACCGGACCGACCACCCGCACCACCCGCACCGTTCCACACAGCCCGATCCGACCCAGACCGACCCACCGGACAGAGAGAGAAGCCTGATGGCCCACCAGTGGCAGGGAGTCCTGCGCGAGTACGCCGACCGACTCGACGTGACCGACGCGACCCCGATCGTGACGCTCGGTGAGGGCGGGACCCCGCTCATCCCGGCCCGTCGGCTCTCCGAGCGCACCGGCGCGACCGTGTACGTGAAGTACGAGGGCATGAACCCGACCGGTTCCTTCAAGGACCGCGGCATGACGATGGCGATCTCGAAGGCCGTCGAGCACGGCGCGAAGGCCGTCATCTGCGCCTCGACCGGCAACACCAGCGCCTCGGCCGCCGCGTACGCCACGCACGCCGGCATCACCGCCGCGGTGCTCGTGCCCGAGGGCAAGATCGCGATGGGCAAGCTCAGCCAAGCCGTCGCCCACGACGCACAGCTGCTGCAGGTGCAGGGCAACTTCGACGACTGCCTGGACATCGCGCGCGACCTGTCCGCCAACTACCCGGTGCACCTGGTCAACTCGGTGAACAACGACCGCATCGAGGGGCAGAAGACCGCCGCGTTCGAGGTCGTCGACGTCCTCGGTGACGCACCGGACTTCCACTTCCTGCCGGTCGGCAACGCGGGCAACTACACCGCGTACTCCCGCGGCTACCGCGAGGACGTCGCCTCGGGCCGCTCCACCAAGATGCCGCGCATGTTCGGCTTCCAGGCCACGGGCTCGGCCCCGATCGTGCACGGCGAGGTCGTCCGGCACCCGGAGACCATCGCCTCCGCCATCCGCATCGGCAACCCGGCGTCGTGGAAGTACGCGCTGGAGGCCCGCGACGAGACCGACGGCTACTTCGGTGCCATCTCGGACGAGGCGATCCTGGCGGCGCACCACCTGCTCTCGGCCGAGGTCGGCGTCTTCGTCGAGCCGGCATCGGCCATCGGTGTCGCCGGGCTGCTCGAGCGCTCCGACGCGGGCGTCATCCCGAAGGGCGCGACGGTCGTCATCACGGTGACCGGCCACGGCCTCAAGGACCCGCAGTGGGCGCTCCGCACCCAGGACGGTGGCGAGGTCACGCCGACGAGCGTCCCGGTCGACACCGCGGCGATCGCGGACGTGCTCGGACTGGTCCGCGCGCGGTGAGCGCCGACCGCTCGTCCGGACCGGGGGAGGGCATGACCGCCCACATCGCTGTACCGGCCGGACGGGCGGTGCGTGTGCGCGTCCCGGCGACGTCGGCGAACCTGGGGCCGGGATTCGACTCCCTGGGACTCGCGCTCTCGCTCTACGACGAGGTCGTCGTCCGTGTCCGTCCGGAGTCGGGTGCCACCGTCACCATCGACGGCGTCGGCGCCGGCGAGGTCCCGACCGACGACACGAACCTGGTGGTCCGGGCCGTGCGCCGTGGTCTCGAGCACGCCGGGGTCCCGCAGCCGGGGCTCGAGCTGCACGCCACGAACGCCATCCCGCACGGTCGCGGCATGGGCTCCTCGGCGGCGGCCATCGTCGCCGGGCTGATGGCGGCACGTGGCCTGCTCGAGGGCGTGGCCGACCTCGACGCGGCGACCCTGCTCACCCTCGCCACCGAGATGGAGGGGCACCCGGACAACGTCGCCCCGGCCCTCTTCGGCGGGCTGACGATCGCGTGGATGACCCCGGACGGGCCGGCGCACAAGCGACTGCTCGTGCACCGCGGTGTCTCGCCGGTCGTGTTCGTGCCGACGTCGACGCTCTCGACGAAGCTCGCCCGGTCCCTGCAGCCGATGACCGTCCCGCACGAGGACGCCGCGTTCAACGTGTCCCGCTCCGCGCTGCTCGTCGCGGCGCTCATCCAGAGTCCGGAACTGCTGCTCGCCGCGACCGAGGACCGGCTCCACCAGGCCTACCGGGCGAGCGCCATGCCGGAGACCGACGCCCTGATCGGTCTGCTCCGCCAGCACGGCCTGGCCGCGGTCGTCTCGGGAGCCGGGCCGAGCCTCCTGGTCATGGGCAGCGACCCGGCGCAGCGTCTCGACGCCGCCGGACTGGTCGAGCGACACGCCGAATCCACCTGGCGTCCGCTCATGCTGGCCGTCGATCTGGGTGGTGCTACAGTGAAAGCGCTCCCGACGCTCGAAGCCGATCTCGCGCAGGCCTCGACCATCCACGGTCGACCGCCAGCCTGATCCGGTGCGTGGGGCACTTTCTCCAGATCACCGTTCTCGGGCCAGATCATCATGCCTGGCCAGATCACCGTTCCCGGTCCGTCGTCTGAACGACGGCCGTTGCACGCTGCCACGAGATCGGTGGAAACTCTCCGCGTTCTGCGGTCGGAAGGAACAACAGCATCGTGACCGACGTCACCACCTCCACCTCGGTGGAGATCCCCACTGACCTCCGCGCACTCCGTCTCCCGGAGCTCCAGCGCATCGCCTCGTCCCTCGGCATCACGGGGCTCTCGAAGCTCCGCAAGGGCGACCTGATCGCGTCGATCGAGGACAAGCGTCCGGCCGAGGCACCCGCCTCCGTGACGCCGACCCTCGAGGGCGCCGGGACCGGCACGCCGGCTCCCGAGGCCGCTCCGGCAGCGGAGGCACCCGTCACCCAGGCCGCCGCGCAGGCGCCGGCCACCCAGTCGCCGGCCACGCAGGCCGACGCCCCCGCCGAGTCCGCCCCGCGCGGTCGTCGCAGCCGTCGCGTCACCTCGGGAGGCACGGTCACCGCCGAGCCGACCGCTGCGGTCGCGCACACCAACGCCGGGCACACCGGCACCGAGGACCTCCTCGCCGGCCTCGACCAGGTCCGCGCCGAGAAGGACGCCCAGGAAGCCGCCCAGAGCGGCCAGCGTCGCGGACGCGGTCGTGACCGTCAGGCGCAGCAGGCCGACGCGCAGGAGTCGCGCGGTGCCACCGCCGAGACCCAGGTCCCGGTCGCGGACGCCGGCGAGCAGGGCGACCAGGACGCCGTGCAGGACGACACCCAGTCGACCGAGGGCCAGCAGAACGACCAGTCCGACCAGGGCGACCAGTCCGAGGGCGGCGCCCGTCGTGGCCGTCGCAGCCGCGGCCGTGGTCGTGGCCGCGGGCAGAACGCCGACCAGGCCGACCAGGGCGAGCAGAAGCCCGCCCAGCAGCAGGCCGAGCCCGAGCAGAAGCCGGCGCAGCAGCAGAACGGCAAGCAGCAGAACGGTCAGCAGAAGCAGCAGGACCAGCGCGACACGCAGCGCGACCAGAAGCAGCAGGACGCCCAGCGCGACCAGAAGCAGCAGGACGCCCAGCGTGACCAGCAGCGCGGCGACCAGCAGCGTGGCGAGCAGCAGCGCGCCGCCGAGCAGGAGGCCGAGAACGGTCGCACCCGCCGGCAGCGTGACCGCAAGCGCGGTCGCGGTGGCCAGAACGACGAGTTCGAGCCGGAGGTCACCGAGGACGACGTCCTCATCCCGATCGCCGGCATCCTCGACGTGCTCGACAACTACGCCTTCGTGCGCACCACCGGCTACCTGCCGGGACCGGAGGACGTCTACGTCTCGCTCGGCCAGGTGAAGAAGTACCACCTGCGCAAGGGCGACGCCGTCGTCGGTGCGATCAAGCAGCCGCGTGACAACGAGCAGCAGAGCCGCCAGAAGTACAACGCGCTGGTGAAGATCGACACGGTCAACGGCCAGACCGCCGACGAGGCCGCCGCCCGCGTCGACTTCCAGGACCTCACCCCGCTGTACCCGAACGAGCGCCTGCGCCTCGAGACCGAGCCGGCGAAGCTGTCGACGCGGATCATCGACCTGGTGTCGCCGATCGGCAAGGGCCAGCGCGGTCTCATCGTCTCCCCGCCGAAGGCCGGCAAGACCGTCGTCCTGCAGGCCATCGCGAACGCCGTCTCGAAGAACAACCCCGAGGCGCACCTCATGGTCGTCCTGGTGGACGAGCGTCCCGAAGAGGTCACCGACATGCAGCGCACGGTGCAGGGCGAGGTCATCGCCTCGACCTTCGACCGTCCCGCCGAGGACCACACCACGGTCGCCGAGCTCGCCATCGAGCGTGCCAAGCGCCTGGTCGAGCTGGGCCACGACGTCGTCGTGCTGCTCGACTCGATCACCCGCCTGGGCCGCGCGTACAACCTGGCCACCCCGCCGTCGGGCCGCGTGCTCTCCGGTGGCGTGGACTCGGCCGCGCTCTACCCGGTCAAGCGCTTCTTCGGCGCCGCCCGCAACATCGAGAACGGCGGCTCGCTGACCATCCTCGCCACGGCGCTCGTCGAGACCGGGTCGAAGATGGACGAGGTGATCTTCGAGGAGTTCAAGGGCACCGGCAACATGGAGCTCCGCCTCAACCGTCACCTGGCCGACAAGCGGATCTTCCCCGCCGTCGACATCAACGCCTCCGGGACCCGTCGCGAGGAGCAGCTGCTCTCCGCCGACGAGGTCGCGATCACGTGGCGCCTGCGCCGGGCCCTCGCCGGGCTCGACACCCAGCAGGCACTCGACGTGGTGCTGCGGAACCTCAAGGAGACGCAGTCGAACGTGGAGTTCCTGGTCCAGATCCAGAAGTCCGTGCCGGCGACCAGCGGTCACGGCAACGGCCACCAGGAGTAACGCGTGTTCGAGTCGGTGGCAGGGCTGCTGGCGGAACACGAGGAACTGACGCAGCAGCTGTCGGACCCCGCGCTCCACGCCGACGCGGCCCGTGCGAAGAAGGTCAACCGGCGGTACGCCGAACTCAGCCAGATCAAGGCGGCGTACGAGGCCTGGCAGGCGGCGGGGGACGACCTCGCCGCCGCCCGGGAACTCGCGCGTGAGGACGAGGCGTTCGCGGACGAGGTCCCCGGGCTCGAGGAGCAGCTGGCGGAGCGCCAGGAGCGCCTCCGCCGGCTCCTCATCCCGCGGGACCCCGACGACGGCCGTGACGTGATCATGGAGATCAAGGGCGGCGAGGGCGGCGAGGAATCGGCGCTGTTCGCGGCCGACCTGCTCCGGATGTACTCGCACTACGCCGAGGGCAAGGGCTGGAAGGTCGAGCTCCTCGAGCGCACCGAGTCCGACCTCGGCGGCTACAAGGACGTCCAGGTCGCGATCAAGTCGAACGCGACCGACCCGTCCCAGGGCGTGTGGGCGCACCTCAAGTACGAGGGCGGCGTGCACCGCGTGCAGCGGGTGCCGCAGACCGAGTCGCAGGGGCGCATCCACACCTCGACGACCGGCGTGCTCGTCTTCCCCGAGGTCGACGAGCCCGAAGAGGTCGAGATCAACCAGAACGACCTGAAGATCGACGTGTACCGGTCCTCCGGTCCGGGCGGGCAGTCCGTCAACACGACGGACTCCGCGGTGCGGATCACGCACCTTCCGACCGGCATCACGGTGGCGATGCAGAACGAGAAGTCGCAGCTGCAGAACCGCGAGGCGGGGATGCGCGTGCTGCGTGCCCGCATCCTCGCGCGCCAACAGGAGGAACTCGACGCCCTGGCCTCGGACGCGCGCAAGTCCCAGATCCGCGGGATGGACCGGTCGGAGCGCATCCGCACGTACAACTTCCCGGAGAACCGGATCGCGGACCACCGCACCGGGTACAAGGCCTACGACCTCGACCGCGTCATGAACGGCGCGCTCGAGCCGGTCATCCAGTCCGCCATCTCGGCGGACGAAGAGGCGCGCCTGGCCGCCATCGGCGACCAGGACGCCTGACCGGCGTGGACCAGCCGCACCCGACGTACGCCGCGGACCGTCTCCTCCGGGAGGCGGCCGCGGCGTTGTCCGCGGCCGGCGTGCCGACCCCGCAGGTCGACGCGGAGCTGCTGCTCGCGTGGGCGACCGACACCTCCCGCGGTGCCGTGCAGGCCCGGGCGATGACGGGAGGCGCGATCGGCGCCGAGCACGTCGAGCGCTTCCGGCACGCGGTGGCCCGTCGCGTCACCCGCGAGCCGTTGCAGCACGTCACCGGCGAAGCACACTTCCGCGCCCTGACCCTGTCCGTGGGACCCGGCGTCTTCGTGCCGCGTCCCGAGACCGAGTCCGTCGTGCAGTTCGGCATCGACGCGCTCCGGGCGACCGCGGTGCCGGAACCGATCGCCGTCGACCTCGGTGCCGGCAGTGGTGCGATCGCCATCGCGATGGACACCGAGGTGCCGAACGCCGTCGTGTACGCCGTCGAACGCTCCGCCGAGGCCCTGCCGTGGACCCGGCGCAACGTCGACGCCCACGGCGGCACGGTGCGACTCGTCGAGGGTGACCTCGCCGACGCGTTCCCGGAGCTCGACGGACAGGTGTCGGTCGTCGTCTCGAACCCGCCGTACGTCCCCGACGACGCACTACCGATCGACCCCGAGGTCCGCGACCACGACCCGGCGCTCGCGCTCTACGGCGGACCCGACGGCCTCGACGCCGTGCGGGCCCTCACCGAGACCGCGTGGCGACTGCTCGTGCCCGGCGGACTCCTCGTCGTCGAGCACGCCGAGCAGCAGGGGGCCGGGGTGCGTGCGGTCCTCGCGGCTCGGGGCTTCCGGTCGCCGGAGACGCACGTCGACCTCACCGGACGCGACCGGACGACCACCGCCACGCGCTAGGCGGACGGAGGGCGGGCCTCCCGGCGGGCACTCAGGCGTCGGTCGGGACCGACGCGGTCTCGTGGGCGGCGATGAACGTCCTGACGGCGTCACGGAGGTCCGTGTCGCGCTCGACCAGGACGGCCGTGATGCCGACACTCCGGGCACCCGCGACGTTCTCCGGCATGTCGTCGGCGAAGAACGTGCGCTCGGCGGGGACGCCGTGGTGCTCGAGCACCCGGCGGAAGACGTCCGGTTCCGGCTTGCGGGCGCCGAAGTTGCTCGACGTGTCCAGGTGCTCGCCGAACAGCGGGGGCAGCGACGGCACCCACTCGTGCAGCCACCGACCGGCCAGCGGGCCGTTGTTCGTGAGGAGCGCCACGCGGCCGTGCTCCTTGGCGATCCGGACCGCCTCGACCCGGTCGGGCAGCTCGGTCATCGCCGCGCCACGGACGCGGGCCCACTCGGCCTCGTCGACCGTGCAGCCCATCGCCTCCTGGAAGGCGGCCAGGTACGCGTCGCCGTCGGCGAAGTGTCCCGCTTCGGCGAGCTGCTCGCTGCCGGTGTCCCACCAGCGGCGACGGAGCTCGGCGAACTCGTGGCCCGTCAGCTCGGAGAGCCCGGCCATGCGGGTCTTCCAGTCGTAGCGGACGAGCACGTCGTCCATGTCGAAGAGGAACAGGAGTGGGGGCGCAGCGGTCTCGTTCACGATGTGCACCATCCTCGCGCACTATCATCGTGCAGGTCATGGCTTCCCGATACGACTGCTCCGACCCCGACGGGCTCCTCACCGGGATGCGGCTCGCCCGAGCCGCCCTCGGTCGCGGTGAACTCGTCGTCGTGCCCACCGACACCGTGTACGGCGTCGCGGCGGACGCGTTCAGCGCGCAGGCCGTGCAGCGCCTGCTCGATGCGAAGGGCCGGACCCGGCAGTCGCCGCCGCCCGTGCTCATCCCGGGCGTGGCGACCATGGACGCCCTCGCCAGCGAGGTGCCCGAGCAGGTCCGGCGCCTCGTCGACGAGTTCTGGCCCGGTGGGCTCACGGTGATCCTCCGTGCGCAGCCTTCCCTCGACTGGGACCTCGGCGAGACCCGCGGCACGGTGGCGCTCCGGATGCCGGACTCGCGCATCGCCCTCGAACTCCTGCAGGAAGTCGGACCGCTCGCGGTGTCGTCCGCGAACTCGACCGGCGACCCCGCCGCGATGGACATCGACGACGCCGAACGGATGCTCGGCGACAGCATCGCGGTGTACCTCGACGGGGGAGCGATCCCCGCGCACGCGGGCACCGCCTCCTCGACCGGCTCCACGATCGTCGACGCCACGGGCCTCGCCGCTGGTGAGGGCCTCCGGATCGTGCGCCACGGTGTGATCTCCGACGACGAGATCAGGCGGGTCGTCGGGGACGACCTCGTGCGGTGAAGTTCTACCTGCTCGCGGGCGTCATCTCGGCGGTCGTGAGCTTCCTGGTCAGCTGCGTCGTCTGGAAGCTCGGCGTCAAGTACAAGTGGTACCCGAAGGTCCGCGAACGGGACGTGCACCGCACCCCGACGCCGCGGCTCGGCGGCATCGCGATGTTCCTCGGCGTGATCGTCTCCCTGCTCTGTGCGTGGTTCCTCTTCCCCGCCATCGCCGGGCAGGACTACTTCCGGTTGGTGTTCGCGGAACCGGGGCGGGTGTTGGCGGTGCTGGCCGGGGCCACGATCATCGTGGTGCTCGGCGTCGCGGACGACATCTGGGACCTCGACTGGATGACGAAGCTCGCGGGCCAGATCATCGCGGCGGGGATCCTGGCGTGGCAGGGCGTCGCCATCGTGTCGCTGCCGATCGGCAACACGCTCGGCGTCGGCTCGTCCTACATGAGCCTGATCTTCACGGTGCTCGCCGTCGTCCTGGTGATGAACGCCGTGAACTTCATCGACGGCCTCGACGGTCTGGTCGCCGGCGTCGCGATCATCGCCGGCGGGGTGTTCTTCCTCTACACGTTCTTCATCAACCGCGTGGTCGTCGAGACCGAGTTCTTCTTCAACCTGCCGTCGCTGCTGACCGCGGTGCTGGTCGGCGCCTGTGCGGGGTTCCTGGTGCTCAACTGGCACCCGGCCAAGCTGTTCATGGGGGACGCCGGGGCGCTGCTCGTCGGTTTCCTCATGGCCACCAGCGCGGTGTCGATCACGGGCAACATCGACCCCGCTGCGGTCCGCACCCGGACCGACCTGCTGCCCGCGTTCATCCCGATCCTGCTGCCGTTCGCGATCCTGGTCGTGCCGATCCTGGACTTCGCCCTCGCCGTGGTCCGCCGCGTCAGTGCCGGCAAGTCGCCGTTCTCGGCCGACCGGAAGCACCTGCACCACCGGCTGCTCGACATGGGCCACTCGCACTTCCACGCGGTGCTCATCTTCTACGCGTGGACGGCCACGGTCGCCTTCGGGTGCCTGCTGTTCCTCTTCGTCAACTGGTGGTGGGTCACTGCCTTCGTGGCGGTGGGGTTCACCGTGTGCGCCATCGCGACGTTCGCGCCGCTCGGCCGGAAGCGCGTCGAGATCGCCGCGCAGACGACCGCCCGTCGTGGGGGAGCGGTGGATGCCAGCCTCGACCCGCTCGACCGTGCCGCGGCCGTCCGCGACCCGCACGCCAACCACCCGTCCCGCCCGATCCCTGGAGATCCCTCGTGACCACCCCGAACGGCCTCGACCACGTCCGGCCGGTCTTCCGGCGCATCCTGCTGCAGGGTGCCGTCCTCGCCGGAGCCCTCGCCGTCGTCGGGGGTGTCGTCGGGTGGTTCGCCGCCGGTGGCCCCGGACTGACCGGCGGGCTGATCGGCGCCGTGATGAGCGTCGTGTTCTGCGGGCTCACCGCGGTCAGCGTCCTCCTGGCGATCCGGTTCTCCGGCGGCCAGATGATCTCCGGGGCCTTCTTCGGCACGATCATGGGGACCTTCCTGGTGAAGTTCGTGGTGTTCATCGTCGTGCTCGTGGCGTTGAAGGACCGCGACTGGGTGAACACGCCGGTGCTCGCGATCGCGATCATCATCGGGGTCATCGGTTCGCTCGTGATCGACGTCACCGTGATCGCCCGCGCCCGGGTCCCGATCGGCGTCAGCCTGCCCGGAGACCGGACGGACGCTGAGGATCGCGACCCCGCTGCCTGAGAGCCCGAGAAGCCGCACACACCTGATAGGCTTCTGGAGCCCGCTGCCGGAGCATGAGCTCGGACGGGCAAGCCTCCACATCAGTCCACCTCTGCGTGCCATGCGTGCGCGCCCCGACACAGGAGACAGCGCTGCTATCCCACGCTCTTCCCCTGTCCCTCATCGCTGCGGGTAACCCCGTCGCGGCGGGGAGCAGCAAGGCCGCCGAGTTCCATGGTCCGTCGATCAACGAGTTCTTCCCGGACCCGATCTTCTTCGCCGGTACTGCGTTCGAGATGGACCGCATCGTCCTCATCCGCTTCTTCGCGGTGGCCGTGCTCCTCGTCTTCGCATTCGCCGGAACCCGCGCGCTCAAGCTGGTCCCCAACCGTGGACAGGCATTCATCGAGTACGCCTTCGACGTCGTCCGTCGGAACACCTTCGACAACCTGGGTGAGAAGGACGGTAAGCGCTTCCTGCCGCTCCTCGCGACGATCTTCTTCGGCGTCCTGTTCATGAACCTCACGGGTCTCGTCCCGTTCATGAACATCGCCGGCACCAGCCGCATCGCGATGCCGCTGATCCTCGCGATCGTCGCCTACGTCGCGTTCATCTACGCCGGCCTCCGCAAGCACCCGGGCACGTTCCTCCGGAACTCGCTCTTCCCGCCCGGGGTGCCGTGGCCGCTGTACATCATCGTGACGCCGATCGAGCTCGTCTCCACCTTCGTGCTCCGTCCGATCACGCTGACGCTGCGACTGCTGATGAACATGGTCGTGGGGCACCTGCTCCTCGTCCTGTTCTTCTCGGCGACGTGGTTCTTCTTCTTCGACGCGGAGAGCCTCTTCAAGTTGTTCGGTGTCGGGACGCTCGCGTTCGGCATCGCCTTCAGTTTCTTCGAAGTCCTCGTCGGGTTGCTCCAGGCGTACGTCTTCATGTTGCTGACGGCCGTCTACATCCAGCTCGCGCTGGCTGACGAGCACTGACACCCTTCTGACCCCCTACGGGACCGACACTCGTCGGACCCGCACCTCGAAAGGAAAACACGTGGACGCAACGACCGTTCTCGCGGAGATCAACGGCAACATCGCGACGGTTGGCTACGGCCTCGCTGCGATCGGCCCGGCCATCGGCGTCGGCATCGTCGTCGGCAAGACCATCGAGTCCGTGGCCCGCCAGCCCGAACTGCAGGGTCGCCTCACCACCCTCATGTACATCGGTATCGCCTTCACCGAGGCCCTTGCCTTCATCGGCATCGCGACGTACTTCATCTTCACCAACTAAGGCCCCTCGATGCAGACTGCACTCATCATCGCGGCGGAGGAGACCCACAATCCTCTGATCCCACCGGTGTACGACATCGTGTGGTCGCTGGTTGCCTTCGTCATCATCTTCATCGTGATGTGGCGTGTCGTCACGCCGCGCATCACGAAGATGCTCGATGAGCGCACCGAGGCCATCGAAGGCGGCATCAAGAAGGCCGAAGCCGCCCAGGAACAGGCCGCTGCTGCGCTCGACGAGTACAACAAGCAGCTGGCTGATGCACGTGCCGAGGCATCGCGCATCCGTGAGCAGGCCCGTGCCGACGCCACCGCGATCGGCAACGAGGTCCGCGAGCAGGCCAGCGCCGACGCCGCACGCATCACCGCGAACGCCCAGGCGCAGATCGAGGCAGAGCGCCAGAGCGCGCTCCAGTCGCTCCGCTCCGAGGTCGGCACGCTCGCACTCGGCCTCGCGTCGGGTGTCATCGGCGAGTCCCTCCAGGACGACGCCAAGGCGACCGCCGTCGTCGACCGCTTCCTCGCCGACCTCGAGTCGTCGCAGGGTGCCCAGACGGCGGCCGGAACGGAGCACTGAGCATGCGCAGCGCCACCCGCGAAGCGATGACGTCCACCAGGGCGGTGCTCGCCGAACTCGGCGGTGCCGTCGACCTGGGCGTCGGCGCAGAGATCTTCGCCTCCGGGCGAGCGATCGCCCGGGCGTCGCAGCTGCTCAACCTGCTCGCCGACCCGACCGCCGACACCGCTGGCAAGAAGGTCCTCATCGACCGCGTCTTCGCCGGGCAGAGCGACGCCACGCGCGCCGTCCTGACCGCCGTCGCCGGGTCGCGCTGGTCGTCGCAGGGTGACCTGCTCGCCGGCATCGAGGACGCAGCAGTGCGAGCCGTGGCCGCGACGGCCGACCAGTCGACCTCGATCGAGGCCGAACTGTTCGCCTTCGAGACCGCAGTGCGTTCGGACGCCGGACTCGAGCTCGCGCTCGGGACCAAGCTCGGCAGCGCCGACCAGAAGGGCTCCCTCGCGGAGCGCCTGCTGGCCGGCAAGGTGTCGCAGCAGACGATCACCATCGTGTCGAACCTCGTGCAGCAGCCCCGTGGCCGCCGCATCGGCGAGATCGTGCGTGACGCCTCCCGGATCGTCGCAGACCAGGCGGACAAGCTCGTCGCCACGGTCATCACGGCGACGCCGCTGTCCGACGACCAGGCGGCTCGTGTCGCCCACGGGATCGCGCAGCGCTACGGACGGGACATCACCGTGAACCGCGTCGTCGACCCCTCGGTCATCGGCGGGGTCCGCGTGCAGGTCGGCGGCGACGTCATCGACGGCACCGTCGCGACGCGGCTCGCAGACCTCCGTCTGCAGCTCGCCGGCTGAGCGTACGGTCGGACTCGTCCCTCCAAGTCCACAACGGGAACTGCCCCGCCCGGCAGCATCACCCTCTCGGAGCCGAAGGGCCCCGGAAACCAACAAGGAAAATCCCATGGCAGACATCACCATCAGCCCCGATGAGATCCGTGATGCCCTGAAGGACTTCGTCTCGAACTACGAGCCGACGAAGGCCTCCACGGCCGAGGTCGGGCACGTCACCGACGCCGGTGACGGCATCGCCCACGTCGAAGGCCTCCCCGGCGTCATGGCCAACGAGCTGATCCGCTTCGCGGACGGCACGCTCGGCCTCGCCCAGAACCTCGACGAGGACTCGATCGGTGCCATCGTGCTCGGCGAGTTCTCCGGCGTCGAAGAGGGCCAGGAAGTCACCCGGACGGGCGAGGTCCTCTCGGCCCCGGTCGGCGACGCCTTCCTCGGCCGGGTCGTCGACCCGCTCGGCGCCCCGATCGACGGTCTCGGTGAGATCGCAGCCGAGGGCCGTCGCGCCCTCGAGCTGCAGGCACCGGGCGTCATGTCCCGCAAGTCGGTCCACGAGCCGATGCAGACCGGCATCAAGGCGATCGACGCGATGATCCCCGTCGGCCGCGGCCAGCGTCAGCTGATCATCGGCGACCGCCAGACCGGCAAGACGGCCATCGCGATCGACACGATCATCAACCAGAAGGCCAACTGGGAGTCGGGCGACGAGAACAAGCAGGTCCGCTGCATCTACGTCGCCATCGGTCAGAAGGGCTCCACGATCGCCTCCGTCAAGGGCGCGCTCGAGGACGCCGGTGCGATGGAGTACACGACCATCGTCGCGGCCCCCGCCTCCGACCCGGCCGGCTTCAAGTACCTCGCCCCGTACACCGGTTCGGCCATCGGCCAGCACTGGATGTACCAGGGCAAGCACGTCCTGATCATCTTCGACGACCTGTCGAAGCAGGCCGAGGCCTACCGTGCGGTGTCGCTCCTCCTGCGTCGTCCGCCGGGACGCGAGGCCTACCCGGGTGACGTCTTCTACCTGCACTCCCGTCTGCTGGAGCGTTGCGCGAAGCTGTCCGACGAGCTCGGCGCCGGATCGATGACGGGCCTCCCGATCATCGAGACCAAGGCGAACGACGTCTCGGCGTACATCCCGACCAACGTGATCTCGATCACCGACGGCCAGATCTTCCTGCAGTCGGACCTCTTCAACGCGAACCAGCGTCCGGCCGTCGACGTGGGCATCTCGGTGTCCCGCGTCGGTGGTGACGCCCAGGTGAAGTCGATCAAGAAGGTCTCCGGCACGCTGAAGCTCGAACTGGCGCAGTACCGCTCGCTCGAGGCGTTCGCGATGTTCGCGTCCGACCTCGACCAGGCGTCGCGTCGTCAGCTCGACCGTGGTGCGCGTCTGACCGAGCTGCTCAAGCAGCCGCAGTACTCGCCGTACCCGGTGGAGGAGCAGGTCGTCTCGATCTGGGCCGGTACCAACGGCAAGCTCGACACGGTCCCCGTGCCGGACGTGCTGCGCTTCGAGTCCGAGCTGCTCGACCACCTGCGTCGCAACTCCGACGTGCTCACGACCCTCCGCGAGACGAACCAGCTCAGCGACGACACCGTCGCGGCGATGTCCAAGGAGATCGACGAGTTCACGAAGAGCTTCCAGACGAGCGACGGCAAGACGCTCGGCTCGGAGCAGTTCGACGCCGCGGACTCCGAGGACGTCGACCAGGAGCAGATCGTCAAGGGTCGTCGCTAGATGGCAGCGCAGGTCCGGGTCTACCGTCAGCGGATCAAGTCCGCGAAGACCACGAAGAAGGTCACGCGCGCCATGGAGCTGATCTCGGCATCGCGGATCCAGAAGGCGCAAGCCCGCATGGCCGCGTCCGGTCCGTACTCCCGTGCGGTGACCCGGGCCGTGTCGGCCGTGGCGACGTTCTCGAACGTCGACCACGTGCTGACCACCGAGCCGGCGACGTCGACCCGCGCGGCCGTGGTGCTGTTCACCTCGGACCGCGGTCTCAACGGCGCGTTCAGCACCAACGTCCTCAAGCAGGGCGAGGAGCTCGCCTCCCTGCTCCGCAGTGAGGGCAAGGACATCGTGTACTACCTGGTCGGGCGCAAGTCCGTCGGGTACTTCACGTTCCGTGAGCGTGCGTCGGAGCAGCAGTGGGTCGGCAACACCGACCAGCCGGAGTTCTCGACCGCCAAGGAGATCGGCGACGCCGTCGTGGCGAAGTTCCTGCAGGACACGGCAGAGGGCGGCGTGGACGAGATCCACATCGTCTTCAACCGGTTCCTCAGCCTCGCCACGCAGGAGCCGCAGGTCGTCCGTTTGCTGCCGCTCGAGGTCGTGGACGGAGTGGACGAGCCCCAGGGTGACGAGCCGCTGCCGCTGTACGAGTTCGAGCCGGACGCCGATGCAGTGCTCGACTCGCTGCTGCCGGTCTACATCGAGAGCCGCATCTTCAACGCCATGCTGCAGTCGGCTGCTTCCGAGCACGCCGCCCGTCAGAAGGCCATGAAGGCGGCGAGCGACAACGCCGACTCCCTGATCCGTGACTTCACCCGTCTCGCGAACAACGCGCGACAGGCTGAGATCACGCAGCAGATCTCCGAGATCGTCGGCGGCGCCGACGCCCTCTCGTCGAAGAAGAAGTAGTCCGCCGCGTGCGCGGACAGACACCCACCCCAGGAAGGCACCAGCCATGACCGACACCGCAACCACCGCGGTCGAGACGTCGTCGGCGCCCGGTGTCGGCCGGATCGCCCGTGTCACGGGTCCCGTCGTCGACATCGAGTTCCCGCATGACGCGATCCCGGAGATGTACAACCTCCTGTTCACGACGATCACCATCGGTGACTCGTCGCAGGAGATCGGCCTCGAGGTCGCCCAGCACCTCGGCGACGACCTCGTCCGTGCCATCTCCCTGAAGCCGACCGACGGCCTCGTCCGTGGTCAGGAAGTCCGTGACTCGGGCGCCCCGATCTCGGTCCCCGTCGGCGACGTCACCAAGGGCAAGGTCTTCGACGTCCTCGGCAACGTGCTCAACTCCGACGAGAAGATCGAGATCACCGAGCGCTGGCCGATCCACCGCAAGGCCCCGGCCTTCGACCAGCTCGAGTCCAAGACCTCGATGTTCGAGACCGGCATCAAGTCGATCGACCTCCTCACCCCGTACGTGCAGGGTGGCAAGATCGGCCTCTTCGGTGGTGCGGGCGTCGGCAAGACCGTCCTCATCCAGGAGATGATCCAGCGCGTCGCGCAGGACCACGGCGGTGTGTCGGTGTTCGCCGGTGTCGGTGAGCGCACCCGTGAGGGCAACGACCTCATCGGTGAGATGGAAGAGGCGGGGGTCTTCGACAAGACGGCCCTCGTGTTCGGCCAGATGGACGAGCCGCCGGGGACGCGCCTCCGCGTGGCCCTGTCGGCGCTGACGATGGCGGAGTACTTCCGTGACGTGCAGAAGCAGGACGTCCTGCTCTTCATCGACAACATCTTCCGCTTCACGCAGGCCGGTTCCGAGGTCTCCACGCTGCTCGGTCGCATGCCGTCCGCGGTGGGTTACCAGCCGAACCTCGCCGACGAGATGGGTGTGCTCCAGGAGCGCATCACCTCGACGCGTGGTCACTCGATCACCTCGCTGCAGGCGATCTACGTGCCGGCCGACGACTACACCGACCCGGCTCCGGCGACCACGTTCGCCCACCTCGACGCCACCACCGAGCTCTCCCGCGAGATCGCGTCCCAGGGTCTGTACCCGGCCATCGACCCGCTGACCTCCACGTCGCGGATCATGGACCCCCGGTACCTGGGCGCCGACCACTACGAGACGGCCACGCGCGTCAAGCAGATCCTCCAGAAGAACAAGGAACTGCAGGAGATCATCGCCATCCTCGGTGTCGACGAGCTCTCCGAAGAGGACAAGATCACGGTGGAGCGCGCTCGTCGCATCCAGCAGTTCCTGTCCCAGAACACCTACATGGCGAAGAAGTTCACCGGTGTCGAGGGCTCCACGGTGCCCCTCAAGGACACCATCGAGTCCTTCCGCGCCATCGCCGACGGCGAGTTCGACCACGTCGCGACCCAGGCGTTCTTCAACGTCGGTGGCATCAACGACGTGGAAGAGAAGTGGGCTCAGATCCAGAAGGAGAACCGCTGACATGGCGGGTCTCACCGTGAGCGTCGTCTCGGCTGACCGCGAGGTCTGGTCGGGCGACACCACCATGGTCGTCGCACGCACGACGGAGGGCCAAATCGGCATCCTCGCGGGGCACGAGCCGATGCTCGCGATCCTCGCGCAGGGTCAGGTCCGCATCACGCGGGCCGACGGCTCCACCGTCGCGGTCGACGCTGAGGACGGCTTCCTCTCCGTCGAGCACGACACGGTCACGATCGTGGCGCGGCAGGCCGCGTTGGCGTCCTGACCGGACTGACCGTCCTCCTCCCGCCGTCCGAGACGAAGCGGGAGGGCGGGGACACGGAGCGCACCCTCGACCTGGGTGCGCTCTCGTTCCCGGAACTGGCCACAGAGCGGGCCGCGGTGATCACCGCGGCCCGCTCCGTCAGTTCCGAGGAGTCCTCTGCCCGGACGGCGTTGAAGCTGGGACCGAAGTCGATCGCCGAACGACTCCGCAACCTGGTCCTCGAGACCAGTCCGACCATGCCGGCGATCGAGCGGTACACCGGCGTGCTCTACGACCCGTTGGACGCGCTGGCCGCAGACCCTGCGACCCGTTCCTGGTGGGACGACCACGTCGTGGTGCAGTCCGCGATGTTCGGTCCGGTCGGCGCGGGCGACCTGGTCCCCGCCTACCGGCTGTCGCACGACTCGCGACTGCCCGGCGTGCGGCTCGCATCGCTCTGGCCGACTCCGGCCGCGGCGGCGTTGGCGACGCGTCCTCCCGGGTTGGTGCTCGACCTCCGCTCCGAGGGGTACCGCGCGCTCGGCCCGGTGCCGGGCGCCATTCCCCTGCGGGTGGTCTCCGTAGCCGGCGACGGTCGTCGGAAGGCGCTCAACCACTGGAACAAGACCGCCAAGGGGCGGCTGGTGTCGCTGCTCGGCCGGACCGGCGCTGCGGTCTCGACGATGGTCGAGCTCAGCGAGTGGGCGGCGGGCCACGGGGCGGTCGTCGAGCCGGTGGACGGCGGCTGGGACCTCGTCGCTGAGAGTCTCGAGCCCATCACCGTCTGACGGCTCTCCCTCCACAGGGCGGTCGCGATGTGCGTCCGTCCACGGGTCGTCGTCGCGGCCGTCCTGGAGGCTCGCCCCGCGTCAGGATCGTCGGCATGCGAACCACGGACACGACGACCACAGCGACCACAGCGACCCCTGCGCCCCGGATGAACGGCACGACGAGCGACAGGACCTTCGTTCGGTACAGCCACGAGATCGCTGCGGCGATCACCCTGCCGAGTGGCGCCCGGGCGCTCGTGGCGCCAGGACCCCTGACCGCCGCCGCCGGCATCGCGCTGACGACGGCCTGCGCGGCGCTGTCGACCCGACTGGCGTTGCTCGCCTTCCTCGCCGATCCACGGGCGGACGAACCGATCGGCATCACCGGGCACGATCCGTTCACCGAACCCACGCCGCCCGCCCTCGTCGGCTCCGGACCGGAACCGGACCGCGAGCGCGTACGCCGAGCGGGGGACCGGTGCGTGGACGCCTGGCGCCTCTGGACGCAGGACCGGGATTCCGGTCAGTCGGTGGTCGGCGTCGCCGGCGCGCTCGGGCTCGGGGCCTGGTGCGCGTGGGCGGTCCATGCAGAGGCACGCGCGGCGACGCGTGCGCGCTACGCGCTCGACCTGCGGAGCCAGGACCCGCTCGCACGACTGGTGCTGCGGAGCTGCACCCTCGGTGTCCGAGCGGTGTGGCGTGGATGAGAGCGGGTGCACCGCATCGTCTACGGTTGTGGTGCCGACGGAAGGAGCCGCACGTGCAGGACGACGAGGACCAGCTCGACGACACCGTGCTGCGCGCGTCGCTCCGACACCCGGGCGACGCCGACGCGGATCCCCTCGACGACACGGTCGTGCGCCCCGAGCGCCATCGGAGCCCTGCGTCGTCACCCGCTTCGCCATCCCCTTCTGCGCCATCCCCCTCTGCGCCATCCCCCTCTGCGGCGGTCCCGGCTCCTGTTCTGCCGGCCGCGCCCCGGCTCGGTCCTGGTGCGGGCAGCGGTCCCGACCTCAGTCCAGCCTCCAGCCCCGGTCCGGTGCTCGACATCCCCGTGCCGGTGCCGTCGGTGCGCATCGGCGGACGGGTGTACCGCCTCGACCGTCCGGTGGTCGTCGGTCGCCGACCCGGACCCCCGCGTGTCGTCCAGGGCGCCGCCCCGCAGCTCGTGACCGTGCCCTCGCCAGGGGGAGTGGTCTCGTCGTCCCACGTCCTGTTCCACGCTGCCGGATCGACCGCGGTCGTCGACGACCTCCGCGCCACGAACGGCACGGTGGTCCGCGCTCCGGGAGCGCCGCCGCACCGGATGCCCGCGGGTGCCTCGATGGTCGTGCTGACCGGTACGGTTGTCGACATCGGGGACGGTGCCACCATCGAGGTGCTGTCGCCGTACCTGCGGTCCGTCCCTCCCGGCGGCCGCGAGTCGTCCGGACCGCTGCCCGTCCCACCTCCCACACCCGGTCCGTCCCGAACCCCCAGAGAGCGACCCTGAACCGTGACCGAACTCGGCCGTGCTGCCTCCTCCCACGCCATCGACCTGCCTGACGGCAACGGTGCGACGCTGACCCTGTCCTGGGGGGCCGCGACCGACGTCGGGCGTCGCCGGGACCACAACGAGGACAGCTACATCGTCGATGCCCCGTACTTCGTGGTGGCGGACGGCATGGGCGGGCACCTGGCGGGGGACCGTGCGTCCGACGCCGTCGTCCGTCGGCTCGGCGACTCCACGACGGAGGCGTTCGCCTCGCGCCAGACCATCCAGCGCGCGCTGCTGCTCGCGACCGCCGACATCGAGAAGGCGGCAGGCGGCAACGCGATCGGCGCCGGCACGACGGTCACCGGCGTCGCGCTCGTCGCGTCGCAGGGGCAGCCCTCGGCGCTCGTGTTCAACGTCGGCGACTCGCGTACCTACCGCAGCGACGCGGGTGCCCCGCTGAAGCGCCTGACGATCGACCACTCCGTCGTCCAGGAGATGGTGGACGCCGGCGTCCTGCGGGCCGAGGACGCCGAGTCCCACCCCGACAGCAACGTCATCACCCGCGCCGTGGGGTTCGGCGAGCCGCCGGAGCCGGACTGGTGGACCATCCCCCTCCGCACCGGTGACCGCTACGTCGTCTGCTCCGACGGGCTGACGAAGGAGATCGGCGACGTCGGCATCTCCCGCATCGCTGCTAAGGTCGACGACCCTCAGGAGCTCGCGGAACGCCTGGTCGGCGACGCCGTCATCGCCGGCGGTCGCGACAACGTCACGGTCGTCGTGCTGCAGGTCGACGCGGCCCCGGCAGTGTCGGACGACATCGAGGACACGCTCCCGCGCCGCTGACCTCGGCGGCAGGCGAAGCGCACCGAAGCGCACCGATCCGGACCACCAGGCCCGGGACATCCCCACCGAGGTACCGTGACCCACTCAGCCGGGAAGGAACGTCCATGGCCCGACGACTGCCGTCGACACCTCCCGTGATCCCGGGCTTCACCCCGGTGCACGTCCTCGGCTCCGGTGGCTTCGCCGACGTGTTCCTCTACGAGCAGGACATGCCCCGACGCCAGGTCGCCGTCAAGGTCCTGCTCGACGAGGTCGTGGACGACCGGGTCCGTCAGCTGTTCCAGGCCGAGGCGAACCTGATGGCACGCCTCAGCACGCACCCCTCGATCCTCACGGTCTTCCAGGCGAGTGTCGCCGCGGACGGACGTCCGTACCTCGTGATGGAACTGTGCTCGGCGTCGATCAGCGAGCGGTACCGTCGTGAACCCGTCCCGGTGTCCCAGGTCCTGTCGGTCGGAGTGCGGATCGGATCGGCGCTCGAGACGGCGCACCGCGAAGGCGTCCTGCACCGTGACGTGAAGCCGTCGAACATCCTGCTCACGGCGTACGGCAACCCCGTGCTGTCGGACTTCGGGATCGCAGCGACGCTCGGTGAAGCCGACCCGGACGAGCCCGTCGGCATGTCCATCCCCTGGTCGGCGCCGGAGGTCCTCGCCGACGAGTCGCGCGGCACGATCCAGTCCGAGGTCTACTCGCTCGCTGCGACCGTCTACTCGCTGCTCGCCGGCCGCAGCCCCTTCGAGGTCCCGGGCGGGAAGAACGGCGCCGCGGACCTGATGGCACGGATCGACAAGGGCGGCCCGCGCCCGACCGGACGCCCGGACGTCCCGCCCACGCTCGAACGGGTCCTCGCGGCAGCACTGTCCCGTCGGCCGCTCGACCGCCCGTCCACGGTGATGGAACTCGTGCGCGGGTTCCAGCAGGTCGAGGCCGAGTTGGGTCTCCCGCAGACCCCGGCCGAGGTCGCGGTGGAGGCCTGGGCGGTCACCACCCCCTCGCGTCCCGACGAGCAGACCGTCATCGCGGCCGTCGGTGCCGCCGCGGCGGGCAGCGTCGCCCGATCTGGTCGACGTCGTCGGAACCGCTCCGACCTGCGGGGCGGTTCGGTGGCGAGCGCATCGCAGAGTGTCGGCACCGTGCACCGGTCGGCCTCGACGGCGCGGGGACGCCGCGGGTCCCGCGCTGCGCTGGTGTGGGCGACCGCCCTGTCCACGGTCGTCGTGCTCGCGCTGGCCGTGACGACCGTAGCCGTCCTGACCCGTGGCGGTGACGACGCCGTCCCGGTGGTGTCGGACCTCAGCGCCACCGCCGGTGCGTCCACCGTCACGTTCCGGTGGACCGATCCGGGCCTCCGACAGGGGGACACCTTCGTCGTGACGGCGGACGGCACGACGAGCCAGCAGACGGGGACGACGTTCGTCGCGACCGGACGTGCCGGCGTCGAACAGTGCATCCGTGTCGCGGTGAACCGAGACGGCCGCACGGGCGCAGACAGCGCCGAGCGGTGCGGCACGATCGGCGGAGCCCGGTGATCCGGCGGCTGCTCGCCGCCCGGCGTTCCGCGACCGTGACGACCGTGGTGGCCGTCGTGGTCGGGGCCGTCGTCGCCGGCACTGCCCTCGTCTCGAACGGGTACCACGCCCAACGGGTGGACCTCGGTGACGGCACGGTGTGGGTGCCCTCGGCGCAGTACGGTGCCGTCGGCCGCGCCAACCCCCAGGTGCTCGAACTGAACACCGCGGTGGAGACCTCCTCGGACGCCACGTCCGTGCTGCAGCACGGGTCGATGGTCTACGCCGTCGACCAGACGAAGGGCACCGTCGCCCGGGTCGACGTCGCCGACGCCACCCTCGGCGACGCGGTGACCCTCCCCACCGGCTCGCCGACCGTCCTGTTCGCCGGCGACACCGCGGTCGTCGGCAACACGGACACCGGCGGGCTCTGGACCACCCCGGCCCGTTCCCTCGACGAGTTCGACGCGTCGACCGACCCGCAGCTCACCCTCGGCGCCGACGCCGTCTTCGACGCCTCGACGGAGCACGTCGCGGTCTACTCGCCCCGGACCGGTACCGCCTCGCTCGTCGCCCTCGGGACGACGCCGACCGTCGAACGCCGTGCGACCGTCCGCATGGACCGCGCCCACGACTTCCAGGTCGCGACCGTCGGCGACCACCTTGCCGTCCTCGACCGCACCGACGGCGTGCTCTCGGTCGACGGCCGCACCGTCGACCTCGGGGACCGCGTGGGCTCCGCTCCCGCCCTGCAGCAGTCCGCCGACTCCGGCGACGACGTCACGGTGGCGGGGACGGCCGGGCTGGTCCGGGTGTCGGCGTCGGGGGCCGTGCAGCAGTCCGCCCTCGCCGTGTCCGGCCGGGCGGCTCGACCGTGGACCGACGACGGCTGCACGTTCGGTGCCTGGAGCGGCGGGCAGGCGGTCGACACGTGCGACGGCCGCGCGGTGCAGGACCTGGACCGGGTGCCGGGCGGCGCCGCCCTCCAAGTCGTCCACAACGGTCGCACCGTGGTCGCGAACGACCCGGAGAGCGGGCGCACCTGGGCCGTGGGACGGAGCGGCCAGCTCATCGACAACTGGGCGCAGCTCGTCGACCAGCAGGACGACCAGCAGCAGGAGCGTGCGTCCGACGACGACCCGGAGGTCGAGAAGGAACAGGCGCCGCCGGTCGCGGTCGACGACGACCTGGGCGCTCGTCCGGGCCGCACCACGACCCTCCCGGTCCTGCTCAACGACCACGACCCGAACGGCGACCCGCTGGTCGTCAGCGAGGTGGGTGACGTCGACGAACGGATCGCGCGCGTCGCGATCGTGACGGACGGCCAGCAGCTGCAGATCTCACTGCCCGCGGCCGCCACCGGCATCGTGACGTTCCCGTACACGATCACCGACGGCAACGGCGGGTCGGACACGGCGACCGTCCGGGTGACCGTCCGGCCGGAGTCGGAGAACGCCCCGCCCCGGCAGGTCCGCGACACCCGGGCCGACGTCGTCCGGGGCGGACACGTCTCGACGAACGTCCTCGGCGACTGGATCGACCCGGACGGCGACCCGGTCTACCTCGAGTCCGCCAGCCCGTCCGAGGGCGACCACACCTCGACGACCCCGGACGGCCTGCTCGACTACCGCAACGACAGCGGCCGCACCGGTGACCGGGTCCAGCAGGTCACGGTCAGCGACGGCCGCGACGCCGGCCGCGGATCCGTCACCGTGGCGGTGGCGGCGCAGGGTGACGTGCCGCTCCGGGCCGAGGGGTTCCCGGTCAGCGGGTACGCCGACAAGCCGTTCACGGTCGACCCGCTCGACCACGTCCGCGGTGGCAACGGTGCCGTCACGCTGACGAGCGTGTCCTCCGCGCGCGGCCTGACGGTGACGCCGAGCTACGACAGCGGGACGGTGGAGGTCGAGGCGCGGACGCCGGGCGACTGGCAGCTCGAGTACACGGTCTCGGACGGCACGAAGACCGCCAGCGGCGTGGTCCGGATCACCGTGCTCGCACCGCCGGACGCCTCGGCCGCGCCGGTCACGACCCCGAAGACCGTCTTCGTCACCACGCTCTCGACGAAGGACACCGACGTCACGGCGACCGACTTCGACCCGGCCGGCGGGGTCCTCCTCGTCACCGGGCTCGACGGGCCGCCGAGCGGCTCCGGGGTGCAGGCGGACGTGGTCGACCAGCACATCGTCCGGGTCAGCCTGACCGCGCCGCTCGCGGGCCCGGTGTCCTTCGGGTACACGGTCTCGAACGGGTTGGCGACGGCCACCGGCACGATCACGGTCGTCGAGATCCCCGAGCCGGACCGCATCCAGCCGCCGGTCGCCCAACCCGACACCGCGACCGTCCGGGTCGGCGCCGTCACCGACATCGACGTCCTGGCGAACGACACGCAGCCGGAGGGCGGTGCGATCTCGCTCCGGCCCGACCTGGTGCAGGACGTCCCGCGCGGCGGTGGGCTGCTGTTCGTCTCCGGCGACCACCTCCGCTACCTCGCCCCGAACACCCCGGGGACGTACACGGCCGCCTACCGCGTCGCCGGTCCGGACGGGCAGACCGCGGACGCGACCGTCTCGGTGTCGGTCCGAGACCGCGACCGCGCGACGAACGGCTCCCCCGTGCCGCAGACCGTGACCGCACGCGTCGTCGCCGGGCAGTCGGTCCGTGTGTCGGTGCCGCTCACCGGGATCGACCCCGACGGTGATTCCGTGCAGCTGGTCGGCGTCGCGTCGAACCCGGAGAAGGGCTCGGTGGCCGACGTCACGTCCGACTCGCTGACCTACGAGGCCGGCGACTACTCGGCCGGGACCGACGAGTTCACCTACACCGTCGTCGACGCGCTCGGTGCCCGCGCCACGGGGACCGTCAGGGTGGGGATCGCACCGCGGGCCGACCAGGCCGGTCGGCCCGTCGCCGAACCCGATCGCGTCACGATCCGCCCCGGTGGCTCGGTCTCGGTCCGTGTTCTGCAGAACGACTCCGACCCGGAGGGCGGCCGCCTCACCGTCACCGCGGTCGAACCCGGCGCGTCCGACGTCCGCGCGCGGATCGTCGGCGGCCAGACCGTGCAGGTCACTCCGCCGGCGTCCGCCCGGCGTGGTGACTTCGCGGTCGCCTACACCGTGGCTGACGAACAGGGGGCGACGAGCACGGCCTTCGTCACCGTGACCGTCGACCGCGACGCCCTCCCGCTGCGTCCCGAGGTCGACGACACCGTCCTCGACCTGCAGGACGTCGTCGGACGGCAGAGCGTGACGGTGGACGTCCTCCGCAACGTCTTCTTCGCCGAGGGCACCGACGCGGACCTCCGTGTCGGCGTGGTCCGCGGCTACGGGGACGCCGCGTCCGTCACGAGCGACGACCGCCTCAGCATCCGGGTCTCCGACGCCTCGCAGGTGATCCCGTTCTCGGTGACCCGACGTGACCACCCGGACGTGGTGTCCTACGGCTTCGTCCACCTCCCCGGATCCGACGACGCCCTGCCGCAACTCGACCGGACCGCGCCCGCGGTCTCGGTCCGGAGCGAGTCGACGGTGCGCATCCCGCTCTCGCGCTACGTCGTGACCGCGAGCGGGAAGACCGCGACCGTCACGGACCGAGGGGCTGTCAAGGCGACGCACGCCGACGGGGGCTCGCTCGTGCTCGACGACTCGACGCTGCAGTTCACGTCGTCGAAGCTCTACTTCGGCAAGGCGTCGATCTCGTTCGAGGTGACGGACGGCTCCGCGGCGAACGGCGGTGCCGGACGCGTCGCGACCCTCGTGCTGCCGATCACCGTGACGCCCCGCTCCAACCAACCGCCGTCCCTGACCGGCACGACGATCGAGATGCAGCCGGGCGACCGACGCGTGCTCGACCTCACCAAGCTGACCGACTACCCGTACCCGGCGGACCTGCCCGAGCTCCGGTGGTCCGTGCTCGACCGGCCGGACGGCGGCACGACCGCGACGATCGCCGGGCAGCGACTGACCGTCGCCGTCGACGACTCGACCGCACCCGGTGCCCGGTCCGCCATCGGGGTCGGCGTCGCCGACTCCACGAACCAAGGCCGGGCCGGACGGATCACCGTCGAGGTCGTCGCGTCCACCCGGCCGCTGGTCCAGCCCGGGCCGGACAGCGCCGTCGTGCGACGAGGGACCTCGACCACGATCGATGTCCTCGCCAACGACGGACAGACGAACCCCTTCCCGGGCCAGCCGTTGCGGGTCATCGACATCCGGGGTCTCGCGGGTGGCATCCCCGCCGGTGTGACCGTCACCCCGAGCGCCGACCGGTCGCGCCTCCGGGTGGGTGTCGCGGCGGACGCGCAACCGGTCGACACGCACCTGCAGTACCGGGTCGCGGACGCGACGGGCGATGCCGACCGGTCGGTGTGGGGCGACGTGACGGTCTCGGTGCAGGACGTCCCCGACGCCCCCGGCACGCCGACCCGGACCGGCACCGAGACCGGCGGGCAGATCACGCTGAGCTGGTCCACCCCGCGCGCGAACAACTCGTCGATCACCGGGTACCGCGTGACGGGGACCGGCGGCGTCGCGAAGGACTGTGGCACCGCGACCGTCTGCACGCTCACCGGACTCGACCCGACCCGGTCCTACCGGTTCAGCGTCCTGGCCGAGAACGCCCTCGGGAGCTCGCAGCCCTCGCCGCAGTCCGCCACCATGAGCGCCGACTTCGTCCCCGCAGCACCGACCGGGTTGTCCGTCGTGCCCGACCGGACGAACCCCGGCCAGCTCGACGTCTCGTGGGACGCGGTCCCACGCCCGGCCACGGGCAGCGCCGTGGACGACCACGTGGTGACGATCGCCGGCCCGGGCCTCACCGAAACGAAACGGACCGGCACCGCGACGACCACGTCCTTCAGCGGCGCGACGAGTGGTGCGGTCTACGTCGTGACGGTCTCCCCGCGCAACGACGCGGCCCGGGACGGCACGGCGGTGCAGTGGAACAGTTCGACGGCGTCCGGCACCGCCGTCGGGGTCCCCGGACCGCCGCAGGACGTCCGGGCCGTCACCGGCGACCAGCCGGACGACCAGGGCAAGTCGACCGTGACGATCACCTGGTCGCCTGCCGACGGTGCCGGGGGAGCGGGACCGACCTACCGGGTCTACCGGATCGCCTCCGGCACGAGCCCGACCTGCGCCGCGCTGGCGGGCCAGACGTCGCTCGGCGCGCAGTCCGGCACGACCGACTCGGGCGTCGGCGGCGGTGGTGTCCGCTACGCGGTCGTGTCCGACAACGGCCTGTTCTGCAACGTCGCCTCCGCCAGCGCGGTCGCCTACGAGACGCCCGGTGGTACCGCTTCGCCGACCGTCGCGGTCGTCCCCGGCGCGACGGCGAACCAGGCCGACGTCCGGGTCACCGCTCCGGCGTCGGACGTCGACCACTACCGCCTGCAGACCGGTGCGTCCGTCGTCGATCTGCAGCCCGGCCAGGCGTGGACCGGCGTGCCCGGTGGCGGCGCTCGCAACGCCGCAGCCACCGTCACCCTGCAGGCGTGCGGCGCACCCGGCGACTTCTTCTGCACCGGCAAGGACACCTCCTGGTCGGGGACCGTCGCCGCGTTCGACACCGCGAGCACGGTGACCGGCGCGCAAGAGGGTACGCGGATCGCCCTCACCGGCCCCGACGTCGGGGCCGGGGTCAGCGTCACGTACACGGCACGGTGGTACAGCGACGCCGCTGGCACCGTCCCGATCGACGCGAAGGCGTCCGACACCTGGCAGTCGGGCGGCACCGCCCCCACCGCACCGACCGGCGCTCGGTTCGTCCGGGTCCTCGTCGCCGTCCAGTTGGACGCCGACCCGCGCTACTCGGCGACGAACGAGAAGTCGCCGGCGGCGGCGAAGGTCGCGGGAGCGGACCCGCCCCCGGACCCCGCCCCCGCGGACCCTGCGCCGGCGGACCCGGCACCGGCGCCCGGCTCCGGCGACCCGAGCCAGCCGACGCCGTGACACCGCGCAGCGCGGGCCCGACGAGCACCCCGAGCCCGACGAGCACCCCGAGCACCCCGAGCACCGCAGGCACCGACCACGCCGTCCCCACCACAGAAGGAACGACACCCGCATGAGCATGACCCCGGAGCAGGCCACCCGCTTCGCCGACGTCGCCGGCCGCATCGTGTCGAACGTCGAGCAGGTGCTCCTCGGCAAGACGTTCGTGATCCGGCTCGCCGTCACCGCGATGCTCAGCGAAGGGCACCTGCTGCTCGAGGACGTCCCGGGCACCGGCAAGACCAGCCTGGCGCGCGCCCTCGCCCAGAGCGTCCAGGGGTCGACGAACCGGATCCAGTTCACCCCCGACCTGCTGCCCGGCGACATCAGCGGGATCAGCGTCTACGACCAGCGGGCGCAGGAGTTCGAGTTCCACCGCGGTCCGGTGTTCGCGAACATCGTGCTGGCCGACGAGATCAACCGCGCCAGTCCGAAGACCCAGTCCGCCCTGCTCGAGGCGATGGAGGAGTCCGCCGTCACCGTCGACGGAGTCACCCACCGACTGGCGCAGCCGTTCATGGTCGTCGCGACGCAGAACCCGATCGAACAGGCTGGGACCTACCGCCTGCCCGAGGCACAGCTCGACCGCTTCCTCATGAAGACGTCCATCGGCTACCCGGACCACGCGGCGACGGTCCGGATCCTCGAGACGTCCGCGGCACCGTCCGCCGCGGTCCCGGTCGCGAGCGTCGTCCCCGCCGCGACCGTCACCGAGATGGCCGCGCTCGCGCGCACCGTGCACGTCGACCCCGTCATCGCCGACTACGTCGCGCGACTCGTGGACGGCACCCGCGCCGCCGACGAGGTCCGACTCGGTGTCAGCGTCCGCGGGGCGATGGGCCTGATGCGCGCCAGCCGCGTCCTCGCCGCCGTCACCGGACGGCACTACGTCACACCCGACGACGTGAAGGCCCTCGCCGAGCCGGTCCTCGCCCACCGCATGGTGCTCGACCCGGAGGCCGAGTTCGACGGCGTCAGCGCCTCGAGCGTGGTGGCGCAGCTGCTCGTCGAGACGCCACCGCCGGCCGACCGGGTCCCACGGTGACGGATCGCCGTCCCGCCGACACACGGTCCCGTCGTCCCCTCGCGACGCGGTCGCGTCGCGCGGGCGTGCAGGAGCGCACCGGGACGGTCGCCGGCCTCACCAACGTCCGGACCCGCCTCGTCGGTGAGCGTGAGGACGTCGCCGCCGACGCGGTGGTCGGCGTGGTCCGCGCCTGGCGCTCGCTCGGGAGGCTCGTCCGCCGTGCCTGGGGCGAGGTCGCGTCCGTCGTGACACCGCTCGGGTGGATCGTGGCCGTCCTCACGGTCGTCGCGTTCGTCGCCGGGTACCGCGCCGGGCTCCGGGAGGTCGTCGTCATCGGGTGGGCGGGAGCGGTCCTCGTCGTGGTGGCGGCGATCGCCCTCCTCGGCCGGTCCCGCCTGCTCATCCGGATGACCCCGCCGCAGCACCGGGTGGTGGTGGGGGACGAGGCCGGCGTGACCATCACCGCGGAGAACCCCACGCGCCTCCCGACCGTCCCGACGACGGTGGAGGTGCCGGTCGGCACCGGGCTCATCGACGTGACGATCCCGACGGTGGCGCCCCGCGCGACCTTCGAACAGCACGTCGCGGTCCCGACCGTCCGCCGGGGCGTCCTCGACGTCGGACCGGTGACCGGCGTCCGTGCCGACCCCGTCGGCCTGGTGCGCCGCGAGGTCGTCTGGACCGCTCGCGAGCAGGTGATCGTGCACCCGCGGACGATCGCGATCCCGTCGACGAGCACCGGGCTGGTCCGCGACCTCGAGGGGCAGGCGACCACCGACCTCTCGCCGGCCGACATCGCCTTCCACGCGATCCGTGAGTACATGCCGGGCGACGACCCCCGGACGATCCACTGGAAGTCGACCGCCAAGACCGGAGCCTTCATGGTGCGGCAGTTCGAGGACACCCGGCGTTCACACCTCGTCGTCGCACTCGGCATCGCCCGCGCCGAGTTCGCGGACGACGACGAGTTCGAACTCGCGGTGAGCGTCGCCGCGTCGCTCGGCGCCCGTGCCGTCCGGGACGGCCGCGAGGTCACCGTCGTCGTCTCGGAACGCACCCCGGAGTTCGCCAAGCGTGCCGTCCGCGCCGTGCGTCCGCTGCCGACCGTCACCCCGACCCGCCTGCTCGATGCGTTCGCCCGGGTGGGGCTGGCCGACGCCTGTCTGCCGATCGCCGAGGTCGCGCGCATCGCCGGTCGGGACACCCCCGGCATCTCCGTCGCGTTCCTGGTCGTCGGTTCGACCGTCGCGGTGCCGGCCCTCCGCCTCGCCGCCTCGCGGTTCCCCGTCGGGGTCGAGGTCGTCGCCGTCGTCTGCGAACCGGAGGCCGTGCCTCGGTCCGTCCGGGTCGGCGCGTTGACGGTCATGACCGTCGGGTACCTCGAGGACCTCCGCCACGCCCTGCAGCGGTCGGTCAGCGCATGAGCATCGACGAGCGCCGGGCCCCGCGCCCGACACCGCACGCCGGGCCCCGGTCGGGGGCACGAGCTGCCCGCCGACGCCGGGTGTCGCCGCTGCGTCTGGTCGCGGGCACGCTGGCCGTCTGGCTCCTCGTGGCGCTCGCGAGCACGGCCTGGTGGCCGATCCACCGTGACACCGCGATGGTGACCGCAGGGGTCACGGCCGTGGTCGTCGGTTCCGTCGTGGCGCTGCTGGGAGCCGGGATGCGCCTCCCGGCCTCGGTCGTGTCGATCGTGACCGTCGTCGGCTTCGCGGCCACCGGCGTCCCCGCTGCCGTGCCCGGCGCGGCGGACGGCCCGCTGCCGACGCTGCCCGGACTGGTCGAGCTCGTCAGCGGAGTCGCCCTCGGGTGGCGGCGCCTCCTGACGATCACCCTGCCGGTCGGGTCGTACGAGGCGCTCCTCGTGCCGTACTTCGTGTCGGTCCTCCTCGTGACGGTCGTCGGCGTGAGCATCGCGACCCGCGCCTCCCGTCCGGAACTCGCCAGCCTGCCGGCGCTCGCGCTCTTCGTCACCGGCACCGTCTTCGGACCGACGCGGCTCGAGACGTCCGTCTGGCTCGGCGTCCTGCTCGCCGGGGTCGCGCTCGTGTGGGCGCTGACCGTCCGGCACCTCCGGCGCGCGGCGACCGTCGCGGCGACCGCCGGAGCCCGTGTGCCGATCGTGCGGGCGGTGGTCCGGCCGGCGCTGGTCGGCACGGCGACGATCGCCGCGGCCGCCGTCGTCGCCACCGGACTCGGTCTCGTCGCGCCCCCGTCGGGAGCGCGCACGGTCGCCCGCACGGACGTCGTGAAGCCCTTCGACCCGCGCGACCAGGTCAGCCCGCTCAGCGGGTTCCGCGCCTACGAGGAGTCCGGCCGAGCCGACGAGCCCCAACTCACCGTCACCGGGTTGCCCGCCGGCGGTTTCGTGCGGATCGCGACCCTGGACACCTACGACGGCGTCGTCTACCGCGTCGGAGGTCCGGACGGCGCTTCGGCGTCCGGGTCCTTCGAGCGGGTCCCGACCGCGGTCGACACCCGCGACGTACGGGGGACCGCCGTCGACGTCGCCGTCACGGTCCAGGGGTACCGGGGGGTCTGGCTGCCCACGGTCGGTGACCTGACGTCGGTCGCGTTCCGCGGACCGGACGCGGACCGTGAGCGGACCGCCTTCTTCTACAACCGCTCCACCGGCACCGCCGCCCTCGTCGACGGGGTGACCGACCGGACGCGGTACACGTTGTCCGCCGTGGTCCCCGACCAACCGACCCAGGACGAGCTGACCGACGCCCGGCCGGGCGACGCCGCCGTCCCGACACCGCGCGCGGTGCCGGACGCGGTGCAGGACGCCGTCCGCGCCGACACCGACGCGGACACGAGCGACGGAGCGCAACTGCTCGCCGCGCTGCAGGCGCTGCGGCGCACCGGGTACGTCAGTCACGGCGTCGGTGACGACCGTCCCAGCCGGAGCGGTCACGGTGCCGACCGGATCACGCAGCTCCTCACCGCCGTGCCGATGGTGGGGGACCAGGAGCAGTACGCCGTCGCCGCCGCCCTGATGGCACGGGAGATCGGGTTCCCCGCGCGCGTCGTCCTGGGGTTCACGCCCGGCGGCGACTCGGGTGATCAGGAAGCTGCAGCGACGGGCGGGCGGACCACGTTCCGCGGCTCCGACGTCACCGCCCGGATCGAGGTGGACACGGCGCAGTGGGGCTGGGTCATGCTCGACCCCAACCCGGTCGTCCGGGAGATCCCGGACGAGTCCGACCAGACGCCGCAGCCGGTGACGCGGCCCGAGACCGTCGTGCCGCCGCCCCCGGCCCAACAGCTCGACCAGGACCAGCAGACGCCGCCGCAGGCCGACCGGGACACCCCGCCGACGCAGCCACTGTGGTTGCAGATCCTGCTCGCGGTGTTGCCGTGGGCGCTCGGGGTCCTCGGGCTCCTGGCGCTCGTGCTGCTGCCGATCGCCGCCGTCGTCTCGGCCAAGCGGCTCCGGCGTCGACGGCGGCGTCGAGCACCGGAGGCGCGGGCCCGGGTCGTCGGTGCGTGGGACGAGTACCGGGACGCCCTGCTCGACGGTGGTCACGACGTCGACCCGTCCGCCACCCGCCGAGAGGTCGGTCAGGCCGCGCCGGGCGACGCCGGTGCTGCGATCGCGGCCGATGCCGACGCCGCGGTCTTCGGTCCGGCCGACGTCGACCGTGCCGGTGCCGACCGGACGTGGGCGGCGGTGGACGCGGCGATCACCGCACTGCGCGCCGGCCGCGACCGGCGTGCCCGGTTCCGCGCGGCGACCTCACTCCGGTCGTTCCGGTCGTTCCGGTCGTTCCGGTCGGTCCGTTCGTTCCGTCGGTGACGACCGGCGTGGGTGCTGCGGCTGTGGCTGCCTCCGTCGGCGCGCGGAGACTGCTCTGATCGGCGGTGACTACGATGTCCCGAGGCCGGAAGCACCTCGCGGACGGCTGGACGAGGACAGAGGCACCCTGTGATCAGATGCGAACACTGCGGATCGGCGCTCCCGGACGGAGCGATCTTCTGCGGTGAGTGCGGACGAGCCGTCACGACCTCGGCAGCTCGCCGCACTGCACCCTTCGAAGCCGTGGACCGGTCGACACCGCCGCCGCTGCAGCAGCCCGACGCGCACGGTCGCGCACCGGAGACCGCCGACGACGCGTGGCTCCCCGAGTCCACGCTCGAACCCGCGACCCGGGCGTGGTTGACCGGCGCCGACCGCAGCGGATCCGCTCCCGAGCCGGATGCCCAGGACCTCACGCCGCGCAGTGCGCCGACCCACGTCCACGGTGCCGGCACGGGTCTCGGCGACTGGACCGGCCGCCCCGGCGCAGCACCGACGTCGGCAGCGCAGGTGCCTGCCGAACCGACGCTCGACCCGGATGCCTTCCCCGCCGAGGACGTCGCTCCCCAGGACGACCCGGAGGTCCAGCGCACGGCCGCCTGGGCGCCCCCAGAGCGACAGCCCACCGGGCAAGAGTCCGCCGGGCAGCAGTCCGCTGACACGGAAGGCACCGGATCCGCCGCCGTCCCGGTCTGGGAACCGCAGGCCGCCCCGGCAGCCCCGCCGGCCGGACCGTCCTGGTGGATCGGTCGCGCCCCGTCCGCTGCGGTCACCGACGCGTCCTCCTCGACCGACGCCGACGCAAGCACCCCGGGTGCGCCCGACGCCGGTGCGTTCGACGACGCACCCCGACCCGGCGACACCGCGGCGTTCCAGCCCGTCGTCGAACGCCGCGCACCCCGCCCCGCTCCGCTCGTCGCGCCGGGAAGCCAGAGCGCGACCTGCCACGTCTGCGGGCACACACTGGAACCCGACGACATCTTCTGCGAGGAGTGTGGCTCCGTCCGGCCCGCGGTCACCGCGGCCTTCACCGGTCCGGTGATGCCGCTGCCGCTCACCCGGCCCGACTGGGCGGCCGACGAGGACGCGCTCCGCAGCGCCGTCTCCGACGCACGCGAGCTCACCGACGGCGACGGTGACCACGCTGCCGACGGGTCCGGTGTCGACGAACCGGTCGGCGACGAGACCGTTGACGAGCCCGTTGTCGACGGGCCGGTCGTCGATGACGCGGCCTCCGACGAGCCTGAGGCCGACGAGCAAGTGGACGACGAGCACGTTGACGACGAGCCTGCCGGGCAGCAGGAGTCGGACGAACCCGCCGCGGACGAGCTCGCCGCTGACGCTTCCGTCGCCGACGAGCCCGAGACGGACTCTGACCGGCAGGAGGACGCCGGAGACGGCGCCGATGCCGACCAGGAGGCCCACCTCACCTGGGCCGCACCGCTCCCGCCCGTGTCGCCCCGGCCCGTGACGCCACCGCCCACGACACCGACGGTCGATGACGCACCGACTGCCGCTCCACTTCCGCCCGTCCCGCACGCCGGAGAGGCTCCCGAGGTCGCTCCGGCCGACGAAGCGCCGTCGGACGCCGCACTCCAGGAAGACGACGACGAGGACGTCGAGGCGACACGCATCGTGTCGCGCAAGCCCGAACACGCCCCGTTCCTGCTGCACTTCAGTACGGGCGAACGCCTCGGCGTGCACGGTTCCGCGTTGCTCGGGCGGCTGCCACGCCCGGAGCCGGAGGAGCACTTCGACGAGCTGCTGACGATCCGCGACCCCGGCAAGTCGGTGTCGAAGACGCACCTGGAACTCGGGCGTGACGGCGACGACCTCTGGGTGTCGGACCGCTACTCGGGCAACGGGACGGTCATCCGCCACATCGACGGGTCGATCCGCCGGTGCGAGCCGGGTCGGCGCTACCGGGTCGAGCGCGGAGCCCGCGTCGACGTGGGGGAGCAGTTCTTCCTGTTGCAGTGACACCCGGGCGCCTTCCTACACCGTGACGCGCCACCGTCCGGTTCTCCACAGACCGCACGGCGAGCAGGTGGGGGCCGTGTGCTTCGCGATGTGATGAGGGCATGGAACCTCGTGCAGCACGTCGCGTGGCCGTCGTGGTGGCGGTCCTCATCGCCGTCGGGACGCTCGTCGTGCCGGGCCCCAGCGTGCCGGTACTCTGGGCGGCTGCCGGGGTCTGCCTCCTCGTCGCGGTGGCGGTACGGGCCCCACGAACCGGCGGCGGTCCAGCGGCGGTCGTCCTCCCCCCGGAGACCGACCACGGACTCGGACACGTACCCGGGCCCGGACATGTACCCGGACACCTACCCGGACCGGCAGACGCACCCGCACTCGGACACCGACTCGACCCCGAACTCGACGGGACAGCCGAGCACGACCGTATCCCCGAGGCCGCAGTCGACGGCGCGATCCTGATCGGCCGGACCTCGGGCGGCGCCCTCGTCCGGGCCGACCCGTCCGGCGGCGTCGTCGTCTGTGGCACCGGTGCGCTCGCTCGCGCGGTCTTCACCGGCCTGGTGGACCAGCTCGACGAGTTGCGCGCCAGGCCCGCTGAGCGGAGCACGGTCGACCCGCAGGCCTCGGCGACGTCGCTCCGAGTCGCGGCGGACACCGCTCTGCTCGGGCAGCGGATCGTCCGCAGCGGGATGCCGGACGGGACCTGCGCCGCCGTCCTGCTCGATCCCGAGGGGCACCGGGCCGCCTCGGTGGTGCTCGTGCCGAGCACGACGACCGCACCCCGCTGCTGCACCGCCGTCGTCGATGTGACGCGCTACGGGTGTCGTCTCCGACGACGCCTGGCCGACGGATCCATGGACCCCGTCGGGGTCACGATGCGTCCGACCTTGCCGTTGCTCGTCGTGCCCGACCGCCCGGCTCCTCGGCCCGACCAGCACCACCCGGACAGCCCTCCGGACGGCCCGGTCCTGGTTCAGCGCAGGCCAGCTCCGGCGCGGACGGCACCCACCGGCACGCCGCCGCCGAGCACCCGCTCGCCGGTGGCGGCGAGGACCTCGTCGGCGGCCTCGGCATCGACCAGCCCGTTGCGCACCAGGAGCGTCAGCGCTGCCAGGGTGCCGGCGCGGAGCGACCCGTCCAGCACCTTGACGGCGACGGCGGGCCCCTGCGGCACTCCCATCACCATCACGCCCTCGGCCCCGAGCTTGGCCAGGACGCCGAGCCGTTCGATCGTCACGGTGTTCGCCCGGCCCACGCCGTCGATCGCCCACGCGTTCGCCAGGACGGCGTCGGTCAGCGCAGCGGTGTCGTCGTCCGCCCGGGCGACGACACCGGCGATGCCCCGTGCCAGCCCGGTGAGCGTCAGCGGGAACACCGGCGCGCCACACCCGTCGGTGCCGACGACGTCGACGACCTCGCCGGTGAAGTCCTCGACGGTGCTGCGGACCGCACGCTGGAGCGGGTGGTCGATCTCCAGGTACGTCGCTGCGTCCCAGCCGTGGACGCGGCAGGCGGCGAGCATCCCGGCGTGCTTGCCGGAGCAGTTCATCGCCAGGCGCCGTGGGCCGTCCATACCGCGCGCGGTCTCGCGGTCGAAGGGCAGGTCCGGCGGGCAGCCCAGGTCGTCCTCGACGTGGTCGAAGCGTTCGAGCATGCGCAGTGCCAGGGACTGGTGGGACGGGGTCCCCGCGTGACTCGCCGTCGTCATCACGAGTTCGTCGCCGGCGAAGAGCGCCCCTTCACGGCGGATCGCGAGTGCCTGGAACGGCTTCATGGTCGAGCGGGGGTAGATGCTCGCCGTGACGTCCCCGACCGCGTCGACGACGGTGCCGTCCGCGGTGACGACCACCCCCGCGCCGATGTGGCGGCTCTCGTCGAAGCCGGAACGGTCGAGGACCGCCAGCTCGACGGACCCGTCGGCGGTGAGAGGATGACGGTCGGTGCTGGGAGCCACGCTCATGCGGCGAGCCTACCGACCACCGGACCGTTCACCGTGACGAAGGGACCGCCCATGACCGACCACTCCTACGAGGTGTCCGTGCGCTGGACCGGCAACCGGGGGACCGGGACGAGCGGGTACCGCGACTACGGTCGCGACCACGTCATCAGCGCGGCGGGCAAGCCCGACGTCCTCGGCAGCGCCGACCCGACCTTCCGCGGCGACCGCGATCGCTGGAACCCGGAGGAGATGATCCTGGCCGCCCTCAGCCAGTGCCACATGATGAGCTACCTGTACGTCGCGTCGACGCTCGGCATCACGGTGGTCGACTACCAGGACCGCGCGACGGCGAGTCTCGATGTGCACCGCGACGGCTCGGGGGAACTGACCGAGGTCCTCCTCCGGCCCGTCGTGACCATCACGGAGCCCGACCGTGTCGACGACGCCCGCACCGCACACGCCGAGGCGAACCGGTTGTGCTTCATCGCCCGCTCGGTCGCGTTCCCGGTCCACCACGAGGCCGAGATCACCGTCCTCGGAGCCGACGCATCAGTGAGTGCGGCAGGATGACCCGTGTGAAGCGTCTCCGTCTGCTCCCCCTCGCCCTCGTGCCCGCCGTGATCCTCGGCCTCGCGGCCTGCTCCGGTTCCGGCTCGTCGGACCCCTCGGCATCGGCCACCTCCGCCCCGAGCTCGACCCCGACGCCGATCACCTCGTGCCCGAAGCCCGGCAAGGCCTCGGACTCCGTGAAGGCCACCGGATCGGTCGGTGGTTCGGCAGCGCCGAAGGTCACGTTCGACAAGGGGCTGACGGCCGACCCGCCGCAGGCCACCCGCGTCGTGAAGGGCTCGGGCGCGTCCCTGTCGAAGGGTGACTTCGTGCAGGTCGCGTACACGGCGTACAGCGCGAAGGACGCCAAGAACCTCGTCACGGTCGGCTTCGACCAGGGCAACCCGCAGGTGCTCTCGGTCGGTGGCACCGGCTTCGGCGCCATCCTGTCGTGCGCGAAGGTCGGCGACCGGGTGGCCGTGGTCGGTCAGGCAGCGGCACTCGGCTTCAACACGACCGGCTCCATCGTCGTCGTCGCAGACGTCGTCGAGCAGACGCCGACCAAGTCGACCGGCACGCCGAAGGACCAGGACCCGAAGTTGCCGACCGTCAAGGACGCCGCGAACGGCGAGCCGACGATCACGATCCCCGACACGGCCGCTCCGACGAAGACCACGGCCGAGGTCATCAAGCAGGGCGACGGCGACACGATCAAGGACGGCGACACCGCGCTCGTCCAGTACAAGGGCGTGCTCTACAAGGGCGGCAAGGAGTTCGACTCCTCGTGGTCGAAGGGCTCCCCGACGACCTTCACCATCTCGAACAGCGGTCTGATCCCCGGCTTCGTGAAGGGTCTGGTCGGCCAGAAGGTCGGCTCCCAGGTCATGATCGTCGTCACCCCGGAAGACGGCTACGGTGCCACTCCGCCAGAGGGCTCGGGCGTCCCGGCCAACGCGACCCTGGTGTTCGTGGTCGATCTGCTCGCCAAGGGCTGACCTGCCGGACGGCAAGGGCGGGTGGTGCGTCTCGACGCACCACCCGCCCTTCGTCGTGCGGGGCGCGGCGGCAGCAACGCGCTCCCGGTAGGTTTCCCCCATGAGCCCCAGCACCACCCGCCGCCGTGTCGTCCTCCTCGGCAGCACCGGGTCGATCGGCACGCAGGCCCTCGACGTCATCGAGCGGAACCCCGACCGCTTCGAGGTCGTCGGTCTCACGGCCGGCAGCAACGCGACGGCCCTCGCCGAGCAGGCCGCCCGGTTCGGGGTCCGCGAGACCGCCCTCGGGTCCGCCGACGCCGAACGGTTGGTGCGGAGCGTCGAGGCGGACGTCGTGCTGAACGGCATCACCGGCTCGGTCGGCCTGGGCCCCACCCTCGCGGTCCTCGAGACCGGCGCGACCCTGGCGCTCGCGAACAAGGAGAGCCTGATCGTCGGCGGTCCGCTCGTCCAGGCGGCGGCCGCTCCCGGGCAGATCGTCCCGGTCGACAGCGAACACTCCGCGATCGCGCAGGCGCTGCGCTCCGGCAGCGACGCCGAGGTCGGACGCCTGGTCCTGACCGCCAGCGGTGGTCCGTTCCGCGGCCGTTCCCGCGACGAGTTGGCCGACGTCACGCCGGCGCAGGCGCTGGCCCACCCGACGTGGGACATGGGCCTCGTGGTCACGACGAACTCGGCCACGCTCGTCAACAAGGGACTCGAGGTCATCGAGGCGCACCTGCTGTTCGGCGTCCCCTACGACCGCATCGACGTCACCGTGCACGCGCAGTCGATCGTGCACTCGATGGTCGAGTTCGTCGACGGCTCCACGATCGCGCAGGCCTCGCCGCCGGACATGCGCCTGCCGATCGCGCTCGGGATGGCGTGGCCGGACCGTGTGCCGCACGTCGGCGTACCGCTCGACTGGACGACGGCGAGCACCTGGACGTTCGAGCCGCTGGACACGCAGGCCTTCGGTGCCGTGGACCTCGCCAAGCGTGTCGGTGTCCTCAGCGGGACGTTCCCGGCGGTCTTCAACGCGGCGAACGAGCAGGCCGTCGCCGCGTTCCACGCGGGCGCGATCGGCTTCCTCGACATCGTCGACACGGTCGCGCGGGTGGTCGACGAGCACGCCGCGGGGGAGCCGTCGCTCGACGGTGTCCTCGCCGCGGAGCGGTGGGCGCGGCAGACCGCGGACCGCATCCTGTCGCGCACGGCGTGATCCGCGCCTCCCGGCCGGGAACGCTCACGCGGGCGGCTCCGCCCTCCAGGGCCACACCGCTCGGGAGGCTCACATCACCACCCAGCCCGCGTACGGCTCCGTCATGGCCAGCGTCCCGTACTCTTTGCCGGTGACCGTCGGAACCGTCCTGCTCTTCATCCTCGGCGTCGTCGTCTTCATCATCGGTCTGCTGGTGTCGATCGGCCTCCACGAGCTCGGCCACCTGGCCTTCGCGAAGCTGTTCAACGTCAAGGTGACCCAGTACTCCCTCGGCTTCGGCAAGGCGGTCTGGTCCTTCCGACGTGGCGAGACCGAGTACGGCATCCGTCCGATCCTGCTCGGCGGCTACATCTCGATGGTGGGCATGCTGAAGCCCCGAGCCTCTGGCCGTGAGATCACGAACACCGGCATGTACTCGGCCTTCGTGCAGGACGCGCGGGCGGCCAGTGCGGAGCAGATCGCGGAGTCGGGTGGCGACGACTCGCGGGCGTTCTACCGGTTGACGCCGTGGAAGCGGATCATCGTGATGGTCGCCGGTCCGGCGATGAACCTGGTGATCGGCATCGTCCTGTTCGGGATCCTGCTCGTCGGGTTCGGCGCGCCGACCACGACCTTCACCTCGAGCGTCGACTGCGTCCTGCCGACCAGCGCACGGACGACGTGCGCCGACGGTGACGCCGTCTCGCCCGCGAAGGAGGCCGGACTCCGGTCCGGCGACGTCGTCCTGTCCGTCGGTGGCGTGCGGAACCCGACCATCACGCAGGTCTCGGACACGTTCCAGCGGTCCGCCGGCAAGGCCGTCCCGGTCGTCGTCGAGCGTGACGGCACCGAGCGCACCCTCCGCGTCACGCCGGCACTCGCCACCCGCGACGTCTACACGGCCGACGGGACGGTCGCGAAGAACAGCGACGGCACGACGAAGACCCAGCGGGTGGGTGTGGTCGGCGTCAGCATCGGGCAGACGCTGGTCCGGCAGTCCCCGGCGGCGGTGCTGCCCGCGACGGGCGCCCAGATCGGCGCGTCGGCGCACCTCATCATCGACCTGCCGCAGCGCCTGGTGGCGGTCTGGAACGCGGCCTTCGGTTCGCAGGCCCGCTCGCAGGACAGCCCGGTGTCGGTCGTCGGGGTCGGCCGGGCGATCGGGACCGTCTCGTCGATGAGCGGCGTGCCCGTGGTGGACAAGGTGTACACGATCCTCGGACTGCTGGCGTCGCTGAACATCGGTCTGTTCGTGCTCAACATGGTGCCGCTCCTGCCGCTCGACGGCGGGCACATCGCGGGCGCCCTGTGGGAAGCCGTGAAGCGCCGGACCTTCCGCCTGTTCGGCAAGGCCGACCCGGGTCCGATCGACCTGGCGAAGACGATGCCGCTGACGATGGTCGTCGTCGTGTTGCTCGCCGGCATGAGCGCGCTCCTGATCTACGCGGACATCGTCCGGCCGGTCAACCTCTTCGGGTAGCAGGCAGCAGATCTGCGGGGAGCAGGCGCCGGCCCTCCGGGGAGCAGGCACCGGCGTCCTCGCGCACTACGCTCACCCCATGAGCGCAGACCCGACGGCCCCGCAGAAGCCCGTCGCCGACCGGGCCCGAGCAGGCCAGACCGGAATCGGCCAGACCGCAGTCGGCCAGACCCGTGCCGTGGAGCGACAGGGCATCGACGTCATCGCCGAGTCGGAACGCAAGGGCCGCCCGCGCGGGCTGTTCTGGCCGTGGTTCGCCGCGAACATCTCGGTGCTCGGTCTGGCGTACGGCTCGTTCGTGCTCGACTTCGGGATCTCGCTGGCACAGGCCACCGTGGTCTCGGTGGTCGGCGTCGTCTTCTCGTTCCTGCTGTGCGGGATCGTCGCGATCGCCGGCAAGCGGGGGTCTGCCCCGACGATGGTCCTCAGCCGCGCCGCGTTCGGTGTGCACGGCAACCGGCTGCCGTCGTTCCTCAGCTGGGTCCTCACGGTCGGGTGGGAGACCGCGCTGGCCGCCCTCGCCGTGCTCGCGACCTCGACGGTGTTCCGGGCGCTCGGGTGGGACGACGGCGTCCTGACGAAGCTCGTCGCCCTGGTGGTCGTCGCGGCACTCGTGGTCGGCGCGGGCATCGCCGGCTTCGACGTGATCATGCGGATGCAGGCCTGGATCACCGTGATCACCGGCGTCCTGACCGTCGTCTACGTGGTCCTGGCGGTCCCCTCGATCGACTTCGGCACGCTCGCCGCGCTGCCGTCCGGCAGCGCACAGAACGTGATCGGTGCCCTGGTGCTCGTGATGACGGGCTTCGGTCTCGGCTGGGTGAACGCGGCGGCGGACTACTCGCGCTACCTGCCCCGCTCGTCCTCGACCGGCGGGGTGGTCGGGTGGACGACGTTCGGCGGGGCACTGGCACCCGCGGTCCTGGTGGTCATCGGCGTGATGCTGGCCGGATCGTCGAAGGAGCTGCACGGTGCGATCTCCGCCGACCCGATCGGTGCCCTGGTGACGGTGATGCCGACCTGGTTCCTCGTGCCCTTCGCGGTCGTCGCGATCCTGGGCCTCGTCGGCGGGGCCGTCCTCGACATCTACTCCTCGGGCCTGGCGCTCCTCAGCGCCGGCGTCCGGATCCCACGACCGGTCGCGGCCGGGGTCGACGGGGTGCTCATGGTCGCCGGAGCCGTGTTCGTGGTGTTCTTCGCGACCGACTTCATCGGGCCGTTCCAGGCGTTCCTCATCACCCTGGGCGTGCCGATCGCGGCGTGGTGCGGAGTGTTCGTCGCCGACGTCCTGCTCCGCCGTCGCGCCTACGCCGAGGACGAGCTCGACACCCCGCGCGGCCGCTACGGCAGCGTGCGGTGGACCGCGATCGCGCTCGTCGTCCTCGGTTCGGTGCTCGGGTGGGGGCTCGTGACGAACTCCACGCCCGGCGCCGAGCTCGTGCACTGGCAGGGCTTCCTGCTCGGCCCGTTCGGTCTCGGCGGGGTGTCCGGTCCGTGGGCGTACGCGAACCTCGGGGTCCTGGTGGCGCTGGTCGTCGGGTTCCTCGGAACGCTGCTGCTCGGCGGCCGGGCGGTCCGGCGCCAGGAGGCCATGCCGGTCACCGAACCGGTGTCCCGGGTGCCGGACGCGGAGCTCCGCCCGTGACCGCGCCGGTCGACACGGTCGACGACGCCGGCACGGGCGACGGTGACGACACGGCGGGTGCCTGGTTGGTCGTCATCGACATGCAGCGGGTGTTCACCGGCGACAGCCCCTGGGCCGCGCCACGGTTCGCCGATGCCTCTGCGGCGATCGAACGGCTCCTGCCACGGTTCCGTGGCCGCACCGTCCTCACCCGGTTCGTCGCTCCCGCCCGGCCGACCGGAGCGTGGGTGCCGTACTACCGCGACTGGCCGTTCGCGCTCGTCCCCGACGAGGACGACCTGTACGCACTCACCGAGCCGTTCGCCGCACTCGCGGCCGGCGACCTGCCGGCGGCGGGGGCCGTCCCCGTCGTGACCGAGCCGACCTTCGGGAAGTGGGGGACGAGCCTCCAGGCCGTGACCGGCAGCGGAGCGGACACGCACCTCGTGCTGACGGGCGTCTCGACCGACTGCTGCGTCCTGTCGACCGCCCTGGCGGCCGCGGACGCCGGCGTCCGGGTCACGGTCGTCGCCGACGCGTGTGCCGGCGCGAGCGACGTCGACCACACCCGGGCGCTCGACGCGATGCGCCTGTACGCCCCGCTCATCACGGTCGTCGACACGCTCTGACACGGGTCTGACCGTCGCCGCGATCCTGGGCACCAGCCGAGCCTGAGTCCCGGCGGACCGCGCTGCGCGGACGAGCGCGTAGAGTTCGGGACGTGCCCGCAGTGAACCTCGGAATGCCGAAGGCCCCCGAAACCCTGGCCCCTCGTCGCAAGTCCCGGCAGATCCGGGTCGGCAAGGTCCTGGTCGGTGGCGACGCCCCCGTGTCCGTGCAGTCGATGACCACGACGCCGACCACGAACATCAACGCGACCCTGCAGCAGATCGCCGAACTGACCGCCTCCGGCTGTGACATCGTCCGTGTCGCCGTGCCGAGCCAGGACGACGCCGACGCGCTGCCGATCATCGCGAAGAAGTCCCAGATCCCCGTGATCGCGGACATCCACTTCCAGCCGAAGTACGTCTTCCAGGCCATCGACGCCGGGTGTGCCGCGGTCCGCGTGAACCCGGGCAACATCCGGAAGTTCGACGACCAGGTCGGTGCCATCGCCGCCGCTGCCAAAGCCGCCGGGGTCAGCCTGCGGATCGGCGTCAACGCCGGGTCGCTCGAGCCGAGCCTCATGCAGAAGTACGGCAAGGCCACCCCCGAAGCACTCGTCGAGTCGGCCGTGTGGGAAGCCTCCCTGTTCGAGGAGCACGACTTCCACGACTTCAAGATCTCGGTCAAGCACAACGACCCGGTCATCATGGTCAAGGCCTACCGTCAGCTGGCCGAGCGCGGCGACTGGCCGCTGCACCTCGGCGTGACCGAGGCCGGCCCGGAGTTCCAGGGCACCATCAAGAGCGCGACGGCGTTCGGCATCCTGCTCGGCGAGGGCATCGGCGACACCATCCGTGTTTCCCTGTCGGCCCCGCCCGCGCAAGAGGTCAAGGTCGGTCTGCAGATCCTCCAGTCGCTGAACCTCCGCGAGCGCAAGCTCGAGATCGTCTCCTGCCCCAGCTGCGGCCGTGCGCAGGTCGACGTCTACCAGCTCGCGAACGACGTCACCTCGGGGCTCGAGGGCATGACCGTGCCGCTGCGCGTCGCCGTGATGGGCTGTGTCGTGAATGGTCCGGGTGAAGCGCGCGAGGCCGACCTCGGTGTCGCCTCGGGCAACGGCAAGGGCCAGATCTTCGTGAAGGGGCACGTCGTCAAGACCGTCCCCGAGTCGGAGATCGTCCAGACGCTCATCGACGAGGCCAACCGCATCGCCGACGAGATGGGTCCGGCAGCCGGCACCGGCAAGCCGTTGGTCGTCACCTCGTAGCGTCCGGGGTCGCTCGCGACCCCATGCCGGACGGGAGGCCCGCGGCGACACCGCCACGGGCCTCCCGTCCGTTCCTGCACAGGCCTGCCACCGCGGCCTCGCCGTCCACAGGTGGGTCGCGCCGTGACCCTGCGCCGCTAGGCTGACGGCGTGGTCACACGGCTCTCTCACCTCTTCTTCCGCACGCTCCGCGACGACCCCTCCGACGCGGAGGTCACGAGTCACAAGCTGCTCGTCCGCGCCGGGTACGTCCGTCGCCAGTCGCCGGGCATCTTCGCCTGGCTGCCGCTCGGGCTCCGGGTCCGCTCCAAGATCGAGGGCATCATCCGCGACGAGATGGTCGCCGCCGGTGCGCAGGAGGTCCTGCTGCCCGCCCTCCTGCCGCGCGAGCCGTACGAGGCCACCAACCGCTGGACCGAGTACGGCGACGGCATGTTCCGCCTGCAGGACCGCAAGGGCTCCGACTACCTGCTCGCGCCCACCCACGAAGAGATGTTCGCCCTCCTCGTGAAGGACCTGTACTCGTCCTACAAGGACCTGCCCGTCACGCTGTTCCAGATCCAGGACAAGTACCGCGACGAGGCCCGTCCCCGCGCGGGACTCCTGCGTGGACGCGAGTTCACGATGAAGGACGCGTACTCGTTCGACCTCGACGACGCCGGGCTCGAACGCAGCTACCAGGTCATGCGGGACGCCTACGAGCGGATCTTCGCCCGTCTGGGTCTCGAGTACGTCATCGTCAAGGCCGATGCCGGGGCGATGGGTGGGTCGAAGTCGGAGGAGTTCCTGCACCCGATCACGGTCGGCGAGGACACCTTCGTCCGCAGCGCCGGCGGGTACGCGGCCAACGTCGAGGCGTACGTCACGCCGGTGCCGGACGCGAAGCCCGTCGACGGCCTGCCCGAGCCCGTGCTGCTCCCCACATCGGACACCCCGACGATCGACTCGCTCGTGGCGCACGCGAACGCCGTCGCCCCGCGTGACGGCGCGCTGTGGACCGCGGCGGACACGCTGAAGAACGTGGTTCTCGCCCTCACACACCTCGACGGCACGCGGGAGATCGTGGTGGTCGGCCTGCCCGGCGACCGCGACGTCGACCTCAAGCGCGCCGAGGTGGCCTTCGCCCCGGCCGAGGTCGAAGCCGCCGGCGACGACGACTTCCGGAAGCACCGCGGCCTGGTCAGGGGCTACATCGGCCCGCAGGTCCTCGGTGCCGACAGCGCCACCGGCCTCCGGTACTTCGTCGACCCGCGCGTGGTCGACGGCACGACCTGGGTCACCGGCGCGAACGAGCGCGGCGTCCACGTCTCCGGTCTGGTGGCCGGGCGTGACTTCGTCGCCGACGGTGTCGCCGAGGTCTCCGACGTCCGCGCCGGCGACCCCGCACCCGACGGCTCCGGCCCGCTCGAGACGGCCCGCGGCATGGAGATCGGCCACGTCTTCCAGCTCGGCCGGAAGTACGCCGAGGCCCTCGGCCTCAAGGTGCAGGACGAGAACGGCAAGCTCGCGACCGTCACGATGGGCTCGTACGGCATCGGTGTGACCCGCATCCTGGCGATCTTGGCCGAGGCGCACAACGACGAGAAGGGTCTGGCCTGGCCGAAGCACGTCGCCCCGTTCGACGTGCACGTCGTCGCGACCGGCAAGGACGCCACCGCGTACGAGCTGGCCGAGTCGATCGTCGCGCAGCTCGAGTCCGAGCGCTTCGACGTGGTGTACGACGACCGGCCGAAGGTGTCGCCGGGTGTCAAGCTCCGTGACGCCGAGCTGCTGGGCATGCCGATCGTCGTGGTCGCGGGCCGTGGCGCCGCCGACGGTGTCGTCGAACTGTGGAACCGGGCCACCGGCGAACGGTCCGACGTCCCGGTCGCGGAACTGCTCTCGGCGGTGCGCGCGATCTGACGCTCCGGCGTCGGCGACCGACGTCCGACGGGAGGCCCGTGGCGGATCCGCCACGGGCCTCCCGTCATTCCTGCGGTACGATCGACGACGGCTTCCGCGCGGTCCCATCCGCGGAAGTGACTCATCTGAATACGGAGGCACCTCGGTGAAGATCGACCTCGCAGTCCTGCGACTCATGGAGCGTGAACGGGAGATCCCGTTCGACGAGCTCGTCCAGATCATCGAATCTGCCATCCTGACCGCCTACCAGAAGCACCGCGCCGAGAACGACGAACCCGTCGATGATCAGGCCCGCGTCGAGCTGGACCGCAAGTCCGGCGAAGTGTCCGTCTTCGTGCCCGAGCGCGACGAGGACGACAACGTCATCGGCGAGTCCGTCGACCAGCCGAGCGACTTCGGCCGGATCGCGGCGTTCGCCGCCAAGCAGGTCATCAACCAGCGTCTCCGTGACATCGGCGACGACAAGATCCTCGGCGAGTTCCGCGGCAAGGAAGGCGACATCGTCGCCGGCATCGTGCAGCAGGGGCCGAACCCGAAGATGGTGATGGTCGACCTCGGCACGGTGGAGGCGATCCTGCCGCCCGAAGAGCAGGTGCCGGGGGAGACCTACGCGCACGGCACCCGTCTGCGCGTCTACGTGACGAGCGTCGGTCGTGGCCACAAGGGACCGCAGATCACCGTGTCGCGGACCCACCCGGGCCTGGTCCGGAAGCTCTTCGCCCTCGAGGTCCCGGAGATCGCCTCCGGCGTCGTCGAGATCACCTCGCTGGCGCGGGAAGCCGGCCACCGCACGAAGATGGCGGTCAAGGCGAACGAGCCCGGCGTCAACGCCAAGGGCGCGTGCATCGGCGAGCTCGGTGCCCGCGTGCGTTCGGTGACGAACGAGCTCGGCGCCGAGAAGATCGACATCGTGGACTGGTCCTCCGACCTCGCCACGTTCGTCGCCAGCGCGCTGTCGCCCGCCAAGGTCACGAGCGCGTTCGTGCTCGACGCCTCGACGAAGGCCGTCCGCGCCCTCGTGCCGGACTACCAGCTGTCGCTCGCGATCGGCAAGGAAGGGCAGAACGCCCGCCTCGCCGCGAAGCTGACCGGCGCCCGGATCGACATCCAGCCGGACTCGATCCTCGACGGCGACGACTGAGCACCACCCACATCGACGCGATCCGGTTCGCTCGTGGCGACAGGCCTCGGGCGTGCCGGATCGCGGTCGTCGGAGTCAAGGAGTAGAGTGGACGCCGTCAGAACGTGCATCGGCAGTCGTCGTCGCGCAACCCGATCCTCCCTCCTCCGTGTCGTCGCTCACAGTGACGGCTCCGTGGTAGCGGATCCGAAGGCAGTCATGCCGGGCCGGGGGGCATGGCTCACACCGACCGTCGAAGCGTACGAACTGGCCGTCAAGCGCAGGGCATTCCGCCGTGCGCTCCGGCTGGAGCGTGATCCCGACACGTCCGCGGTGCGCGAGTACCTCGCTGGGCTGGGGCCCGATGGCCCGAACAGCACAGCGCTCGAGCGCCAGGACATGACAGAACAGGCTGAACGGCTTATGGACAACTGATGAGCGGCTCGAAATGAGACCCGTCAACCATTGAGTCCTGCCCCTTGACGGGGTGGGACCCGTGAAGGAGAACAGTGGCGAAACCACGCGTACACGAGATCGCAAGCGAGCTCGGCGTCGACAGCAAGACCGCAATGGAGAAGCTCAAGGAACTCGGCGAATTCGTCAAGGGCCCGAGCTCGAGCATCGAACCCCCCGTCGCACGGAAGCTCCGTGCGGCACTGCAGGCCGAGGGCGCCTCCGCGTCCGCAGCCCCGGCAGCGCCCGCCGCCGCGAAGGCCCCTACGGCCCCGCGTTCCGGCGCCCCGAAGCCCGGTGGCCCCAAGCCCGGCCCGAAGCGTCCCGCTCCGGAGCCCGAGCCCGTCGTCGAGGAAGCACCCGCAGCGGCCCCGGCCGTCGACGGGGCCCCGACGCCGGCCGCCCCGAAGTCCGTCGCGCAGCGTCAGGCCGAGGCAGAGGCCGCCCGCAAGGCCGCGGCCGAGCAGAAGGCCGCTGAGCAGGCAGCTGCACAGCAGCCCGACGGCGACCAGACGGACTCCGGTCCGAGCGACGCCGTCAAGCCCGGTGGCAGCAAGCCGTCCGGTTCCGGCTCGGCCCCGAAGCCCGGTGGCCCGAAGCCCGGTGCCCGTCCCGGCAACAACCCGTACGCGTCGAGCCAGGGCATGGGCGCACGTCCGCCGCGCCCCGGCAACAACCCGTTCGCCTCCAACCAGGGCATGGGCCAGCGCCCGGCCGCCGGAGCCGGCAACGGCATCCCGCGTCCGCAGCCGCCGCGTCCCGGTGCGCCCCGTCCGGGTGCTCCGCGTCCCGGTGGTCCCGGTCAGAACAACCGTCCCAACGGCTTCGGGCAGCGCCCGGGCCAGGGTGGCGGCGGTCGTGGCGGCCCCGGTGGTGGCTTCAACCGTCCCGGTGGTGCCGGTGCCGGCGCAGGTGGCGGCTTCGCCCGTCCCGCGTTCACCGGTCCGCGCCCCGCAGGTGGTGGCGGCCGTGGCCGTGGCCCCGGTGGTGGCACCGCTGGTGCGTTCGGTCGCGGTGGCGGCAAGAGCCGTGCCCGCAAGTCGAAGCGGACGAAGCGCGCCGAGTACGAGATGCGGCAGGCGCCGTCGCTCGGCGGTGTGCAGGTCCCTCGTGGCGACGGCAACACGGTCATCCGTCTCCGTCGCGGTGCGAGCATCTCGGACTTCGCGGACAAGATCGACGCGAGCCCCGGCAACCTGGTGACGGTGCTGTTCCACCTCGGTGAGATGGCGACCGCGACCGAGTCCCTGGACGAGGCGACCTTCGAGGTCCTCGGCGAGGAACTGGGCTACAAGATCCAGGTCGTCTCGCCCGAGGACGAGGACAAGGAGCTCCTCGAGGGCTTCGACATCGACATCGACGCCGAGTACGCCGACGAAGACGACTCCGTCCTGCAGCAGCGTCCCCCGGTCGTCACCGTCATGGGTCACGTCGACCACGGTAAGACCCGACTGCTCGACGCGATCCGCAACTCCAAGGTCGTCGAGGGCGAAGCCGGCGGCATCACGCAGCACATCGGCGCGTACCAGATCGTCACCGAGCACGAGGGCATCGAGCGCCCGATCACCTTCATCGACACCCCGGGTCACGAGGCCTTCACGGCCATGCGTGCTCGTGGTGCCCAGGTGACTGACATCGCGATCCTCGTGGTCGCGGCGGACGACGGCATCATGCCGCAGACGATCGAGGCGCTGAACCACGCCCAGTCGGCCGGTGTGCCGATCGTGGTCGCGGTGAACAAGATCGACAAGGACGGGGCGAACCCGGCCAAGGTCCGTCAGCAGCTCACCGAGTACAACCTGGTGGCCGAGGAGTACGGCGGCGACGTCATGTTCGTCGACGTCTCCGCTCGTCAGAACATCGGCATCCAGGACCTCCTGGACGCCGTGATCCTGACCGCGGACGCCGGTCTCGACCTGCGTGCGAACCCCGACAAGGACGCCCGAGGCGTCGCGATCGAAGCACGGCTCGACAAGGGCCGTGGTGCAGTCGCCACCGTCCTCATCCAGTCCGGCACGCTGCACGTCGGTGACGCGATCGTCGCCGGCACGGCGTACGGCCGTGTCCGTGCGATGGCGGACGAGAACGGCACCGCGGTCGACGCCGCGACGCCGGCCCGTCCGGTCCAGGTGCAGGGTCTGTCGTCGGTGCCCCGCGCCGGTGACACGTTCCTCGTCACCGAGGACGACCGCACCGCCCGTCAGATCGCCGAGAAGCGTGAAGCCGCACAGCGCAATGCCCAGCTGGCCAAGGCCCGCAAGCGCATCTCGCTCGAGGACTTCACCCGTGCGCTCGAAGAGGGCAAGGTCGACTCGCTCAACCTCATCATCAAGGGTGACGTCTCCGGTGCCGTCGAGGCACTCGAGCAGTCGCTCCTGGACATCGAGGTGGACGACAGCGTCCAGCTGCGCATCCTGCACCGCGGTGTGGGTGCGATCACGGAGTCGGACATCGACCTCGCCACGATCGACAACGCGATCGTCGTCGGCTTCAACGTCCGTCCGGACGTCAAGGCCCGCGAACGCGCTGCCCGTGAAGGCATCGACGTCCGCTTCTACTCGGTCATCTACAACGCACTCGAGGACATCGAGAACTCGCTCAAGGGCATGCTCAAGCCCGAGTACGAAGAGGTCCAGTCGGGGGTCGCGGAGATCCGCGAGGTGTTCCGTTCCTCCAAGTTCGGCAACATCGCCGGTGTCATCGTCCGGTCCGGCACGATCACGCGCAACGCCAAGGCGCGCGTCATCCGTGATGGCGTGGTCGTGGCCGACGGACTGGCGATCGAGTCGCTCCGTCGCTTCAAGGACGACGTCACCGAGGTCCGCACGGACTACGAGGCCGGTATCGGTCTCGGCAAGTTCAACGACATCCAGCCCGGCGACGAGATCGAGACGACCGAGCTCGTCGAGAAGCCGCGCGACTGATCGCACTGAGTACCCTGGGCCCCGCCTCCTCCGTCCGGAGGAGGCGGGGCCTCACCCCGTTCCGCAAGGAGGAACCCATGGCTGACCCGCAGCGCGCACGCAAGATGGCTGACCGCATCAAGGAAGTCGTCGCCCGTCGGCTCGACAAGGGCCTGCGCGACCCGCGCCTCGGCTTCGTGACGATCACCGACGTCCGGGTGACCGGGGACCTGCAGCACGCGTCGATCTTCTACACCGTGTACGGCTCGGACGAGGAGCGCGCCGACTCCGCGGCGGCGCTCAAAGCCGCGACCGGCATGCTCCGCACCGAGGTCGGCAAGAACATCACAGCGCGGCTCACCCCGTCGCTCGAGTTCATCGCCGATGCCCTGCCGGACACGTCGGCGCACCTCGAGGACCTGCTCGCGCAGGCCCAGATGCGCGACCTGCAGGTCAAGCAGGTCGCCGTCGGCGCCACCTACGCCGGCGACGCCGACCCGTACAAGCACGACGAGGACGACGAGGACGACGCAGCGGACGAGGACGGCCCCGCGTCGTCCTCCGACGCGCCGCGCGCCTGACACCCGTCGAGACACACGAGAGCGCCCGTCACCACCCGGTGGCGGGCGCTCTCATGTGCGCGGCGACACCTGCTCGGACGAGATGGCACCCGGCCGGGCTCAGCCGCGCGGCAGCCGGTACCCCTCGACGTCGTCGCCCTCGGCGAGCCCGTCCCGCAGCAGCGACGCGAGCGCCCGGTCCCGCTGCGCTTCGTCCGGCCACACCATCGCGATCTCGTCCCGGGTCACGGGGACGTCGCTCGCCCGCAGTTCGGCCATGATCATCCCGCGGACCTGCCGGTCGCTGCCGGCGAACCGCGACTGCTTGGGTGCGCGGGGGCCGTCGTGCTCCGGGTACCCCGCGGCACGCCAGGCGCAGCGGTCCGCGATCGGGCAGGCGTCGCAGGCGGGGGAGCGGGCGACGCACACCAGGGCGCCGAGCTCCATCACGGCCGCGTTGGTGGCGGCAGCGTCGTCACGGTCGTCCGGCAGCGTCGCGTCCATCAGCGGCAGATCCTGCTTCGGCTTCGCCGGCCCGGGTTCGCCCTGTCCGAGCACCGCTCGCGCCAGGACCCGGCGGACGTTGACGTCGACGACGGGGTGCCGGTCGCCGTACGCGAAGACCGCGACGGCCCGTGCCGTGTAGTCGCCGATGCCGGGGAGTGCCAGGAGCGCATCGACGTCCCGGGGCACGACGTTGTCGTGCTGTTCGGCGATGACGGTCGCGGCCGCGTGCAGGGCCAGGGCGCGTCTCGGGTAGCCGAGCCGGTCCCAGGCACGCACCGCGTCCGCCGGGGGTGACGCTGCGAGGTCCGCAGGTGTCGGCCACCGGGTGAGCCACGCCTCCAGTCGGGGGACGACCCGCGCCACCTGCGTCTGCTGGAGCATGATCTCGCTGACCAGCGTGCCCCAGGCGGGGAAGCCGGGCCGTCGCCAGGGCAGGTCGCGGGCCTCCTGGCGGTACCAGGCCAGCAAGGGGGACGAGATCGCCGCCGCCCTGTGGATGGTCGCGTCGTCCACAGACGGACTGGAGGCTCTGCCCACGTTCACCACGACAGCCTACGGTGGTGGACATGGCACGCTGGGCACCGCAGGAGATCGACACCATGGCCGCGATCGCGAGCGAGGTGGTGGCACAGGTCGGCACGAACCTCACCGTGATCGCCGTCGACGGTCAGGACGGCACCGACCTCGAGCACGTCGCGGCGGCACTCGTCGCCGGGTTCGAGCAGCACGGGGTCCAGGCGATGGCCGCGGCAGCACCGTCCGCGGACGTCGATGCCCTGCGCAGCGAGCTGGTGACCCCGTTCCGGACGACCGGCGCGGGCGAGGGCGTCCTCGTCGTGCACGGGCAGGGGCTCCTCGCCCCGAGCACCCGCACGCTCTGGCGCTGGTCGCTGTGGGTGGAGCAGGAGTCCGGCCGGCTCGGACGACGGGCCGACGTCAAGATCGCCGCGTCCGCCGTGCTCGACGTCACCGACCCGGAACACCCCCGGCGCGAGTGGAACGACGCCTGCTGACTGGCGCTCGACGTCCGTCCCGCTGCTAGTCTCGTCCGGTGCTCGTGACCCCGCCCGACGGCATCCTCCTCGTCGACAAGCCGCAGGGCATCTCGAGCCACCGCGTGGTCTCGATCGCCCGGCGCCGTCTGGACCTCAAGAAGATCGGCCACGCCGGCACGCTCGACCCGATGGCGACCGGCCTGCTCATCCTCGGTGTCGGCCCCTCGACCCGGCTCCTGACGCACCTCGTCGGCCTCGGCAAGACCTACACGGCCACCATCCGCCTCGGTGTCGGCACGGACTCGGACGACGCGGACGGTGACCCCGTCGCGGCGCTCGGAGCCCCGGCGGACTCCGTCAGCGACGCGGCGATCGAGTCGGCCGTCGCGACGCTCCGCGGTCCGATCGACCAGGTGCCCTCCACGGTCAGCGCCATCAAGGTCGACGGGCGCCGTGCCTACGACCTCGCCCGGAAGGGCGAAGAGGTCACCCTCAAGGCCCGTCGCATCACCGTCGACCGGTTCGAGGTGCAGGGCCGCGTCGACCGGGTCGTCTCGGTGCACGGCGCCGACGTGCCTGTGATCGACCTCGACGTCGTCGTCTCCTGCTCGTCCGGCACCTACGTCCGGGCGCTGGCACGCGACGTCGGCGCGGCCCTCGGTACCGGCGCCCACCTCACCGCTCTCCGGCGCACCGTCGTCGGCCCGTTCTCGGTGGAGGACGCCGTCGACCTCGAGGACGACGCCGTCGACGTCCGGGCAGCGCTCGCGCGTCCCACCGACGTGGCACGTCGGCTCTTCCCGGTCGTGCAGCTCGACGGACCGCAGGCCAAGGACCTCGGAGACGGCAAACGCATCACCGCCGACCACCCCGACACCGACGGCCCGGTCGCTGCGATCGCCACCGGCGCCGACCGACTCGTCGGCCTGGTCGCCGTCCGCCGCGGACAGCTCCGGGTCATCACGAACTTCCCGACCGCGACAGGAGCGACGCCGTGATCGAGTGGTTCATGTGGGTGCAGTTCGGCATCGCCTGCGTGATCGGACTGGCCGCCGTCGTCCTCGGCCTCGTCGGTCGGAAGCCCGACGACTACACCGTCGGGGCGCTCGCGCTCGTCGAGCTGCTGCTCCTGGCGCAGCTGGTGGTCTCGCTCGTCGCCCCTGCGGTCGGCAACCCACCGCAGGGCAACGTGCTCGAGTTCTGGGTCTACGCGGTGTCGGTGGTGCTGGTCCCGCCGGCGACCATCATCTGGGCACTGGTCGACCGCACCCGCTGGAGCACGGTCGTGCTCGGTGCCGGGGCGTTCACCGCCGCGGTGATGGTCTACCGGATGTACCAGATCTGGTTCGCGCTGAACTGACGGTTCCGTCCGGTCCCGTCGCGGCCGTGGCACGTCCGCTGTGGGCGTCCGACGCGGTCGTCCGCCGCCCGCGCCCCGTGCCCGGGACCCTGCGACGATCGGTAGGATCGGTGCAATGGTGATCAAGTCCTCCGCAGGTACCGACCGGCCGGCTCGGAGTCGTCGGACGTCGTCCCTGGCCAGCGGTGTCGGACGGGTCCTGATCGCGGTCTACGGCATCCTCGCCCTGGCCGCCACCGGGCGCAGCATCGTCCAGATCGCCGAGAAGTTCTCGTTCGCACCGTTCGCGTACACCCTGAGCGCGATCGCCGCCGTGGTCTACATCGTCGCCATGGTCGCCCTCATCGCACCCGGCCGGTTCTGGTACCGGGTCGCCTGCGTGACGATCGTCTTCGAGATGACGGGCGTGCTCGTCATCGGGACGCTCTCGCTGCTCGACCGGCAGCTGTTCCCCGACGACACGATCTGGTCCTACTACGGCCTGGGCTACGCCTTCGCCCCGCTCGTGCTCCCGATCGCCGGACTGTGGTGGCTCCGCAAGCACCACCGCACCGCAGCGTCCGGAGCCCCGGCAGCGTGACGACGGAGGGCTCGCACATGCACTTCTACGACGACGTCGCCGACGTCCCCGACGACTTCGGGCCGAGCGCGGTCACGATCGGCAAGTTCGACGGTGTCCACGTCGGGCACCGAGCCGTCATCGCCCACCTCGAGGACGCCGCACGGGCGCGTGGGCTCGTCTCGACGGTCGTCACGTTCGACCAGCACCCGCTGAACGTCATCGACCCCGGACGGGTGCCGCCGGCGCTGACGAGCACGGCACAGCGCCGGGAGCTCCTCGACGCGGTCGGTGTGGACACCACCCTGCTGCTCCGGTTCGACTCCGCGCTGCAGGCGAAGCCTGCCGAGGCGTTCGTGTCCGAGATCCTCGTCGACGCCCTGCACGCAGAGCTCGTCTTCGTCGGCAGCGACTTCCGGTTCGGGGCCCGCGGTTCCGGTGACGTCACCCTGCTCCGGCAGCTCGGGGAACGGCACGGTTTCCAGGTCGAGCTCATCGACGACGTGGAACTGGTCGACGACGTCCGACCCGCGGGGGAGCGACGCGTGTCCTCCACGTGGATCCGAGAGCTCCTGTCCGTCGGACGGGTGGCCGAAGCCGCTCGTCTGCTGGGCCGTGAGCACGCCGTGCGGAGCGTCGTGGTGCACGGCAACCAGCGCGGCCGGGCGATGGGGTACCCGACGGCGAACCTCGCGCCGGCGTGCGAGGGCTTCGTCCCGGCCGACGGCGTCTACGCGGCCCGGGTGCTGCACGACGGCGTGACCTACCCGGCCGCGGTCTCGGTCGGCAACAACCCGACCTTCGAGGGCGTCCCCGCGAAGCAGATCGAGGCGCACCTGCTCGACGTCGACATCGACCTGTACGACGAGACGATCTCGGTGCTGTTCGTGGCCTACGTCCGGGGCATGGTGGCCTTCGGCGGGATGGACGAACTCGCGGCGCAGATGCGGCAGGACGACCTGGACATCCGACTGCTCCTCGGCATGCCCGTCACGACCTGACGTCCGGCGACTGCGAACGCAGACACACGAACGCCCCGCGACCGATCCGGTTGCGGGGCGTTCGTGTGTGGTGCCCTGGATCAGCCGCCGAGGGCGTCGAGCCAGATCTTGCGGGCGTCGAGCGCTTCCTGCGCGTCCTTGATCTTGCGGGCGTCACCGGTCGCCTGCGCGTCGGCGAGCTCGGACTGCAGCTTGGCGATCGCGTCCTCGAGCTGGCTGGCCAGACCCGTCTGACGGGCCTTGCGCTCCGGGTCGGACTGCTTCCAGTGGGTGTCCTCGAGGCTGCGCACGTGGTTCTCCACCGCACGGATGCGGTCCTCGACGCGACGGACGTCGGCCCGGGGGACCCGGCCGATCTCGTCCCAGCGGCGCTGGACGTCGGTGAGGGCCTTGCGCGCGGCGACCCGGTCCTGGATCTGCAGGATCGGCTCGGCCTCGGTCAGCAGCGCGAGCTTCGCCTCGAGGTTGCCCGAGTACTCCTCGTTCTCGGCCGTGTTCTCGGCGTGGCGCTGCTCGAAGAGGACGTCACCGGCGGCCTTGAAGCGTGCCCAGAGCGCGTCGTCGTGGCGCTTGCCTGCCCGACCGGCGTTCTTCCAGTCGTCCAGCAGCTCTCGGTAGGCAGGGATGGCGTCGGACCCGCGGGGAGCGAGCGCCTCGGCCTGCTGCACGAGTTCCTGCTTGCGGGCACGGGCGTCGCGGTGCTGCGAGTCGAGCTCGGAGTAGAACGCGCGGCGGTGCTGGTCGACCGTCGAGCGGGCGGTGCGGAACCGCTTCCAGAGGTCGTTCGCGTCGTTCTTCGGGATGCGCGGGCCGTCGTGCTGGTGCTGCTGCCAGCGGGCGAACACGTCGTCGAGCTGCGCGGTCACCTGCTTCCACTGCGCGCGGGCGGGGTCGACCGCGGCGAGTGCCTCGGCCTCTTCCACCAGGGCGGTGCGGTAGGCGAGCGCCTCGGTCAGGGCAGCCTGCGCCTGCGCGGCCTGCTCCTTCGTGAGCGAGCCCACCTGGTCGGTGAGGGCGCCGATGCGGTCCTCGAGCGACTTGACGTCGCCGACGACACGGGCTTCGGCGACCAGGCTGCGCAGGTGCTCGACGGTCCGGGCGACGTCGTTCGCGGACGCGCCGCCCTTGACGCGCTGCTCCGCGATCTTCACCTGGCCTTCGAGGTCGGCGTACTTGCGGGCGAAGTAGGCCAGCGCCTCTTCAGCGGAGGCGTCGGGGTACTCGCCCACGACCCGCTCCGAGTCCTCGTACCGGACGTAGACCGTCCCGTTCTCGTCTACCCGGCCCCAGGTCGTTGCTTCGTCAGATGCCACAGGTCTCGCCTCGATCGTGGTCGTGCATCACCGACGTCACCGTCGGCACGGTCAGGTCGTCAGCCTATTGCACCGCCGCGCCGTGCGACGGGCGTGTGCGTTTTCGCTGTGGACTACTTCTGCTGCGCGATGGTCGCGCCGGTGATCTCGGTGGCCACCTTCGGCTCGCCGGAGCCGTCGGAGCCGGCGTCGGCGATGCCCTTCGACGTCACCTTCGACACCAGTTGCGACAGCCCGCTGGTCACCTTGCCGACGACGGTGTAGCCGCCGGTGGACGGGTCGAGCGTGGTGTCGTCGGTGACGATGAAGAACTGCGTCGTCTGTGACGACGGGGTCGCGCCGCGGGCGATGGCGATCGTGCCCTTCGCATAGGTGCCGTCGCTCGGCACGTTCTCGAGCGGGCCGTACTGGAACCCGGCGTCACCCGTGCCGTCGCCGTTCGCCGAGCCGCACTGCAGGAAGTGGAAGCCGGTGCTGTCGGCCAGGCGGTGGCACTTCGTGCCCTCGTAGAACTGCTTGCGGATCAGGTCGATCTCGACGCTGGTGGCCTGCGGGGCCTTCGCGCCGTCGAGCTCGATGCCCAGCCGGATGTCCTTGTTCAACGTCAGGGTGCCGGTCCAGGTCGCGCCCTTCGCGATGCCCTTGCTCGGCACGTCCCCGGTGTTGCCGGCGGTCGCGCTGGCCGACGGTGTGGGGGCGGCGGTCGAGGTCGCGCTGGCCGACGCACTGTCGGCACCCTGCGTCGAGGCGTGCACGAGCTGCGAGCCGGTGGCGAGTGCGGCGACGAGCACCAGCGCCCCGGCACCGATGACGTTGTCCCGGACCCGACGTCGACGCTGACGCTCGTGGAGGCCCTGCCTGGCCTGGTAGAGACGGAGTCGCTCGCGGGCTTCACGGCTCTGGTTCTTCGGTGCCACGGTGCTCTTCTGACCTCTCGTCGCGGTGTCAGACGAGCGTACCGGTTCACCCGTCGCGGGCCCGGCGGTGCCGGCCCGGACGCCGGGGAAGTCGGTGTCGGCCCGTACGATCGAGGTATGGCAACTGACCGGTCGGGGATGAACGCGCCCACGACGGGCGGCCGGACCGGCCTCTCGCAGGGGTCCGTGCCCCTCGCCGTGCGGATGCGTCCCACCAGCCTCGAAGAGGTCGCCGGTCAGCAGCACCTGCTCGGCCGGGGATCGCCGCTGGTCCAGCTGGCGACCGGTTCGCGCGAGAGCCCCGGCGGCGTCTCGGTGATCCTCTGGGGGCCGCCCGGCACCGGCAAGACCACCCTGGCGCAGGCGATCGCCCGGCAGTCTGGCCGTGAGTTCGTCGAGCTGTCCGCGGTCACCGCCGGCGTCAAGGACGTGCGCGAGGTCATGGAGAAGGCCCTCACGCACCGGGACCTCTACGGCGCGACGACGGTCCTGTTCCTCGACGAGATCCACCGCTTCAGCAAGGCGCAGCAGGACGCCCTCTTGCCCGGGGTCGAGAACGGCTGGGTGATCCTCATCGCGGCGACCACCGAGAACCCGTCCTTCTCGGTCATCTCGCCGTTGCTCTCGCGCTCCCTGCTGCTCACGCTCAAGCCCCTGACGGACGCCGACCTCGGCATGCTCGTCGACCGCGCGGTCGAGGACGCCCGGGGCCTCCGGGGGTCGGTCGTGCTCGGCGACGAAGCACGGGCCGCGATCATCCGCCTGGCGTCCGGGGACGCCCGACGCGCGTTGACGGCGCTGGAGGCCGCGGCCGCGTCCGCCGTGGCGGCGCAGGACGACGACGAGCGCGAGTCCGGTACGGTTCCGGTCGTCGACGCCGACACCGTCGCCGCCGCAGTCGACCGGGCGCTGCTCCGCTACGACCGGCAGGGCGACGAGCACTACGACGTCATCAGCGCGTTCATCAAGTCGGTCCGGGGGAGCGACGTCGACGCCGCACTGCACTACCTGGCGCGGATGATCGAGGCCGGCGAGGACCCGAGGTTCATCGCCCGGCGGATCATCATCTCGGCGTCCGAGGACATCGGGATGGCGGACCCGCAGGCGCTGCCGATCGCCGTCGCCGCCGCGCAGGCCGTCCAGCTCATCGGCATGCCCGAGGGTCGGATCCCGCTCGCCGAGGCCGTGGTCTACCTGGCGACCGCGCCGAAGTCGAACGCGGCGTACAACGGCGTGAACCAGGCCGTGGCCGACGTCAAGGCCGGGCGGATGGGCGTCGTGCCGAACCACCTCCGGGACGCGCACTACGCCGGGGCGAAACGGCTCGGGCACGGCAAGGGGTACGTCTACTCGCACGATGCCGAACACGGGGTCGCCGCCCAGCAGTACCTGCCCGACGCCCTGGACGGCACCGAGTACTACACGCCGACCGCCAACGGCTTCGAGCGCGAGATCGGGCCGCGGCTCGACCGACTGCGCGGGATCATCCGCGGCGACTGACCGGGCTCGCGACGCGCGGTCGGTCTGGTCCCCACGGCGGGACCGGATGCTGCTATCGTTGACGGGCCTACGTCCTGGTCCTCGCGTGCGGCTGCGTCGAGGACACAGTGTCGGACACGTCCTGAACGGACCTGACCGGCACGGGGGCAGAGGTTCGGGCTGTAGCCGCCCGATCCCACAGGCTCATCCCTCTGGATCCCGTCACGGGGTCCGTCGGTGCGTGCGCGCTCCGAGACCCGTGACCACTTCAGTTCAGTACAGAGAAAAGGACCCTGTGTCTACCAAGTCACGCACCCGCAGCAAGACCCGCCTGTCTCGCGCGCTCGGCATCCCGCTGACGCCGAAGGCGGCCCGTTACCTCGAGAAGCGCCCCTACGGGCCCGGTGAGCACGGCCGTACGCGCCGTCGTCAGGACAGCGACTACGCCGTCCGTCTCCGTGAGAAGCAGCGCCTGCGCGCCCAGTACGGCATCCGCGAGAAGCAGCTCCGCATCGTCTTCGAAGAGTCCCGCAAGGCCGCCGGTCTGACCGGTGAGAACCTCGTCGAGACCCTCGAGACGCGTCTGGACGCCCTCGTGCTCCGTGCTGGCTTCGCCCGCACCACCTCGCAGGCCCGCCAGCTGATCGTGCACCGTCACATCCTGGTCGACGGCAAGCTCGTCGACCGCCCCTCCTTCCGCGTCAAGGAGGGCCAGCTGATCCACGTCAAGCAGCGCTCCGAGTCGCTCGAGCCCTTCCAGGTCGCCGCTGCCGGTGGCCACCAGGAAGTGCTCCCGAAGGTCCCGGGCTACCTCGAGGTCGAGATCGACAAGCTCCAGGCCCGCCTGGTCCGTCGTCCGAAGCGCGCCGAGGTCCCCGTGACCTGTGAAGTGCAGCTCGTCGTCGAGTACTACGCAGCCCGCTGATCCCAGCAGCTGTGTGAACGGCGGGTCGTCCTCCTCGGAGGGCGGCCCGCCGTTCTGCGTCCCCGCGATACGCTTGTCGGACGTGCGCTCCGGCGTACGCGAGAGGGAGGCATCGTGAAGCAGCTGTTCTTCGTCGCCGTCGGCGTGGTCATCGGGTTCGTCGCCGCACAGCGCGTCAGCCGGACGCCGTCCGCAGCACACCTCCTCGCCCAGGTCGACGCCCGGGCGAAGGCCTTCACGGGCGCCGTGGCCGAGGGGTACCGCTCGCGCGAAGCCGAGCTGCGCCCGAACGGCCACACGCCCACCTGACCCACCCCGAGCCTCCCGTCCCCGCCACACGCCCTACAGGAAGCACCATGCAGACCGCAGAGATCCGCCGTCGTTGGCTCCAGTTCTTCGGTGACCGCGGCCACACCGTCGTCCCGTCCGCGTCGCTCGTCTCGGACGACCCGTCGCTGCTGTTCACGGTGGCCGGCATGGTGCCGTTCATCCCGTACCTCACCGGGCTCATCCCGGCGCCGTACCCGCGCGCGACGAGCGTCCAGAAGTGCATCCGCACCAACGACATCGAAGAGGTCGGCAAGACCCCGCGGCACGGCACGTTCTTCCAGATGAACGGCAACTTCTCGTTCGGGGACTACTTCAAGGAGCAGGCGATCCAGTACGCCTGGGAGTTCCTGACGAACCCGGAGTCCGACGGTGGGCTCGGGTTCTCGGCGGACGACCTGTGGGTCACGGTCTACGAAGAGGACGACGAGGCGATCGAGTTCTGGAAGCGGCACTCGACGCTGCCCGACGACCGGATCCAGCGCCTCGGCAAGGACACGAACTACTGGTCGACCGGGCAGCCCGGTCCGGCCGGCCCCTGCTCGGAGATCTTCTTCGACCGCGGTCCGGAGTACGGCATCGACGGTGGCCCGGCCACCGACGACGACCGCTACGTCGAGATCTGGAACCTGGTCTTCATGCAGTACCAGATCGCCGACGTGCGGTCGAAGTACGACTTCGAGATCACCGGCGAACTGCCGAACAAGAACATCGACACCGGCATGGGGCTCGAGCGCGTCGCGTTCATCAAGCAGGGCGTCGACAACATGTACGAGATCGACCAGGTGCGCCCGGTCCTCGACGAGGCCGCCGCGGTGTCCGGTCGCCGCTACGGCGCCGACCACGAGGACGACGTCCGGATGCGGGTCATCGCCGACCACGTCCGCTCGGCGCTCATGCTCATCACCGACGGCGTCTCGCCGTCGAACGAGGGCCGCGGCTACATCCTCCGCCGGCTGCTCCGCCGCACGGTGCGCGCGATGCGGCTGCTCGGGGTCGAGGGCGCGACCTTCCCCCGGCTGTTCCCGGCGTCGCGTGACGCCATGCAGGCCGCCTACCCCGAGGTGGGCGAGCAGTACGACCGGATCGCCCGCATCGCCTACGCCGAAGAGGAGACCTTCCTCCGCACGCTCGCGCAGGGCACGACGATCCTGGACGTCGCCGTCGACCGCGCCAAGCAGGACGGCCGGCCGTCGATCGGCGGGGACACCGCGTTCCTGCTGCACGACACCTTCGGGTTCCCGATCGACCTGACGATGGAGATGGCGGAAGAGGCCGGCGTGCACGTCGACCGTTCCGCGTTCGAGACCCTCATGTCGGAGCAGCGCTCGCGCGCCAAGGCCGACGCGAAGAGCAAGAAGACCGCCCTCGCCGACCTCAGCGTCTACAGCGCGTTCCGTGCCGCGGGGGAGACCGTCTTCCTCGGCTACGACGGGCTGCAGGCCGAGAGCCGGATCCTCGGTCTCATCGTCGACGGCCGGAGCGTGGACCGCGCGGTCGCCGGTGACATCGCCGAAGTGATCCTCAGCGAGACGTCGCTCTACGCCGAGTCCGGTGGCCAGGACGCCGACCAGGGCTCGATCGTCGGCAACGGCTTCGACCTCGAGGTGCTCGACGTGCAGCGCCCGGTCTCCGGCCTCTGGAGCCACACCGTCCAGGTCCGTTCGGGCGAGGTCGGCGTCGGTGACCCGGCGACCACCCTGGTGGACGCCGAGTACCGCCGCGGTGCGACCCAGGCCCACTCGGCCACGCACCTGGTGAACGCGGCGCTCCGTGACGTCCTCGGCCCGGAGGCACTGCAGGCCGGCTCGTACAACAAGGCCGGCTACATGCGCCTGGACTTCTCCTGGAGCCAGCCGGTGTCACTAGAGACCCGCACCGAGATCGAGGAGGTCGTGAACACCGCGATCCGCTCCGACCTCGAGGTCTCGACGCGCATCCTGCCGATCGACGACGCCAAGGCGCTCGGCGCCCAGGCGCTGTTCGGCGAGAAGTACGGCTCCGAGGTCCGCATGGTCGACATCGGCGGCCCGTGGTCCCGTGAACTCTGCGGTGGCATCCACGTGGCCTCCAGCGCCCAGGTCGGCCTGGTCAACCTGGTGGGCGAGTCCAGCGTCGGGTCGACCAACCGCCGCGTCGAGGCCCTCGTCGGGCTCGAGGGCTTCCGCGAGCTCGCGGTCGAGCGGACCATCGTGTCGCAGCTCTCGAGCGCGCTCAAGGCACCTCGTGACGACCTGCCGGGCCGCGTGCAGTCGCTGCTCGAGGACCTGAAGACGGCACAGAAGCGGATCGCCGAGTTCGAGTCGGCGAACCTGCAGCAGCGCGTGCCGGCGATCGCCCGGACCGCCGAGCGTGTCGGTGCCGTCGCGCTGGTCGCCCAGGTCGTCGACGGGCTCTCGACAGGCGATGACCTGCGCGCCCTCGCCACCGGCGTCCGTGGCCAGCTCGGCTCGGACGCGGCCGTGGTCGTGCTCGGTGCCGTCGTCGGCGGCAAGCCGGTCGTGATCGTCGCGACGAACGACGCAGCCCGCGCCGCCGGCGTCCAGGCGGGCCCGCTCGCCAAGGAGGCAGCCGGTGTCCTCGGCGGCGGTGGCGGTGGCAAGCCGGACCTCGCGCAGGGCGGTGGCACCGACACGTCGGCGCTGCCGGCTGCCCTCCGCGCCGTGTCCGACCGCATCGCGGCCTGACGGTGACGATCCGCTCCGGGCGCCGGCTCGGCATCGACGTCGGTCGCGCCCGGATCGGGGTCGCCGTGTGTGACCGCGACGGACTCCTCGCGACCCCGGTCGAGACCGTCCGTCGCGACGACTCCGCCGACGTCCGCCGGATCCTGGCGATCGCGGACGAGTACGACGTCCTCGAGGTCGTCGTCGGACTGCCGCTGTCGATGGCGGGCGGCGACACCGCGTCGACCACGGACGCGCGGGACTTCGCCGCCCGGATCGCGGCGCACCGTCCGGTCCGGCTCGTCGACGAACGGCTGTCGACGGTCACCGCGCAGCGCGGGCTGCACCAGGCGGGGAAGAACACCAAGAAGTCCCGGGCCGTGATCGACCAGGCCGCCGCTGTTATCATTCTGCAACATGCGCTCGACCACGAGCGCGCAGCCGGCGCCCCACCCGGGGCCGAACTCCCCTGACAGCTGCCCTCCCGGACCCGCCCCAGCGCTTCCGGAGCCGCACGGGGTTCCCGACCGAGAGACCGAGGACCGTTGGCAGACGATCTGGACTGGAACGCGATCATCGCGCCCGGCAGCGACGCCGAGCGCCGTGACCGCACGGAGACCCGCCGCGGCGAGGACCCCACTGAGACACCCACGGACGGACCGCCGCTCTCGCGTCGGGAAGCCCGGGCAGCACGGGCACGAGCCGAAGCGGCCGCCCGTCCCGACGAGACTCCGACCGACGGCGATGCCCCCCGTGACCGCGCGGTGAGCGACGGCGCAGCGAGCGACGGCACGGCGAGCGACGACGCTCCCCGCGACGACGTCCGGCGTGACGATGCCGGGAGGCCCGCCCCCCGACCCGTCGTCGGCGCAGCCCCCACGGACGGTGACGTCCACCCCGACGTGCACGCCCTCCTCGGCGGCTCCCTCCACAGCGGCCCGGTCCCGGGAGCGCGCGGCGAGGACGCGAGTGCCGGGGCGGCTGCGGATGCCGCAGCCAGCGCCGACGCGACCGACGACCGGCCGGCGGACGGCCCCCTCGACGACGGCCCCAGCGACGACGGCCTCGCCGGCGACGACCTCACCGGCGGCGGCCGCGGTGCCGGTGGCCGAGGCGGCAACGACGGAGGCCGACGTGGCGGACGTGGTGGAGCCTCCCGGCTGCCGCGCGACGAACGTCCACCGCGACGCAAGGGCCCGCTGATCGCCGGGATCGTCATCGTGGCGATCGTGGTCGCCGGCGGTGCCGTCGCCTACAACTTCGCCGCCCCGAAGATCCAGGCCATCGCCAGCGCGATCTCGGGCTCGCAGGAGAGCGACGACTACACCGGTGACGGTACCTCGAAGGTGACGATCACGATCAAGGACGGCGACATCGGCGAGGACGTCGCAGCGACGCTGCAGCGGAGCGGTGTCGTGAAGACCTCGAAGGTGTTCTACCAGCTGCTGCTCGCGTCGCCGAACGTGCAGTTCCAGCCGGGCTCGTACGCGCTGAAGAAGAAGATGAGCTCGAAGGCTGCGCTGACGGCGCTGCAGGACAAGGCCAACCGGGTCCAGGACCCGTCCATCGTGATCCCCGAGGGCACGGCGCTCACGGACATCGAAGCCGGCATGGTCTCGAAGGCCGGGCTGAGCAAGGCCGACGTCGAGGCCGCTGCGAAGGACCTCTCCGCCTACGGTCTGCCGTCCGGCGTCACCACGCTCGAGGGCTGGCTGTTCCCGGCCACCTACCCGATCAACCCGAAGTGGACGGCGGAGCAGTACTTCACGACCATGGTCGACACCATGAAGCAACACCTGAAGTCCGCCGGTGTCGCCGAGGCCGACCAGGAGCGGGTGGTCGTGTTCGCGTCGCTCGTGCAGAAGGAGGCCGGTCTCGCCGCCGACTACCCGAAGGTCGCCCGGGTGTTCCAGAACCGGCTCGACGACGGGATGCTCCTGCAGTCCGACGCGACCGTCGCCTACGGCACGGGCAACACCCACCGTGTGACGACGACGGATGCCGAGCGCGCGGACGCGTCGAACCGGTACAACACGTACCAGCACGAGGGGCTGCCGCCGGCGCCGATCTCCAACCCGGGTGACCTCGCCATCAACGCGGTGACCAAGATGGCGACCGGCAACTGGCGCTACTTCGTGACGGTGAACCTGGAGACCGGGGAGACGGTGTTCTCGGACACGCTCGCGCAGCACGAACAGGCCGTCAAGCAGTTCCAGGCCTGGCTGCGGGCACACCCGAACTACCAGTAGGCACTCGGACCACCAGTACGACCACGCGACGGGCGGCGGTCGGTGTCCCGCACGGGGCACCGGACGCCGCCCGTCGTCGCTGTGGGAGGATGGTCGTCATGCTCCAGGGGTCGACCGCAGCGCCGATCGTCGTGATCGGTCCGATGGGTGCCGGCAAGTCGAGCGTCGGGCGCCGGGTCGCGAAGGCCCTCGGCGTCCCGTTCACCGACACCGACCGGGTGATCGTCCGCGAGCACGGTCCGCTCCCGCAGTTCTTCGCCGAGCACGGTGAGCCGGCGTTCCGCGAACTCGAGGCCGCGGCGGTCCGTCAGGCCGTCCAGACCGGCGGCGTCGTGTCGGTCGGCGGGGGAGCGGTCATGCACCCGGACACCCGCGCCGCGATGGCCGGGGCACACGTCGTCCTGCTCACCGTCACGGCCGAGGCGGTCGCCGCCCGGATCGTCGGGAGTGACCGCCCGCTGATCGCCGCGGGCGGCATCACGGCGTGGCAGCGCATCCTCGACGAGCGGGCCGACACCTACGCCGAGCTGGCCCACGCCGTGTTCGACACCTCGCGCCGGCCGATGTCCCGGGTCGCCGAGGACATCGTCGCCTGGGTCCGCAGCACCCCGGGCAGCGACGCGGAACCGACGCCCGCAGCACCCGGTACCGCAACACCCGGCCCCGCAGCACCCAGCCCCGCAGCACCCACCTCCGACGAAGGAGCACCGTGACCGAGTCGACCCTGCCCGAAGGCACCACCGAGATCCGCGTCGGCGGTGAGGGCGGCTACGTCGTCGCGATCGGCAACGGGCTGCTCGCCTCGGTCCCCGCCCTGCTCGGCCCGCGGGTCGCGAAGGTGCTCATCGTGCATGCCCCGACCCTGGGTGCCCGTGCCGAGGACCTCCGTCAGATGCTCGTCGGCGCCGGGCTCGAAGCCCTCATCGCCGAGGTGCCCGACGCCGAGGCCGCCAAGCGCATCGAGGTCGCCTCGTTCTGCTGGCAGGTCATGGGCCAGTCGGACTTCACCCGCACCGATGCCGTCATCGGCCTCGGTGGCGGCGCGGTCACCGACCTCGCCGGGTTCGTCGCCGCCACCTGGCTGCGCGGCGTGCCGTACCTGTCGATGCCGACCACCGTCCTCGGCCTGGTCGACGCGAGCGTCGGCGGCAAGACCGGCATCAACACGAACGAGGGCAAGAACCTGGTCGGCGCCTTCGCGGCGCCGCGCGCCGTGGTCGGCGACCTCGACCTGCTCCGCAGCCTGCCGCGCAACGAGATCCTGGCGGGCTTCGCCGAGATCGTGAAGGCCGGCTTCATCGCGGTGCCCGAGATCCTCGACGTGATCGAGGCGGACGTCGACCGCGTGACCGACCCGACGACCCCGGAGTTCCGGCGCGTGGTCGAGCTCGCGATCGAGCTGAAGGCACAGGTCGTGTCGGAGGACTTCACCGAGCAGGGTCGCCGCGAGGTCCTCAACTACGGCCACACCCTCGGCCACGCGATCGAGCACGCTGAGCGGTACCAGTGGCGGCACGGTGCGGCGATCGCGGTCGGCATGGTGTTCGCCGCCGAGCTCGCACGGCTCACCGGGCACCTGGACGACGCCACCGTCGACCGGCACCGCTCGATCCTGGACTCGCTGTCCCTGCCGACCACGTACCCGCTCGGCCGCTGGCAGAGCCTGCTCGCGACCATGCGCCGCGACAAGAAGGCGCGGGCCGGCATGCTCCGCTTCATCATCCTCGACGCGGTCGGCAAGCCCGTGACGCTCGAGGGTCCCGAGGACCACCTGCTCTTCACCGCCTACCAGGAGGTCGGCGCCTGAGCGTGTGACCCGGGCCGGTGCCGGGACCGCAGCGTGCCCCGCTGGACCCCAGGCCCGCGGAGCAGACTGGCATCGTGCCCAACCCGCCCCGCCTCAGCGACTTCTCCCCTCAGCAGCGTCAGGAACCCGCGGGGTTCCGGAGTCGGGGCCGTCGCTTCGCGGAGGTCCTCGGCATCGCCCGACGGCACGCGCTGCTGCCCTTCCGGCGCCTCGACTTCTCGCACGACCCGGCGACGTCCGAGCTCCGCCGGAGCCAGGCGGACCACCTCCGCCGTGCGCTCGAGGAGGCCGGCGGCGGGTTCGTCAAGATGGGCCAGCTGCTCTCGACCCGCGACGACCTGCTGCCGGAGGAGTGGACCGAGGAACTCGCGCACCTGCAGCGGAACGTCCGTCCCGCCGCGCCCGAGGAGGTCACGGCATTGCTCGAGGCCGAACTCGGTGCGCCGGTGGACCGGGTGTTCGCGTCCTTCGACCCCGAGCCGGTCGCCGCGGCGTCGATCGCGCAGGTGCACCGTGCGCGGCTCACCGACGGCACCGCGGCGGCCGTGAAGGTCCAGCGCCCGGGCATCGACGCGGCCGTCCGCCGTGACGTCGACATCGCGCTCCGGGCCGTGCGGTTCCTGACCCGGACCTCGGCCCAGGCCCGCCAGCTCGGGATCGTCCAGGTCGCCGAACAGTACGGCGCCGACCTGATCCGGCAGGTGGACTTCTCGGCCGAGCTCCGGAACCTCGAGTCGCTCCGCGCCGCCCAGGCCCGCAGCGCCCGGCCCGACGAGGTCCGGTTCCCGGAGCCCTACCGAGACCTGTCGAGCCGCCGCGTGCTCGTGATGGAGTTCCTGGAGGGCGACACGCTCAGCGCGATCCGCGCCGAGCGCTCGGACCGCGACCTCGACGAGCCGATGCGCTCGATCCTCCGCTCGTTCCTCCGCCAGGTCGTCTTCGACGGCGTCTACCACGCGGACCTGCACCCGGGGAACGTGCTGGTGCTGCCCGACGGGCGGCCCGCGCTCATCGACTTCGGATCGGTCGGGAGGCTCGACCCGGGTCTCCGGGACACGGTCCAGGAACTGTTGGCCGCGTACCTGCAGGACGACACCGCGCGGATCGCCGACACGGTGCTCCGGATGGCGCCAGTCCAGAACGTGGAGGACGAGGCGGACTTCCGTCGGGACATGGCCCGGTTCGTCGCCGAGGAGCTCGGCCCGGGCGCCCGGATCGGCGTCGAGACGGTCGACGACGCCGTCGAGGTCTTCGGCCGCTACCGGCTGCGCGCGCCGGCGGACTTCGTGGCGGCGGCCCGCGCGCTCGCGATCTTCGAGGGCACGCTCCGCACGCTGACCCCGTCCTTCGACCTGCTCGAGGAGTCGCGCGGACTCGCCGCCGAGCAGATCCGTGACCAGCTGCGCCCCGCGGCCATCCGGAGCGTCCTGGTCCGCGAGCTGTTCGGCCTCGTCACCTCGGCGCGCCGCCTGCCCCGGCGGATCGACAAGATCACCGAGGCGGTGGAGGCGGGCAAGCTCTCGGTGAACATCCGTCTGCTCAGCGACCGCCGGGACCGTCAGACTGTGTCGGGCATGATCCGTCGGGTGCTGCTCGTGCTCCTGGGAGCCGGGGCGGGCCTCCTGTCCGTGGTGTACCTCGCCGAGCCGGTGCGCCCGACCGCGGTCATCTCGACGCTCGTCGCCGGGGCCCTGCTCGGTGGCACCAGCGTCGTGCTGCTGGTGTGGGCGGCGATCGACGCCTGGGTCGCGCGCCGACGGCAGTAGCCCGTCCGCTACACTCGTCCGGGGCTCCACGAGCCCGTGAGACCTTCACAACACCATCGAACGGAAGACCAATGGCGAGTACCACTGACATCAAGAACGGCGCCGTTCTCATCATCGACGGGCAGCTCTGGTCGGTCGTCGAGTTCCAGCACGTGAAGCCGGGCAAGGGCGGCGCCTTCGTGCGCACCAAGCTCAAGAACGTCGTGTCGGGCAAGGTCGTCGACCGCACGTTCAACGCCGGCGCGAAGATCGTGACCGCCGTGGTGGACCGCCGCGACTACCAGTACCTCTACGAGGACGGCGACTCGTACGTGTTCATGGACCAGGACACCTACGACCAGATCAACGTCCCGTCGACGGTCGTCGGCGACGCGAAGAACTTCCTGCTCGAGTCCGCGCAGGTCACCATCGCGATGAACGAGGGCAACCCGCTCTACGTCGAGCTCCCGACCTCGATCGTCACCACGATCGAGACCGAGCCGGGCCTGCAGGGCGACCGTTCCTCGGGTGGCACCAAGCCGGCGACGATCGTCACGGGCTACCAGATCCAGGTCCCGCTCTTCCTCGAGAGCGGCACCAAGGTGAAGGTCGACACGCGTGACGGCAACTACCTCGGCCGCGTCAACGACTAGGCGCTGACCGGATGAGTGCTCGTTCCAAGGCGCGCAAGCGCGCCCTCGACATGCTCTACGTGGCCGAGGTGCGCGAGCTGCCGATCGCGGACGTCCTCGCGACCGAGACGGTCCGCCACCTCGACCAGCCGGAGCGTACCTCCAGCTGGGACTACGCGCGGCAGATCGTGACGGGCATCGACGAGGCCCGCTACGAGATCGACGACGTCATCACCGACCACGCGCAGGGTTGGGCGATCGCCCGCATGCCGGTGCTCGACCGCTGCATCCTGCGCATGGGCGTCTGGGAGCTCCGGTTCAACCCGGAGGTCCCGGACGCGGTCGCGATCGCCGAAGCCGTCGAGCTCGCGCAGTCGCTGTCCACCGACGACTCGGCCGGCTTCGTGAACGGCGTCCTCGGCGCCGTCGCCGGTGGTCGTGGACCGTCCGGTCGGACTGTCGCGGAGGACCAGGAGTCCCACTAGGCTCGAACCCGTCAGCATCCTTGAAGCCGTCCTGAGAGACGGGAGCCGTCCAGAGAGACGGGGAAGGAGGTCTGCGTGGGTACCAGAACGGTCCTGCAGCAACCCGACATCACGCGCGCTCTGACGCGCATCGCACACGAGATCCTCGAGGCCAACCACGGTGGCTCGGACCTGGTGTTGCTCGGCATCCCGACCCGCGGCGCCGTCCTGGCCGAGCGGCTCGGACGCATCCTCGCCGACATCGAGCCCGGGTGGGAGTCCGCCACCGGGGGCATCGGCAGTGAGCGGGTCGGCGCCCTCGACGTCACGATGTACCGCGACGACCTGCGCCGCGGCATCGGTCGCGCACCGCACCCGACGGTGATCCCGGCCGGCGGTGTCGACGGCAAGGTCGTCGTCCTGGTCGACGACGTCCTCTACTCGGGCCGTACCGTCCGCGCGGCACTCGACGCACTGCAGGGCATCGGACGCCCCCGTGCGGTCCGGCTGGCGGTCCTCGTCGACCGCGGCCACCGCGAGCTGCCGATCCGCGCCGACCACGTCGGCAAGAACCTCCCGACAGCCGGGGACGAGCGGGTCACCCTGCACCTGACCGAGACCGACGGCGTCGACGACGTCGTCATCGAACAGGGCAGCACGGAACCGGGCGGTGCGGCATGAGGCACCTGCTCTCCACCGCCGACCTGTCGCGGGACGATGCCGTGCGGATCCTCGACGTCGCCGAGGAGATGGCCGAGGTCAACACGCGCGAGGTCCGGAAGCTCCCGGCGCTCCGCGGTCGGACGATCGTGAACCTCTTCTTCGAGGACTCGACTCGCACCCGCATCTCGTTCGAGGCCGCCGCCAAGCGACTGTCCGCGGACGTCATCAACTTCGCCGCGAAGGGCTCCAGCGTCTCGAAGGGCGAGTCCCTCAAGGACACCGTCCAGACCCTCGACGCGATGGGCATCGACGGCATCGTGATCCGGCACGGCGCGTCCGGCGCCCCCCGGGTGCTCGCCGAGGCCGACTGGATCGACGTGCCCGTGGTGAACGCCGGCGACGGCACGCACGAGCACCCCACGCAGGCGCTCCTCGACGCGTTCACGATGCGCCGCCGCCTGCACGGCGCGGACAGCCGCGGCCAGGGGCTCGACGGCGTCCGCGTGCTCATCGTCGGCGACGTGCTGCACAGCCGCGTCGCCCGGAGCAACGCCTGGCTGCTCCGCACGCTCGGTGCCCACGTCACCTTCGCCGCGCCGCCGACCCTGCTGCCCGCGGTCGACCGGCCCTTCGGCGCCGCCGTCCACCACGACCTGGACGCGGCCCTCGCCGAGGACCCGGACGTCGTGATGACGCTCCGCATCCAGCAGGAGCGGATGAACGACGCCTTCTTCCCGAACCCCCGCGAGTACACGCGGCACTTCGGCCTGACCGCCGCCCGCTTCGCGCGGCTGCCGGAGCGCACCCTCGTGATGCACCCGGGGCCGATGAACCGCGGGCTCGAGATCGCCGGCGTGGCCGCGGACGACGCCCGTTCGACGGTCGTCGAACAGGTCGCGAACGGCGTCTCGGTCCGGATGGCCGTGCTCTACCTCGCCCTCACCGGTGACCAGCAGAAGGAGTCCGTCGCATGACCGCACACCTGATCCGTGGCGCGCAGCTGGTCGACGGCTCGCGTGCCGACATCCGCCTGGAGGGACGGCTCGTCACCGCGGTCGGGTCCGGTCTCGACGCGGCCGGCGCCACGGTCGTCGACGCCGACGGGCTGCTCGCCCTGCCGGGTCTGGTCGACCTGCACACGCACCTCCGGGAGCCCGGCCACGAGGAGTCCGAGACGGTCCTGTCCGGCTCGCGGGCCGCGGCCGCCGGCGGCTTCACGGCAGTGAACGCGATGGCGAACTCGTCGCCGGTCGCCGACACCGCCGGGGTCGTCGAGCAGGTGCAGGCGCTCGGGGACGACGCCGGTTACGTCACCGTCCGGCCGATCGGTGCCGTCTCGCAGGGACTGCAGGGCACGCACCTGGCCGAGATCGGCGCGATGGCGTCCTCCCGCGCGAAGGTCCGGGTGTTCTCCGACGACGGCTCGTGCGTCGCCGACCCGCTGCTCATGCGTCGGGCGCTCGAGTACATCAAGGGCTTCGGCGGGGTGCTCGCCCAGCACGCGCAGGAGCCCCGCCTGACCATCGGCGCGCAGATGAACGAGGGCCGCCTGTCCTCGGAGCTCGGCCTGGCGGGGTGGCCGGCCGTGGCCGAGGAGTCGATCATCGCCCGCGACGTCCTGCTCGCCGAGCACGTCGGCGCACGACTGCACGTCTGCCACGTCTCCACGGCGGGCAGCGTCGAGGTGATCCGCTGGGCGAAGACCCGCGGCATCGACGTCACCGCCGAGGTCACCCCGCACCACCTCCTGCTGACCGAGGACCTCATCGCCGGACACGACGGCGCCCCGGGCTACGACGCCCGCTACAAGGTGAACCCGCCGCTCCGCCGCCGCGAGGACGTCGAGGCACTCCGCGCGGCCCTCGCCGACGGCACGATCGACATCGTCGCGACGGACCACGCCCCGCACCCGGCCGAGGCGAAGCACTGCGAGTGGCCGGCCGCCGCGAACGGCATGGTCGGCCTCGAGTCCGCGCTGCGCGTCGTGCACGCCGCCGTGGTCGAGGACGGTCGACTCGACTGGGCCGACGTCGCCCGGGTGCTCTCGAGCGCCCCGGCCCGGATCGGCCAGGTCGAGGGCCACGGCCACGCGATCGCCGAGGGTGCCCCGGCCGAGATCACGCTCTACGACCCCGCCGCGAGCCGCGACTTCTCGGCGGCCGACCTGCACGGGCAGTCGCAGAACTCGCCGTACCTCGGCATGCCGCTGCCCGGACGGGTCGTGGCGACCTTCCACCACGGCATGCCCACGCTCCTCGACGGACAGCTCGTCGACAGCGAGACCGTCGCGGCACGGGCAGCGGCGGCACGGGTGGCGACGGCATGAGCGGTGACGCGGCACGCTGGCTGCTGGGCGGGGTCATCCTGCTCGCGGTGGCCGCGCTGTTCGTCGCGATGGCCCGCACCTGGCGGACGCGCAGCCGACGGCAGGCGGAGGCCGTGCCTCCCGTCCCGGTGCCGGCCGACCGCGGTCCGGCGGCCGGGTCCTGGGACGGCTTCACCGTCGCGACGACCCGCGCCGACCAGCCGCTCGAACGGATCACCGCCGGCGGACTCGGCTTCCGCGGCCGCGGCGGCGTGACGGTGCACGCGACCGGTGTCGTGCTGCACCACGCCGGTGTGGACGACCGGTGGATCGCCCGGAGTGCCGTCCGCGGCGCCGACCGGGCCACGTGGGCCATCGACCGTGTGGTCGAGCCCGGGGGACTGGTCCGACTGCGATGGACGGCGACCGGCGCCGCAGCAGCGACGGACCTCGACACCTACTTCCGGTTCCCGGAGGGCGACGCGGAAGCGCTCACCGCCCTGCAGGGACTGGCGACGACGAACGACTCCCCGCAGACCGCGGGCGAAGGGACGAACTCATGACACGCGAACGGGCCGTACTGGTCCTCGAAGACGGCACCCGGTACGACGGCTGGGCCTACGGCGCCCGCGGGCGCACGCTCGGCGAGGTGGTCTTCGCGACCGGCATGACCGGGTACCAGGAGACCCTCACCGATCCCTCCTACGCCGGGCAGATCGTGGTGCAGACCGCGCCGCACATCGGCAACACCGGTGTCAACGACGAGGACCCCGAGTCCCGTCGCATCTGGGTCGCCGGCTACGTCGTCCGCGACCCCAGCCGCGTGGTCTCGAACCACCGCGCGGACGCCTCGCTCGACGAGCACCTGGTGCGCGACGGCATCGTCGGGATCTCCGGCATCGACACCCGGTCCCTGACCCGCCGCATCCGCGACGCCGGCGCCATGAAGGGCGGCGTGTTCAGCGGGGCCGACGCCACGCTCGACGCCGACGAGCAGCTCCGGGTCGTCACCGAGCAGGCCGGCATGGCGGGCAAGAACCTCTCCGCCGAGGTCTCCACGGCCGAGGAGTACGTCGTCGAACCGGTCGGGGAACGGATCGGCACGCTGGCCGTCCTCGACCTCGGCGTGAAGTCGTCGACCACCCGATACCTGTCCGAGCGCGGCTTCGAGGTGCACGTGCTGCCGCAGGACGTCACGGTCGAGCGGCTCCGCGAGCTCGACCCCGACGCGCTCTTCTACTCGAACGGCCCCGGCGACCCGTCGGCCTCCGACGCGCAGGTGACCCTGCTGCAGGAGAGCCTCCGCGACGGCCGTCCGTTCTTCGGGATCTGCTTCGGCAACCAGCTGCTCGGCCGCGCGCTCGGCTTCGGCACCTACAAGCTGCCCTTCGGACACCGCGGCATCAACCAGCCGGTGCTCGACACCACCACCGGCAAGGTCGAGATCACGAGCCAGAACCACGGCTTCGCGGTCGACGCGCCCGTCGGACAGGTCATCGAGTCCCCGGTCGGCTTCGGCCGCGTCGAGGTCTCGCACTACTCGCTCAACGACAACGTGGTGGAGGGCCTCCGGGCGCTCGACATCCCCGCGTTCAGCGTGCAGTACCACCCCGAGGCCGCTGCCGGACCGCACGACAGCATGTACCTCTTCGACCGCTTCCGGGACATGGTGGTCGCCCGCCGGCAGGGGGAGCCGCTCGACGCGGCCACCGCCGACGCGACCACCCCCGCCGCCGACCCGACGCACGGCTCCGACACCACGAAGGAGGGCAACTGATGCCCAAGCGCTCCGACATCAGCTCCGTCCTGGTCATCGGCTCCGGCCCGATCGTCATCGGGCAGGCCGCCGAGTTCGACTACTCCGGCACCCAGGCCTGCCGCGTGCTCCGCGCCGAGGGCGTCCGCGTCATCCTGGTGAACCCGAACCCGGCGACCATCATGACCGACCCGGACTTCGCCGACGCGACGTACATCGAGCCGATCACCAACGCGTCGCTCGAGGAGATCATCCGCATCGAGCAGCCGGACGCCGTCCTGCCGACCCTCGGTGGGCAGACCGCACTGAACGCGGCGATCTCCCTCGACGAGGCCGGCATCCTCGAGAAGTACGGCGTCGAGCTCATCGGCGCCAAGGTGGACGCCATCCAGCGCGGTGAGGACCGCCAGCTCTTCAAGGAACTCGTCCTCGAGTCCGGCGCCGACGTGGCGCGCAGCCACATCGCCCACACGCTGGAGGAGGCGAAGGAGTTCGCGAAGGACCTCGGCTACCCGCTGGTCGTCCGGCCGTCCTTCACCATGGGCGGTCTCGGTTCCGGCTTCGCGTACACCGAGGAGGAACTCGTCCGCTTCGTCGGCGACGGGCTGCAGTCCAGCCCGACGACCGAGGTCCTGCTCGAGGAGTCGATCCTCGGCTGGAAGGAGTACGAGCTCGAGCTCATGCGGGACAACGCCGACAACACGGTCGTCGTCTGCTCGATCGAGAACGTCGACCCGGTCGGCGTGCACACCGGCGACTCGATCACGGTCGCCCCGGCGCTGACGCTGACCGACCGCGAGTACCAGAACATGCGGAACATCGGCATCGACATCATCCGTCGCGTCGGCGTCGACACCGGCGGCTGCAACATCCAGTTCGCGGTCGACCCGTCGAACGGGCGCCTCATCGTCATCGAGATGAACCCCCGCGTCTCGCGATCGAGCGCGCTGGCGTCCAAGGCCACGGGCTTCCCGATCGCCAAGATCGCCGCGAAGCTCGCCATCGGGTACCGCCTGGACGAGATCCAGAACGACATCACCCGCGTCACCCCGGCCAGCTTCGAGCCGACGCTCGACTACGTCGTGGTGAAGACCCCGCGCTTCGCGTTCGAGAAGTTCCCGGCCGCCGACGCCACCCTCACCACGACGATGAAGAGCGTCGGCGAGGCGATGGCGATCGGCCGCAACTACGCCACCGCGCTGCAGAAGTCGCTCCACTCGCTCGAGAAGCGCGGGTCGAGCTTCCACTGGGACGTCCCGGCCGACCAGCTCGACAAGGCCGCGCTGCTCGAGAAGTCGTCGATCCCGACCGACGGCCGCATCGTCACGGTGCAGCAGGCGCTCGTCGCCGGTGCCACCGCGGCCGAGGTCTTCGAGGCCACGAAGATCGACCCGTGGTTCATCGACCAGATCGTCCTCATCAACGAGGTCGCCGATGAGGTCCGCGCCGCCGAGACGCTCGACGCGGACACCGTCCGTTGGGCCAAGGAGCACGGCTTCAGCGACGCGCAGATCGCCTCGCTCCGTGGCGTCACCGAGCAGGAGGCCCGTGACCAGCGTCACGCGCTCGGCATCCGCCCGGTGTTCAAGACGGTCGACACCTGCGCCGGAGAGTTCCCGGCCCTGACGCCGTACCACTACTCGTCCTACGACACCGAGACCGAGGTCGCCCCGAGCGACCGCAAGAAGGTCGTCATCCTGGGCTCCGGCCCGAACCGCATCGGCCAGGGTGTCGAGTTCGACTACTCGTGCGTGCACGCGTCCTTCGCGCTGAGCGACGCCGGGTTCGAGACGATCATGGTCAACTGCAACCCGGAGACGGTCTCGACCGACTACGACACCTCGGACCGGCTCTACTTCGAGCCGCTCACGGTGGAGGACGTCCTCGAGGTGATCGCGGCGGAGCAGGCCTCCGGCGAGGTCGTCGGCGTCGTCGTGCAGCTCGGTGGCCAGACCGCCCTGGGCCTGGCGAAGCCGCTCGAGGCCGCCGGCATCCCGATCCTCGGCACCAGCCCGGACGCGATCGACCTGGCCGAGGAGCGCGGTGCGTTCTCGCGCATCCTCGACGACGCCGGCCTGCTCGCGCCGAAGAACGGCACCGCACACGACCTGGCGAGCGCCACCGCGGTCGCCGAGGGCATCGGCTACCCGGTGCTCGTCCGTCCGTCCTTCGTGCTCGGCGGGCGCGGCATGGAGATCGTCTACGACTCCGACACCCTCGCCGACTACTTCGACCGGATGGCCGACCAGGCGATCATCGGCCCGGAGCTGCCGCTGCTCGTGGACCGCTTCCTGGACGACGCGGTCGAGATCGACATCGACGCGCTCTACGACGGCGACCGGCTCTACGTCGGCGGCGTCATGGAGCACATCGAAGAGGCGGGCATCCACTCCGGCGACTCCTCCTGCACCCTGCCCCCGGTCGGCCTCGGTCGCGCGGAGATCCAGGCCGTCGTCGACGCGACCGAGAAGATCGCCCGCGGGGTCGGCGTCCGCGGCCTCCTCAACGTGCAGTTCGCCATCGCGGCCGGTGTGCTCTACGTGCTCGAGGCGAACCCCCGCGCCAGCCGCACGGTGCCGTTCGTCTCGAAGGCGCTCGGCATCGCCCTGGCCAAGGCCGCTGCCCGCGTCATGACCGGCACGAGCATCGACGACCTGGTCGCCGAGGGGCTGCTGCCGAGCCGCGACGGTGCCTTCGTCCCGATGGAGTCCCCGATCGCCGTCAAGGAGGCCGTGCTGCCCTTCCGACGCTTCCGCACCCGCGAGGGTCAGGTCGTCGACTCGGTGCTCAGCCCCGAGATGCGCTCCACCGGTGAGGTCATGGGCATCGACCGCGACTTCCCGCGGGCGTTCCTCAAGAGCCAGGAGGCCGCGTACGGCGGACTGCCGACCAGCGGCACCGTGTTCGTGAGCGTCGCCGACACCGACAAGCGCGCCATCGTCCTGCCGGTGCACCGTCTGCAGCAGCTCGGCTTCACGATCATCGCGACCGAGGGCACCGCCGAGGTGCTCCGCCGCAACGGGATCCTGGTGGGCGTCGTCGGCAAGTTCAGCCAGGGGCAGGAGAGCGTCGTCGACCTGCTCGCCCGCAACGAGGTCGACATCGTCATCAACACGCCGAGCGGTGCCGCCGGTCGCGCGGACGGGTACGAGATCCGCGCGGCGACGGTGGCGGCGGACAAGCCGCTGTTCACGACGATCTCGCAGCTCGGCGCGGCGGTCGCGGCGATCGAGACGATCGGCACGCCGCACAGCGTCCGGAGCCTGCAGGACTACGCGCTCGAACGAGCCGGCTGGTGACCCCAGCCCGGCCTGGAGGCCCGACCCCGTTCGGCGTCCGGCTCGCCGCCGCCATCGGGTCGCGGTCCGCACTGTGCGTCGGCATCGACCCCCACGCCGCCACCCTGGCGGCGTGGGGGCTCGGCCGCGACGAGGCCGGACTGACCGCCTTCGGCGCGACCCTCGTCGACGCGGCCGCCGGTCGCGCGGCCGTGGTGAAGCCGCAGATCGCGTTCTTCGAGGCGGCCGGGGTGCCCGGCTACCGCGCACTCGACGCGACGATCCGTCGTGCACGTGATGCGGGCCTCCTGGTCGTGGCGGACGTCAAGCGCGGCGACATCGGGTCCACCGGTGACGACTACGCGCTGGCGTGGCTCGACCGCGACGGACCGTTCGCGGCGGACGCGATGACCGTGTCGCCCTACCTGGGCTACGGCTCGTTGTCCGGGACGATCGCCGTCGCCCGAGAGAACGGCGCCGGTGTGTTCGTGCTCGCCGCGACGAGCAACCCGGAGGCCCGGGTCCTGCAGACCGCGGTGCTGGCGGAGGGCCCGCGTGCCGGGCGGACCGTGGCTGCCGGTATCGTCGTCGACGTGGCAGACGACAACCGGACGACGGCCGACCAGGCCCTGGGGGACGTCGGGCTCGTGCTCGGCGCGACCCTCGACCTCGACGACTTCGGCATCACGGCCGACGAGATCGGTACCGCCCCGGTGCTCGCGCCGGGCTTCGGTGCCCAGGGTGCCCGGATCGAGGACCTCCGTGCGCTGTACGGCAGCCGGGCCGAGCAGGTGCTCGTGAACGAGTCCCGCGGTCTGCTCGGTGACGGCCCGGACGGTGTCGCCGCCCTCGTGGCCGACCGTGCCGACCGCATCCGTGCGGCCCTGGAGCCGGCAGCGTGAGCGACGAGCAGCAGGGCAGCGCTCCCGCCGCCGACCGGTCGGCGTTGCCGGCACACCGCAACCCGCCGGAGGTCGACCGCGTCGCCGCCGCGAAGGCCGCCGTCGCCGCACGGCGTGCCCGCGCCGCGGTGAAGTCCGCGGTCGCCGCCGGGGACCGGTCGCCGCTCGAGGTGGCCCGCTCCGCGTGGTCCGAGGACGAGTCCGTCGTCGCGACCACCTCGGCGGAACGCTCGCTACGGGTCCGCGACCTGCTGACGAGCCTGCCCGGTGTCGGACCCGCCCGGGCCGAAGCCGTCATGGGCGCGCTCCGGATCGCGCCGTCGAAGCGCCTCGGGGGACTCGGCAGCCGCCAGCGGACCGAGCTCGCTGACTGGCTCGCCCAGCGCGGCCGGAAGCGTGCCGCGTCGAAGCTGGTCGTCCTCGCCGGACCCACCGCGGTCGGCAAGGGGACGGTCAGCGCGTACATCCGCGAGCAGTACCCCGAGGTGAACCTCAGCGTGTCCGCGACGACCCGGGCGCCCCGTCCGGGCGAGGTCGACGGCGTGCACTACTACTTCGTCGACGACGCCGAGTTCGACCGGATGGTCCGCGACCGCGAACTGCTCGAGTACGCGACCGTGCACAACTCGTACCGGTACGGCACCCCGCGCCCGCCGATCGACCGCGCGCTCGACGCCGGTGAGAAGGTCATGCTCGAGATCGACCTGCAGGGTGCCCGCCAGGTGCGGGACGCCATGCCCGAGGCGGTCCTGGTGTTCCTGCTGCCCCCGACCTGGGACGAACTGGTCCGTCGGCTCATCGGCCGCGGGACCGAATCGCCGGAGGAACAGGCGCGCCGGCTCGAGACCGCCAAGGTGGAGCTCGCGGCCCAGGACGAGTTCGACGTGCGGATCGTGAACTCCGATGTCAGCACGGCGGCACGCGAGGTCGTAGACTTGTTCTCTGCGCCCTGACGGGTGCACCGACGACGAGGAGCAATCCCATGGCCAACCCCCAGGGCATCATCGACCCGCCCATCGACGACCTGCTCAGCAAGGTCGAGTCGAAGTACGCGCTCGTGATCTTCGCCTCGAAGCGTGCTCGCCAGATCAACGACTACTACGCCGACCTGCACGAAGGCTCGCTCTTCGACAACGTCGGTCCGCTCGTCGACTCGACGATCGACGACAAGCCGCTCTCGGTCGCGCTCCACGAGATCAACGAGGACAAGCTGACCGTCACCAAGCAGCAGCAGCCCTCCGCCTGATCCCGGTGAGTGCGCTCCGTCTGTTCACGTCGGAATCGGTCACCGAAGGCCACCCCGACAAGATCTGCGACCAGATCTCGGACGCGATCCTGGACGCCCTGCTCACGGTCGACCCGCACGCGCGGGTCGCCGTCGAGACGATGGTGACGACCGGGCTCGTGCACGTCGCGGGAGAGGTCACGACCTCCGGGTACGTCGAGATCCCGCAGCTGGTCCGCGACGTCATCACCGGCATCGGGTACAACTCCTCCGACGTGAGCTTCGACGGCCGTACCTGCGGCGTCGAGATCTCGATCGGCGCGCAGTCCCCGGACATAGCCCAGGGTGTCGACGAGTCCCTCGACACCCGCTCGGGTGCCGGCGTGGACCCGCTCGACCGCCAGGGTGCCGGCGACCAGGGCATCATGTTCGGCTTCGCGACGAACGAGACGCCGGAGTACATGCCGGTCGCCATCTGGCTCGCACACCGTCTGGCCGAGAAGCTCGCCGCGGTGCGCAAGTCCGGCGAACTGACGTACCTGCGTCCGGACGGCAAGACCCAGGTCACGGTCGGGTACGACGGCGTCATGCCGAAGACCGTCGAGACCGTGGTCCTGTCGACCCAGCACGCGCCGAGCGTCTCGCTCGAGCAGCTGACCGCCGACATCACCGAGCACGTCATCCGTCCGGTCCTCGACCTGGTGGACCTCGACTCCGCACACGTCGACGTGATCGTGAACCCGACCGGCCGCTTCGAGATCGGCGGGCCCCAGGGCGACGCCGGGCTCACCGGCCGCAAGGTCATCGTCGACACCTACGGCGGGGCCTCCCGTCACGGTGGCGGCGCGTTCAGCGGCAAGGACCCGTCGAAGGTCGACCGTTCGGCGGCGTACGCGCTCCGCTGGGTCGCGAAGAACGCCGTCGCGGCCGGTCTCGCCGACCGCCTCGAGGTCCAGGTCGCCTACGCCATCGGCCGCGCCAAGCCGGTCGGTCTGTACGTCGAGTCCTTCGGTACCGGTCACGTGGACGACGCGACGATCGAGGCCGCGATCACGCAGGTGTTCGACCTGCGTCCGGCCGCGATCATCCGTGACCTCGACCTGCTGACCCCGAAGTACGCGCAGACCGCGACCTACGGGCACTTCGGTCGGGAACTGCCGGGCTTCACGTGGGAGCAGCTCGACCGCGTCGAGGAGCTCCGCACCGCGGCAGGACTCGTCTCCGCCACCGTCTGAGGCCCTCGTGGCCACCGTCGCGCGTGTCGTCCTCGACTCGCCGCTCCCGCAGCTCGACCGTCTGTTCGACTACCGGGTGCCGGCCGAGATCGAGGACGACTGCGTGCCGGGGGTCCGGGTCCGGGTACCGCTGCGCTCCGGCGCTCGGATGACCGATGCCTACGTGGTCGAGGTCGTGTCCGACGACGCACTCTCCCCGGAGCACGACTTCCCGGGGGAGCTCAGCGCGATCGAGGAGCTCGTCAGCCCGGTGCCGGTGCTCGCGCCGGAGGTCTGGCAGCTCGCCCGAGCCGTGGCGGACCGCGCCGCGGGCGTCGCCAGTGACGTGCTGCGGCTCGCCGTACCGACTCGCCAGGTGCGGCCGGAGAAGGCCTGGCTCGCGCGCGACACCGCATACGTGCCGCCCAGCGTGACGGCCGGGGCGGTCGAGGGGTACGGCGACGCGGTCATCGAGTCCGTGATCGACGCCGGAGGCCGTGCCGCCGTCAGCGCCATCCCGCACCCGGTCCTGCTCAGTGCCCCGACGCCGGCCGCCGAGGGCTCCGAAGCTGCCGAGGCCACCGCCACGCCGGACCCCACCTGGGTCCCGGGCTGGGCAGCGACCCTGGCACAGGCCGCCGCGCACACGCTGGCGGGGGAGCGCTCCGCCGTCATCGCCGTCCCCGACTTCCGCGACGTCGCCGACCTCGAGCGCGCCCTGCTCGTCCTGGTGCCCGCCGAGCGCGTGGTCCGGTTCGACGCCAAGCAGACGAACGGGCAGCGGGCCCGGGCACTCCTCACGGCACGCACGCACCCGGTCGTCGCGATCGGCAGCCGTGCCGCCGTGTACGCGCCGGCGTCGGACCTCGGGCTCATCGCGCTCTGGGACGACGGCGACCCGTCGTTCGCTGAGCAGCGCGCACCGTACGTGCACACCCGCGACGTCGCCCTGGTGCGGACGTCCCAGTCCGGGGCTGCGCTGCTGATGGTGTCGCACGCCCGCAGCACCGACGTCCAGCGGCTCGTCGAGCTCGGGTGGTTGCAGGAGATCGGTCCGCACCGCGCCCGGGCGCCGAAGGTGGTCCCGACCGCCCACCAGACGAACGCCGACGGCTACGCCGCGCAGGCCCGGATCCCGAGCAGTGCCTGGCGCGCGGCGCGCGAGGCCAGCCACGACGGCCCCGTGCTCGTGCAGGTGTCCAACCCGGGCTTCGGCACGGGCCTGGTCTGCACCCAGTGCGGCGAACGAGCGCACTGCCGGGTGTGCGGTGGTCCGCTCGGCAGCCCGCACGCCGGGTCGACCCCGCAGTGCCGGTTCTGCGGGGCGCTGGCGGCCGGGTACCGCTGCCCGACGTGCGGCAACGGCAAGCTCAAGCCCGTCGGCCAGGGTGCCCAGCGCACCGCCGACGAACTCGGCCGGGCGTTCCCGAACACCCGCATCGTGGTGGCAGACGGGTCACGTCCGATCGACGCGGTCCCCGCTCGCCCCGCGGTCGTCGTCGCCACGCGCGGCGCCGAACCCGACGTCGCCGGCGGGTACGCCTGCGTGCTGCTCCTGGACGGCGAGCGGATGCTGGCGCGTGAGGGGCTCCGTGTGCAGGAGGACGTCCTCCGGATCTGGGCGAACGCCGCGGCGAAGGGCGCTCCGGGAGCGCCGGTGTACCTCGTCGGCATCGGTGGGAAGCTCGCGAACGCGATGGCCCTCTGGCGGCTCGACGTCCCCGCGCACGACGAACTCACCGACCGCCGAGAGCTGTTCTTCCCCCCGGCGGTGCGGGTCGCGACCCTGACCGGTACGGACGAGGCGGTGACCGGCGCCATCGAGGCCCTCGGTGACGCGCCGGTCGGTCCGGTGCTCGGCCCGGTGCCCGTCGACGACCCGACGCCGGGAACGGTGCGGGCGATCGTGCGGTTCCCTTACGGGCACGGCACCGAGGTGGCGGCGACCCTCAAAGCCGAGGTGATCCGCCGGTCGTCCACCCGGCGGGTCGTCAAGGGCGGGACGAAGCGACGAGCGGCCCCGGCGCTCCGGGTCCGGATGGACGACGCCGAACCGTTCTCGGAGGTCTGAGCCCACCGCGGCCCCGGACATGACGGGAGGCCCGTGGCGATCCCGCCACGGGCCTCCCGTCATGTGCCGCGTCGCGTCAGCGGGAGGTGCGCTCCGCGCCGACCGGTGCCCGACGCCCACGCGAGAGCACGACGCCGAGGGCGACCATGCCGATCGCGAGGACGAGGTGCAGCCAGTTGTCGGCCGAGTTCAGCGGCACGAAGTTCGCGGCGCTGTCGCTGTTCGCGGTGAACAGGCCGTAGATCCAGAGCACGAAGTAGACGACGCCACCGATGACCAGGTAGAGCCGCGCACCACTGGCACGACGAGCGGCCAGGACGCCGACGATGCCGAAGAGCAGGTGGACGATGTTGTGCAGGACGGACACCTGGAAGATGCCGAGCAGCATGCCCATCGAACCGTTGCCGGCACCGCCGAGGTCACCGGAGGTGAGGCCCGGGATGAAGCCGGCGATGCCGACGAGCAGGAAGACGATGCCGACGACGAGTGCGCCCTTCTGCACGGGCGTCTCGGCGAAGCTGGTGGGTGCTGGGGTGGAGAGTCGGTCTGTCATGTTCGTTCCTTTCCGGGAATCGCCTGTGAACGTACCCGTGCGTCGACGGTGACGTTCGACGGTGCGGCGGGATCCTCGCACCGAGGACAGTTCCGTGCCGGGCACGCCGCCTCTGCGGCGGTGCGCCGCATGGGAGACTGGTCGGATGCGTCTCGTCGTCGCCGGCAGCCCCGCTGCCGCGGTCCCCACCCTCCGTGCTCTGGCGGCGTCCGACCACGAGATCGTGGCGGTGCTCACCCGCCCGCCGACACCGCAGGGCCGGAAGCGTGTGCTCACGCCGACGCCGGTCGCGCAGGTCGCGGCGGAACTCGGGCTGCCGGTGATCGAGGCCTCGTGGGTGGACGACGAGGTCACGGCACGGATCGCTGCGCTCGACGTCGACCTCGGCGTGATCGTCGCGTACGGCGCGCTGCTGCGCCGCCCGGCCCTGGGCGCCCCGCGCCTGGGCTGGGTCAACCTGCACTTCTCCGACCTCCCGGCCTACCGCGGGGCCGCCCCCGTGCAGCGCGCGGTGATGGCCGGCGACACCACCACCGCGGCCACGGTCTTCCAGCTGGTCGAGGCCCTGGACGCCGGTCCGGTCTACGCGTCCGAGCCGTTCACCATCGACCCGGAGGCCACCTCCGGCGAGGTCCTCGCCGCGATGGCGGAGACCGGCGCCGACGTGGTGGTCCGGGTCGTCGACGCCCTCGCCGCGGGCACGGCGACGGCGACCGAGCAGGTCGGATCGCCGACGACGGCCCCGAAACTGACGCTCGAGGACGGCCGCACCGACTTCGCCGCCCCGGCATCCGTGGTGCACGCCCGGCTCCGCGGCGTCACCCCGGAACCGGGCGCGTTCGCGCACGTCGGCGAGACCCGGGTGAAGCTGCTGCGGGCGCACCGGCTCGCGACGCACGACGGCCGCCCGGGAGGCTCGGGGGACACCGCCCCGCACCTCACCCCCGGTGCGCTCCGGCTCGTGGACGGTGCCCTGCTGGTCGGGACGGCGGACGAACCGCTCGTGCTGACCGAGGTGCAGCCGGCCGGCAAGAAGGCGATGGACGCCGCGGCCTGGGCCCGAGGGCTCGGACCGCTCGACGGGAAGGTGCTCGCATGAGCGCGGAACACGATCGCGCCCAGCGCGGCGGGAACGGCGGCGGCCAGCGCGGTGGCGGTACCGGCCAGCGCGGCGCTGTCCAGCGCGGCGCCGGCGTCGGGCGGACCGGCGGACGACCCGGTGGTCGGCCGCGGGAGCCCCGGCAGGTCAGCGCCCGGCGCGTGGCGTTCGACGTCCTGCGCGCCGTCCAGGTCGACGACGCCTACGCGAACCTGCTCCTGCCGACGCGCGTCCGGCGTGCCGGGCTCAGCGCCCGCGACGCCGGCTTCGCCACCGAGCTGACCTACGGCACGATCCGGATGATCGGCCGCTACGACGTGGTCGTCGCCGTCGCGTCCGGGCGCCGGGCGGACCTCATCGAGGCCGACGTGCTCGACGTGATGCGCCTCGGCGTGCACCAGCTCCTCGGCATGCGGACGCCGACGCACGCCGCGGTCTCCGCCACGGTCGAGCTCGCCCGCGAGGTCGGCGTCGTCCGCGCCACCGGTTTCGTGAACGCCGTGATGCGGAAGGTCGCCGGCAAGACCCCGGAGGAGTGGGACGCCCTCGTGACGGCCGGCCTCGGCGGGGAGGCCCTCCTCGCGACGCGCTGGTCGCACCCGGTCTGGGTCGTCTCCGCGCTCCGGGACGCCCTGGCCGCGGAACGGTCCCGTGACGAACTCGTCGCGCTCCTCGCCGCCGACAACGAGGCACCGCGCGTCCAGCTCGCCGCGCTGCCCGGTGTCGCCACGGCGGAGGACGTCGAGCAGGCGACCACGCGCACGACGGTGGACGACGACGTGGCGGGGGACGAGCCTCCCGTCGGTCCGGCCAGCGACGACGCCGACGCGGCCGACCAGCCCGACCACGACCAGCCCGACCGCGACGGCGACAGCGCTGCGGAGCCCGCTTCACCCGCGCCCGACCTGCCGGTCTCGCCCGTCGGCATCCGCGGCGTCACCGGCGACCCGGCGCGCGTCCCCGGTGTCGCCGCCGGCCGACTGCGCGTGCAGGACGAGGGCTCCCAGCTCGCCGCCCTCGCGCTGTCCCGCTCCTCCGAGGTCCGCGCCGGCGAACGCTGGCTGGACCTGTGCGCCGGCCCCGGCGGCAAGGCCGCGCTCCTCGCCGCCGAGGCCGCCCAGGGCGGCGCCACCCTCACCGCCAACGAACTCGTCCCGGCCCGCGTGGGCCTGGTCCGGGAGGCCCTCCGCGACTTCCGCGACACCGTCACCGTGGTCGAAGGCGACGGCCGCCGCTACGGCCACGACGGTGCGGGTGTCACCTACGACCGCATCCTGCTCGACGCGCCCTGCACCGGGCTCGGCGCGCTGCGTCGGCGTCCGGAGGCCCGCTGGCGCAAGCAACCGGAGGACGTCGCCGAACTCGCGCTCCTGCAGGAGGAACTGCTCGAGGCGGCGGTCCGCGTGCTCGCCCCGGGCGGCACCCTGGCGTACGTGACGTGCTCGCCGCACCTGGCCGAGACGCGGGGTCAGGTCGACGCCCTGATGCGCCGCCACGGCGACCTGCTCGAGCAGCTCGACACCGCCTCGGTGGTCCGCTCGGTCGCGGCCCGTGACCCGCAGGTGGCGGACGGCCGGACCGTGCAGCTCTGGCCGCACCGGATCGGCACCGACGCGATGTTCATCGCGTTGTTCCGTCGGACGGCCTGACCGTCGGGTCGTCCGACCACCGACGGTCCGACGGCCGGTCCGGCACCGGCCGGTAGGCTCGACGGGTGACGATCCGCATCTCGCCGAGCATCCTGTCCGCCGACTTCGCGAACCTCGAGCGCGAACTGCACCGCATCGAGACCGCCGACATGGTGCACGTCGACGTGATGGACAACCACTTCGTGCCGAACCTGACGCTCGGCCTGCCGATCGTCCAGCGCCTGCAGCAGGTGTCGCCGGTGCCGCTCGACGTGCACCTCATGATCACCGACGCGGACACCGAGGCACCGAAGTACGCCGAGACCGGGGCATCGAGCGTCACCTTCCACTTCGAGGCGGCGACCGACCCGGTGGCGACCGCTGCGGCGATCCGGTCGAACGGGGCCCGCGCCGCCGTCGCCGTGAAGCCCGGCACCCCGGTCACGCAGGTGCTGCACCACCTCGACGCCTACGACATGATCCTGCTCATGACCGTCGAACCCGGGTTCGGCGGGCAGGCGTTCATGACCTCGGTGATGCCGAAGCTCGCCGACGCCCGGGCCGCGGTCGACGCGTCGGGACTCGACGTCTGGCTCGAGGTCGACGGCGGCATCGCGGTCGACACCGTGCCCGAGGCGGTCCTGAGCGGTGCCGACACCCTGGTCGCCGGCTCCGCGGTCTACGGCGGCGAGCCGGCTGCGCGCATCACCGATCTCCGAGCGGCGGCGCAGCGCGCCCTCGCGGACCGGTAGCCTGAAGAAGTGAAGACGTTCGACGACCTGTTCGCGGAGCTGACCGAGAAGGCGCGCACGCGCCCGGACGGCTCCGGCACCGTCGCCGAACTGGATGCCGGCGTGCACCAGATCGGCAAGAAGATCGTGGAGGAAGCCGCCGAGGTCTGGATGGCGGCCGAGTACGAGGGCGACGAGCGCACCTCGGAGGAGATCTCGCAGCTCGTGTACCACCTGCAGGTCCTCATGATCGCGAAGGGCCTGACCCCGGCGGACGTCTGGCGACATCTGTAGGGAGCGCGTCACCCCGCGCACCGCAGACCCGTCACCGACCCCACCTCCAGGAAGCAGACCTGATGCTCCGCATCGCCGTGCCCAACAAGGGCTCACTGTCCGAGACCGCCTCCGAGATGCTGCGGGAGGCCGGGTACGCCGGTCGCCGTGACCCGAAGGCGCTGCACCTCATCGACGAGCGCAACGGGGTGGAGTTCTTCTTCCTCCGCCCGCGTGACATCGCCACCTACGTCGGCTCCGGCGCACTCGACGTCGGGATCACCGGCCGCGACCTGCTGCTCGACTCCGGCTCCACCGCGCACGAGGTCGACGCGCTCGGCTTCGCGGACTCCACCTTCCGCTTCGCCGGCGCCCCCGGTCGGTACAGCACGCTGCAGGACCTCGAGGGCGTGCGCGTCGCCACGAGCTACCCCGGCCTGGTCGGGGAGTTCCTCGCGCAGCACGGCGTCACGGCCACCCTGGTCAAGCTCGACGGCGCGGTCGAGAGCGCCGTCCGGCTCGGGGTCGCCGACGCCGTCGCCGACGTCGTCTCCACCGGCAGCACGCTCCGCGCCGCCGGGCTGGAGATCTTCGGCCCGGTCATCCTCGAGTCCACCGCGGTCCTCATCACCACCGACGAGACGATCGCCGGCATCGACGTGCTCCGCCGAAGGCTGCAGGGCGTCCTGGTCGCCCGCGGCTACGTCATGCTCGACTACGACATCCCGTCCGCCCTGCTCGAGCAGGCGACCGGGATCGCGTCGGGCATCGAGTCCCCGACGGTCTCGCCGTTGCACGACCGCGACTGGTCGGCCGTCCGCGTGATGATCCCGCGCGACGACGCCAACCTCATCATGGACGCGCTCTACGACCTCGGCGCCCGGGCGATCCTGGTCAGCCCGATCCACGCCGCACGCCTGTGACCGCCGCACCCGCGGGCGCCACCGCCCTGGGCGGCGTCTCGGTCCGCGTCATCCCGTGCCTCGACGTCTCCGGCGGCCGTGTCGTCAAGGGCGTCAACTTCCTCGACCTGCAGGACGCCGGCGACCCGGTCGAGCTGGCCGCGCGCTACTACGAGCAGGGCGCCGACGAGCTGACGTTCCTCGACGTCGGGGCAACCGTCGAGAACCGCGCCACGATGTGGGACACCGTCACCCGCACCGCCGAGCAGGTCTTCATCCCGCTCACGGTCGGCGGCGGGGTCCGCAGCGTCGACGACGTCGCCCGGCTGCAGCAGTGCGGCGCGGACAAGATCGGCGTCAACAGCGCCGCGATCGCCCGCCCCGAGCTGGTCTCCGAGATCGCCGACCGGTTCGGCGCACAGGCCGTCGTCCTGTCGCTCGACGTGAAGCGCTCCGACCGGATGCCGTCCGGCTTCGTCGTCACGACGCACGGCGGCCGCACCGAGACCGACATCGACGCCGTCGCCTGGGCGCACGACGCCGTCGAGCGCGGCGCGGGGGAGCTCCTCGTCAACTCGATCGACGCCGACGGCACGAAGAACGGCTTCGACCTCGAGCTCGTCGCCGCGGTCCGTGCGGTGTCCTCGGTACCGGTCATCGCCTCGGGGGGCGCGGGGCACGTCGACCACTTCGCCCCCGCCATCGACGCCGGTGCGGACGCGGTCCTCGCCGCGAGCGTCTTCCACCGCGGCGAGATGACCGTGGGCGACGTCAAGGACGCGCTGCGCGCCACCGGCCACGTCGTCCGCTGACGCCGTCCCGACCAGCCGGGTCGGGCCTCCCGTCCGGCGTGCCCGTCCGCAGCCAGCGCGCCGGGCGGGGCCGTAGGCTGGTGCCCTCATGACCGACAGCACCAGCACCAGCACCGAAGCGGTCCTCGACCGCGCGCGCTTCGGTGCGGACGGACTGCTCCCCGCCATCGTGCAGGAGGAATCGTCGAAGGACGTCCTCATGCTCGGGTACATGGACCGGGAAGCCCTCCGCCGCACCCTGACCGAGGGCCGGGTGACCTTCTGGTCGCGGTCCCGGAGCGAGTACTGGCGCAAGGGCGACACGTCCGGCCATGCCCAGTACGTCCGCGCCGCCGCCCTGGACTGCGACGACGACACGCTCCTCGTCACGGTGCACCAGGTCGGTGCCGCGTGTCACACCGGGGCCCACCGGTGCTTCGACGTCGATCCGCTCGACCCGGTGACGGCGTCGGCGCCCGACACGGTGGAGGCCTCCGCTCCCGGCACGGCGACGGGCGGTGTCGCACGATGAGCGACTCGCCCCGCACCACACTCCGCGACGACTTCGACGGGCTCGTCCGCGAGGGCCACCGCGTGGTCCCCGTCGTCCGCGCGCTCTTCGCCGACAGCGAGACCCCGGTCGGCGTCTACCGGAAGCTCGCCGACGGTCGCGCCGGTTCGTTCCTGCTCGAGTCCGCCGGGCAGGGCGGCCTCTGGTCGCGCTGGTCCTTCGTCGGCGTCCGCAGCTTCGGTGTCCTCACCCAGGACGGCGACCGTGCCGCCTGGATCGACACCGGGATGTCGGCGGAGCGCGCCGTCGGCTCCCTCGACGGGCAACCGCTCGAGGTCCTGGCACGACTCCACGAGCGCTGGGCGACGCCCCGCGTGCCCGGTCTGCCGCCACTCGTCGGCGGCACCGTCGGCTTCATCGGGTGGGAGGCCGTGCGGCAGCTCGAACACCTGCCGGACGCACCGCCGGCCGACTTCGACGTGCCGGGGCAGGCGCTCTCCTTCGTGTCCGAGCTCGCCGCCCTCGACCACCGCACCGGCCTCGTGCTCCTGGTCGCGACCGCCCTGAACGACGGCACCGACGACGCCGACACGCTGTGGTCGGACGCGCAGGCCCGACTCGACCGGATGCAGGCCGACCTGGTGCAGCCGAGCATCGCGACCGTCGCCGAGGCGTTCGACATCGCCGAGCCGACCGCCCGCTCCCGGTCCACCCCGGAGGAGTACGCGGCGTCGATCGAGCGGTCGAAGCAGTTCATCCGCGACGGCGACGTGTTCCAGGTCGTCATCTCGCAGCGGTTCGACCACGACGTGACGGCCGACCCGCTGGACGTCTACCGGGTCCTCCGCACGCTGAACCCGAGCCCCTACATGTACTTCCTGTCGCTCGAGGGACGCGACGGCCAGCCGTTCTGGATCGTCGGCGCCTCGCCGGAGGCCCTGGTGAAGGTGCAGGACGGCCGGGCGATGACGCACCCGATCGCCGGCTCCCGGCCGCGCGGCGCCACCACCGAAGAGGACGTCCGCCTCGGTGACGAGCTGCTGGCGGACCCGAAGGAACGCGCCGAGCACCTGATGCTCGTCGACCTCGCCCGCAACGACCTGCAGAAGGTCTGCGAGCCGGGCACCGTCGCCGTGACCGAGTTCATGACGGTCGAGCGGTTCAGCCACATCATGCACCTGGTGTCCAGCGTCGAGGGAGCGATCCGCCCGGGGATGTCGGCCATCGACGTGTTCCGCGCGACCTTCCCGGCCGGCACGCTCTCCGGAGCGCCGAAGCCGCGTGCGCTGCAGATCATCGACGAACTCGAGCCCGCCAAGCGCGGGGCGTACGCGGGCGTGGTCGGCTACTTCGACTTCGCCGGGGACGCCGACGTCGCGATCGCGATCCGCACCGCCCTCATCCAGGACGGGGTCGCCCGCGTGCAGGCCGGCGCCGGACTGGTCGCGGACTCGGACCCGACGAGCGAACACCTCGAGTCCGTCAACAAGGCCGCCGCTCCGTTGCGTGCCGTGGCGACCGCCAACCGGATGACCGTGGTCACCCCGTGAAGCGTTCCCGCCCACTCGTCGTCGTCATCGGGCTGCTGGTCGCCGGACTCGTGATGCTCTCGTGGACACAGACCTGGTTCACCGTGCACCTCGACCACACCGCGGCCGTCGTCAAGACCGTCGACGCCGACGGCGCCACCGTCGTGCCGCAGTACACGGCCGTCGCGATCGCCAGCCTCGCGCTGTTCCTCGCCATGACCATCGCCGGGCGCGTGGTCCGGGTCGTGCTCGCGGTCGTGCAGGTGCTGCTCGGGGTGGCCGTCGTCGTCTCGGGTGTGACCGCCCTGTCCGACCCGGTCGCCGCCGCACAGAGCGCCATCGGCTCGGTGGCCGGAGTCAGTGACGTCGGCGCGGTCCGACGGGTCGTCACCGGCGTCGACGTCAGCCTCTGGCCGGTCGTCGGGATCATCGGCGGGGTCCTCGCCGCGCTCCTCGGTGTCGCGGTGCTGTTCCTGCAGCGGTCCTGGCCCGGTCCGAGCCGGAAGTACGGCGACGCCGCCACGCCCGGGTCCGCCACCGCCGCCGGTGTCGCCGGGGGTCCGGCGTCCGGCGCGGACGCCGTCCGACGACCCGTCGTCCGCGACGCGGTGGTCGACTGGGACGACCTCAGCGCCGGTGTCGACCCGACCGCGGGGGACGCCGCCGCCGGGCAGCCCGACACCCTGGACACGGTAGGATCGACGGAGCGCCGCCCGACCGGTGGCGCCAGCGACAACGAGGAGCACCGTGAGCAACACTGAGCCCGCAGAACTCGGCGAAGGCCACTCGCCGGCGGCCTGGACGGCCGTCGTCATCATGCTGATCGGCTTCGCCGCCGGAACGCTGTGCTTCTGGTTCGACCTCGCCTGGGGTGTGTGGGCGTCTGCCGCCGTCGTCGTGATCGGCCTGATCGTGGGCTTCGCGATGGGCAAGGCCGGCTACGGCGTCAACGGACCGAAGTACGTCACCAAGCACCACGGCGGCTGAGCGCATGTCGGCTGCAACCCCGAACGGAACGCCCGCGCCGACTCCGTCCGCGCCGACCCCGTCCGTCCCCGGTACGAACCTGCTGCAGAGCCTGGTCGCCGGGGCGCTCGAAGACGCGGCCGCTCGTCGGCTCGACCGTCCGTACGCGGACGTCGAACGCGACCTCGACCGGGTGGCCTCGCCGCTCGACGCGCTCGAGTTCCTGGCACCCGGCGACCGGGTGAAGATCCTCGCAGAGGTCAAGCGGGCGAGCCCGTCCCGTGGCGCGATGGCCACCATCGCCGACCCGGCAGCCCTCGCCGCGGACTACGAGCGCGGCGGCGCCTCGGCGATCAGCGTCCTGACCGAGGGCCGCAAGTTCCTCGGCAGCCTGGCCGACCTCGAAGCCGTCAAGGCGCGCGTCGGGGTGCCGGTGCTCCGCAAGGACTTCATCGCCGACCCGTACCAGGTCGTCGAAGCGCGTGCGGCCGGGGCGGACATCGTGCTGCTGATCGTCGCGGCACTCGACCAGCCGACCCTCGTGCAGCTCCACGGCCTGGCCGAGGAGCTCGGCATGCGCGTCCTGGTCGAGGCGCACTCCGCCGACGAGGTCTCTCGTGGCCTCGACGCCGGTGCGCGCATCCTCGGCGTGAACGCCCGCGACCTCACCGACTTCTCGCTCGACCGTGACCTCTTCGGGTCCCTGGCCGACCGCATCCCCGACGGGGTCGTCCGCGTGGCCGAGTCCGCCGTGAAGACCCCTGCCGACGTCGCCCACTACCGGTCCGCCGGTGCCGACGTCGTCCTCGTCGGGGAAGCGCTGGTCACCGGCGCCGACCCCGCCGCCACGCTCGCGTCGTTCATCGACGGCTGACAACCCGTCCGGTGCAGACCGGACTCCTTGGAGCACCACCGTGACCTCACTCCGTGACCTGCAAGGCCCCTACTTCGGCGACTTCGGCGGGCGGTTCGTCCCTGAGTCGCTCGTCCTGGCGCTCGACGAGCTCGAGACCGCGTTCCGGACCGCGTGGGCGGACCCGTCCTTCCGCGAGGAACTGGACACCCTCCACCGCGACTACACCGGCCGCCCCTCGATCATCACCGAGGTGCCGCGGTTCGCGAAGCACGCCGGTGGTGCCCGGATCATCCTCAAGCGCGAGGACCTGAACCACACCGGTTCGCACAAGATCAACAACGTGCTCGGGCAGGCGCTCGTCGCCCGCCGCCTCGGCAAGACCCGGTTGATCGCGGAGACCGGAGCCGGCCAGCACGGTGTCGCCACCGCGACCGCGGCTGCCCTGTTCGGCATGGACTGCGTCGTGTACATGGGTGCTGTCGACACCGAGCGCCAGGCACTCAACGTCGCCCGGATGCGTCTGCTCGGCGCCGAGGTCATCCCCGTCGAGACCGGTTCCCGCACCCTGAAGGACGCCATCAACGACGCCCTCCGCGACTGGGTGGCGAACGTCGAGTCCACCCACTACCTGCTGGGCACCGTCGCCGGTCCGCACCCCTTCCCGGAGATGGTCCGCCAGTTCCACAAGGTGATCGGCGAAGAAGCCCGGCAGCAGGTGCTCGACCGCGTCGGACGCCTGCCGGACGCGGTCGCCGCGTGCGTCGGTGGCGGGTCGAACGCGATGGGCATCTTCGAGGCGTTCCTCGACGACGAGTCGGTCCGTCTGCACGGCTTCGAAGCGGGCGGTGACGGCGTCGAGACCGGTCGGCACGCGGCCAGCATCACGCTCGGCCGCGAAGGCGTGCTGCAGGGTGCCAAGTCCTACCTGATGCAGGACGAGGACGGCCAGACCATCGAGAGCCACAGCATCTCCGCCGGGCTCGACTACCCGAGCGTCGGTCCGGAGCACGCGTACCTGGCGTCGATCGGGCGGGCGAAGTACGAGCCGATCACGGACACCGAGGCGATGGAGGCCTTCCGGCTGATGAGCCGGACCGAGGGCATCATCCCGGCGATCGAGTCCTCGCACGCCCTCGCCGGCGCGATCAAGCTCGGTAAGGAACTCGGGCCCGAGGGCGTCATCCTCGTGAACCTGTCCGGTCGTGGCGACAAGGACGTGGCCTCGGCCAGCCGGTACTTCGGCATCCTCGACGAGACGGCGGTCCAGTCGTGAGCACGAACAAGACCGTCGCCGAGACGATCGACCACGCCAACGCCGAGCGCGCCGGGGCCGTCGTCGGCTACCTGCCTGCCGGCTACCCGGACCTGCAGACCAGCGTGGACGCCGCCGTCGCCCTCGCCGAGAACGGCGTCGACGTCATCGAGCTCGGCCTGCCGTACTCCGACCCCGTCATGGACGGCCCCGTCATCCAGCGTGCGGCGGAGGAGAGCCTGGCCAACGGCTTCAAGGTCGCCCAGGTGTTCGACGCCGTCAACGCGATCACCGAGCGCGTCGACGTGCCGGTCCTCGTGATGACCTACTGGAACCCGGTGCTGCGCTACGGCGTCGAACGGTTCGCGGACGACCTGGTCGCCGCCGGTGCCGCCGGTCTCATCACGCCGGACCTCATCCCCGACGAGGGCCAGCAGTGGATCGACGCCTCCGAGCGCACCGGGCTCGACCGGGTGTTCCTCGCCGCGCCGTCCTCGACCGACACCCGGATGCGTCAGGCCGTCGACCGCAGCCGCGGGTTCGTGTACGCGGTCTCGACCATGGGCGTCACCGGTGCCCGGGTGGGCGTCGACACGGCAGCCCGCACGGTGGTCTCGCGCCTGCGTGACGCCGGCGTCCAGCGCACCTGTGTCGGCCTCGGCATCTCGACCGCCGACCAGGTCGCCGAGGTGCTCGAGTACGCCGACGGGGCGATCATCGGCTCGGCGTTCGTCCGTGCCCTCGCCGACCTCGGCGTGACCGGGGTGGCCGACCGCGCCGCCGACCTGTCGTCCGGCGCAGCACGGCGCTGACCCGCGCTACAGTGATCCGGGCCGACCGGGCCCGGAGGCCCGCAACGCACGGGGCCGCCAGCCCCACCGGCTGACCAGCTCCACACGTGAAAGGCGACAGTCGCACATGCCCCTCCTGAGCATCCCGAGCCCGAGCACGGCCTGGCAGTACTTCGACCTGACCGCGTGGCTGCACGACACGTTCAACGTGACGCTCCCGCTCGACTTCCGGATCCACGCGTACGCGATCTGCATCCTGATCGGGATCGTCATCTGCGTGCTGCTCACGAACAACCGGCTGAACGCCCGCGGCGCCGAGCGCTGGATCATCATCGACATCGCGATCTGGGCGGTGCCGGCGGGCATCATCGGCGGTCGCCTGTTCCACGTCTTCTCGCACGTCAGCGACTACTTCGGCCCGGGCATCGACCCGTTCTCGATCTTCTACATCTGGGAGGGCGGGCTCGCCATCTTCGGGGCGTTGATCCTCGGGTCGGTCGGCGCCTGGATCGGCTGCCGTATGGCGGGTCTCCGCTTCTCGGCCTTCATCGACGCCGCCGCTCCCGGTGTGCTCCTCGCCCAGGCGGCCGGTCGTCTCGGCAACTACTTCAACCACGAGCTCTTCGGCATGCCGACGAGCCTGCCGTGGGGTCTGCAGATCGAAGCCACCAACCCGGCGTACCCGAAGGGCCTGCCGGAGGGCGTGCTGTTCCACCCGACGTTCCTGTACGAGATCATCTGGAACGTCGTCGGCGCCGTGCTGATCCTGCTGCTCGACCGCCGCTTCCGCCTGCAGTGGGGCCGCGTCATGGCGCTCTACCTGGTCTGGTACGGCCTGGGCCGCTCGGTGCTCGAGTCCATCCGCGTCGACACGAGCGAGACGTTCGCCGGCATCCGCACCAACGTCTGGATGTCCTTCGCCGCGATCCTGCTCGGCATCATCATCTTCGCCATCCAGACCCGACGACACGTCGGGAAGGAACCGAGCCCGTACCTGCCGGGTCGCGAGCCTCGCTCGAAGTCCGATGTAGACTCGGACGACACCTACTCGGAGCACGACACCACCACCGGTGTCGCCGATCCGGAGCCGGTCGCCGCCGTCGCCGACCGACACTGAGGTCCCCAGCCTCTCCCGAACGCAGCACCACACCGCGCTTGCGGTCCGCCACAAGCGGACCCCACTCCTCGCACGCCGTCAGGGCACAGCCTGACGGCGAGCACGGGCACCAGTCCCGCCCGCTCGGGCGGAACGCACCACCGGGCCATCGCTGTCCCTGTTCCACTTCCTCGTGAGGACGGTTCCCCATGGCGCTCCTGCCACCCCAGCCCGCTGCAGTCCCGAACGGCGCGTCCGCCCCGTCCGGGCTCCGCTCGCCGCACCGACGGTTCTCCGCGATCCCCGACGCCGCCGGCATGTACGACCCGGCGAACGAGAAGGACGCCTGCGGTCTCGCCATGGTGGCGACGCTCCGCGGGACGCCCGGGCACGACATCGTCGACGCCGCCCTCGGCGCGCTCCGCAACCTCGAGCACCGCGGTGCGGTCGGGTCCGACGCCGGGACCGGTGACGGCGCCGGCATCCTCTGCCAGGTGCCGGACGCGTTCTTCCGCGACGTGGTCGACTTCGCCCTGCCGGACGCCGGGCAGTACGCCGTGGGCACCGCCTACCTGCCGCTCGACGCCGACGCACGCGCCGACGCCAAGGCCGCGGTCGAGCAGCTCGCCGTCGCCGAGGGACTCCGTGTCCTGGGCTGGCGCGAGGTGCCGGTCCGGCCCGAGGTCCTCGGCACGCTCGCCCGCGCCGCGATGCCCGCCTTCGAGCAGGTCTTCGTCGCGTCGACCCACCACGACGAGCACGGCGCGCTCCGCTCGGGCATCGACCTCGACCGCCAGGCCTTCCGACTGCGGAAGCGCGCGGAACAGGGCACCGAGCTCTACTTCATGTCGCTGTCCAGCCGCACCATGGTCTACAAGGGCATGGTCACGACGCTGCAGCTCGAGCCGTTCTACCCGGACCTCAGCGACGAGCGCTTCGCGTCCCGCCTGGCCATCGTGCACTCGCGGTACTCCACGAACACGTTCCCGTCGTGGCCGCTCGCGCAGCCGTTCCGCTCGCTCGCGCACAACGGCGAGATCAACACCGTCCGCGGCAACCGCAACTGGATGCGAGCGCGGCAGTCGCAGCTCGAGAGCGAACTGCTCGGTGACATGGCGCCGCTGCTGCCGATCGTCAGCCCCGGTGCGAGCGACTCGGCCTCGTTCGACGAGGTCCTGGAACTCCTCACGCTGACCGGCCGGTCGTTGCCGCACGCGATGTCGATGATGGTGCCGGAGGCCTGGGAGAACCAGACCGACATGGACCCCGAGCTCCGAGCGTTCTACGAGTACCACTCGATGCTCATGGAGCCGTGGGACGGCCCGGCCGCGATCACCTTCACCGACGGCACGCTCGTCGGCGCGACGCTCGACCGCAACGGGTTGCGTCCCGGTCGCTTCCTGGTCACCGACGACGGCCTCATCGTGATGGGCAGCGAGACCGGTGTCATCGACGTGCCCGCCGCGAAGGTCGTCCGCAAGGGGCGTCTCCGTCCGGGCCGGATGTTCCTGGTGGACACCGAGAACGGCCGGATCATCGAGGACGACGAGGTCAAGCGCGACCTGGCCACCTCGGGCCCGTGGACCGAGTGGCTCGAGTCCGGTCGCATCAACCTCAACGACCTGCCGGAGCGCGAGCACATCGTGCACACCCCGGCCTCGGTCACCCGTCGTCAGCGGGCGTTCGGGTACACCGAGGAAGAGGTCCGTGTCCTGCTGCGTCCGATGGCGCAGACCGGGGCCGAGCCGCTCGGTGCGATGGGCTCCGACACCCCGATCGCGGTGCTGTCGCAGCGCCCGCGCCTGCTGTTCGACTACTTCACGCAGCAGTTCGCACAGGTCACCAACCCGCCGCTCGACTCGATCCGCGAGCAGGTCATCACGTCGATGGGCCTCGGTCTCGGGCCGGAGCGCAACCTCCTGAGCGCCGGACCCGAGCACGCGAAGCAGATCGTCCTCGACTTCCCGGTGATCGACAACGACGAGCTGGCGAAGGTCCAGCACTTCGAGACGGCCTCCGGTCGGCACCTGAGCGTGACGATCCGTGGGCTCTACCGGGTCGACGCCGGCGAGACGGCGATGGAGCAGCGCCTCCAGGCCGTCTGTGACGAGGTCGACGCGGCCATCGAGTCGGGCAAGCAGTTCATCGTCCTGTCGGACCGCGACGGCAACGCCGAGAGCGCGCCGATCCCGAGCCTGCTGCTGCTCGCCGCCGTGCACCACCACCTGATCCGCACCGAGCAGCGCATGAAGGTCGGCCTGATCGTCGAGGCCGGCGACGTGCGCGAGGTGCACCACGTGGCGACCCTGATCGGGTACGGCGCCTCGGCGATCAACCCGTACCTGGCGATGGAGACGTGCGAGAACCTCGTGCGCTCCGGCATGATCACCGGGCTCACCCCGGAGCAGGCCGTCAAGAACGTCATCAAGGCGCTCGGCAAGGGCGTCCTGAAGATCATGTCGAAGATGGGCATCTCGACGGTGTCGAGCTACGCCGGCGCGCAGGCGTTCGAGGCGGTCGGGCTCAGCCAGGAGTTCGTCGACCGGTACTTCACCGGCACGTCGTCGATCCTCGGCGGGGTCGGCGTCGACGTGATCGCGGCCGAGAACGCCGAGCGTCACGCCCAGGCGTACCCGCAGGACGGCGCGGTGCTCTCCCACGAGCGTCTGCAGACCGGCGGCGAGTACCAGTGGCGCCGCGAAGGACCGCCGCACCTGTTCAACCCGGACACCGTCTTCCGCCTGCAGCACGCCACCCGTGCCCGCCGGTACGACGTGTTCCGCGAGTACTCGAAAGCGGTCGACGACCAGTCCGAGCAGCTGATGACGCTGCGCGGCCTGTTCGGCTTCACCGCGGGCGACCGCACTCCGGTGCCGCTGGACGAGGTCGAGCCGATCGCCGAGATCGTGAAGCGCTTCAACACCGGTGCGATGTCCTACGGGTCCATCTCACAGGAGGCGCACGAGACCCTCGCGATCGCGATGAACCGTCTCGGTGCCCGGTCGAACACCGGCGAGGGCGGCGAGGACGTCGAGCGACTGCTCGACCCCGAGCGGCGCAGCGCGATCAAGCAGGTCGCCTCCGGGCGGTTCGGCGTGACGAGCATGTACCTCACGCACGCCACCGACATCCAGCTGAAGATGGCACAGGGCGCGAAGCCCGGCGAGGGTGGCCAGCTGCCCCCGCAGAAGGTGTACCCGTGGGTCGCCCGCACCCGCCACGCCACCGCGGGCGTCGGCCTCATCTCGCCGCCGCCGCACCACGACATCTACTCCATCGAGGACCTCAAGCAGCTGATCTTCGACGTCAAGCGCGCCAACCCCTCGGCCCGCGTGCACGTCAAGCTCGTCAGCCAGTCCGGCATCGGCGCGGTCGCAGCCGGCGTGACGAAGGCCCTGGCCGACGTGGTGCTCGTCTCCGGCCACGACGGTGGCACCGGCGCCAGCCCGCTGAACTCCTTGAAGCACGCCGGCACACCATGGGAGATCGGTCTCGCCGAGACGCAGCAGACGCTCATGCTCAACGGCATGCGCGACCGCGTCACGGTGCAGGTCGACGGGCAGATGAAGACCGGTCGCGACGTCGTCGTGGCCGCCCTGCTCGGCGCCGAGGAGTACGGCTTCGCCACCGCCCCGCTGGTGGTCGAGGGCTGCATCCTGATGCGCGTCTGCCACCTCGACACCTGCCCGGTGGGCGTCGCGACGCAGAACCCGGAGCTCCGCAAGCGCTTCTCCGGCAAGCCGGAGTTCGTCGTGAACTTCTTCGAGTTCATCGCGCAGGAGGTCCGTGAGCTCCTCGCCGAGCTCGGCTTCCGCAGCCTCGACGAGGCGATCGGTCACGCCGACGCCCTCGACGTGGACCGCGCGGTGGAGCACTGGAAGGCCTCGGGGCTCGACCTCGCGCCGGTGCTCAAGGGGCCGGAGTTCGCCCCCGACGAGCCGCGCAGCCGCCGCCGGGCCCAGGACCACGAGCTCGAGCAGCACTTCGACGTCCGGCTCATCGCCGAGGCGTCCGACGTGCTCGAGCACGGCGGCACGCTGACGCTCGACCTGCCGATCCGCAACACGGAGCGCGCGGTCGGCACGATGCTCGGGCACGAGGTCACCCTCCGGCACGGCGAGCACGGCCTGCCGACCGGCTCGATCGACATCACCCTGCGTGGGTCGGCCGGCCAGTCGCTCGGCGCGTTCCTGCCGGCGGGCATCACGCTCCGTCTGATCGGCGACAGCAACGACTACGTCGGCAAGGGCCTGTCCGGTGGCGAGATCGTCGTCCGTCCGGCGGAGGACGTCGGGTTCGACCCGGCCGAGAACGTCATCGCCGGCAACGTCATCGGCTACGGCGCGACCCAGGGCAGCATGTTCATCCGCGGCATCGTGGGGGAGCGCTTCCTGGTCCGCAACTCCGGCGCGACCGCGGTCGTCGAGGGCGTGGGCGACCACGCGCTCGAGTACATGACCGGTGGGCTCGCGCTCATCCTCGGCGAGACCGGCCGGAACCTCGGCGCCGGCATGTCGGGAGGCACGGCGTACGTCCGCGGGCTCCGGCACGAACTCGTCAACACCGACGCGCTGGCCTCCGGCGAGCTCCGCCTGGAGCCGCTGGACAGCGCCGACGTGGAGATCGTCACCGACCTGCTCCGCCGGCACGCCGACGAGACCGGTTCGACGATCGCCGCCGGTCTGCTCGACTCGGGCGACCTGTCCGAGTTCGTCAAGGTGCTGCCGCGCGACTACGCGGCCGTGCTCGAGACGCGTCGCCAGGCCGTCGACGAGGGCCTCGACCCGGACGGCACCGTCGTCTGGAACCGCATCCTGGAGGTCACCGGTGGCTGACCGCACTCGCTCTCCCCACTCCCGCTCGACCCGCACCCAGGAGGTGACCCGTGGCTGACCCCAAGGGGTTCCTGAAGGTCCAGGAACGTGAACTGCCGCCCCGCCGCCCCGTGCCGGTCCGCCTCATGGACTGGAAAGAGGTCTACGAGCAGCAGGAGTCCGGTGCGCTGAAGCGTCAGGCCGGTCGCTGCATGGACTGTGGCGTGCCGTTCTGCCACCAGGGCTGCCCGCTCGGCAACCTGATCCCGGAGTGGAACGACCTCACCTGGCGCGGCGAGGGTCGTCAGGCCATCGAGCGGCTGCACGCGACGAACAACTTCCCGGAGTTCACCGGTCGCCTCTGCCCAGCCCCGTGTGAGGCCTCCTGCGTGCTGGGGATCAACCAGCCGCCGGTGACCATCAAGCAGGTCGAGGTGTCGATCATCGACGACGCGTTCCAGAACGGGTGGGTCACCCCGCACCCGCCGGAGCGCCTGACGGGCAAGACCGTCGCCGTCGTCGGGTCCGGCCCTGCCGGCCTGGCCGCCGCGCAGCAGCTCACCCGTGCCGGCCACACCGTCGCCGTCTACGAGCGTGACGACCGCATCGGTGGTCTGCTCCGCTACGGGATCCCGGACTTCAAGATGGAGAAGCGGCAGATCGACGCCCGCCTCGCCCAGATGCAGGCCGAGGGCACCCGCTTCCGCGCCGGCGTCGAGATCGGCCGGGACATCACCTGGGACGACCTGAAGTCCCGCTACGACGCGGTCGTCGTCGCCACCGGCGCCACGGTGCCGCGCGACCTGCCGATCCCGGGCCGCGACCTCTCCGGCGTGCACTTCGCGATGGACTACCTCGTCCAGCAGAACCGCGCGAACGCCGGCACGGTCGTCGACAACCAGATCAGCGCCGAGGGCAAGCACGTCGTCGTGATCGGCGGCGGGGACACCGGCGCGGACTGCATCGGCACCGCCCACCGGCAGGGCGCGCTCAGCGTGACGAACCTGGCGATCGGCAACCAGCCGCCGCTCGAGCGTCCGTCGGAGCAGCCCTGGCCGATGTTCCCGACCGTCTACGAGGTCACGAGCGCCCACGAGGAGGGCGGGGAGCGCATGTTCCTCGCGTCCACGGTCGAGTTCCTGTCGAACGAGGCCGGCGAGGTCCGCGCCCTGCGCGTGGCCGAGACCGAGTACCTCGACGGCCGCCGGGTCCCCAAGGCCGGCACCGAGCGGGAGATCCCGGCGGACCTGGTGCTCATCGCGCTGGGCTTCACCGGTCCCGAGACCGACACGCTCGAGCCGCAGCTCGGTCTGCCGACGAGCGTCTCGGGTGTGGTCAGCCGCCAGGCCGACTACACGACCAACGAGCCGGGCGTCTTCGTCGCCGGTGACGCCGGTCGCGGTCAGTCCCTGATCGTCTGGGCGATCGCCGAGGGCCGTGCCGCCGCCTCGAAGGTGGACGAGTACCTCGAGGGTTCGACGATCCTGCCGGCCCCGGTCAAGGCGACGGACCGGGCGATCTCGGTCTGATGGTCCCCTCCCCGTAGACGAGAGGCCACCCGCACTCGATAGGGTGCTGGTGGCCTCTCGTCGTTCCCGAAGCCACACCACCACACGAAGGAATCCATTGAGACGCGCAAAGATCGTTTCGACGCTCGGACCTGCCACCGCCGACTACGAGGTCGTCAAGCAGATCATCCAGGCCGGGGTCGACGTGGCCCGCCTGAACCTCAGCCACGGTGACTACAGCGTGCACGAGGCCAACTACGAGAACGTCCGTCGTGCCGCCGAGGAGCTCGGCAAGCCCGTCGCGATCCTCGTCGACCTGCAGGGTCCGAAGATCCGTCTCGCGAAGTTCGCGGACGGCCCGCACGAGCTGGCCGTCGGTGACGAGTTCACCATCACGACCGAGGACATCCCCGGCACCAAGGACGTCTGCGGCACGACCTTCAAAGGGCTGCCGCAGGACGTCAAGCCCGGCGACCCGCTGCTCATCGACGACGGCCGGGTCCGGCTGCGCGTCCTCGACACCGACGGGGTGCGCGTGCGCACCGAGGTCGTCGTCGGCGGCACGGTCTCGAACAACAAGGGCATCAACCTCCCCGGCGTGGCGGTGAACGTCCCCGCGCTCAGCGAGAAGGACGAGGCCGACCTCCGCTGGGGCATCCGCATCGGTGCGGACCTCATCGCGCTGTCCTTCGTCCGCAACGCCTCGGACGTCGTCCGGGCCCACGAGATCATGGACGAAGAGGGCAAGCGCCTCCCCGTGATCGCCAAGGTCGAGAAGCCCCAGGCCGTCGACGCGCTCGAGGAGATCATCGACGCCTTCGACAGCATCATGGTCGCCCGTGGTGACCTCGGCGTCGAGCTCCCGCTCGAGGCGGTCCCGATCGTGCAGAAGCGCGCGGTCGAGCTGTCCCGCCGCATGGCCAAGCCGGTCATCGTCGCGACGCAGATGCTCGAGTCGATGATCTCGTCGCCGATCCCCACCCGCGCCGAGACCTCCGACGTCGCGAACGCCGTCCTCGACGGTGCCGACGCGGTCATGCTGTCCGGCGAGACGAGCGTCGGTGACTACCCGATCGAGACGGTCCGCACCATGGCCCGCATCGTCGAGTCGACCGAGGACCACGGCCTGGAGCGCATCGCCCCGCTCGGCACGAAGCCGCGCACGCTCGGCGGTGCGATCACCCTGGCCGCCGTCGAGATCGCCGAGTTCACCGAGGCGTCCTACCTCTGCGTGTTCACCGAGTCCGGCGACTCCGCGCGCCGGATGTCGCGCCTCCGCCACGGTCTGCCGATCATCGCGTTCACGCCGAACGAGGCCACCCGTCGCCGCCTGGCGCTGACGTGGGGTGTGCGCTCCTTCCTGGTCGACCGGAAGACGCACACCGACGAGCTCTTCTCGCAGGTCGACGACGTCCTCATCGGCAACGGACTCGCCATCCCCGGCGACCGGGTCATCGTCACGGCGGGTTCCCCTCCCGGACTCGAGGGCTCGACGAACGACCTCCGGGTGCACCGCATCGGCGACGCGCACGCCCAGGCCGCTCCGGCGTACGTCCGCGACTGACCCAGCGTCACGATCGGAGCGTCACGATCCGAGGCCGTCACCCACTGCGGGTGGCGGCCTCGCGTCGTGTTCATGCCCGGTTCGGACGGCCGGGAGGCCCGGGGCGCGTCCCGGACGCGGCCCTGCGTCGGTAGCGTGGTCCCGTCCCGACCGACCGATCACGCGAGGAGCGTCGCATGGGTGACCCGAGCCTCCAGTCCGACAGCACGCGGACGCGGGCCGACGTCCACCGGTGGCGCCGCTACCTGGCGGACGAGCGGGCCGAGGCGGCCGTGTACCGGAACCTCTCGACGCGTCGGAGCGGTGAGGAGCGCGAGATCCTCGCGGCCCTGGCCGAGGCGGAGGGCCGCCACGAACAGCACTGGCGGGACCTGCTCGGCGACGACGTCGGCCGACCGCTCGCGGGCAGCCTGCGGACCCGTGTGCTCGCCGCGCTGGCGAAGCGGTTCGGGTCGGTGTTCGTGCTCGCGCTCATGCAGCGGGCCGAGGACCGCTCGCCGTACGCGGACGACGCCGACGCGACCCCGACGATGGCGGCCGACGAACGGATCCACGGCGAGGTGGTGCGTGGGCTCGCGAACCGTGGCCGGATGCGTCTGTCCGGGACCTTCCGGGCCGCGGTGTTCGGGGCGAACGACGGCCTGGTGTCGAACCTGGCGCTCATCATCGGCATCAGCGCCTCCGGAGCGGACCGGCACTTCGTCCTGCTCAGCGGTGTCGCGGGCCTCCTCGCCGGCGCGCTGTCGATGGGCGCGGGGGAGTACGTGTCGGTGCGGTCGCAGCGGGAACTGCTCGAGGCCTCGACGCCGCACCCCGAGGCGCAGCACGCGGTCGCCGACCTCGACGTCGACGCGAACGAACTCGCCCTGGTCTACCGGGCGCGGGGGATGACCGAGGACGAGGCCGCCGCGCACGCGGACGAGGTGATCGCCTCGCTGCTCGCCGCGCCGACCACCGGGGGCGTCCCCGTCGTCCGGTCGCGGTCGGCGCTGCCGCGCCCGGGCGTCACGGACGACGCGGACGACCACGAGGCGATCGGGACCGGCACCAGCGCGGCGCTCTCGAGCTTCTGCTTCTTCGCCTCCGGTGCGGTGATCCCGGTGCTGCCCTACCTGTTCGGGCTCGAGGGCTGGCCGGCGATCGGTCTGGCGGCCGCCCTGGTCAGTCTCGCCCTGCTCGGGACCGGTGCCGTCGTCGGGGTCCTGAGCGGTGCCTCGCCGCTGCGGCGCGCTCTGCGGCAGCTCGGCATCGGGTTCGGGGCCGCCGCCGTGACCTACCTGCTCGGGCTGCTCTTCGGGACGAGCACGGGCTGACGCGGACCCGCGCGCTCCGTCGCGCTCAGCGGCGAGCGGCGGCGCGGGCCGGCAGGAGCAGCAGTGCTGCGCTGCCGACCCCGACGAGCGCGATGCCCGCCAGGACCGTGAACACCTCGAGCGCCGTCGTCGGGGCGAGGAGCACGGCCGTACCGCAGAGCAGCGACAGCACGCCGCTGACGACGGTCGGCCCGCGTGAGGACCCGGGATGCCCGACCAGGGCACCGACGAGGGCCGCGACCCCCTCGACCAGGAAGGCGAGGCCGCCGAGGACCGCGTAGACGACGAGCGGTACCGCGGGGTCGAGCAACGTCACGAGTCCGGCGAGGCCGACGAGGGTGCCGACCACGCCCGAGGTCCAGCGCCAGGCGGCCGGCGTGCCGTGTCCACGCGCCGCCGCGAACACCCGCATCGCGCCCGCGACCACCAGGTAGACGCCGAAGAGCAGCGCGACGAGGACGAGGGTCGGTCGTGGCCAGACGACGGCGACGACGCCGGCGGTCACCGCGACCACGGCGGTGACGACGACGAACGCGCGGAACGTGCGGACGGCACGAGAGTCCACGGGGCTCCTCCCTGACAGGTCAGCCGGACCTCCGACCGTACCGTGACCGGGCGTCGCGCGCCGCGGTGGGGCGGCGCGGGACGGCGACCTGGCCGGAACCTGCGGTCCGGGGCGCTGCTGCTACGCTGGCACGGCTCGCGAGTGTGGTGGAATGGTAGACACGGGGCACTCAAAATGCTCTGCCTCTGGCGTGCGGGTTCGAGTCCCGCCACTCGTACTGATCTGGTCTCGCGCCGGCGACCGGCCGGGTTGCCGCGGTCGGATCGAGCGTCTAGTAGGCTCTCCGTCGTGAGTGACACAGAAGCAACCGCAGCAGCACCCCGTCGCGTCGTCGTCGCCGAGGACGAGTCGCTCATCCGCCTCGACATCGTCGAGATCCTCCGCGACAACGGGTTCGACGTGGTCGGTGAAGCCGGCGACGGTGAGACCGCGGTGCAGCTCGCGACCGACCTGCGTCCCGACCTCGTCATCATGGACGTCAAGATGCCGCAGCTCGACGGCATCTCCGCAGCCGAGAAGCTGTCGAAGAACCACATCGCGCCGGTCGTCCTGCTCACGGCGTTCAGCCAGAAGGAGCTCGTCGAGCGCGCGACCGAGGCTGGCGCGCTGGCCTACGTCGTGAAGCCCTTCACCCCGAACGACCTGCTCCCCGCGATCGAGATCGCTCTCTCGCGGTACCAGCAGATCATCACGCTCGAGGCAGAGGTCGCCGACCTGGTCGAGCGCTTCGAGACGCGCAAGCTCGTCGACCGGGCCAAGGGCCTGCTCAACGAGAAGATGGGCCTCACCGAGCCCGAGGCGTTCCGCTGGATCCAGAAGGCGTCGATGGACCGCCGTCTGACCATGCACGACGTCGCCAAGGCGATCATCGAGCAGCTCAGCGCCAAGAAGTAAGCCGTCGTCCGGCGACCCGTCGTCCAGCACGACCCGGCCACGTGGCAGGGTGAGGGCATGGACGACGTGGTGATCCGGGCCTCCCGACCGGCCGACCTGCCGACGGTGGCCGACCTCCGCTGGCGCTGGAGTGTCGACGAAGGCGGGGCCGTGCCATCGGTGTCCGCCGCGGACTTCCGGGACGCGATGGCGGCGTTCGCCGCCGACCACCCGGAGAGTCACCGCTGCGTGGTCGCGGAACGGGACGGCGTCGTGCTCGGCATGGGCTGGCTCGCGCTGACGGACCGGCCGCCGACGCCGGACCGACCCGGCCGTCGCGTGACCGGTGACGTGCAGACGGTCTACGTGCACCCGGACCTCCGCGGACGCGGTGTCGCGGGACGGATCGTCACCGCTTTGCTCGAGCTCGCGGACGACGCCGGGGTGGAGCGGACCTCGGTGCACTCGAGTGTCGACGGTGAGACGCTCTACCGACGGCTCGGGTTCGGGGACACCCCGCTGCTGCTGCAACGACCGCCGGAGGCCTGACGCCCGGTGTCACGACGTCCGGTGTCACTGACGCCCGGTGGCACCCACGCGCGGTGTCAGCGGGCGTCGCGGATGATGTTCGTGATGCGCACGGTCGAGCAGCGCCGACCCTCGTCGTCGGTCAGGACGATCTCGTGCGTGGTGAGCGTGCCGCCGAGGTGGATCGCGGTGCAGGTGCCGGTGACGCGGCCGCTCGTGGCGCTCCGGGTGTGCGACGCGCTGAGCTCGATGCCGACGGCGTAGCGCCCGGGGCCGGCGTGGATGTTCGCGGCCATCGACCCGAGGCTCTCGGCCAGGACCACGTACGCGCCACCGTGCAGCAGGCCGGCGGGCTGTCGGTTGCCCTCGACGGGGATGGACGCGACGGCCCGGTCCGCGCCGAGTTCGGTGACGACCATGCCCATCTTGTCGGCGAGCTGGCCCATGCCGCGGGCGAGGTACTCGGCGACTGCCGCCGGGGGACCCTGGACGCTCTGGCTGTCCTGGACGGTCTGTTCGTCGGTCACGTCGCGTCGGCCTTCCGCGTGGTCGTTCCGCCAGGACCGAGGCCACACCCTGTCGGGGGCCGTCGGTAGGCTGTCCGGGTGTCGGACTCCGCAAAGCCTACCCTCATGGTCATCGACGGCCATTCGCTCGCCTTCCGGGCCTTCTACGCGCTGCCGGTCGACAGCTTCGTGAACCGCGAAGGGCAGCACACGAACGCCATCCACGGGTTCATCTCGATGCTGCTCATGCTGCTGCAGCGTGAGAAGCCGACGCACCTGGCCGTCGCGTTCGACATCTCGCGGTTCTCGTTCCGCACGCGGGAGTACGCCGAGTACAAGGGCACCCGCTCCGAGACCCCGGCCGAGTTCAAGGGCCAGATCCCGTTGCTGCAGCAGGCGCTCGAGGCGATGGGCATCACCACCGTCACGAAGGAGGACTTCGAGGCGGACGACATCCTCGCGACGCTGTCGAAGCAGGGCGCCGACCAGGGCTTCCAGGTCTACGTCGTGTCGGGTGACCGCGACTCGATCCAGCTCGTCAACGACGACGTCACGCTGCTCTACCCGTCGGTCCGGGGCGTGTCCGAACTGACCCGCTACGACCGCGACAAGGTGTACGAGCGCTACGGCATCGAACCGCACCAGTACCCGGACATCGCGGCGCTGGTGGGGGAGACCAGCGACAACCTGATCGGCATCGACAAGGTCGGCGAGAAGACCGCGGTGAAGTGGGTCACCCAGTACGGCTCGCTGGACGGGGTGCTCGAGCACGCCGACGAGATCAAGGGCGTCGTCGGCAACAACCTCCGCGAGCAGCGAGACCGGGCGATCCGGAACCGCCGCCTGAACCGCCTGGTGACCGACGTCGAGCTGCCGGTGGGTCCCGCCGACGTCGCCCTCCGGCCGGTGGACGAGGCCGCGGTGCGTGAACTCTTCGCCACGCTGCAGTTCCGCACCCTGCTCGACCGGGTGTTCAAGGTCGTCGGCAGCGGCGAACCGACCGATCCGTCGACGACGGACGGCAGCGTCGAGGACGCCGGTCCCACTCCGCCGCCGGTGAAGACCCTGATCGACGAGGAACTCGGCCACTGGCTGGAGCGGAAGTCGGCCGCCGACGCCGAGAACGGCTTCGGTGTCGCGGTGGAGGTCATCGACGGCCGCCTCAGCGCCATCGGCATCGCCACGCACGACGACGCCGTGCTGGTGCCCGGCGGCAGCGGAGCGCAGGACTACGAGCAGCTCTCGGCCTGGTTCGCCTCGGACGCCCCGAAGCACTTCCACGACGCCAAGGCCGCGATCAAGGCGCTCGGCACGGCGGGCTTCACCGTCGCGGGGATCGCCGGCGACGCCCGCATCACCGGCTGGCTCGCGAACCCCGGCAAGCAGGGCCAGCCCCTCGCCGACCTCGTCTACCAGGAGCTCGGCGAGGAACTGCCGACGGCGGACCCGAACCAGCTCGTGCCGGAGACCGACCCGGTAAACGTCGGCGTGCACGCCTGGTACGTCCTCCGCGTGGTCACGGCGCTCCGGGCCCGCGTCGACCCGAGTTCGCTCACGGTGCTCGACGACATCGAACTGCCGCTGACGTCGGTGCTCGCCCGGATGGAGACGACCGGCGTCAGGATCGACCGGCCGGTGCTGACCGGGCTCTCGCACGAGCTGGGGGAGCGCGCCGCGGACCTCGCCCAGCAGGCCTTCGCCGAGATCGGTCACGAGGTCAACCTCGGGTCGCCGAAGCAGCTGCAGGAAGTGCTCTTCACCGAGCTCGCGATGCCGAAGACCCGCAAGACGAAGACCGGCTTCTCGACCGATGCCGCGAGCCTCACCGACCTGCAGGAGCAGCACCCGCACCCGTTCCTCGGCCTGCTGCTGCAGCACCGCGACGCCACGAAGCTCCGCCAGATCGTCGACACCCTCGACGCCGCCGTGGTCGACGGCCGGATCCACACCCGGTACGAGCAGACCGGCACGAGCACCGGCCGGGTGTCCTCGACCGACCCGAACCTGCAGAACATCCCGGTGAAGACCGCCGTCGGTCGCCGCATCCGGTCGGCCTTCGCGGTCGCCGAGCCGTACACGACGCTCCTCACCGCCGACTACTCGCAGATCGAGATGCGGATCATGGCGCACCTGTCGGGTGACGCCGGGCTGATCCAGGCCTTCAACGAGGGCGAGGACCTGCACCGCTTCGTCGGCGCCCGGGTCTTCGGCGTCGAGCCGTCGGACGTCAGCCCGGAGATGCGCACCAAGGTCAAGGCGATGTCCTACGGCCTGGCCTACGGCCTCAGTGCGTTCGGGCTGTCGAAGCAGCTCCGCATCGAGCAGAGCGAAGCCCGCACCCTGATGACCGAGTACTTCGCCCGCTTCGGCGCGGTCCGCGACTACCTCCGGAACGTCGTCGAGCAGGCCCGCGAAGACGGCTACACCGAGACGATCTTCGGTCGTCGTCGCCCGTTCCCGGACCTGAAGAGCCCGAACCGAGTGCTGCGCGAGAACGCCGAGCGTGCCGCGCTGAACGCCCCGATCCAGGGCTCGGCGGCCGACATCATGAAGATCGCGATGCTCGGCGTCGACGCGGACCTCCGTGACGGCGGCCTCGGCTCGCGGCTGCTCCTGCAGGTGCACGACGAACTGATCCTCGAGATCGCACCGGGGGAGCAGGACCGGGTCGAGGAGATCCTCCGCACCCGCATGGGCGGCGCGGCCGAGCTGACCGTCCCGCTCGACGTCTCGGTCGGGCTCGGCACGAACTGGGAGGCGGCGGCGCACTGAGCGCGGCGGCACCCGCGGGAGCGGCGGGGCGGACGGGAGGCGCGCCTCCCGTCCGCCCCGCCGCTCCCGTCGTACTGGTGGCTGGGGTCTGGCCGGTGGGTAGGGTCGGTGACATGAGCGATGACCGTCCCGTCCGTCAGCCGTCCGCCGTCGACCAGGTCGCGGAGCAGTGGGTCACCACGCTCGTGGACCTCGACCCGACCGTCGCCACGTACATCGGCGTGCCGGGACGGACGGACGGGTACGGCGACACGTCGCCCGCGGGCGCCGCGGCCATGGCCGACGCCGCTCGTGCCGCCCGCCGGGCGCTCGACGCCGCCAACGAGCGCGACGACGTCGACCGGGTGACGAAGACCGACCTCGGTGCGGAGCTCGACCTGACCGTCGAGTCGTACGAGCGGAAGCTGCACCTCCGCGACCTCAACGTGATCCAGAGCCCGGCGCAGTCCCTCCGTGACGTCCTCGACCTGATGCCGACCGCGACGGCGGAGGACTGGCAGGACGTGGCCGGTCGTCTGCAGGCGCTGCCGGACGCCCTGGAGGGGTACCGCGAGACCCTGCTCGAAGGCACCCGCGAGGGCGTGACCGCGGCGAAGCGCCAGGTCGAACTGATCGCCGAGCAGGCCGCCCGGAACGGCGCGCCCGACGGGTTCTTCCGTCAGCTCGCCGAGGGCGCCGCACTCGAGGGCGGGGCGCCGGTCCCCGAGCAGCTGCGAGCCGAGCTGACCCGCGGGGCCGAGGTCTCCGCGGCCGCCTACCGGTCGTTCGGCGCGTTCCTGCAGCACGACGTGCTGCCGCTCTCGACCCCGGTGGACGCCGTCGGCCGTGACGACTACGCGCTGCACTCCCGCCGGTTCCTCGGCGCCGTCGTCGACCTGGACGAGACGTACGAGTGGGGCATCGAGGAGCTCGCGCGGATGCGCGACGAGCAGGAGCGCATCGCCGACCGCATCGAGTCCGGGGCGAGCGTCGCCCGGGCGATCGAGGTGCTGGACGCCGACCCGGCGCGCGTGCTGCGCGGCACCGACGCGCTCCGTGCCTGGATGCAGGAGACCAGCGACGAGTCGATCCGCGCGATGGACGGTCGCTACTTCGACATCGCGGACCCGATCAAGCGCCTGGAGTGCCGGATCGCCCCGACCCAGGAGGGTGGGATCTACTACACCGGTCCGTCCGACGACTTCTCGCGCGCCGGCCGCATGTGGTGGTCCGTCCCGCAGGGCGTCACCGAGTTCGGCACCTGGCGGGAGAAGACGACGGTCTACCACGAGGGCGTCCCGGGCCACCACCTGCAGATCAGCCAGGCGGTCTACAACCGCGGCGAGCTGAACACCTGGCGCCGACAGCTGGCCGGACCGTCCGGGCACGTCGAGGGCTGGGCGCTGTACGCCGAGCGCCTGATGGAGCAGCTCGGGTTCCTGGACGACGACGGCGACCGTCTGGGCATGCTCGACGGCCAGCGGATGCGTGCCGCCCGCGTGGTGCTCGACATCGGTGTGCACCTGCAGAAGACCAACCCGGACGGCGGCGGCTGGACGTGGGAGTACGCACTCGACTTCATGGGGCAGAACGTGAACATGGACCCGGCGTTCGTGCAGTTCGAGGTCGCGCGGTACTTCGGGTGGCCGGGGCAGGCGCCGTCGTACAAGGTCGGGCAGCGCGTCTGGGAGTCGATTCGGGACGACGTGGCGGCTCGTGAGGGGGCGGCGTTCGACCTCAAGGCCTTCCACCACCGGGCCCTCGCGCTCGGTGGCGTCGGCCTGGACACCCTGCGGAGTGCGCTCGTCGGCTGAGCCGACACGCCCGGTTGTGGGCGTCCCTCCCGCTGGATAGACTTGTGCGGCGCAATCCGCGCCAACAACACTCATCGCCATGGTGGCTCGCACCGGTCGTCCGACCGGCTCGCGGACCGGGGGTCGCTCCCTCGCCGCCACGGCCCGACTCATGTCCGTTCGGAGCAATCTCTACATGACAACCACCACGACCAAGGCTCCCAAGCAGGTCGCCATCAACGACATCGGCTCGGCTGATGACTTCCTGGCCGAGGTCGAGAAGACCCTGAAGTTCTTCAACGACGGAGACCTCATCTCCGGCACCGTCGTGAAGATCGACCGCGACGAGGTCCTCCTCGACGTCGGGTACAAGACCGAGGGAGTCATCCCCTCGCGCGAGCTCTCGATCAAGCACGACGTCGACCCCAACGAGGTCGTCAACGTCGGTGACGAGGTCGAGGCCCTGGTCCTCCAGAAGGAGGACAAGGAAGGCCGCCTGATCCTGTCGAAGAAGCGTGCACAGTACGAGCGTGCATGGGGCGACGTCGAGAAGATCAAGGAGTCCGACGGCGTCGTGACCGGCACGGTCATCGAGGTCGTCAAGGGCGGTCTGATCGTCGACATCGGTCTCCGCGGCTTCCTCCCGGCATCGCTCATCGAGCTGCGCCGTGTCCGCGACTTGACGCCGTACCTCGGTCAGGAGCTCGAGGCGAAGATCCTCGAACTCGACAAGAACCGCAACAACGTGGTCCTCTCGCGCCGCGCCCTGCTCGAGCAGACGCAGTCCGAGTCGCGCACCACCTTCCTGAACAACCTCCACAAGGGCCAGGTCCGCAAGGGCGTCGTCTCGTCGATCGTCAACTTCGGTGCGTTCGTCGACCTCGGCGGCGTCGACGGTCTCGTCCACGTCTCCGAGCTCAGCTGGAAGCACATCGAGCACGCCAGCGAGGTCGTCGAGGTCGGTCAGGAAGTCACCGTCGAGATCCTCGAGGTGGACCTGGACCGCGAGCGCGTGTCGCTCTCGCTCAAGGCCACCCAGGAAGACCCATGGCAGGTCTTCGCCCGCACCCACGCGATCGGTCAGATCGCGCCGGGCAAGGTCACGAAGCTCGTGCCGTTCGGTGCCTTCGTCCGCGTCGCGGACGGCATCGAGGGCCTGGTGCACATCTCGGAGCTCTCGAACAAGCACGTCGAGCTCGCCGAGCAGGTCGTGTCCGTGGGCGACGAGGTCTTCGTCAAGATCATCGACATCGACCTCGACCGTCGCCGCATCTCGCTCAGCCTCAAGCAGGCCAACGAGGGCGTCGACCCGGAGAGCACCGAGTTCGACCCGGCGCTCTACGGCATGCCGACCGAGTACGACGACAAGGGTGACTACAAGTACCCCGAGGGCTTCGACCCGGAGACCAACGAGTGGCTCGAGGGCTACGACACCCAGCGCACCGAGTGGGAGGGCCAGTACGCGGCCGCCCAGGCGCGTTGGGAGGCCCACAAGGCCCAGGTCGCCAAGTCCCTCACCGAAGAGGCGCAGGGTGGCTTCGACCTCCCGGCCGCCGCTTCGACGTTCACGAGCGAGGTAACCGGAGCCGGCACCCTCGCCGACGACGCGTCCCTCGCCGCGCTGCGCGAGAAGCTCAGCAACAGCTGAACGACCAGCACCAGCTGAACGGATGTGACCGGGTGCGCTGATCACCCGTCGCATCGACCGAGAGCCCGGTCCTGATCGTCCCCCAGGGGACGACCGGGGCCGGGCTCTTCGGCGTCGTACGGCTCGCCGCGACGGCGATCTCGGCTGGGAGCATTCGTGGAGCAGTCCGTGCGACGCTGTCGGGGTGCGCATCATCGGACTCACGGGCGGCATCGCCGCGGGCAAGTCGACCGTCTCGTCGCGGTTCGCGGAACACGGCGCGGTGGTCGTCGACGCCGACCGGATCGCACGCGACGCCGTGGCACCGGGCAGCCCGGGTCTGCAGGCGGTCCGGAAGCGCTTCGGCGACGCGGTGATCGCCCCGGACGGCAGTCTCGACCGGCCCGCGCTCGGTGCGGTCGTCTTCGCCGACCCGGAGGCACGCAGGGCGCTCGAAGGCATCACCCACCCGGAGGTCTGGCGCCTCGCACAGCAGCGCTTCGACGCCGCCGAGGCAGCTGACCCGGACGCCGTCGTCGTCTACGACGTGCCGTTGCTCGCCGAGGCCGAGGGCTCACGGCCGCTCCGGTTCGACGCCGTCGTGGTCGTCGACGCCCCCGCCGCGGTGCGGATCGAGCGGCTCGTCGAGCACCGGGGGATGCGCCGGGAGGACGCTGAGCGACGGGTGGCGGCGCAGGCCTCCGACGCCGACCGCCTCGCCCTCGCCGACCACGTCGTCGACGCGACCGGCACCCTCGAGCAGACGATCCGCTCGGCCGACGAGGTCTGGGCGCGACTCGTCCGATGAGGACGCACCACCGGCTGCTCGTCGTCGCGGTCATCGTCCTGGTCGCCATGGGCCTCGCCGCACTCGTCGGGGCGAACGTGCTCGGCGGGCAACGTGTCGCAGAGGGTGGCCGGCCGGCGCAACCCCACCGCACGCTGGAGCCCGGCGAAGCACCGCACAGCGACTTCCACCGCTTCCGGCTCGGTGCGATCGACGGGGAGCGCCTGGCCCCGAACCGTGACGACTTCGCCGCCCGGACCTCGCCGAGCGGTCCGCTGCTGCTGTTCCTGCCGGCCACCCGGGCGAAGCCGGCCGACTACCAGCGGTTCCTCACCACGGCGCTCGACGACGGGTACCACGTCCTCGGGCTCGACTACTGGAACCTCGGCAAGACCCTGTCCGGCACCTGCGAGGCCGACGCCCGCTGCTACGGCCAGGTCCAGCGGAACCGGTTCGACGGCACGCGGGGTTCGGCAGTCAGTGACGTGAGCCCGGCGGGCTCGATCGTGTCACGCTTCCGCGACGCCGTGGCGCACCTGGACGACGTCGACCCCGCCGGCGGCTGGGGCCGGTTCGTGCACTCTGACGAGGACATCCAGTGGCAGGACATCGTCGTCGCCGGGCACTCGCAGGGCGGTGGGGAGGCCGCGTACATCGCCCACATCCGGCCGGTGCTCGGGGCGCTGATGTTCTCGGCACCCGTCGAGTCGGTCGGTCCGGTGCACGCCGCGTGGATGGACCACCCCGGCCAGACCCCGGTGAGCCGGATGTACGCGCTGGACGACGTCCGCGACGAGTTCGGCCCGCGGATCACCGGCTCCTGGTCGGCGATGGGACTCGACGGCGACCGACGGGACGAGGGCCCGAGCGGCACCCTCGGAGCGGGCGACTCCCTCGGCTCGGCGGGCACCGGCGGACCGTGGCGGACCGACACCGAGCCTCCACCACCGGGCGCGGACCCGCACGCGATCCTCACCGCCCTGCCGGTGGGCAACCCGCACTGGGCGCACTCGCGGATCATCAAGGACTCGACGCCGCTCGACGAGCACGGCGATCCGCGGATGCTCCGGATCTGGCAGTGGATGCTGCACCGGTTCCCGACTCCGGCTGTTCCCTCCGGACGGTCATAGCCAGCGGAAATACGATGAGTCGGTGCAGCACGACGGTGAACACCCCACATCCGACCCCACGCCGGTCGCCGGCCACGAGACGACCCTCGCGGCGCTCATCCGGCAGCGTGCCGAGCAGACCCCGGACCACGTCTACCTCGAGGACGCCCGCTCCGACCGGACGCTGACGTACGGCGGTCTCGACGCCGCCGCCACCGCGTGGTCCCGGACGTTCGACGCGATCGGTGTCCCGGCCTCCGGTGGTGTCCTGGTCGACGTGGGGGACCCGATCGCCTTCGCCGTCGTGCACCTCGCCGCGATCGCCGCCGGGCGACGGTCGGTGCCGGTCGACACCGGGCAGCCGCCCTCGGAACCCGCACGGCTCGCGGCACTCCTCGGCGGCGCATCGATGGTCGTGTCGGACCGTGCGCCAGCCGGACCGGGAGGAGCAGCCGGAACAGCCGGAACGGTCGGCACCGCCGGGGCCCCTGGCGTCGACCGTGCCGACGCGACCGTCCTCGGATCGCCCACGGCCGGCGTCGACCCGGCTACGGGCCTCCCGGTCGGGGTCCGCGACGGCGACGTCCCGGACGCGCCCACCGACGGCCCCGGCGAGGGCTCTGTCGTGCTCTTCACCTCCGGGTCCACCGGGACGCCGAAGGGCGTCGAGCTGCCGGAGTCGCAGCTCGTGTTCGTCGCGCGTGCGATCGCCCGGCACAACGGGCTGACCGCCGAGGACCGGGGCTTCAACTCGCTGCCGCTCTTCCACGTGAACGCCGAGGTGGTGGGCCTCGCCGCCACCCTCGTCGCCGGGGCGACGCTGGTGCTCGACCGCCGGTTCCGCCGGACCGGGTTCTGGGAGCTGCTCGCGGCCCGCCGGGTGACCTGGCTGAACGCCGTGCCCGCGGTCCTGGCGGTCCTGGCGAAGACCGGGCCGCTGCAGCCCCCGGCGTCACTGCGGTTCGTCCGGAGCGCCTCGGCACCGCTGCCGGACCCGGTGCGCGCCGCCCTCGGGGACCTGCCGCTCGTGGTGAGTTGGGGCATGACCGAGGGTGCCAGCCAGATCACCGCGACGCCCCTCGACGCCCCGGCCCGGCCGGGCAGCGTCGGACTGCCCGTCGGCTCCGAGGTGCAGGTGCGCGGCGAGGACGGCGCCCTCCTGCCGGCCGGCGAGATCGGTGCCCTCTGGGTGCGCGGTCCGGGCATCGTCCGCTCGTACCTGGGCGGCCGGGCGGCGGACCGTTTCGACGCCGACGGCTGGCTGTCCACCGGCGACCTCGGGTCCGTCGCCGACGACGGCTGGGTGTCGCTCGCCGGGCGGTCCGACGACGTCATCAACCGCGGCGGTGAGAAGGTCTACCCGTCCGAGGTCGAGGACGTCCTGCTCCGCGATCCCCGCGTGCTCGAAGCGGTCGTGGTGGGTCGGCCGGACGAGGTGCTCGGTGCCGTTCCGGTGGCGTACGTCATCCCGCAGCCGGACGCCGACACCGACGGGCTCGTCGCCGACCTGACCGCCCTGGCCGAGTCCGCCCTGACCCGGTTCCGTCGTCCGGCCGAGATCTCCGTCGTCCCCGACCTGCCGCGGGCACCGACCGGCAAGGTGCAGCGTGCCCGCGTCCGAGCGATGACCGAGTCCCGGTGAGCGCCACCACCGACACGCCCGGCGTGCAGACCCCGACCCGCACGGCGTCCGGCAAGCCGCGGCACCTGTACGAGGTCGACGTCCTCCGCATCCTCACGTTCGCGTGCGTGATCGGCGTGCACACCACGAGCCACACCATCGCCGCCGACGACGTCCCGTTGAACGCCCTGCTCGGGCTGCTGCACTTCACCCGGCTGGTGTTCTTCTCGCTCACCGCGTTCGTGCTCGTCTACAGCTGGTCACTCCGACCGCGCCCGCTCGCGCAGTTCTGGCCGCGCCGGTTCCTGCTCGTCGGCGTGCCCTACCTGGCGTGGTCGTTCGTGTACGTCGCAGCGTCCTGGCTGCTCAGCTCGTCGACCCGCGGGGACGTGCCGGCGCTGGTCACGACCGCCGCCGAGGGGATCGTCACCGGGACGTCCTGGTACCACCTCTACTTCCTGCTCGTGACGATGCAGGTGTACCTGCTGCTGCCGGTGATCATCTGGCTGGTCCGGGTCACCCGGCGGCACCACGTCACGGTGCTGGTCGTCGCGTTCCTGCTGCAGCTCGCCGTGTTCGCCGCCTACAAGTACTGGCCGCACTCGATCGACTGGCTGCACGGGTACCAGAAGCAGTTCTTCTTCTCGTACGTGTTCTTCATCGTCTCCGGGGCGGTGGCCGCAGACCACGCGGACCCGTTCCTCCGCTTCATCCGCGAGCACCGCCGCGCCGTCCTCTGGGCGTTCGCGGGCACCGGGGCGCTCACGCTCGGTGTGTGGTGGCTGCAGGTCGGCCTCGGCCAGTCGCTGTACGCCGCCGGCACCCCGCTGCAGCCCGTGCAGGTGCTGTGGAGCACCGCCGTCTTCGTCGGGTTCCTGGCGATCGGTGCGGCCTGGGCGGACCGCCGTCGGGCCGGCTCCGCCCTGGCGCGGGTCGTCGACTACGGCTCGGACCGGTCGTTCGGCATCTTCCTCAGCCACCCGTTCATGATCTGGGTCCTGCTGTACGGCGACAGCTGGCTCGAGTCGGCGGTGCCGAAGCCGTGGCTGACGCTCGTCACGTACGTGCTCGTGCTGGTGCTGTCGGTCGCGGTGACGGAGGCGTTCCGTTGGACGCCGCTCAGCGTGCCGCTGACCGGTCGGCCGTCGCGGGCGCGGCGGGTGCGCGCCTGACGACGGTCGGTGCGGTCGGACGCGGGGCGGGCCTCCCGGCCTGGAGGCTCGCCCCACGTCGGACGGATCGGTGACCGCCGGACGCTACTGCGTGGCGTCGCGCTCGGCCGCGGGGACGCCCACCTCGAGCACGCCGTCGGTGACGGTGAGGCGCTGCGGCTTCATCACCCACGCGACCACCGCGGCACCCGCGAGCAGCGCACACGAGATCCCGAACGGCAGCTGCCACCCGGAGGCGTCGATGAGGACGCCGAAGACGATGGGGGAGACGACACCGGCGACACCGAACCCGGTGTTCATGAAACCGGACGCCGTGCCGGACCACTGCGGGGCGACGTCCATCGGGATCGCCCACAGGTTCGCGTTGCAGAGCTCGAGGAAGAAGAACGACAGCGCGAGTGACACGGTCGCGACGGTCAGGCTCTGCCCGACGACGACGAGCGGGAGCAGGCAGACCAGCGACCCACCGAGACCGATCACCAGGACCAGGCGGCGTGCGTGCCGTGGGTCGCCGCCGCGGTGGATGATCCGGTCGCTGAGCAGCCCGCCGACCGTGTCGCCGACGACCCCGGCCAGGAGGACGGCGGTCGTGAACCAGGCGAAGGCGCTGATCTCGAGGTCGTACTGGTCGCTGAGGAACGTCGGGATCCAGGTGAGGAACACCCAGAGGGTCCACCCGTACCCGAAGTCGACGAAGGACACCGGCAGGATCTGCTTCGCCAGGGCACGCCAGGGCACCGGCGGGCGGGTGGCGCGGGTCTCGACCGGTGGCAGTTCGGCGAGTTCGGCCCCCGTGATCCCGCGGGCGTCCTCGGGGCGGTCGCGGAACAGGACGAACCAGGTGATGCCCCAGGCCACGGAGAGCACGGCGGTGGCGAAGAACGCCAGGCGCCAGCCGCTGATCGCGATGAAGTAAGCGACGACGAGCGGTGCGAGGGCGTTGCCGAGCCGCGCGGCGGAGTGGACCACACCCTGTGCGAAGCCGTTGCGGTCGCGGGGGATCCAGCGGCTCATCGCCTGGGTGGCGGACGGGAACGCCGCGGCCTCGCTGAGGCCGAGCAGCAGCCGCGCCGCGAAGAGCGTCCAGAAGCCCGTGGCCAGTCCGGTCCAGAGCGTCGCGACACCCCAGACGACGGTGATGACGAACAGTGCGCGGCGCGGGCCGAAGCGTTCGCTGATGGTGCCGCCGAACACCTGCAGCAGGGCGTACGGCAGTGCGAACGCCGAGACGATGAACCCGGCGTCGGTGTCGCTGAGGCCGAACTCGTCGGTGATGTGGGGGAGGGCGGTCGAGATGTTCGTACGGTCGATGTACGAGATGGCGTACATGCAGCAGAGGAGCAGGAGCACCCGCCCGCGGATGCGTCCGCGGAACGGGGTGCCCGTCGCTGGTGCTGCAGCGGGGGCCGTGGTCATGGGGCCTCTTCGGTCGGGTTGCTGAACGGCTCGGAGGCTACGACCGGTGCCGATCAGGTGTCTCTGCGTCCGCTATCGGGTGACAGTACGCCGAGGGCGAGCAGAGCACTCCGATGTCAGCGGCCGCGCCTACTGTTGGCTCCATGGGAGTTGCCGTAGAGCCCACGCGTGCCATCCGACCGTTCGAGGTCATCAGCGAGTACATGCCGAGTGGGGACCAGCCCGCGGCCATCGCCGAACTCGCCGGGCGCATCAACGCGGGTGAGACCGACGTCGTGCTGCTCGGTGCGACCGGTACCGGCAAGTCGGCGACCACCGCGTGGCTGATCGAACAGGTGCAGCGGCCGACGCTGGTGCTCGCGCACAACAAGACGCTGGCGGCGCAGCTCGCCAACGAGTTCCGCGGCCTGATGCCGAACAACGCCATCGAGTACTTCGTCTCGTACTACGACTACTACCAGCCCGAGGCCTACGTCCCGCAGACGGACACCTTCATCGAGAAGGACTCGTCCGTCAACGCCGAGGTCGAGCGTCTGCGGCACTCCACGACGAACTCCCTGCTCAGCCGCCGGGACACCGTCGTGGTGTCGACCGTGTCCTGCATCTACGGCCTCGGCACGCCCGAGCAGTACATGAACGCCTCGGTCGCGCTGCACATCGGGCAGAACATCTCCCGCGACCAGCTCGTGCGGAAGTTCGTCAGCATGCAGTACCAGCGCAACGACGTCGACTTCGCCCGCGGCACCTTCCGGGTCCGCGGCGACACGCTCGAGATCATCCCGATGTACGAAGAGCACGCGATCCGCATCGAGATGTTCGGCGACGAGATCGAAGCGCTGTCCTCGCTGCACCCGCTGACCGGCAACGTCATCGACGACCTGCCCGCCGTCTCGATCTTCCCGGCGTCCCACTACGTCGCGGACACCGACGTCATGCACCGGGCGATCACCTCGATCAAGCACGAGCTGGCCGAGCGGCTCGCCGAGCTCGAGGGCCAGGGCAAGCTGCTCGAGGCCCAGCGGCTCCGGATGCGCACCACCTTCGACATCGAGATGATGGAGCAGATCGGGTTCTGCTCGGGCATCGAGAACTACTCCCGCCACATGGAGGGCCGGGGCCCCGGCGAAGCCCCGCACTGCCTCATCGACTACTTCCCGGAGGACTTCCTCCTGGTCATCGACGAGTCGCACGTCACGGTGCCGCAGATCGGTGCGATGTACGAGGGCGACGCCTCCCGGAAGCGCACCCTGGTGGAGCACGGCTTCCGGCTGCCGAGCGCGATGGACAACCGCCCGCTGAAGTGGGAGGAGTTCCTCGACCGCGTCGGGCAGAAGGTCTTCCTGTCGGCGACGCCCGGCAAGTACGAGCTCGGCATCACGGACAGCGTCGTCGAGCAGATCATCCGCCCGACGGGCCTCATCGACCCCGAGATCATCATCAAGCCGAGCGACGGCCAGATCGACGACCTGCTCGAGGAGATCAAGCAGCGCTCCGAGAAGAACGAGCGCGTGCTCGTCACCACGCTGACCAAGCGCATGGCCGAAGAGCTCACCGACTTCCTCGGCAACGCCGGGGTCCGGGTGCGCTACCTGCACTCGGACGTCGACACCCTGAAGCGCGTGGAGCTCCTCACCGAGCTGCGCCAGGGCGTCTACGACGTGCTCATCGGCATCAACCTGCTGCGTGAAGGCCTCGACCTGCCGGAGGTCTCGCTCGTCGCGATCCTGGACGCCGACAAGGAAGGCTTCCTCCGGTCGTCGACCTCGCTCATCCAGACCATCGGCCGTGCCGCGCGCAACGTGTCGGGCCAGGTCCTGATGTACGCCGACAAGATGACCGACTCCATGAAGCAGGCCATCGAGGAGACCGACCGTCGCCGCGAGAAGCAGGTGGCGTACAACCTCGAGCACGGCATCGACCCGCAGCCGCTGCGCAAGAAGATCGCCGACATCACCGAGGTCCTCAACCGCGAGAGCGACGACACGCGCGAGCTCCTCGAGCGCCGCGGAGGCGGTGTCCGTGACGGCCGCCGCGCACCGACGCCGTCGCTCCGCCGCGAGGGCATCGCCGGCGAGGGCGCGACCCAGCTCGAGGCCACGATCGCCGACCTCAACGACCAGATGCTGCAGGCGGCGGCCGAGCTGAAGTTCGAGCTCGCGGCCCGACTCCGCGACGAGGTGCAGGACCTGAAGAAGGCCCTGCGGCAGATGGAGTCGGCCGGCCATGTCGTCTGAGTCCGGAGCCGCCGACGGTCCGCGGACCGTCGTCGTCACGGGCGCCAGCGCCGGTCTCGGGTACCAGGCCGCCCAACAGCTCGCCGCAGCCGGGCACCGGGTGGTTCTGGCGACCCGCAACCCCGAGAAGGCCGTGGCAGCCGAGCGCCGCATCCGCTCCGTGGTCCCCGACGCGGTGCTCGAGCACGTCCACCTCGACCTGGCCGACCTCGACTCGGTCCGTGCGGCGGCCGACACCCTGGCCACGACGGGGCCCGTGCACGCCGTCCTCAACAACGCCGGGGTGGTCGGGTCGCGCGAGCGGCAGTCCACCGCGCAGGGCCACGAGCTGCAGATCGGCACGAACCACCTCGGCCACTTCGCCTGGACCGGCCTGGTGCTGCCGATGCTGCAGGCCACCGGTGGGCGGGTCGTCCACCTCGGCTCGATCTCGCACCGCTGGGCGACCCTCGACCGCAACGACCCGCTCGGCGCGGGGTACTACAACGGCTACCGGCAGTACGCGCGGAGCAAGCTCGCGGTGATGCTGTTCGGGTTCGAGCTCGCCCAGCGTCTGGCGGACGCCGGGTCCGCCGTGTCGAGCGTCGTCGCGCACCCGGGGCTCGCGCTCGAGTCGCTGACCCAGGCGGCGGGAGCGCAGTCGCGTGTCGAGCCGTCGCGATCCGACCCGTCGTGGATCGGGCCCGGTCAGCGGTTGGTCGCGCAGGGGAAGGACGCCGGCGCGGTCCCGCTCGTGCACGCCTCGGTCGCCGACGACGTCCGGTCCGGCGAGTACTGGGGGCCGGACGGCTGGTTCCAGCTCCGCGGCCGCGCCACGGTGGTGCCGGCGGAACCGCGGGCGCACGACCGGCTCGAGGCGGCGCGGCTCTGGACCGCCAGCGAGCGTGCCTCCGGCGTCACGTTCGCTCTGGACGCACTCGACTGAGCCGACTCGGCGGGCGTTTGTCGGACCGGCTTCGTAGAATCGTCTGCGATGACCATCACCTCTGACCGCGGAACCGCCACGTCCGGCCCGGACGACTTCGACGAGCCGTCGGACCTGCACCTGCCCGGCGGCACGGCCCCGCACGACACGTCGACGCTCAGCGTCCGTGGCGCGCGCGTCCACAACCTCCGGGACGTCGACCTCGAGATCCCACGTGACTCGCTCGTCGTGTTCACCGGGTTGTCCGGCTCGGGCAAGTCCTCGCTGGCGTTCGACACGATCTTCGCCGAGGGCCAGCGGCGCTACGTCGAGTCCCTGTCGGCGTACGCCCGGCAGTTCCTCGGCCAGGTCGACCGCCCCGACGTCGACTTCATCGAGGGCCTGTCGCCGGCGGTGTCGATCGACCAGAAGTCGACGAACCGCAACCCGCGGTCCACGGTGGGCACCATCACCGAGGTCTACGACTACATGCGTCTGCTCTGGGCGCGCATCGGCATCCCGCACTGCCCCGTCTGCGGTGAAGTGATCAGCAAGCAGAGCGTGCAGCAGATCGCCGACCAGCTGATGACGCAGGAGAGCGGCACCCGCTTCCAGGTGCTCGCGCCGATCGTGTCGAAGAAGAAGGGCGAGTTCGTCGACCTCTTCCAGGAACTGGCAGCCTCCGGCTACTCGCGCGCCATCGTCGACGGCGAGCGGATCCAGCTGAGCAGCCCGCCGACGCTGAAGAAGCAGGTCAAGCACGACATCTCCGTCATCGTCGACCGCCTGGTGGCCAGCGACGACATCCTGGGGCGCCTGACCGACTCGCTCGAGACGGCCCTGCGCCTGACGGACGGCACCGTGGCGATCGACCTCGTGGACCACGAGGGGCCGGGCGCGGTCCGGACGTACTCCGAGAACCTGTCCTGCCCGAACAACCACCCGCTGGCCCTGACCGAGATCGAGCCGCGGACGTTCTCGTTCAACGCCCCGTTCGGCGCCTGCCCGGAGTGCTCCGGTCTCGGTACCCGGATGTCGGTCGACCCGGACCTGGTGCTCGGTGACCCCGAGGCCTCCCTGAAGGACGGCGTGCTGCTGCCGTGGACCGGCACCAGCGGCCTGTACTCGTACTTCGAGAAGCTGCTCGCCGGTCTCGGCAAGGAGCTCGGCTTCCGGATGGACACCCCGTGGAGCCAGCTGCCCGCGTCGGTGCAGGCCGCGATCCTCACCGGCAAGGACTTCGAGGTCTCGGTGTCCTGGCGGAACCGCTTCGGCCGCGAGATGCGGTACACGAGTGGGTTCGAGGGCGTCATGCCCTACATCGAGCGCAAGTTCGCCGAGGCCGAGACCGACTCGCAGCGACAGCGCTTCCAGGGCTACCTGCGTGAAGTCCCCTGCCCGGTCTGCGACGGCACCCGCCTCAAGCCCGAGGTGCTCGGCGTGACCGTCGACGGTCGCAGCATCGCCGACGTCACGAGCATGGCCCTCGACGAGGCCTACGCGTTCATGGCGGACATCGCCCTCACCAAGCGCGAGGCGCACATCGCCGCGGCGGTCCTGCGCGAGATCCGGGCGCGTCTCGAGTTCCTGCTCGAGGTCGGCCTCAACTACCTGACCCTGGCGCGTGGCGCCGGTGGGCTCTCCGGCGGTGAAGCGCAGCGCATCCGTCTGGCGACGCAGATCGGCTCCGGCCTGACCGGTGTGCTCTACGTCCTCGACGAACCGAGCATCGGTCTGCACCAGCGCGACAACCGCCGCCTGATCGACACCCTGGTCAAGCTCAAGGAACTCGGCAACACGCTCATCGTCGTCGAGCACGACGAGGACACCATCCGCACCGCCGACTGGGTCGTCGACATCGGACCCGGTGCCGGCGTCAACGGCGGCAAGGTCGTGCACTCCGGTTCCTACGCCGACATGATCGAGAACCGCGAGTCGATCACGGGCGACTACCTGGCCGGTCGCCGCTCGATCGAGATGCCGTCCGAGCGCCGCAAGGTGAACCGCAAGCGGGTCATCACCGTGCAGGGTGCCCGGGCGAACAACCTCAAGGACGTGGACGTCGACTTCCCGCTCGGCGTGTTCACGGCGGTCACCGGAGTCAGCGGTTCCGGCAAGTCCACCCTGGTCAACGACATCCTCTACAAGGTGCTCGCCAACCAGCTCAACGGCGCCCGGCACATCGCCGGCAAGCACACGCGCGTGAAGGGCCTGGACCAGCTCGACAAGGTCGTGCACGTCGACCAGGCACCGATCGGCCGCACCCCGCGCTCGAACCCGGCGACCTACACCGGCGTCTTCGACCGCATCCGGCAGCTCTTCGCCGAGACGCAAGAGGCGAAGACCCGCGGCTACCAGCCCGGTCGCTTCAGCTTCAACGTCAAGGGCGGGCGCTGCGAGAACTGCTCGGGTGACGGCACGATCAAGATCGAGATGAACTTCCTGCCCGACGTCTACGTCGCGTGCGAGGTCTGCGGCGGTGCCCGGTACAACCGCGAGACGCTGCAGGTCCACTACAAGGGCAAGAGCATCTCCGAGGTCCTGGACATGCCGATCAGCGAGGCGGCCGAGTTCTTCGAGCCGATCTCCGCGATCCACCGGTACATGGCGACCCTGGTCGACGTCGGCCTGGGCTACGTCCGACTCGGGCAGAGCGCGACGACCCTGTCGGGTGGCGAGGCGCAGCGCGTCAAGCTCGCGACCGAGCTGCAGCGTCGCTCGAACGGCCGCACCGTGTACGTGCTCGACGAGCCGACCACGGGTCTGCACTTCGAGGACGTCCGGAAGCTCCTCCTCGTGCTGCAGTCGCTGGTCGACAAGGGCAACACCGTCATCACGATCGAGCACAACCTCGACGTCATCAAGTCGGCCGACTGGGTCATCGACATGGGACCCGAGGGTGGTTCCGGTGGTGGCACGGTCCTCGCGACGGGCACGCCGGAGCACGTCGCCGACGTCCCGGAGAGCCACACCGGTGTCTTCCTCCGCGAGATCCTCGAGGCGCAGGACGCCCGCGTGGGCAAGCAGCGGTCGGTCGGCGCACGACGAGCAGGTGCAGAGAAGGCAGGGGCTCGCTAGGTGGCCGACACCGTCTCCTGGCGGCCGAAGGCGGGGGAGATCCCGACCGACCCGGGCGTCTACCGATGGCGTGACGGCAACGGTCGGGTGCTCTACGTCGGCAAGGCGAAGAACCTCCGGGCCCGCCTGAGCAACTACTTCGCACCGCTGCCGACCCTGCACGAACGCACCCGGCGGATGGTCCTGACGGCGAAGAGCGTCGAGTGGACCACCGTCGGGTCCGAGATCGAAGCGCTGCAGCTCGAGTACACGTGGATCAAGGAGTTCGATCCGCCGTTCAACGTCAAGTTCCGGGACGACAAGTCGTACCCGTACATGGCGATCACGATGGCGGACGAGGCACCCCGGGTGATGGTGACCCGGAACCGGAAGATCAAGGGCGCCAAGTACTTCGGCCCGTACCCGAAGATCTGGGCGGTGCACGACACGATCGACCTGATGATCAAGGTCTTCCCGATCCGCACCTGCTCGGAGTCCTCGTACAAGCGGGCCATGCAGACCGGCAAGCCCTGCTTCCCCGGGCAGATCGGCAAGTGCGGCGGTCCCTGCTCGCAGCGCGTGACCATCGAGGAGCACCGCGCGCTCGTCGAGGAGTTCGTCCGCTTCATGGGCAGCTACGACCGCCGCGTCATCACCCAACTCCGGCAGCGGATGGCCGCGTCGGCGGACGCGATGCAGTACGAGCAGGCCGCGCGCTTCCGTGACCAGGTCGAGGCGCTCGAAGCGGTGCTCGAGAAGTCCGCCGTGGTGCTCAAGGACTCGGTCGACCTCGACCTGTTCGGCATCGCCGAGGACGAGCTCGCGGCGGCCGTGCAGCTGTTCTCGGTCCGTGGCGGGCGCATCCGGGGTGTCCGCGGCTGGGTCGTCGACAAGGAGCTCGACATCAGCACGGGCGACCTCGTCGAGCAGATCGTGCAGGGTGTCTACGCCGACGACGGGCTGTCGACCGGTGCCGACGGCGCACTGCTCATGCAGGCGAGCGCCGATCCGACGCCCGGTGTTGCGAACGACGGCCCTCCGCGAGAGGTCGTGGTGCCGGTGCTGCCGGACGACGCCGACGCCCTCCAGCAGTGGCTCAGCGACCGCCGTGGGGGCCGTGGCACGAAGCTCAGCACCGCGCAGCGTGGGGACCGAGCGGGCTTGGCCCGGACCGCGTCGCAGAACGCCCAGCAGGCGCTGATGCTCTACAAGACGAAGCGGTCGGCCGACTACACGACCCGTGCGGCGGCCCTGGCGGACATCCAGGAGGCACTGGGCATGTCCGAGGCCCCGCTGCGGATGGAGTGCTACGACATCTCGCACCTGCAGGGCACGAACGTCGTGGCGTCGATGGTGGTGTTCGAGGACGGCCTGCCGCGCAAGGACCAGTACCGCCGCTACACGATCGCCGAGACCACCGACGACACCGACAGCATGTACCAGGTGCTGACGCGGCGCCTGGCCCGGCTCGACGAGGACGCCGCCGTGCCGGACGTCCCGGACGTCACGGCCGACGGCGTGGTCGAGGGCACGAAGCCCTCGAAGCGGTTCGCGTACCGCCCGCAGCTGCTCGTCGTCGACGGTGGGCAACCGCAGGTCGCGGCGGCGAAGCGGGCTCTCGACGAAGCCGGGGTCCGTGACATCGCCCTGGTCGGCATCGCGAAGCGGCTGGAAGAGCTGTGGCTGCCGGACGACGACTTCCCGGTGATCCTGCCGCGCAACTCCGAGGCGCTGTTCCTCATCCAGCGCCTCCGCGACGAGGCACACCGGTTCGCGATCACGCACCAGCGCACCCGGCGGAAGCGCGACGTCCGCTCCCAGCTGTCCGAGATCCCCGGACTCGGCCCGAACCGGGTCTCGGCGCTGCTCAAGCACTTCGGTTCCGTCGCCCGGCTCCGGCAGGCGACGGCAGAGGAGGTCGCCGAGGTCCCCGGCGTCGGACCGGCGACCGCGGCCGCGGTGGTCCGGAAGCTCACGACCGTGCCCGTCAGTGCCCCCGAGTCGGCCAGTGCCCCCGAGTCGGCCAGCGCACCGGAGCCGGCCAGTGTTCCGGAAGCCGCCAGCGCACCGGCGCCGTCCAGCGCGCCACAGCCGGGAGGCCCGGTGCGCGTCCCCGAGACGACCCCGGACGGTCCGCACCGGCCTGCGTGACCCCGGCACGGGCCTCCCGGTCGGACGGTAGCCTGGATGCGGACCCAGAGCGGACAGCCCAGAGGTCCGCGGGCCCACCCATGCCGAGCGCGCCGCGCCCGGCTCCGACGGGCGACCCGCCCGGCCACACCACGATGGAGCCCCTTCGCAGATGACCGACACCACCTCGCAGCAACAGCACGACGTCCTCATCGTGACGGGCATGTCCGGTGCGGGGCGGTCGACGGTCGGCAAGGCACTCGAGGACCTCGGCTGGTACGTGGTCGACAACCTGCCGACGCAGATGCTCGGGCCGCTCACCGACCTGGCGGACCGCGCGGGGGAGTCGATCCCGAAGATCGCGACGGTCGTCGACGTCCGTGGTGGGCGGTTCTTCACCGACCCGGAGCGCGCCGTGCAGTCCCTGCGCGAGAGCACGAGTGCCCGGGTCCGGGTGCTGTTCCTCGAGGCCACCGACCAGGTCCTGGTGCGGCGGTTCGAGCAGGTCCGCCGCCCGCACCCTCTGCAGGGCGAGGACACGCTGCTCGACGGCATCGCCCGGGAACGCACCCGGTTGCTCGGGCTCCGCGAGGCGTCCGACCTGATCATCGACACCTCCGACCTGAACATCCACCAGCTGGCGAACGCCGTCACCGAGCGGTTCGCCGAGGACCGGTTCGTCGGGGTCCAGGTGACGCTGATGAGCTTCGGGTTCAAGTACGGACTGCCCACCGACGCCGACATGGTGGCCGACGTGCGGTTCATCCCGAACCCCTACTGGGTGCCGGAACTCCGGGCGCACACGGGCCTCGACAAGCCCGTCTCGGACTACGTCATGGAGCAGTCCGGGGCGCGTCCGTTCGTCGACCGCTACGCCTCCGTCCTGGAGCCGGTCTTCGAGGGGTACCAGCGCGAGAACAAAAGACACGCTACGATCGCCATCGGCTGTACCGGCGGCAAGCACCGTTCGGTCGCCATCGTCGCCGAGTTGGCGAACCTGCTCCGCGGGATGCCCAACGTCGCCGTGCGTGTGAAGAACCGAGATCTCGGCCGGGAGTGACCGTCCCACCGGCCGCCTCCACACGCGTGCGCCCCGGGACCGCAGAGCCCCACCCCGAAGAACGTAAGGAATGATGCCGTGCCGTTGACTGCCGAGGTGAAGGACGAGCTGGCCAGGGTCGTCGTCAACCGGAACACGGTCCGCGCCGCCGAACTCGCGACCGTCCTGCGCTTCGCCGGGGGCCTGCACGTCATCTCCGGCCGCATCGCGGTCGAGGTCGAGCTCGACACCCGGATCATCGTGCACCGCGTCCGTAAGGACCTCGCCGAGCTCTACGGCGTCCGGAGCGAGGCGTCCGTCGGCTCCACCGCGTCCTCGCGTCGCGGCACCCGCTACCTCGTGCGTGTGCTCGAGGCCGGCGAGACGCTCGCCCGCCAGACCGGCCTGATGGACGCCCGTCGCCGTCCGGTGCGGGGCCTCCCGAACCGCCTGACCACCGGCAACCGCGACGACCTCGCCGCCATCTGGCGCGGTGCGTTCCTGGCGTCCGGCACCCTGACCGACCCGGGCCGTGCCGCGGCACTCGAGGTCACGTGCCCCGGCAACGAGGCCGCGATGGCCCTCGTCGGAGCAGCGTCGCGCCTCGGCATCGCCGCGAAGGGCCGCGAGGTCCGCGGCGTGCACCGCGTCGTGATCCGCGACGGTGAGGCGATCGGTCAGATGCTCACCGCGATGGGCGCCGCCCGCACGACCGCCGACTGGGAGGAGATGCGCCAGCGCCGCGAGGTCCGTGCCACCGCCAACCGCCTGGTGAACTTCGACGACGCGAACCTCCGTCGTTCCGCGCAGGCCGCCGTCGCCGCGTGTGCCCGGGTCGAACGTGCCCTGGAGATCCTCGGCGACGAGGTCCCCGACCACCTGCAGTACGCCGGGGCCCTGCGCTTGGAGCACCGCGACGCCTCGCTCGACGAGCTCGGCCAGCACGCGGACCCGCCCATGACGAAGGACGCGATCGCCGGGCGCATCCGCCGCCTGCTCGCGATGGCCGACAAGCGCGCCAGCGACCTCGGCATCCCGGGGACCGAGGCCAGCGTGCCGGAAGAGCTCGAGGGCGCCTGAGCACAGCGCCGGATCGCACCCTCCGCCGGGCAGCTCGCTGACCGGCCGCCGGACCCCCGTGGTCGCCGCACCCGACCCGTCCCCGCGACGGCGTCATGCAGGCGGTCCGCGGGGGTCCGACTGCTAGGGTCGGTACGGCGACGTCACGGGGCGTATCGTCCACGTGCGTGGGTCGGCCGTCGTCCATGACGACGCCTCCACACTCCGAAAAAGCAGCGTCTCCCGAGGCGCTCCACACCCAACAGGAGATCCATTGACCGTCAAGATCGGCATCAACGGCTTCGGCCGGATCGGCCGTAACTTCTTCCGCGCCGCTCTGGCCAAGGGCAGCGACCTCGAGATCGTGGCGGTGAACGACCTCACCGACAACGCCGCACTCGCGAACCTGCTCAAGTTCGACTCGATCACGGGTCGCCTCGGCGTCTCGGTCGAGCTCGACGGCGACAACATCGTCGTCGACGGCAAGCCCATCAAGGTCCTCGCGGAGCGCGACCCCGCCAACCTGCCCTGGGGCGAGCTGGGTGTCGACATCGTCATCGAGTCGACCGGCTTCTTCACCAAGGCCGCCGATGCGCAGAAGCACATCGACGCCGGCGCCAAGAAGGTCATCATCTCCGCCCCGGCCACCGGTGACGACGTCACCATCGTGCTCGGCGTGAACGAGGACACCTACGACGCCGCGAACCACCACATCATCTCGAACGCCTCGTGCACCACGAACAGCCTCGCGCCGCTCGCCAAGGTGTTCCACGACGCGTTCGGCATCGAGCGCGGTCTCATGACCACGGTCCACGCCTACACCGCCGACCAGAACCTCCAGGACGGCCCGCACAAGGACCCGCGTCGTGCCCGTGCGGCCGCGCTGAACATCGTCCCGACCTCGACCGGTGCCGCCAAGGCCATCGGCCTGGTCATGCCGGAGCTCGCCGGCAAGCTCGACGGCTTCGCGCTGCGCGTCCCGGTCCCGACCGGTTCGATCACCGACCTCACCCTCGAGACGAAGTCGGACGTCACCGTCGACGAGATCAACGCCGCCTACAAGGCCGCCGCCGAGGGCCCGATGAAGGGCATCCTGCTCTACAGCGAGGACCCGCTGGTGTCGACCGACATCACGACGGACCCGCACTCCTCGATCTACGACTCCGGCCTGACCAAGGTCATGGGCAACCTCGTCAAGATCACCTCGTGGTACGACAACGAGTGGGGCTACTCGAACCGCCTGGTCGACCTGACCGAGTTCGTGGGCGAGAAGCTCTGACCTGATGGCTCTCCGCACCCTCGAGGACCTCGGCGACCTCGCCGGCAAGCGTGTCGTCGTCCGCTGTGACCTGAACGTCCCGCTCAAGGACGGCACGATCACGGACGACGGCCGCGTGCGGGCGTCGCTCACCACCCTGAACACCCTGATCACCGCTGGCGCGCGCGTGGTCGTGGTGTCCCACCTCGGTCGGCCCGACGGCGAACGGAAGCCCGAGTACTCGCTCGCGCCCGTCGCCCAGCGGCTGTCCGAGCTGCTCGGCAAGCCGGTCACCTTCGTCGACGAGACCGTCGGCGACGAAGCGACCGCGGCTGCCGAGGCCCTCGAGGACGGTGACGTCCTGCTGCTCGAGAACCTCCGCTTCAACCCGGAGGAGACCTCGAAGGACGCCGCCGAGCGCACGGCCTTCGCGGAGCGCATCGCCGCGCTCGGGGACGCCTTCGTCTCCGACGGCTTCGGCGTCGTGCACCGCAAGCAGGCCTCCGTGTACGAGCTGGCATCGGCGCTCCCGAGCGCCGCCGGTCAGCTCATCGAGCAGGAACTGACCGTGCTCGAGCGTCTGACCAAGGACCCGGAGCGGCCGTACACGGTCGTCCTCGGCGGGTCGAAGGTCAGCGACAAGCTCGGCGTCATCGACCACCTCCTGCCGCGGGTCGACACGATCTGCATCGGTGGCGGCATGCTCTTCACCTTCCTCGCGGCCCAGGGCCACGGGGTGGCGAAGTCGCTGCTCGAGCAGGACCAGTTCGACACCGTGCGCGAGTACCTGTCGCGGGCGACCGAGCTCGGCGTGACGATCGACCTGCCGACCGACGTCGTGGTGGCCTCCGGGTTCGCCGCGGACGCCGAGCACGAGACGGTCGCCGCGGACGCCATCGAGTCCTCCGCGTTCGGCACGGACGGCATCGGCCTGGACATCGGGGCCGAGACGGCCGAGCGGTTCGCCCGTGCGGTCGCCGCCTCGAAGACGGTGTTCTGGAACGGGCCGATGGGCGTGTTCGAGTTCCCGGCCTTCGCTGCCGGCACGAAGACCGTCGCCCAGGCACTGACCGAGGTCGACGGCCTCGGCGTGGTCGGTGGTGGCGACTCCGCCGCCGCAGTCCGGTCGCTCGGCTTCACCGACGACCAGTTCGGCCACATCTCCACCGGTGGTGGGGCGAGCCTCGAGTTCCTCGAGGGCAAGTCGCTTCCCGGCCTCGAAGCCCTCGGATGGTCCGCATGACCCGCACGCCGCTCATCGCCGGCGATGCTCGGGAGGGCACAGCATGAACCGCACCCCCTTGATCGCTGGCAACTGGAAGATGAACCTGGACCACCTCCAGGCCATCGCCACGGTCCAGAAGCTCGCGTGGACCCTCAAGGACGCCCGGCACGACCACGCCGACGTCGAGGTCGCGGTCTTCCCGCCCTTCACCGACCTGCGCAGCGTGCAGACGCTGATCTCAGCGGACAAGCTCCCGCTGGCGTTCGGTGCCCAGGACCTGTCGCAGTACGACTCCGGTGCCTACACCGGGGACATCTCGGGGGCCTTCCTCGCCGCACTCGACGCGAAGTACGTCATCGTCGGACACTCCGAGCGTCGCACCATGCACGGTGAGACCGACGAGGTCGTCGCCGCGAAGACCGCTGCTGCCGTGAAGCACGGTCTGGTCCCGGTCGTGTGCGTCGGCGAGACCGGCGAACAGCGCGAGCAGCGCGGAGCCGGCGTCGTGCCGGTCGAGCAGCTGCAGGTCGTCCTCGGGGCGGTGCAGCCGTCCGAGATCGTCGTCGCGTACGAACCGGTCTGGGCGATCGGCTCCGGCCAGGCCGCCACGGCCGAGCAGGCGCAGGACGAGTGTGCCGCGTTGCGTCGCGGGATCGCCGCTGCCTGGGGTGACCAGGCGGCCGCCGACACGCGCATCCTGTACGGCGGTTCGGTGAAGTCGGGCAACATCGCCGGCTTCCTCCGCGAGCCCGACGTCGACGGCGCGCTCGTCGGCGGCGCGTCCCTCGACGTGCAGGAGTTCGCCGCCATCGCGCGGTTCCAGCAGCACGTCGGTCTCTAGACCACCACCGCCGAGGCGCGACGGGCACCGCCCGTCGCGCCTCGTGCTGTGTCCCTCCCGCACCGCCCAACCAGCCCGGGTCCCGAGCGCGCTCCGCGCGACCGGTATACTCGGATGGCTGACTGACACGAAAGGTACGTCGTGGCGATACTCTCCGTCGTGCTGCAGGTCCTGCTCGCGATCACGAGCCTCCTGCTCACGCTCCTCATCCTCCTGCACAAGGGCCGCGGTGGCGGCCTCTCCGACATGTTCGGCGGTGGTGTGACGAGCAACCTCGGGGCATCCGGCGTCGCCGAGCGCAACCTGAACCGCATCACGGTGATCCTCGGGCTCCTCTGGATCTCCAGCATCATCGTGCTCGGTCTCATCAACAAGTTCACGGCAGGGAGCTGACATGGCATCCGGAGGAAGCGCAATCCGCGGTTCGCGCGTCGGCGCGGGCCCGATGGGCGAACAGGACCGCGGGGTCCAGGCCGAGCGCGTCGCGATCTCCTACTGGGACGCGATGGGCAACGAGGTCGTGCGGTACTTCGCCGCGAGCCTGCCCGACGAAGAGATCCCCGAGACGGTTGATTCACCGTCCACGGGTCTCCCGGCCGGTCGCGACAAGGAGAACCCGCCGCAGGTCGCGAAGACCGAGCCCTACAAGACGCACCTCGCGTACGTGAAGGAACGTCGTACCGAGGAAGAGGCAGCGCAGCTCCTCGAGGACGCGCTCCAGCAGCTGCGTCAGCGTCGCGGTACCGCGGCCAAGTAGCCCCGCGGCGACAGACTGAGAACACGGCAGAGGCCCCCACACCGGATGGTGCGGGGGCCTCTGCCGTTCCCGGCCGTTCGGCGTCGAGCAGCAGTGGCGGGCGACCAGACGACGGACGGGAGGCCCGGTACCAGCTGGTACCGGGTCTCCCGTCCGTCTGCAGGCGCGTCACGCGCCCCGTGCGTCAGTACGTCGACGCGATGAGGTTCTCCGGGACGTCGCGTGCGGCGTCCTGGTCGACGAAGAAGACCGTGCGCTTCCGACCCTGCACGCCGCCCACGGGGACCTCGTCCACGGCCGCGCCGGCCAGGGCGAGGCCGAGGACCGACGCCTTCTCGGCACCGGACAGGATCACCCAGACACGCTGCGAGGCGTTGATCACCGGGTAGGTCAGCGTCAGGCGCTGCGCCGGCGGCTTGGGGGAGTCGTCGACGGGGACGACCTTGCGGTCGGTGATGCGCAGCTGCGGGAACTCGGGGAACAGCGACGCGGTGTGACCGTCCGGTCCGACGCCGAGCAGCGTGATGTCGAACCGGGGCGTCTCGGCGGAGTCCGGCGCTGCGGCGAGCAGTTCGCGCTCGTACTGCGTGGCGGCCTCGTCGATGCTGATGCCCGCGTCCGACGGCGCCATCGGGTGGATGTTCTCCGTGGGGATGCTCACGTGGTCCAGGAAATCGGTCTGCGTCCCTGTGATGTTGCGGTCGGCATCGCCTTCCGGCACCCAGCGCTCGTCGACCCACCAGACGTGGACCTTCGACCAGTCGACGCTCTGCTTCGCCTGCGACTGCCCGATCGCGGCCAGGACGAGGGTGGAGACGGAGCCACCGCTGATCGCGATGTCGGCCCGTCCCTGCTCGTCGAGGACGTCGATGAGCTTCGTGAGGAAGCGTGCGGCGACGGAGGCGCCGAGGGCCTGCTTGTCGGGGTGCACGAGCACCCGCCGTTCGTTGGTCACGTGACTCCTGTGTTCGTGGTGCGGCCGGTGCGACCGGGTCGGTCCGGCCGGCCGTCCGGCCATCCCGCCGCGGACGGCAGCGGGGGAGGACGGACGGCCGGACCGTGGGGGTTCAGCCCGCGATGCGTTCGCGGAGCTTGGCCACCCCGTGCTTGACGACGTCTCCGAAGAGGACGTCCGGGTCGAGTCTACGGAGTTCCTCGGCCAGGCAGTCGCGCAGGTTCCGGCGCGGCAGCGACAGGTCGTGGGTCGGCTGCCCGGGCATCGACAGCGTCGCCACGTCGACCAGGGAGCGCTCGAGTTCGATCGTCCCGGACTCGCGAACCAGCTTCACGCCGTGGATGCCGGACGAGCCGGTGGCACGGGGTGAGGTGGTGACCTCGACGGGGACCTTGAGCTGCAGACCGAGCCAGGCGGCGAGCAGCACGGTCGACGGGCTGTCGAACGCGCCGGAGACCTCCACCGCGGTGATCGGCTCGAACGGCGGCTGGTCGAGCGCCGCGGCGAGCTGGTTCCGCCAGAGGGTCAGGCGGGTCCAGGCGAAGTCGGTGTCGCCCGGGGCGTAGGAGTCCGCCAGCGCCATGATGGCCGCGTTCGGGTCCTTCTGGGCGGCAGCGTCCGTGATGCGACGCTGCGCGATCCGGCCGAGCGGGGACGCCGACGGCTTCTCCGGCGCGGCTTCCGGCCACCACGCGACGACGGGCGCGTCGGGCAGGAGCAGTCCGGTGACCAGGCTCTCCTCGTCCGCCGCGGTCTCGCCGTACGCACGGAGGACGATGACCTCGCTGGCACCCGCGTCGCTGCCGACACGGATCTGTGCGTCGAGACGGCCCGGGGACGCGACGTCCCCTTCGTTCTTCGACACGATGACGACGCGCATCGGGTGCTCGCGGGACGCCTGGTTCGCGGCCTCGATCGCCTCTTCCTCACGACCGAGGGCGGTCGAGACGATGAGGGTCAGGACGCGGCCGAGGGCGACGGCGCCGCCCTCCTCGCGGATGTGCACCAGGGTCTTCTGGATCTTCGAGACCGTGGTGTTCGGCAGGTCGATCTTCATGGACGCCTCCAGGTCCGTCCGTCGCGGGCCAGGAGCTCGTCGGCCGAAGCCGGGCCCCAGGTGCCGGGACGGTACTGTTCGGGCTGGCCCTGTGTCCGCCAGAACTCCTCGATCGGGTCGAGGATCTTCCAGGACAGCTCGACCTCCTGGTGCCGCGGGAACAGCGGCGGGTCACCGAGGAGCACGTCGAGGATGAGCCGTTCGTAGGCCTCGGGAGAGGCCTCGGTGAACGCGTGGCCGTAGCCGAAGTCCATCGTGACGTCGCGGACCTGTGTCCCGACGCCGGGGACCTTCGAGCCGAATCGGAGCGTGACGCCCTCGTCCGGCTGCACGCGAATCACCAGGGCGTTCTGCCCGAGCGGGGACTGCTCGATGCCGAACACGTCCTCCGGTACGCGCTTGAAGACGATCGCGATCTCGGTCACCCGACGTCCGAGCCGCTTGCCGGCTCGCAGGTAGAAGGGCACGCCCTGCCACCGTCGGGTCGCGATGTCGAGCCGGATCGCCGCGAAGGTCTCGGTCGTGGACTCGGGGTTCATGCCCGCTTCCTCGAGGAACCCGAGCACCTTCTCGCCGCCCTGCCAGCCACCGGCGTACTGCCCGCGGCTGGTCGCCGTGGACAGGTCCTCGGGCAGCCGGACGGCGGAGAGCACCTTCTCCTTCTCGGCGCGGAGGTGTCCGGCCTTGAACGAGACGGGCTCCTCCATCGCGGTGAGCGCGAGGAGCTGCAGCAGGTGGTTCTGGATGACGTCGCGCGCCGCACCGATGCCGTCGTAGTACGCGGCACGTCCGGCGACGCCGATGTCCTCGGCCATCGTGATCTGCACGTGGTCGACGTAGTTCGAGTTCCAGATGGGTTCGTACATCTGGTTCGCGAACCGGAGCGTCAGGAGGTTCTGGACGGTCTCCTTGCCGAGGTAGTGGTCGATGCGGAACACGTCGTCGGGAGCGAAGACGCTTTCGACGATGGCGTTCAGCTCGCGCGCGGTACGGAGGTCGGAGCCGAACGGCTTCTCGACCACCACGCGGCTCCACGAGCCGTCGCGCTTCTCGGTGAGGCCGGAGACCTTGAGCTGCTCCGTGACCACGGGGAACATCTTCGGCGGGATGGAGAGGTAGAAGGCGTGGTTGCCGAGCGTCCCACGCTCGGCGTCCAGCGTGTCGACCGTCTCCTTGAGCAGCCGGAACGCTTCGGGGTCGTCGAACGAGCCCTGGACGAAACGGATGCCCTGTTCGAGCTGACGCCAGACGTCCTCGTCGAACGGGGTCCGCGAGTGCTCCTTGACGGCGTCGTGGACGAGCTGGGAGAAGTCCTGGTCCTCCCAGTCACGTCGAGCGAACCCGACCAGCGCGAACCCCGGGGGCAGGAGCCCTCGGTTCGCGAGGTCGTAGACCGCGGGCATCAGCTTCTTGCGGGAGAGGTCTCCCGTCACCCCGAAGATGATGAGGGTGCTGGGACCCGCGATCCGGTTCAGTCGACGGTCCGTGGGCAGCCGGAGCGGGTTGTGCTCCGGGGTGATCGCCACCGGTGACATGTCGGTGAACTCCTTTGAATCAGGTGGTGAGTGCAGCCGCGATGACCGCCACCGCCGCGGGGACGTCCCGCGTCGACAGGGTCAGCACCGGACGGCCGTGCTCCGCGAGGACACTCGCGTCGCCGGCGGCCTGGGCTCGGATGAGCCGGCCGAACGTGAACGGGCGGCCGGGGACGGCGAGGTCGTCCTGCTCGTCGGAGACGATCTGCAGGAACACGCCGTTCGCGGGGCCGCCCTTGTGGTACTGGCCGGTGGAGTGCAGGAACCGGGGCCCGTACCCGGAGGTGACGGGGCGGCCGGTGCGTGCTGCCAGCAGGTCGCGGAGCGACCCGAGGTCGGCACCGGCGGTGCGGTCCGCGTAGACCTGGAGTGCGACGTAGCCGTCCGGACCGAGACCGGCCAGGAGGCTCGACACGGCCTGCGCGAGTGTCGTCCCGGCGTCGAGTCCACCCGTCGCGGACACGGCGATGCCCTGCTCCTCGAAGGCGGCAGCGGAGGCGACCTCGTCGGACGCGGGGGCGTCGAGCAGCGCACGGGCGGCGACCTTGGCGGCCTCCACGTCGGGCTGGTCGAACGGGTTGATGCCGAGCAGACGCCCGGCGACCGCGACCGCGTACTCCCAGACCAGGAACTGACCACCGAGGGTGCCGGTGATCTCGAGTTCGCCGTCGGCGACGTGCCGCTCGTCCTCGCGGGACCCGACGAGTCGGACGACCTGCAGGTCGGTCAGACCGGCCTGCAGTTCGGGAGCGTCGACGTCGAGCACGACCGGCAGGAGACCGCGGCCGTCCTTGCCGGTCGACTCGGCGATGAGCTGTTCGACCCAGTCGCCGAAGCCGAGGATGTGCGTGCCGTCCGCGACGATGCCGATCTTGTCCCGCAGGGGAGCGGTGCCACCGAGCACGGCGCCGAGCACGAGGCCCGGGTTCTCGTCGGTGTCGACGGCCAGCAGCACGCTGATCGCGTCGGCCTCGTCGAGGAGCTCGGCGATGTCCGCGCCCGCGAGTCCGGCCGGGACCAGCCCGAAGGCGGTCAGGGCGGAGTAGCGGCCGCCGACGGTCGGGTCGGCCGTGAAGACGCGGTACCCGGCCTGCTGCGCGTTGGCCTCGAGCGCGGAGCCCGGGTCCGTCACGACGACGATGCGCCCGGCGGGGTCGATGCCGGCGTCCTGGAACGCCTGCTCGAACACCCGACGCTGCGAGTCGGTCTCGAGGGTGGACCCCGACTTCGACGACACGACGAGCACGGTGCGCTCGAGGTCGGTCAGTGCGGAGCGGACCTGCGCGGGATCGGTCGAGTCGAGGACGACCAGCGGGACGCCGGCGGTCCGGGTGATGACCTCGGGCGCGAGCGACGAGCCGCCCATGCCCGCGAGGACGACCCGGTCGACGCCCTGCTCATGCAGCTGGTCGCGGAGTGCCACGACCTCGGCGACGAGCGGACGCGAGACCGAGACGGCCTCGACCCAGCCGAGGCGGTTGGACGCCTCGGCCTCGGCCGCCGGACCCCAGAGGGCGGCGTCCTGGGCCGTGATCCCGGACGCCACCAGGTCGGTGACGAGGCGCGGGACCACCGTGTCGATGGCCCGCGCCGCGTCACCGCTGGCGGCGATGGAGACGGTCACTCTTACTTGGCGTTCTCGAGGGCCGTCTTGACGGTGTCGACGAGCTCACCCCAGGAGACGTTGAACTTGTCCACGCCCTCCTTCTCGAGGAGCGCGACGACGTCGTCGTAGTCGACGCCGACGGCGGCGAGCTGGTCCATGACCTGGTTCGCGTCGTCGAACGTGCCGGCGATGGCGTCGCCGTGGACCTCACCGTGGTCGAACGTGGCCTCGAGGGTCTTGCCCGGCATGGTGTTGACGGTGTTCGGGGCGGCGAGCTCGGTCACGTAGAGCGTGTCGGGCAGCGACGGGTCCTTGACACCGGTCGAGGCCCAGAGCGGACGCTGCGTGTTCGCACCGGACTCGAGCAGGCCGAGGGCACGCTCGGTGGCGAACGCCTCGGTCCAGACCTGGTAGGCGAGCTGCGCGTTGGCGATGCCGGCCTTCGACTTGAGGGCGGTGGCCTCGTCCGAACCGACGGCGTCGAGGCGCTTGTCGATCTCGGAGTCGACGCGCGAGACGAAGAACGACGCGACCGAGTGGATCTTGGAGAGGTCGTGGCCCGCGGCCTTGGCCTTCTCGAGACCGCCGAGGTAGGCGTCGATGACGGCGCGGTAGCGCTCGAGCGAGAAGATCAGGGTGACGTTGACGGAGATGCCGGCACCGATGACCTCGGTGATCGCCTCGAGGCCCTCGAGCGTCGCCGGGATCTTGATGAGGACGTTCTCCTTGCCGACCTTGTCGAACAGGAACTTCGCCTGCTCGATGGTCTTGGCGGTCTCGTGGGCGAGACCCGGCTCGACCTCGATGGAGACGCGGCCGTCGAAGCCCTTGGTGGAGCTGTAGAGCGGCGTGAAGATGTCGCAAGCGTCGGAGACGTCGCGGGTCGTGATCTCGAAGATCGCGTTGGTGACGTCGGTGCCCGCGGCGGCGAGCTCCTTGACCTGGTCGTCGTAGCGCTCGCCCTTGGCGAGGGCCGACGCGAAGATCGTCGGGTTGGTGGTGACACCGACGACGTTGCGGTCGGCGATGAGGTTCTCGAGACGGCCGGTCTCGAGGAGCTCGCGGGACAGGTCGTCGAGCCAGATGCTCACGCCGACGGCGGAGAGGTCTTCGGTGGGGGTGGTGTCAGTCATTCGCTTCTTCTCTGCTTCGTTTCGTTCGTCGGCTCCGGGGAGCCGTGGTCTGTGTGCGGGGGTCGAGCCCCCGGGACGGGAGGCGCGTGGCGGGGCCGCCACGGGCCTCCCGTGCCGACGGGCCGGGGCCGACGTTCCGGACCCGGCCCGTTCGGGTCAGGATGCTGCTGCTGCGATCGATTCCTTGGCCGCCGAGATGACGTGCTCGGTGGTGAACCCGAACTCCTCGAACAGCTTCTGGTAGTCGGCCGAGGCACCGAAGTGCTCGATCGACACGCTGCGGCCGGCGTCCCCGACGATGTCGCGCCAGCTCATCGCGATCCCGGCCTCGACCGAGACGCGGGCCTTGACGGACTTCGGCAGGACCGACTCGCGGTACGCCTCGTCCTGCTCGTGGAACCACTCGAGCGACGGAGCGGACACGACCCGGGCGTTGATGCCCTCGGCCTTGAGCTGCTCGCGGGCGTCGACTGCGATCTGGACCTCGGAACCGGTGCCGATGAGGATCACGTCCGGGGTGCCGTTCGGCGCCTCGGCCAGGACGTACGCGCCCTTGCCGACGTTCTTCGCCGAGGCGAAGACCTCGCCGGAGGCGTCGCCGTCGCCACGCTCGAAGACGGGCAGGTTCTGGCGGCTCAGCGCGAGCCCGGCCGGGCGGTCCTGGTGCTTGAGCATCTCGAGCCAGGCGTACGCGACCTCGTTGGCGTCCGCGGGGCGGACGACGTCGAGACCCGGGATCGCACGGAGCGCGGTGATCTGCTCGATCGGCTGGTGCGTCGGGCCGTCCTCGCCGAGGGCGATGGAGTCGTGGGTCCAGACGTAGATCGCCGGCGCCTTCATGAGCGCGGCGAGACGGACTGCCGGGCGCATGTAGTCGCTGAAGATCAGGAACGTGCCACCGAAGGGGCGCGTGTTGCCGTGCAGGACGATGCCGTTGAGGATCGAGCCCATCGCGTGCTCGCGGATGCCGAAGTGCAGCACGCGGCCGAACGGGTCGGTCGTCCAGGTCTTCGTCGAGGCCTCGGCCGGACCGAAGGACTTGCCGTCCTCGATCGTGGTGAGGTTCGACTCGGCCAGGTCGGCGGAGCCACCCCAGAACTCGGGCATCAGCGGCGCGATGGCGTTGATGACCTTGCCGGAGGCGGCGCGGGTCGAGACGGCCTTCTCGGTGCTGAACACCGGGAGGGCGGCTTCGAGGCCCTCGGGCAGCTGCTTGGCCTGGACGCGGTCGAACAGCGCCTTCTTGTCGGCGTTGGCCGCGGCCCACGCGTCGAAGGTCTTCTGCCACTCGGCGTGCTCGGCCTGGCCCTTGGCGATCGCGCCGCGGGTGTAGTCGAGGACCTCGGGGGAGACGTCGAAGGTCTTCTCGGTGTCGAAGCCGAGGACCTCCTTCAGGCCCTTGAGCTCGTCGGCGCCGAGCGCGGAGCCGTGGATCTTGCCGGAGTTCTGCTTGGTCGGCGACGGCCAGCCGATGATCGTCTTGATGACGATGAGCGACGGCTTGTCGTGGACCTGCTTGGCGGCTTCGACGGCGGCGAAGAGTGCTTCGGCGTCCTCGTGGTACTCGCCGGTCTTCTTCCAGTCGACGACCTGGACGTGCCAGCCGAGCGCCTCGTAGCGAGCGTGGACGTCCTCGGAGAACGCGATGTCGGTGTCGTCCTCGATCGAGATCTGGTTCGAGTCGTAGAACGCGATGAGGTTGCCGAGCTGCTGGCGGCCCGCGAGCGAACCGGCCTCGTTCGTGACGCCTTCCTGCATGTCACCGTCGCCGGCGATCACGTAGGTGTAGTGGTCGAACGGCGACTGGCCGGCCGGGGTCTCCGGGTCGAACAGGCCGCGCTCGAAGCGCTGCGCGTAGGCGAAGCCGACGGCGGAGGCGAGGCCCTGGCCGAGCGGGCCGGTGGTGATCTCGACACCGTCGGTGTGGCCGTACTCCGGGTGACCCGGCGTCTTGGAGCCCCACTTGCGGAGGTGCTGGAGGTCGTCGAGCTCGAGACCGTAGCCGTGCAGGTAGAACTGCACGTACTGCAGGATCGATGCGTGACCCGCCGACAGGATGAAGCGGTCGCGACCGATCCACGTGGAGTCGCTCGGGTCGCGACGCATCACCTTCTGGAAGAGGAGGTGAGCCAGCGGCGCGAGGCTCATCGCGGTGCCGGGGTGACCGTTGCCGGCCGCCTCGACAGAGTCGGCGGCGAGGACGCGGGCCGTGTCGACGGCCTTCCGGTCGATGGCGTCCCAGGTGAATTCAGCCACTTGGATGTTGACCCTTCATTGATGCGACATGTGCGAGGGCTCGTGCCATCGCACGGACATGGTGCCCACCCGGGGCTCCGTCGCGGCGCCGTTGCCGGCGGCCGACCGGCTCGTTCGCGGCCGACGTCTTCGGGGCACGCTGCGGGAGGGCCTCTCCAGCATAGTGAACCGGCACTCAGAAGGTGCCCAGGTGACCGGCTGGCCTCGATGACCGGTCGGTGACCGGTCGTCGTCCGGGCGTGTCCCGGACCCGCTGGAGAGCGGCGGGACATCGTCGTGGCGCCGTCCATCGCGTAAACTGATCGTGATCCGCGACCATTCCGCGGACACGCACGCCCAGACGCCGACGGTGACGTCCTCCCGAGCGTGCGAGCTGCAGCGAAACAGACTGAGGTTCCCTTGCCGACTGCCACCGTGACCAGGCCAGACACCGTTCGTCGGTCGATGCTGTCCCGCAAGGTCCGGGCGTACGTCTCGCTCACCAAGCCGCGCGTGATGGAGCTCCTGCTCGTCACCACCGCGCCGACGATGTTCCTGGCCCAGCGGGGCGTGCCCGACCTGTGGCTCGTGTTCTGGACGATGCTCGGCGGTGCGATGTCGGCTGGCTCGGCGTCCGCGTTCAACTGTTACATCGACCGCGACATCGACCGTCTGATGAAGCGAACGAGCACCCGCCCGCTCGTCACCGGCGAACTGTCCGACCGCGAAGCACTCGTGTTCTCGTGGGTGCTGGGCATCGTGTCGACCGTCGTGCTCGTCGTCTTCGTGAACTGGCTCGCCGCCGCTCTGAGCGTCGCCGCGATCCTGATCTACGTCTTCCTCTACACACTCTGGCTCAAGCGCCGGACCCCGCAGAACATCGTCTGGGGCGGCTCGGCCGGCTGCATGCCGGTCCTGATCGGCTGGGCGGCCGTCACCGGCTCGCTGACCTGGGCCCCCGTCATCCTCTTCATGGTGATCTTCCTCTGGACGCCGCCGCACTACTGGCCGCTGTCGATGAAGTACCGCGACGACTACGACGCCGCCGACGTGCCGATGCTCGCAGTCGTGCGTGGCCGGACCGTCGTCGGACTGCAGGTCGTGCTCTACGCCTGGGCGACGCTGGTCTGCTCGCTGCTGCTCATCCCGGTGGCGAACATGGGGCCGCTGTACACGGTGGTCGCCCTGGCCGCGGGTGTCTGGTTCGTCGTCGAGTCGCACCTGCTCTACAACCGGGCGATCCAGCACATGGAGCAGGTGCACCCGATGCGCGTGTTCCGCAGCTCGATCACCTACCTGACGCTGCTGTTCATCGCGGTGGGCATCGACCCGCTGTTGCCGCAGGTGTTCACGTTCACGATCTGACCCACCCGGTGTGACGACGGGCCCGGCCTCCGCGGAGGCCGGGCCCGTCGTCGTTTTCAGCGCCCGTCGTCGTTCGCGGGGCCGGCGGGGGACCGGGTGGACTCGCGCGGCACGAGCTGGGGAGCCGGCCGTATCGGGGAGCCGGCCGTGTCGGGTACGCGGGTCGCGTCGCGCGGTGGGGCGTGCCTCCAGGCCGGCGCAGCAGGGCCGACACACCCGTGGACGGGACGGTGAGGGGTGCGCCTTGCGCTGGTGCGTCCGCGGGCCGAACGGGTCGCTGTCCGGGAGGCGCCGATCACCCCGCGCAGACCGGCGCGGCGACGACGTGGTCAGCCCCACAGCCGCGGACGGCCGAGCCGGATCAGGCCCGGACGGCGTCCCGACCGGCACTGGACCGGGTGGAGAGCACGACCGCGGTCATCGCGGCGACGAGCAGGCCGGCGAGCACCATGTGGGTGCCGACGAGTCCGACCGGCAGACCGGTGCGCGCCTGGGTGAGCCCGACCGCGATCTGGACGAACTCGACGACGAGCAGCAGCAGGACGCTCCGGCTGGAGATGCCGAGACGGACCGCGCCGATCACGAGCACCAGGGTCAGCGCGAAGGTCGCGTAGGCGGGGATGGCGTGCAGGTGCTCCATGAGCTGCGTGTCGAAGCCCGTCCGGTGGACCGCGCCGCCGTCGACACGCTCACTGGCACCGGCGTGCGGGCCGCTGCCGGTGGTGAGGATGCCGATGAGGACGGTGAGGGCGACGGCGACCACGGTGCCGCGGACGACGTCGAAGTACCAGCGCGGCACGATCCGGTCGCGGACGCGGGGGCCGTTCACCGAGCGGTAGACCAGGGCGGCGGTGATGCTCGTGAGCACGGCGGACACGACGAAGTGCAGCCCGACGACGAACGGGTTGAGGCCGGAGATGACCGACACGCCGCCGATGACCGCCTGGACGGGGATCGCCGCGCCCTGGGCGAACGCCAGCCAGAACAGCTCGGGACGCGTCTTGCGCATCCGGACGACCGCCAGGAACATCGCGATCGCGACGACGACCAGCACGAAGGTCAGCAGACGGTTGCCGAACTCGATGATCCCGTGGATGCCCATCTCGGGCGTCGACACGAGCGAGTCGGTGGTGCACTTCGGCCAGGTGGGGCAGCCGAGTCCGGAGGCGGTCAGGCGCACCAGGCCGCCGGTGCCGATGAGCACGACCTCGACCACGAACGACGCCCAGGCGAGGACCACGACGCGCGGGTCGACGGTGCGGGGGAGCGACCACCAGGGGGTCGGGGTCCGGACGTCCTGCTCGACGGTTGGTCCGACGCGAGTCACGAGGGTGGTGCCTTCCTGTTGTTCCGGGCCCTGGACCTGTAGGATTCGAGGGTTCAGCAGCAGTCAAGTCTAGGCAGGCGCCGGCTCCGAATGGGCCGTGATCGCCGATCGGTCCCGCGACTGCGTGGGAACATCGACGTTGCGAGGCAGCAACACCATGGGACGCCGTGTCGGCGGCCTGCGGTGGAATGGTGTCCGACACCACCGGGTTGTACCGGAGACGCTGTTGCGAGAAGGAAACGAGGAGACCATGTCCGACGTGCTCATCGACCGTCCAGAACTCGAAGGGCTCGGCCAGTACGAATTCGGCTGGGCCGACTCCGACGCGGCCGGCGCCTCTGCGCGCCGTGGCCTGTCGGAAGAGGTCGTCACCGACATCTCCGGCCGCAAGGGCGAACCCGAGTGGATGCGTGCGAACCGGCTGAAGGCGCTGAAGCTCTTCGACCGCAAGCCGATGCCCTCGTGGGGTGCCGACCTGTCGGACATCGACTTCGACAACATCAAGTACTTCGTGAAGTCGACGGAGAAGCAGGCCGAGTCGTGGGAGGACCTCCCCGAGGACATCCGCACCACGTACGAACGCCTGGGCATCCCGGAGGCCGAGCGCCAGCGCCTCGTCGCCGGCGTCGCCGCGCAGTACGAGTCCGAGGTCGTCTACCACCAGATCCGCGAGGACCTGGAGCAGCAGGGCGTCATCTTCATGGACACCGACACGGCGCTCCGCGAGCACCCGGAGCTGTTCGAGGAGTACTTCGGCACCGTGATCCCGGCCGGCGACAACAAGTTCGCCGCGCTGAACACGGCCGTGTGGTCCGGCGGCTCGTTCGTCTACGTCCCGAAGGGCGTCCACGTCGAGATCCCGCTGCAGGCCTACTTCCGCATCAACACGGAGAACATGGGCCAGTTCGAGCGGACGCTGATCATCGCGGACGAGGACTCCTACATCCACTACATCGAGGGCTGCACCGCCCCGATCTACAAGTCGGACTCCCTGCACTCGGCCGTCGTCGAGATCATCGTGAAGAAGAACGCCCGCGTTCGGTACACGACGATCCAGAACTGGTCGAACAACGTCTACAACCTCGTCACCAAGCGTGCGATCGCCCACGAGGGCGCGACCATGGAGTGGATCGACGGCAACATCGGGTCCAAGGTCACGATGAAGTACCCGTCCATCTACCTCGCCGGCGAGCACGCCAAGGGCGAGACCCTGTCCGTCGCCTTCGCCGGCCCCGGCCAGCACCAGGACGCCGGCGCGAAGATGATCCACATGGCGCCGTACACGACGTCGTCGATCGTCTCCAAGTCGATCGCCCGTGGTGGCGGTCGTGCCGGGTACCGCGGCGAGGTCCGGGTCGACCCGGGCGCGCACCACTCGGCCAACACGGTCCGCTGTGACGCGCTGCTCGTCGACACCGTCTCGCGGAGCGACACCTACCCGGCGATCGACATCCGTGTCGACGACGTGCAGCTCGGCCACGAGGCAACTGTCTCCCGCGTCAGCGAGGAGCAGCTGTTCTACCTCATGTCCCGCGGCATGGCCGAGGACGAGGCCATGGCGATGATCGTGCGCGGATTCATCGAGCCCATCGCCCGCGAACTCCCGATGGAGTACGCACTCGAACTCAACAAGCTCATCGAGATGAGCATGGAAGGATCCGTCGGCTAGATGTCCAGCACCACCCCTCCTCCCCACATCGACCAGCCGACGGAGCCCGCGAGCACGCTCTCGTCGGGCGGTACGGACCAGCACGGCGCCCGGGCGCACTCCGACGGCGGCTGGGACACCAAGGTGCCGGTGCAGACGCGTTCCCAGCGGTTCCGCTCGGGCGACGTCAGCGCCTTCCCCGCCGTCACCGGCCGAGAGGTCAACTGGAAGTTCGCGCCGCTCGCCAAGATCCAGCCGCTGCTCGACAGCACGCTGGACGGCTCGGCGTACCCCTTCCTCGCGACCCAGTCCGCGGGCGCCGACGTCGAGTGGGGTCGCAGCGACGACCTCCGCGTCGGCGGCGCCGGACTGCCGGAGGACCGGGCGGCTGCCGCTGCCTGGAGCGCGCGTGACGCCGTCCTGGCGATCACCGTGAAGGGCACCGACGAGCACGAGTTCATCACCGTGACCCGTTCCGACTTCGGCACGCAGCCGCGGGCGGCGCACACGGTCATCACCGCCGAGCCGCACGCGCAGGGCATCGTCGTGATCGACAACCGCGGGTCGGCGCTCCTCAGCGAGAACGTCGAGGTCGTCGTCCGCGACGGCGCGCGCCTCACCGTCGTCACGGTCCAGGACTGGGACGACGACGCGGTGCACGTCTCGACGCACTTCGCCGAGGTCGGCCGCGACGCCTTCCTGAAGCACGTCGTGGTCTCGCTCGGCGGTGACGTCATCCGCGTCAACCCGTCGACGCACCTCGGTGCGCAGGGCGGCGACGTCGAGATGTACGGCGTCTACTTCGCCGACGCCGGCCAGTACATCGAGCAGCAGGTGTACGTCGACCACGACGCCCCGAACACCCGCAGCCGTGTCAACTACAAGGGCGCGCTGCAGGGCCAGGGTGCGCACACGGTCTGGATCGGCGACGTCCTCATCGGACGCTCCGCTCCGGGCACCGACTCGTACGAGCAGAACCGCAACCTGGTCCTGACCGAGGGCACGCGCGCCGACAGCATCCCGAACCTCGAGATCGAGACGGGCGACATCACCGGTGCCGGCCACGCCAGTGCCACCGGTCGCTTCGACGACGAGCAGCTGTTCTACCTGCAGGCCCGTGGCATCCCGGAAGAAGAAGCCCGTCGTCTCGTCGTCCTGGGCTTCCTGGTCGAGGTCATCCAGAAGATCGGTGCGCCCGAGCTCGAGGAACGCCTCATCGCCGCCGTCGAGCAGGAGCTCATGGAGGGCCGCACGGTCCTCGCTGCGCCGGTCGCCGAGGCCGCTGCCGCCGGGTCCGCTCCCGCCGGGGTCGACGCCTGATGGCCGAGAAGGTCTGCGCCGAGAGCGACATCGCGGTGGACAGCCCGATGCGCGCGGTCGTCGACGGCACCGCCATCGCGATCGTCAAGGACTCGGCCGGCACCGTGCACGCCATCGGGGACACCTGCACGCACGGCGACATCTCGCTGTCGGAGGGCTTCGTCGAGGGCGACTCGCTGGAGTGCTGGGCGCACGGCTCGCAGTTCTCGCTGACGACCGGCAAGCCGAAGAACTTCCCGGCGTACGAGCCGGTGCCGGTCTTCCGGGTCGAGGTCCGTGACGGCGACGTCTACGTCGACGTGCACGACCCGGTCCCGGTCGCCTGAGCGCGATCCCACACTCTTCCCGCGGCTGACGCCGCACCACAGCTGCAACCGAAGGAACGCAATGTCCACTCTCGAAATCCGTGACCTGCAGGTCGCCATCGACACCGACCAGGGTGTCAAGGAGATCCTCAAGGGCGTCGACCTGACGATCAACGAGGGCGAGATCCACGCGATCATGGGCCCGAACGGCTCCGGCAAGTCGACCCTGGCCTACACGATCGCCGGGCACCCGCGCTACCACGTCACCGGTGGTTCGATCACCCTCGACGGCCAGGACGTCCTGGCGATGAGCGTCGACGAGCGCGCCCGTGCCGGCATGTTCCTCGCCATGCAGTACCCGGTCGAGATCCCCGGCGTGACGGTGTCGAACTTCCTCCGCACTGCGAAGACCGCCATCGACGGTGAGGCCCCGGCCCTGCGCGGCTGGATCAAGGACCTGCGCACCTCGATGGCCGACCTCAAGATGGACCCGGCCTTCGCCGAGCGCAACGTCAACGAGGGCTTCTCCGGCGGCGAGAAGAAGCGCCACGAGATCATGCAGCTCGAGCTCCTCAAGCCGAAGTTCGCCGTCCTCGACGAGACCGACTCCGGCCTCGACGTCGACGCGCTGAAGATCGTGTCCGAGGGCGTCAACCGTGCCAAGGCTGCGACCGGCCTCGGTGTGCTGCTCATCACCCACTACACGCGCATCCTCCGCTACATCACGCCGGACTTCGTCCACGTGTTCGTCGCGGGCAAGATCGCCGAGCAGGGTGGCCCGGAGCTGGCCGAGCGTCTCGAGAACGAGGGCTACGACCGCTACGTGCAGGCCGCAGCCGTCGCACCGGCGGAGTGACGATGATCACCACACTCGCACCCGAGAAGTTCGACGAGGTCGTCGAGGGGCTGAAAGAGGTCCAGGACCCGGAGCTCGGCGTCAACATCGTCGACCTCGGCCTGATCTACGACCTTGCCTGGGACGACGAAGCCACGGCGCTCATCATCAGCATGACGCTGACGAGTGCCGGGTGCCCGCTGACGGACGTCATCGAGAACGACACCGCGAACGCGCTGGACGGCATCGTCGACGCGTTCCGCATCAACTGGGTCTGGATGCCGCCGTGGGGTCCGGAACGGATCACCGACGACGGCCGCGAGATGATGCGCGCGCTCGGCTTCTCGATCTAGCTCCGCGACCACAGAACGGACGGGAGGCCCGGTACCAGCTGGTACCGGGCCTCCCGTCCGTCGTCGTGTCCGCCCGCCCCGCGCACCTCGCCGAACGGTCACCGAACGTCGTTCTCGCGCCCGCGGACCGACGACCTGTGACCGCTCGGCGTTGACGAACGGGGTGTCTGACACCTGGGTGTCTGACACCCGAGGGACCCGTCCTCCGACGCGCCGGTCGACTCCGCCGAGCGGTCAGGAAACGTCGTTCTCGGCCCTCCGGACCGAAGAATCGTGGCCACTCGCCGGACGACAGGCGGGGTGTCGTGGCCGCTCGCCGGACGACAGGCGGAGTGTCGTGGCCGCTCGCGGGCGTCGGGACGGCTCCCGACCCCGCGTCGCGTCCCCAGAAAGGACGGGAGGCCCGGTACCAGCTGGTACCGGGCCTCCCGTCCGCCATCAGGTGCGGAGCGCGCTCAGCGGCGGCCGAGCGCCTTCCAGGCCAGGGGCAGCACGCCCGCGGCGATGAGGGCCTTGGCGATGCCGCCGATGACGAACGGGTAGAGACCCGCCGCCAGGACGGACTGCAGGTCGTTCGGGGCGCCGAGCGCACCGAGGGCGACCGCGAGGTACGGCAGGCCGGTGACGAAGGGGATCGCACTCGCGAGCAGCATCGCGACCGCGGCCCGCCCGACCTTGCGGTCCCAGTTGCGGCGGGCGAGCCAGCCGATGAGGCCGGCGGCGGGGATGAAGCCGATGACGTACCCGAAGCTCGGCAGGGTCAGCGCGTGCAGGCCGCCCTGGGCGTCGGCGAAGAACGGCGCGCCGGCGAGCCCGACGATCGCGTAGACGAGCATCGAGAGGACACCGCGGCGTGCACCGAGCGTCGCACCGACGAGGACGACGGCCAGCGTCTGACCGGTCACGGGGACCGGCCACATCGGCACCTCGACCTGCGCCAGCGCGGCGGTGAACAGCGCACCACCGGCGATCAGGGCGGCGTCGGTGGCCAGGCCGTGCGTGCGCAGACGGTCGGCGAGGACTGCGCGGGGAGCGAACCCGGTGGCGTTCGTCATGGATTCTCCTAGAATGGACTGCTGGTCCTGTTCTGGACCATCGGTTCCCGTCAGCGTAGCGGTGCACCTCCCGCACACACCGTTGTGCAAACCCACCAACTGATTGGACGTCCACTGTGCTTGCCGTGCACGAACTCGAGATCCGCGTCGGGGCTCGCCTCCTGATGGAGAACGTGTCCTTCCGCGTCGAGCGGGGTGACAAGATCGGCCTCGTCGGCCGGAACGGCGCGGGGAAGACCACCATGACCAAGGCCCTGGCGGGTGAGGCCGCCCCGACCGACGGCACGATCCAGCGGTCCGGTGAGATCGGCTACCTGCCGCAGGACCCGCGGTCCGGGAACCCCGAGGACACCGCCCGCAAGCGCATCCTCGACGCCCGTGGCCTCGGTGAGCTCGTCGACGGCATCCGCAAAGCCACGCTCGACATGGCCAGCACGGACCCGGCCGTCGCCGAGAAGGCGATGAAGCGGTACTCCCGTCTGGACGACGAGTTCAATGCGCTGGGTGGCTACGCGGCCGAGGCCGAGGCGGCGTCGATCGCGTCGAACCTCAAGCTGCCGGACCGCATCCTCGACCAGCAGCTCAAGACGCTCTCCGGTGGTCAGCGTCGTCGTATCGAGCTCGCGCGCATCCTGTTCTCCGACGCGGACACGATGATCCTCGACGAGCCGACGAACCACCTCGACGCCGACTCGGTCGTGTGGCTGCGCGAGCACCTCAAGACCTACGCGGGTGGTGTGATCGTCATCTCCCACGACGTGGAGCTGGTGGACGAGGTCGTGAACCGCGTCTTCTACCTCGACGCGAACCGACAGACCATCGACATCTACAACATGGGCTGGAAGCTCTACCAGCGGCAGCGCGTCGCCGACGAGGAGCGTCGTCGCAAGGAGCGCGCCGGTGCCGAGAAGAAGGCCGCGACGCTGAAGGACCAGGCTGCTCGCTTCGGTGCGAAGGCGTCGAAGGCCGCTGCGGCGCACCAGATGGTCGCCCGTGCCGACAAGCTGCTCGCGGGCCTCGAGGACGAGCGCGTCGCCGACCGCGTCGCGAAGATCCGGTTCCCCACGCCGGCTCCGTGTGGTCGGACGCCGCTGATGGCCGAGGGGCTGTCGAAGTCCTACGGCTCGCTCGAGATCTTCGCGGGCGTCGACCTGGCGATCGACCGGGGCTCCCGTGTCGTCATCCTGGGGTTCAACGGTGCCGGCAAGACGACGTTGCTCCGCATCCTGGCGGGTGCCGACGCGCCGGACACCGGTGAGGTCCAGCCCGGCCACGGCCTGCGCATCGGGTACTACGCGCAGGAGCACGAGAACATCGACGTCAACCGCACGGTGATCGAGAACATGGTCTCGGCGTCGACCGACCTCAACGAGACCGAGGCCCGTCGCGTGCTCGGCTCGTTCCTGTTCACCGGTGACGACGGCTACAAGAAGGCCGGCGTGCTCTCCGGCGGTGAGAAGACGCGTCTGTCGCTCGCGATGATCGTCGTCTCGGGAGCGAACGTGCTACTGCTGGACGAGCCCACGAACAACCTGGACCCGGCGTCGCGCGAAGAGATCCTCAACGCCTTGGCCGGCTTCGAGGGCGCCGTCGTCCTCGTGTCCCACGACGCGGGTGCGGTCGAGGCACTGAACCCCGAGCGCGTGCTGCTGCTCCCGGACGGTACCGAGGACCACTGGAACAAGGACTACGCGGAGCTCATCGAGCTCGCCTGACGCGGACCGGCACGACAGACTGAACGGGAGGCCCGTGGCGACACCGCCACGAGCCTCCCGTTCCGTCTGTGCGTGCTGTCGGTCCGTCAGCGACGGGACGTGAGCAGCTCGTCCTCGATCTCGGCGTCCGACTTCGGCTTCGCGTCCTTGCGGCGCTGCCGGTCGAGGGCGCGCTCGCGCTCCTCCGGGTCGTCCTGGTTGAGGTTCCGGTACTCCTGCACCATCACGTAGGCCAGGAACCCGAAGCCCCCGACGGCGAACAGGAACCACTGGATGAAGTAGCTGAGGTGCAGGCCGGTGTCCGCACTGGGGCGGTCCCAGCCGAGGGGCGCACGCTCCGACGGTGCCGGTGTCTCGCTGTCGAGTTGGCCGTACGCACCGGTCCAGATCGGGTGGCCGGCCTTGTCCGCGACGTCCGGCAGCGTGACGGACTGCACCTGGTCGGTGTTCGCCGGGTCGGTGCGGCCGGGTATGCGGGGCTCGGACTGCTGCAGACGCACGACGACGGTGACGGTGCCGGTCGGCGGCGCCGGGATGCTGTCCGGGGCGTCCTGCTTGTTGCCCGTGGGGACCCAGCCGCGGTCGACGACGAAGGCGCGCCCGTCGTCGGTGACCAGGGGGACGAGGACCTCGAAGCCGGGCTGCCCGTTGTGGACGCGGTTGCGGACGAGCAGTTGGTGGTCGGTGTCGTACCGGCCGGTGACGCTCGCACGCAGCCAGGTCAGGTCGTTGCTCCAGGTGCCGGCGCGGGGGAGCACCTGGTCGACCGGGACCGGGGCGTGGTCGTAGTTCGCCGCGATCTGGTCGTTCTGGCGGACGGCTTCGTTCCGGCGGTCCCACTGCCACATGCCGAACAGCGTGCAGATGATCGCGAACGCGACGGCGATGGCGAAGTAGCCGAGCCAGCGACGGCTGCGGACGAAGTGCCAGCCGACGAAGGGCTCGGCGGTGCCGCCTCGTACGGACGTGGTCGCGCCGTCAGCCGACGTCGGTGCACCGTCCTGCGCCTGGCGGATCCGTGCCGCGTGGCGCCGGCCGTACCGGGAACCGGGGTCGAACCCCTCGGTCATCGCCCGTCACCCGCGACGCGCGCGGTGGTGTCGTCGAGGTGCTCCACGTCGTCGTCGATGCCGGTCACGCGGACCGGGAACGAGCGCGACCGCAGGTAGTCGGCGAGGAAGTCGCAGTGGTCGTCGCAGGCTGCCCAGATCTTCACGCGGTCCTCGGCGTGGATCCGCGGGTTCCGCCAGTTCACCCGCCACGCAGCCGTCGACGAACAACCGGCCCGCGAACACACCGGCGTCGCGCCGGGTTCGGTGAACAGGTCGAAGGTCGCTCCCATCAGCGGCGGCCGCCGTTCCGTGCGGTCCAGACGCGCGACCGGTCACCGTTGCGCTGCCAGTCCTCCTGCGCACGCTGGGCCTGGTCGCGCAGGCGCTCCTGCTCGGCCCGGTAAGCCTGGGCGCGTGCGTCTTCCTGCTCGTCGCGGAGGCGCGGGTCGACCGCGTCGTACAGCTCGACCGCACCACCCGGTCGGACGACGTCGCCGCCGGTGCGGTTGCCGGCGTTCGCCAGCACGACCGCGACCCAGGGGACGACGGCGGCTGCGACGATCGGCAGCACGGCGATCCAGGAGTGCCAGGCGCTCCAGATCAGCACGGCCCCGACGAAGCAGACGACGCGGAAGGCCATCTGCCACACGTAGCGTGACAGCCGGTGGGCGCGGTCGATCTCCGGGTTGTCCGGGAGCGTCGTGATGTTCTGCGACGACATCGGCTCTGCGGTCACGTGTTCCGGCACCGATCGCTGGAGCTGGATGCGCGGGCCGCTCGGGTCCTGCGGGTTCTTGCGGTTCATGCGGTGGGGTCTCCGTCTGCCGGCCTCCAGTTTACGCCCGGGGGACGACATCCGGACGGTCGTGCGGAGACCGGCCGTCGCGGAGTGCACCGGTAGGCTCGCTGGCGCTGTGTCCGGAGCCGCGAGGCGCCGGCAGGCCAGCGACCACCAGCGAACGGAGCGACCATGACCACCCCCCGTACCGTCCTCATCACCGGCGGCAACCGCGGCATCGGCCACGCGCTGGCAGCCCGCTTCGTCGCCGCCGGACACCGGGTCGCCGTCACCTCGCGGAGCGGGCAGGGCGGCCCCGAGGGTGCGCTCACCGTGCAGGCCGACATCACCGACACCGCGTCGGTCGACCGCGCCTTCACCGAGGTCGAGGCAGCGCTCGGGCCGATCGAGGTCCTGGTCGCGAACGCCGGCATCACGAACGACCAGCTGCTGCTCCGGATGTCGGAAGAGGACTTCACGAGCGTCGTCGACACGAACCTGACCGGCACCTTCCGCGTGGTCAAGCGCGCGACGAAGGGGATGATGAAGGCGAAGTTCGGCCGCATCGTCCTGATGTCGAGCGTCGTCGGGGCGTACGGGCAGATCGGGCAGGTCAACTACGCCTCGTCCAAGGCCGCGCTGGTCGGCATGGCCCGGTCCATCACGCGCGAGCTCGGCTCCCGCGGCATCACGGCCAACGTCGTCGCGCCGGGGTTCATCCAGACCGACATGACCGCTGCCCTGTCGGACGAGCTGCAGGCCGAGTTCAAGAAGGCGATCCCGGCGGCGCGCTACGGCAGCGTGGACGACGTCGCGGACGCCACGCTCTTCCTGGCGGGCGACGGCGCGGGCTACATCTCCGGCGCGGTCATCCCGGTCGATGGCGGCCTGGGCATGGGCCACTGACGGACGGAGCGCGGGCCGAGCCTCGGCTGGGCGGACACTTCGCGGCGGTTCAGAGGCGCGAACTGTCCGCGGGGCCGAGGCTCGGCCACGCCGCTGCCAGACGCGCGCGGCGCTGCCCGTCGCGCGCGGCGCGCGCGGCGCAGCCGGCCTGCGGCGCGTCAGCCGCGCAGGCCGAGGGTGGCGAGGACGACGGACAGGTCACGGTCGACGACGGCGACGTCCGCCTCCGCCCGCACCCGCGGCTTCGCGTCGAACGCGACGGCGAGCCCCGCGACCGCCATCATCGCCAGGTCATTGGCACCGTCACCCACGGCCACCGTGCGGGCGAGCGGCACGCCATCCGCAGACGCCCAGGACCGGAGCGCGTCCGCTTTCGCCTGCGCGTCGACGACCGCACCCGCGACACGCCCGGTGAGCACGCCGTCCTGCGTCTCCAGCCGGTTCGCCCGGCAGTGGTCGAGTCCGAGCCCGGCGGCGAAGGGGTCGAGCACCTCGTGGAAGCCACCCGACACGACGGCGACCGTCCCGCCGCCGGCGTGCACCCCGCGCACCAGCTCGTCGGCACCACGGGTGACGCGGACGGCCTGCTGCGCGCGGGCGAACGTGTCGACCGGGAGGCCCGCCAACGTCGCGACCCGCTCCCGGAGGCTCTCGGCGAAGTCGATCTCGCCGCGCATGGCGCGCTCCGTCACCGCCTGGACCTGTGGCCGGGTCCCCGCCGCGTCGGCGAGGAGCTCGATGACCTCGTCCTCGAGCAGGGTCGAATCGGCATCGAGGACGACGAGGAAACGGGGCACCCGACCACGGTAGCGGGGTCGGGTGCCCCGTGACGTCGTCAGGTCACGACGCGGGAGCGGACCGGGTCAGGCGTCGACGCGGACGCCCTTGCCGACCACCGTGATGCCGGAGTCGGTGACGGTGAACCCGCGGGCCTCGTCAGCCTCGCGGTCGACGCCGACGTGGGCGCCCGGTGCGAGGACGACGTCCTTGTCCAGGATCGCCCGGTTCACGATCGCGCCGGCACCGATGGTCGCGCGCTCGAAGACGATCGAGTCGAGCACCTTCGCCTGCGAGTCGATCGTCGCCCAAGGACCGATGACGCTGCGCTCGACCTGGGCTCCGGAGAGCAGGCAGCCGAGCGACACGATGGAGTCCACGGTGGCGCCGGTGTTGCCGTTGGCGTCGCGCACGAACTTCGCCGGCGGCAGGTTCGTCTGCTGGTTGAAGATCGGCCAGTCCTGGTTGTACAGGTTGAAGACCGGCACCGGGGCGATGAGGTCCATGTGGGCGTCGAAGAACGAGTCGATCGTGCCCACGTCGCGCCAGTAGTACTTGTCGCGGTCGTTCGAGCCGGGGACCTCGTTGCGCTGCAGGTCGTAGACGCCGGCGTCGCCGCGTGCGACGAAGTCCGGGATGATGTCGCCGCCCATGTCGTGGTCCGACGACTCGATCTGGCCGTCGCGGAGGACCGCGTCCACCAGGGCGTCGGCGTCGAAGACGTAGTTGCCCATCGACGCCAGGACCTCGTGCGGGGAGTCCGGCAGGCCGGTGGCGTCCTTCGGCTTCTCGAGGAACGCCTCGATCCGGGTGGGGTCCGCATCGTCGACCTTGATGACGCCGAACTGGTCCGCGAGCTCGATCGGCTGGCGGATGGCCGCGACGGTGGCGCTGCGGCCCGAGGCGATGTGCGCCTCCACCATCTGCGAGAAGTCCATCCGGTACACGTGGTCCGCACCGACCACGACGACGATGTCGGGCCGCTCGTCACGCATCAGGTTCAGGGACTGCAGGATCGCGTCGGCCGAGCCGGCGAACCAGCGCTTGCCGAGCCGCTGCTGAGCGGGGACGGAGGCCACGTAGGAGCCGAGCAGCCCCTCCATGCGCCAGGTCAGGGAGACGTGCCGGTCCAGTGAGTGCGACTTGTACTGCGTCAGGACGACGATGCGCTGCAGCCCGGAGTTGACCAGGTTCGACAGCGCGAAGTCCACGAGGCGGAAGTTCCCACCGAACGGCACAGCGGGCTTCGCACGGTCCGCCGTGAGGGGCATGAGCCGTTTGCCCTCGCCGCCAGCGAGCACGATGCCGAACACCTTCTTCGTTGCCATGTCGCTCACAGTAGGCGTCAGCACTGGGAACCCGTTAGTTTGAACGCGTGCGAGTCGATCTACTGACCAGGGAGTATCCGCCGGAGGTCTACGGCGGAGCCGGTGTCCACGTTGCCCAGCTGACCGCGGCGCTGCGGTCCGGGACGGACACCGACGTCCGTGTCCGGGCCTTCGGTGGCTTCCGCGACGAACAGGGTGTCTGGGCCTACCGCACGCCCGCGGGCCTCGAGCAGGCGAACGGTGCGCTGCAGGCCCTCGGCACCGACGTGCAGATCGCGGCCGACGTCGCGGGTGCCGACCTCGTGCACTCGCACACCTGGTACGCGAACTCCGCCGGGCGTCTGGCGCAGCTCACCCACGGCATCCCGCACGTCGTCACCGCCCACAGCCTCGAGCCGCTCCGCCCCTGGAAGGCCGAGCAGCTCGGCGGCGGGTACCGGCTGTCCAGCTGGATGGAGCGCGAGGCGTTCACCAACGCCGACGGCGTCGTCGCGGTGTCGAAGGCGATGCGCGCGGACATCCTTCGCTCCTACCCGTCGATCGACCCGTCCCGCGTGAAGGTCGTCTACAACGGAATCGACATCGACGACTGGAAGCCCGAGCGCGACGACGACGCCGTCCGCGCCCTGGGCATCGACCCGGACCGCCCCAGCGTGGTCTTCGTCGGTCGCATCACCCGCCAGAAGGGGCTGCCCTACCTGCTCCGCGCGGTGGCGTCCCTGCCCGAGGACGTCCAGGTCGTGCTGTGCGCCGGCGCCCCCGACACACCCGAGATCCTCGCCGAGGTCACCGGACTGGTCGAGGACCTGCGGACCCGCCGCAACGGCGTCGTCTGGATCGACCGGATGCTCGAGCACCGCGAGATCGTCAACGTCCTCTCGAGCGCGACCGTGTTCGTCTGCCCGTCGATCTACGAGCCGCTCGGCATCGTGAACCTCGAGGCCATGGCCTGCGGCATCCCCGTCGTCGGTACGAAGACCGGCGGCATCCCCGAGGTCGTCGCCGACGGCCTGACCGGCCGCATCGTGCCGATCGACCAGGCGACCGACGGCACCGGTACGCCGACCGATCCCGACCGCTACGTCGCCGACCTCGCCGCGACCCTCAACGAGGTGCTCGCCGACCTCGGGCTCGCCAAGCTCATGGGGCGCGCCGGTCGTCTGCGCGTCGAGAGCGAGTTCACCTGGGGTGCCATCGCCACGAAGACCCGCGCGGTCTACGACGAGGTGCTCGCCGGTCGCTGACCGCGTCGCACGAGCCGACGGCCTGGAGGCCCGGTGCCGGTCCCCGAGACCGGCACCGGGCCTCCCGTCCGTCACCCGTCGTCCACCGCACGCGCGGCGCTGACGGGGGAGCGGACCGCGCTCGCGTAGGCTGGCGACATGCCCTCGGTCGTGCGCTTGTCAGACGTCTCCGTGGTCCGTGACGGGTCCACCATCCTCGACGGGATCTCGTGGGAGGTGCAGGACGACGAGCGCTGGGTGGTGCTCGGCGCGAACGGTGCCGGCAAGACCACGCTGCTGCAGGTCGCGGGCGCGCAGACGTTCCCGACGTCCGGTGACGTCGAGGTCCTCGGGACCGAACTCGGCGGTGCCGACCTGTTCGAGCTCCGTCCCCGGATCGGCTTCGCGTCGACCGCCCTAGCCCGTCGGATCCCGATGACCGAGAAGGTCATCGACGTCGTCCTCACCGCCGCGTACTCGGTCACCGGCCGCTGGAACGAGGAGTACGAGGAGCTCGACGTCCGCCGCGCCCAGCGGGTGCTCGAGGAGTGGGGCCTCGGGGCCTTCACCGAGCGCAGCTTCGGTGAGCTCAGCGACGGCGAGCAGAAGCGGGTCCAGATCGCCCGCGCGGTGATGACCGACCCCGAGGTGCTGTTCCTCGACGAGCCGGCCGCGTCGCTCGACCTCGGTGCCCGCGAGAGCCTGGTGCGCACCCTCGGCGGCTACGCGCAGAGCTCGGACTCGCCGGCGATCGTCATCGTCACCCACCACGTCGAGGAGATCCCCGCGGGCTTCACGCACGCGCTCGTCCTCGCCGACGGCCACGTGCAGTCCGCCGGCCCGATCGCGGACGTCCTGACCGCCGAGACGCTCTCCACCGCGTTCGGCGTCGAGCTCACGGTGTCCCAGGACGCCGGCCGCTGGACCGCACGCGCCGTCTGATCCACCGCGACACAGCTCCGGACGCTCCCGATCCGGGCCGTGGTCTGGTAACGTGGTCCGCTGGCGTAGGCCACACGACTTCCCATCTTCCGTCATCGCGATCCACCGAGGAATCCCCATGAAGACCGAAACCCACCCCGAGTACCGCGCCATCGTCTTCCGTGACCTGGCTTCCGGTGAGACGTTCCTGACGCGTTCGACCGCGAACAGCGACAAGACCATCGAGCTCGACGGTGCGACCTACCCGGTCATCGACGTCGAGATCTCGTCCGCTTCGCACCCGTTCTACACGGGCAAGCAGCGCATCCTCGACTCGGCCGGCCGCGTCGAGAAGTTCAACCAGCGCTTCAAGGGCTTCAGCAAGTAAGCAGCTCTGCTCCTGCGGGAGTTCGAACGGGCGGTCCTCCTGCGGGAGGGCCGCCCGTTCTGTGTTCCTGCCGTTCCGGTCAGGTCCGCGTTCCGGTCAGGTCCGGGACGGCACCTCGGCGGCAGCGGCGGCGAGCTGCACGAGTTCCTCGCCCGCCAGGACACCCTGTGCCTGCGTGACGACGAGGTTCGCCGCCGTCCACCCGACGGCGTGCAGCTCGCCGTGCGCCGGGCGGATCGCCACGTCCGCCCAGGCCAGCATCTCCCGGTCGAGCAGCGAGTCCCCGGCGGCGATCGTCCGGGTGGCACCGACCCGCTCGGCGACGGCCGCAAGGGCTCGTTCCTTCCGGATCGGCACGGGCACGGCGTAGAGCTTCCGGCCCTGCACGGACACCCGCCAGCCGAGCTCGGCGAGCTCGGCGGCGAAGGCCTCGACGGCACTGTCCGGCAGCTCGGACCGCTCGACGATGGCGTAGACGAAGAGGTCCTCGGCACGACGGGTGCGGAGGACCGAGCCCTCGGGCAGCGTGGTGGCCAGGCGGTGCTCGACCTCGGGCAGGGGAGCCGACGTCGCCGCCATCTCGTCGCGGAGGGTGGCGGTCCAGGCCTCGTCCGGCTCGCCGTCGTGCAGCACGACCGCGCCGTTCGTCGTCACGGCCCATCCGGTCGTCGGCAGCGGCAGCCGGATGCGCTGGAACTGGGCGACCGTGCGGGTAGTCACCGGGACCACGACGGACGTCTCGGCCAGGGCCTCCAGGGCACGCTCCGCACGACGGGTCATGAACGACAGCGGCAGACCCTGGTACACCTCGGTGACGACGAGCGAGGGTGCGGCTTCGTCCGGACCCTCGAGCATGAGTGCGGCGGCGGAGTAGACGACGGTGCGGTCGAGGTCGAACCCGACGAGGGCGCTCATGCGTCCGCGCCGGTCGTCGCAGCGGTGTCGCCGGTGTCCGCGGCCGGGTCGGTGCCCGTGTCCGACACCCGGCTACCGAGCGGGTGGATGAGCCCGACGCAGCTGTAGGACAGGTCGGGTCGGGTCACGACGGGCACACCACGCTCGCGCGCCAGGGCGACCACGTGCGCGATGTCGACGTCCTCCGGGTCCCGGACCAGCACCTGCCACGGGACACGGCGCAGCAGCACACGGGTGGTCTCGCCGACGCCCGGCTTCACCAGGTGCAGGTCGGTGATGCCGTACTCGGCGCCGATCGCCTCGACCGTCCGCATGCCGCGCCAGTCGACCGCGCGTGATTCCGGACCCGCGTCGGCCGCCAGGGCCGCGTCGACCCGGGGGCGGACGGCGGCGAACCGCTCGGCGATGGTGGCGACGAACGAGCGCGAGTGGTCACGGGGACCGAGCTCGCGGTACTGCTTCGCGCCGTGCAGCGTGCCCTCCGGGGTCCACGCCCGGTTGAACACCGTGCGGGACACGAGCCCGGACACGGTGGAGTTGAGGCAGGCCGACGCTACCAGGTAGTCGTCACGGGTGCCGTGCAACGGGGTGCAGCCGGCCGGGTCGGCGAGGACCGCGAGTTCGTCGCCGAAGCGCACCCCGTCCGAGGCCGCGAACCGGTCGAGTGCGTCCGTCAGCTCGCGGGTGATGGCGCCCTTGCCGGTCCACCCGTCGACGAAGACGACCTGGGACGCGTCGTGGTGTGCGGCGAGCCAGCGCAGCGCGGTCTCGTCGATGCCCACGCCGCGGACGATGCTCGCCGTGTAGTGCTGCAGGCGGACACCGCGCTGCTGCTCGGCCCACCGGCGCATCAGGATCCCGACCGGCGTGCCGGCACGGGCGAGGGAGACGAGCACCGCGTTCGGCCGGTCGCGGAGGACCAGGTCCGTGACGATCCCGACCGCCTCGGCGATCCGGTCCGCCGAGCGTCCGAGAGCGTCGCGGTACAGCTCCTCGTAGGACTCCGACGGCACGTACTCGACGGGCAGCGACTCGGCGTAGTTCGCGCCCTCGAGCTGGATCGCACGCTCGCGGTCGGCGGTGTCGGCTTCCAGAGCCGCATCGGCCAGGTCCTGCAGGAGCCAGGTCACCTCGTCCGGCTCGTACGACCCGAAGCACGGACCCGTCAGCGGGCGCGGCGCCGACTCCGGAGCACCGGCGGGTTCGAGCGCACTGTCCACGAGGACCACGCGCGGCGTGACGGCGGCGAGCACGTCGAGCAGGCCGTCGGGGCCCTCGAGGGCGGCCCGCTCGGTGCCCGGCTCGGGGACGACGACGATCGCATCGAAGCCGTGCACGTTGTACGCGTACCGCTCACCGGGGCCGTCCACCGTGACGTCGTGGGAGCGGTGCCGGATGCCGGAGCGGATCGGCCACGCCGGGTCGTCGAAGACGGCGACGGGGGAGCGGGTGCTCGTCGACGAGCGGACGTCCGCGGTGCTCCGGCGGCGGAGTGCGTCCGCGATCGCGAGCGGTGTCGCCATGTGCTCCTCGGTGCCGAGCACCAGGACACGGTCCGGTACCCGGCCCGATGCGTCGGTGAGCACCCGGGCGAGGTCGGCGGCGATGCCCTCGACGTCGGTGCGCGGGGTGCGGACACGCGCGGCCGGCGTGCCGGTGCGGTCGACGGCAGTGGGCGGTGCGGCGACCACGGTGACCGCCCCGGGACGGGAGGCACGGGGCGGGGCCGGCACGGGCCTCCCGTCCGACGTCGGCTCGCGGTCCGGTGCCATCGCGTCCACGGGAGCCGTCGCGTCCGCGGGCGCCGTGGTGAGCGGCGCGGCGACCGCGGCGACGAGTTCGGCTGCGGTGTCGGTGAGGCCGTCGGGCAGCGCGACGCGACCGCGTCCGAGGGCGACGACCGCGACGGGCGCGCCGAGCTCGGTGGACAGGGCCTCGGTCGCGGCGACGTCCTCGTCGGAGCGGAGGTCGACGAGGGCGGCGACGACCCACTGCCGCTGCGGTGCGACGGCGTGCAGGGCGCGGATCGTGGCACGGGCCGTGGCCCCGGTGCTCAGTTCGTCGTCGACCAGGACGACCGTGCCGTCGGCCGGCAGCCAGTCGTCCTCGGCGGGGAGCAGGCGGTGCGCGGTCGCGTGCGAGTGCGCCTCGTCGAAGCCAGCGGCCGGCGTCGCCCCGGGCGGGTCGTGACGGGTCGAGTGCAGGTACCCGGCGCCGAGGGCCTCGGCGACGGTCGCGCCGAGGGCGGTCGCGGTCTCGGCGAACCCGAGGACGAGCACGTCAGGCAGGGTCGGCCGGACCGCGGCCAGGTCGGTGCGGAGCGTCGTGGCAGCCCGGTGCAGGGCGTCGGAGACGTTGCCCGATTCGGTCGCCGTGTCGGCCTGCTGCTGCAGGTCGAGGACCGCCCGGAGGCGCGTGGCGGCCACGGCGTCGAGGCGCGCTCCGCCGTCGAGGACGTCCGCGACCCGGGCGCCCAGCGCTTCGCCGGCGAGGAGCGCGACCGCGGGCACGGTCGGCACGTGCTTCGCGAGCACGGTCGACACGAGCAGGTGCGCGCGGCGGGGGTTCCGGCGGAGGGCGAGCCGGACGAGCGACGCCAGCGGGACACCGGGGGAGGTTGATCCGTCGCCGGCGGCGGGCTCGTCCGTCAGCACCACGCCGAGCTCGTCGGGCGTCGCCAGGACGGACCCCGACGGGCCTGCGGTGGGGGTGGTCGTGGTCACGGCTGGCTCCGCTCGAGCAGGTCGACGTAGGTCACGTCCGGGGTGGCCACACCGAACGCCCGGGCGCGGAGCATCGTGCGCTCCGCCCAGGCGTGGTGCGGTTTCATCTCGTTCATCTTGTTGCCGTACCGGGAGGCGGCGACCCCACCCGTCGCGTTGGCGAGCACGTCGGAGGCGTCCGAGAACTCCTCGTCGCTGACGACCGACATCGCGTGCACGAGCGGCACGTGGCGCGGGTGGATGACCGTCTTGCCGGTGAGGCCGTTCGCGCGGTCGAGGGTGACCTCGCGGAGCAGCCCGTCGAAGCCCTCCAGGAGCAGCTGCCGGCGGAGCTGGAGGTCCCCGGCCTCCTGGAACGGCGTGGTGCGCAGCTGCGTGCGGAACACCCGGTCGGAGTCCGGGTAGTGCTCCCACACCGGCCCGGCGACGACGAAGCCGTCCCGGGCGCGGCCGAGGACGTTCACGACGTCGCCGATCACGGACGCGAGCACCTGCACGTCGTACACGGTGAGGTGCGAGGGACGCCGGAGGCCGTAGACGCTCGACAGGTCGGTCGCCCCGATCCGGACCGCCAGGACGTCGTCCCGCCGTTCCAGCAGCAGGTCGTGGACGTCGGCGAGGGCCTCGGTGCGCGACTCGCGGTGCATGATCGCGGGGGACTCGAGGATGGGCATCACGAGCAGCCGGGCGCCGGCGGCACGGCCTGCGTTCGCGGCGTCGAGCACCTCGAACCACTGCGCCCCGGCACCGTCCGGGTTCTCGAACTTCGGCAGGACGATGCCGGCCAGGACGTCGAGGGCGCGGCTGCCGAAGCGGTCGAGCAGCCGGGCGAAGTGCTCGGGCGTCCGGACACGGAGGAACAGCTGCGGCAGCGTCGCCGGGTCGAGTTCCTCGGTCAGGGTGCGGAGCGCGGTCTCGACGTTCGCCTCGGCCGTGGGGAGGTCGTCGTCGGCGACGGAGTCCTCCAGGCACAGCACGATCGAGCCGGCGCCGAGTTCGGTCTGGCGGCGGACGTCCCGCACCAGGTCCGGTCGGATGCCCGGCGTGTACAGGGTGGCACCGAGGGCCACCGCGCGGAGGTCCTGCGGGCTGTCCCGCGTCACGTCCTCGGGCGGTCGGAGGAACAGGGGTTCCTGATCGGCGATGTTGGCGAAGTGGCGCACGGATCAGACTCCGACGGTCGGGGCGGACAGGACGAACCCGAACGCGGCGAACACGTCGCCGTCGTGGGTCGCCCTGGGGAACGGCTCGGCGCGGAGCTCGAGTTCGCCGTCGATGACGGAGAGCGCCAGGATCGTGGTGGTGTCGGCATCGCCGGCGTCGACCGCCAGGGTGGTGCCGTCGTGCAGTCCGATGACGAGCCGGTCCGACGCGCGGCCCATCACGAGCGCCCGGCGCAGCTGCCGGACGTGCCGCAGGGCCACCAGGACGTCGGGACCGTCGTAGCCGACCAGGGGCCGGTTGCCGCGGGTCGTCGCGGAGCGCCCGGCGGTCGCACCGTCAGCGGTCGCCGCGCCGACCACGTGGTCGACGGACTCCCACGCGGCACTGGTCGAGCCCGTGACCCGCAGGGCGCCGACGGCGGAGCGGCGGCGGTCGATGCGGACCACCGGGTCCTCGGGGCCGAGGACGCGGACGTCGCGCGGATCGGGTGCCGGGAAGGGGCGGATCCGGGAGGCCCGTTCCGCCAGCCGACGTGCGATGCGGTCGGGACGTGGCTGGGTGGACGCGGTGGACCCGGGACCGGCTGGGCGGGCTGCCCCGCTCGGGGGCGTCGCGGCGGATCGGGGCGGTGACGTCTGCTGGGTCGGCTGCGCTTGCGGTGCTGGCTGTGCCGGCTGTGCCGGCTGTGCCGGCGCGCGGCCGAAGGACAGGCTCAGTCCACCACCGGAACTCGACGGTGCCGACGCGGCCGGGGCCGACGCTGCGGGCGCCGATGCCGCGGGCGGCGCAACGGGGGCCGGGGAGCGGTCGATCGAGAGACCGGACGAGGCTGTGGTGCCGGACGAGGCGGCGGTCGGGCGGGCCTCCTGGCCGGGCGGGGTCGGACGGACGCGACGGCGGAGGAACGGGTGCCCCGCGGTCATCGTGCGCGGCCGATGCCGTGGTCGGCGCGGAGGCCGGTCAGACCCGTGGTGTAGCCCTGGCCCACGGCACGGAACTTCCACTCCGAGCGGTGGCGGTACAGCTCACCGAGGATCACCGCGTCGATCAGGTGGTTCCGCTCCGACGGCAGCGGGAACGCGACGAGCTCGCGGCCGTCCGGCGCACAGACGCGGACCGACATCGAGCGGACGGAGCCGAGGTCCTTCGGGGACCGCGGGTCGGGGTCCAGGTAGACCGCGAAGACGATCTTGTCGACGGCGTCCGGGATGGATGCGAAGTCGACGTCGATCTCCTCCTGGTCGGACTCGTCCAGGTACCGGACCGACGCGTCGGCGCTCTCGAGCTGGTTGAAGAAGACGAGGTCCTCGTCGGAGAGCACGTGGCCGTCCGGACCGCAGACGATCGCCATCGGGACGAGTTCGGCCGAGGGCCCGCGGCTGGCGATCTGGTCCCAGTGGATGCCGACCACCACTGCGGTGAGACCGGGGTTCTCGGCGGTCAGCGCGGCGTTCGCCCCGGGGACGAGCTGCCCGGTCACGAGTCGGCTCCGCGCAGGCGCAGACCCTCGTCACCGTCGCCCAGGCGGTCCCGGAGGAAGCGGCCGTGCGAGGAGAGTTCGGCGATGGCGCCGCTCCTGATCTGTTCGTGCATGTCCTCCACCGTCTCCGCGACGACGTCGAGTTGGCCGGCGAGGGTCGCCGTGGCGGCGCTCTCCGGGGTCCGGTCCGCTGCGGGCAGCGACCGGTAGGTCCGGACGGGCGTGGGCAGGTAGTCGTTCACTATGGCCTGGAAGAGGTACCGCTGCTCGGTGGAGGCGCCGCGTGCGATCACGGTGCCCGCCGCTTCGCGGAGGAGGTCCTCGACGTGGCGCACCCGCGACGACACCACGGTCGGCAGGTCGGCTCCGGCCGCCCGGACGATGGTCCGCAGGTCGTCGAGCCCGGCCGCGGCCGCGGCGTCGTCGGCCGCACCACCGGAGCCGCGGACGTCGATGCGCGCCGCGGCAGCGGCTGCGGCCGACGCCGGGGTCTCGGCGTCCGGGTCGGGGACCCGGCGGTCCTGACTGTCGTCGTCGCGGCCGAACAGCGCGCGCAGGCGATCACGCACGGCAGTCGACCGCAGACGTCATCGCGTGACCGATCGGGGGTCGTCGTCGGTCTGACGAGCACGCTCGAGGTACGGCTTCGCACGCTGGATGCCGGACTCGAGCGCCGAGACGGTCGAGGACATGTTCTGCGCCGCCTGCGAGCGGAAGGAGTCGATGGCGTCCATCGTCTGGAACACGTTGTCGAAGGCCTTCTGCAGGGTCTCGACGCTGACGCCGGAGTTCGTCGCCTGCTCGTGGATCCGCGTGGTCTGGTCGCGCAGCATCTCGCTGGTCTGCAGGATCATCGCGTTCGTGGTGCTGTTCACGGCGTCGATCTGGTCGAGCACCATCTTCTGGTTCGCCAGGGCCTGCGCCACGACGACGGCCGTGCGGAGGGCCGCGATCGTCGTCGTCCGGGCACGCTCGACACCCTTGATGAGCTCGGTGTTGTTCTTCCGGACCAGGTCCATCGCCAGGTAGCCCTGCACCGACACGGCGAGCTGGGTCAGGATGTCCTGGTGCCGCTGGCGCACCGGGAAGAGCACGTCGGACTCGAGCTTCTGCGCCTCGTCCACCCGGCCGCCGTTCCGCAGGCTCTCGATCTTCGTGACCGTCGCCGCGTCGAGCGCCTTGGCGAAGACCGCGTACTCGCTGAGCTGCTGCATGGTCTCCCACAGCTGGACCTTCTCGTCCGCCAGCGTGGCGTTGTCCTTGCGGAGCTCGTCCTGCCCGGCCATCAACGACTTGATGATCTTGTCGAGCTGGGTCTGCGCGGACTCGTAGCGCTGGAAGTACTTCGCCAGCTTGTTGCCGCCGGGGATCATGCCGAGGATCTTCCGACCGGTGCTGAGGTCGGCCTGGTTCGGCGTGAGGTCCTCGACCGTGGAGCGCAGGTCGCCGAGCGTCGTGGCGACCTTCACCTGCGCGTCGTCACCGGAGCGCTTGGCGCCGGCGACGGACGACTGCGACCGCTCGAGCATCCGCGACGAGAACCCGCCCGACCGCGCGATCTCCGAGCCGGCGATGGCGTTGATGCCGTCCACCTTCTCGGTGAACGCGGGCGAGCGCGGGTCGAGGTTCGCGACCTCTTCGACGAACTCCCGAGCCTGGGCCGCGATCTGCGACTGACGGTCGGCGTCCACCGGCACCATGCCCGGAGCGTCGTCCGGGGTGACGACCTCGGCGGCGTCAGCGGCACGCAGGACGAGGGCGTCCTGCGACGGGTCGGTGGGCTCCGGCGGAGCGAGCGGTCCGGGCATCGGTGGTCTCCTGTGACGAGGTGGAACGGCTGGGTGCTGCTGGTGCTGGTGCTGGTGCTGGTGCTGCTGGGCGGTGCTGCTGGGCGGTGCTGGTGCTGCGGTGGCGCCGCCGGTCAGCTGAGGTTGACGCCGAAGTCCGTGGCGACACCCGCGAGACCGGACTGGTAGCCCTGACCCACGGCGCGGAACTTCCACTCGGCCCCGCTGCGGTAGATCTCCGAGAAGATCATCGCGGTCTCCGGGGCGGCGTCCTCGGAGAGGTCGAACCGGACGATCTCGGCGCCGTCCTGGTCGAGCACACGCGAGTACGCGCTGCGGACCTGGCCGAAGTTCTGGCGGCGTGCCTCGCCCTGGTCGATCGAGACGACCACGACGACGCGGTCGACGTCGGCCGGAAGGCTCTGCAGGTCGATGGCGATCTGCTCGTCGTCACCGTCACCCTGGCCGGTGCGGTTGTCGCCCTTGTGCTCGACGGAGCCGTCGATGCTCTTGGGCTGGTTGTAGAAGATGAAGTCGGCGTCCGAGCGGACCTTGCCGTCGGGGCCGACGAGCAGCGCCGAGGCGTCGAGGTCGAAGGCCTCGCCGGCCGTGGTGCGCGGGTCCCAGCCGAGGCCGACGGTGGCCACGGTGAGCCCGGGGCTCGTCTTCGTGAGGGAGAGGTTGCCGCCCTTGCTGAGGGAGAGTCCGGCCATGATCGGGTCCTTTCGGTTGTGGGGGAGCGTCGTCGGTGACGCTGTGCGCGTCGCGTGGCCCGGGTGTGTCGGGCGATCGTCAGTCGAGGACGACGCCGTAGTCGGTCGCGACGCCGCGGAGGCCGGTCGCGTAGCCCTGGCCGACGGCGCGGAACTTCCACTCGCCGTCGTACCGGTAGATCTCGGCGAAGATCATGCCGGTCTCGGACGCGGCGTCCTCGGTGAGGTCGAAGCGGACGACCTCGTTGCCGGTCTCGTCGTTGACGACCCGGCAGAACGCGCCACGGACCTGACCGAAGTTCTGGTGACGGGCATCGGCCTGGTCGATCGTGACGACGATGACCACACGCGAGACGTCGGCCGAGACGATGTCGAGGTCGATGAGGATCTGCTCGTCGTCGCCGTCACCCTCGCCGGTGCGGTTGTCGCCCTGGTGAACGACCGAGCCGTCCACCGACTGCAGCTGGTTGTAGAAGATGAAGTCGTCGTTGGAACGGACCTTGCCGTTCGCGCCGACCAGCAGCGCCGAGGCGTCGAGGTCGAACTGCTCGCCCGCCGTCGTACGCGGGTCCCAGCCGAGGCCGATCATGGCCCGGCGGAGCCCCGGATCGGTCTTGGTCAGGGAGAGGTTGTTGCCCTTCGAGAGCGAGAGGGTCGCCATCGATCGTCCTTCCGTCTGTGGGGTCGGCTCAGAGCGCGGCGGCTGCGGGGCCGACGAGGTCCTGGACCGTCCGGCCGTCGGCACGTTCACCGATCGCCGTGAAGGTCCATCCTGCTCCGGTGCGGGACACCTTCGCCATGACCATCGCGGTGTGCTGGCCGGAGTCGGTCAGCTGGTAGCGGGCGACCTCGGGCGCACCCGCGGTGGAGTCGTCGACCACGCGGCAGAACGCGTTCTGCACGTTGTCGAACGTCTGGCGGCTGTAGCTGCTGATCACGAAGACGATCTGCTGCACGGCACCGTGCACCGCGCTGAGGTCGATGCGGATGACCTCGTCGTCGCCGTCGCCCTCACCGGTGAGGTTGTCGCCGGTGTGCTGCGCGGAGCCGTCCTTGCTGCGGAGCTGGTTGAACCAGACGTAGTCGACGGGCTGGCCGTCGGCGCCGAAGAAGATCGCGGAGGCGTCGAGGTCGACGTCCGCGGACTTCTTGCCGCCGAACAGGCCGCGCTTCGTCGCCACGGCGTCCCACCCGAGACCGAGACGGACGCGCGACAGTGCGCTGCCGTCGGTCTTGGTGAGCGAGAGCGCCTGGCCCTTCTGGAGGCTGAGACCCATTGTGGTGAACCCTTCGTCGGTGGTGCAGTCCTGGTCGCGACCGTCAGGAGGCGACGGCTGCGTGGTCGTCCGCCGGCTCGTGCTCGCCGGCCTTGCGCTTGTTGCGGACCACCGAGGAGATGAAGGCGGCGAGGATGAACACGACGCCGATGAGGCCGGTGACGACCTCGTTCACCTCGGTGGTGATCGTGACGAGCAGGATCGCCGCGAGTGCACCGATCGCCCAGTGCGCACCGTGGTCGAGGTACTCGAACTCGTCCAGCGTGCCCTGTCGGACCAGGAAGACGGTGAGAGAACGCACGAAGAGGGCGCCGATGAGGCCCAGACCGAGGGCGATGATGATCGGGTCGGCCGTGATCGCGAAGGCGCCGATGACACCGTCGAACGAGAACGACGCGTCGATGACCTCGAGGTAGAGGAACAGCAGGAACGCGGCCTTACCGGCGACGTTGCCGACGCGGCGCTTGTTGCTGATGCGGTTCGCCTCGGCGACCATCTCGCCCGTGCTCTCGAACGAGTTGCCGTCGTCCTCCGGGTCGTCGACGTCGAACAGCCCGCCGAGGCCGGTGACCAGGAAGTACGTGACGAGTCCGGCGATGCCCGCGATGAGGACCGTCGACTGGTGGTCGCCGGCGGTGGTCCCCGCGACGGCCAGCAGCACGAGGGCGACGATGACGTTGACCATCGGGAGCTTGCCGATGAAGAGCAGCGGGCGTTCGAGCCAGCGCAGCCAGAGGATGTCGCGCTCCTCGAACATGAAGTCCAGGAAGATCATCAGCAGGAACATGCCACCGAAGGCAGCGATCTGCGGGTGCGCCTCGTGGAGCAGGTACGCGTAGGTACCGGGCTCGTCGATCGGGCCCTTCTCGAGGGCGAGCTGCACGGCTTCGACCGGGTTCAGCGACGCCGTGACGCCGACGATGAGCAGCGGGAAGAGCACGCGCATGCCGAAGACCGCGATGACGATGCCCACGGTGAGGAACATCTTCTGCCAGAACGGGTTCATCCGCTCGAGGATGCGGGCGTTGACGACCGCGTTGTCGAAACTGAGGCTGATCTCGAGCACGCCGAGGATCGCGGTGATGATGACCGCGCTCCATCCGCCGTAGACCAGCGCGATGGCCAGTGCGAGCACGGTGATGGCCAGGGACCACCCGAAGGTCTTCAGGAACACGTGCGCGGATCTCCCCTTGAGCGTGCGGTGCAGACGGTGCCTGCAGTGCGGTCGTCGAGGGGACGGCGCTGTCCGGCCCTCCCCCTCTCGGAATGCTACATGCTCGGGGCCGAGTGCCGACGGGGCCAGGTGCCGTCGGCGGTGAACGACGGATCGCGCTTGCTCCGCATGTACTCCTGGAAGGACGCGGCCTGTTCGGAGCACCACACGACCTGCTTACGGTGCAGCTCCTCGGCGCTGATGCCGAGCTCGTCGGGGTACTTGGCCGCGATGGCCTGGGCGACCCGACCGGCAGCGATGGCATCGGCACCGGCGTCGTGCGCGTCGTCGAGCTGCACGCCGTACAGCTGCGAGGCGACCTCGAGCGTCCGCTTGCCCTTCCGGTACGTGTCGAGTGCCTTGTCCATCACGAGCGGGTCGACCACGTTGCCGATCACGGGGGAGGCGATGCCGTGACGCTTGGCCTCCCGGTCGAGGAGCGTCAGGTCGTAGGGGGCGTTGTAGATCACCAGCGGGATCCCGCGGGCGAACACGGCCTCCACCGCGGCGACGATCTCGGCCACGACCTCACCGGCGGGTCGTCCTTCCGCCCGGGCGCGTTCGGTCGTGATGCCGTGCACCGCCGCGGCCTGCTCCGGGATCTCGATGCCCGGGTCGGCGAGCCAGGCACCCTCGACGATCGAGCGGCCGGTCATGTCGATGAGGCCCACGTGCGCACTGACGATGCGCGCGGTCTCGACGTCGATGCCGGTCGTCTCGAGGTCGAACACCCCGAGTGCGTGCCACCACGGTCGGGTGGTCAGGTCCTGCGGGGGCCGGGTCGCCGTGTCGAGCTCGGCAGCGGGGGAGGTCACGCGGTCAGGCTAGCCAACGGCACCGACAGCCCCGCGAGGCGCGCTCGCGTTCTCGGCACCCTGACCGACGTGCAGCCAGTAGAACGCCTGCGTGCCGAGCGTCAGCGTGACGCTGCCGTCCGCGTCGAAGGACGGGAAGGAGCCGCCGCCGAACAGGTCGACGAGGGGGCGGCCGGCGTACTCGGGCGCGGTGATCGTCACGGATGTCGGGTTGTGGGCGAACGAGAACACGCAGAGCACGTCCTCAGCGCTCGGGCCGAACTGCTGGTCCGAGCCGGAACCCGCCCACGACCGGACGAACGCCAGCACGCTGTCGTTCGAGGTCTGCTGCACCGCGATCGACCCCATCCCGAAGACCGGGTGGGCCTTCCGCACGTGGATCACGTTGCGGATCCAGTGCAGCAGGGAGCGGGACTGCGCCAGCTGGGCCTCGACGTTCACCTGGGCGTAGTTGAACACCAGGGACTGCACGACCGGCAGGAACAGCTTGCCCGGGTCGGCGGAGGAGAACCCGGCGTTCCGGTCCGGGGTCCACTGCATCGGCGTGCGGGACGAGTCACGGTCCGGCAGCCAGATGTTGTCGCCCATCCCGATCTCGTCGCCGTAGTAGAGGAACGGTGAGCCGGGCAGCGAGAAGAGCAGCGCGTGCACGAGTTCGAGCTCGGCGCGTGAGTTGTCGAGCAGCGGCGCGAGACGACGACGGATGCCGATGTTCGAGCGCATCCGCGGGTCGTAGCCGTACCAGCCGTACATCGCCTGCCGGTACTCCTCGCTGACCATCTCGAGCGTGAGCTCGTCGTGGTTGCGGAGGAACACACCCCACGCGGCCGTCTCGGGGACGTCGAGCGTCTCGGACAGGATCGCCTGCAGCTCCTTGGCGTGCTGGGCACGGAGCGAGTAGAAGATGCGCGGCATGACCGGGAAGTCGAAGGCCATGTGGCACTCGGGTTCCTCGTCGGTGCCGAGGAACGCAGCGGTCTCGCGGGGCCACTGGTTCGCCTCGGCGATGAGCACCCGCCCCGGGTACTCGTCGTCCACCATCGCGCGGAGCTTCTTGATCCACTCGTGGGTCTCCGGCTCGCCCTCGCCGTTGCCCTCCTCCGACTGGAACAGGTACGGGATCGCGTCGAGCCGCAGCCCGTCGACACCGAGGTCCAGCCAGTGCCGGACGACGTCGTACACCGCCTCGACGACGGCGGGGTTCTCGTAGTTGAGGTCCGGCTGGTGCGAGAAGAACCGGTGGAAGAAGAACTGCCGACGGACCGGGTCGAAGGTCCAGTTCGACTCCTCGGTGTCGACGAAGATGACGCGGATGTTGGAGTACTCCTCGTCGGTGTCCCGCCAGACGTAGAAGTCGCCGTAGGGGCCGTCCGGGTCCTCGCGCGACTGCTGGAACCACTCGTGCTGGTCGCTCGTGTGGTTGATCACCATGTCGATGACGATGCGCATGTTCCGCTCGTGCGCCTTCGTGACGAGTTCGCGGAACTCGTCGAGGGTGCCGAACTCGGGCAGGATCGCCTTGTAGTCCGAGATGTCGTAGCCGCCGTCGCGCAGCGGGGAGCGGAAGAACGGCGGCAGCCAGAGCGCGTCGACGCCGAGCCACTGCAGGTAGTCCAGGCGGCTGATCAGGCCCTGCAGGTCGCCGGTGCCGTCCCCGTTCGAGTCCACGAACGAGCGGATCATGCACTCGTAGAACACTGAACGCTTGTACCAGAGCGGGTCGAGGGTCAGTCCGGGCTGCTGGATCGGGGCTGTGAAGGACACCGTGCTCCTCGAAGGTCGTCGACGGTCCTCCAGAGCAGGAGGGTCGCCCCGGACACGCTAGCCGCGGGACCTCCGACGCGCACACCGTGGAGCCGGAGAGGTTCCCTAGACTGGCGCGGATGCAAACGCCCGTGCTGTCCCCGTACCAGTCGCTGATGGCGGCCACCCCCGTCGTGCACCGCACGGTCCAGGTCCAGGACCGCACCACGCACTTCTGGGAGTACGGCCCGACCGAAGCCGAAGCCGAAGCCGAAGCCGGAACCGCCCCGGCGACCGTGCTGGCGGTGCACGGGTTCCGCGGCGACCACCACGGGCTCGAGTCGATCGCCGCGCACCTGGTCGCCGGCCACCCGACCGGCGTGCGGGTGATCGTGCCGGACCTGCCCGGCTTCGGCGTGTCCGACCCGCTGCCGACGTCCGACCTGGACGGCTACGTGCATTGGCTGGAGGGCTTCCGCGACGCGCTCGGCCTCGACCGGGACACCGTGGTCCTCGGCCACTCCTTCGGGTCCATCGTCGTGTCGGCCGCGGTCGCCGCCGGCCTCGACACCCGCCTGCTCGTCCTGGTGAACCCGATCGCCGCGCCCGCACTGCAGGGTCCGCGAGCGATCGGCACCGGCGTCGCCATCGCCTACTACCGCCTCGGCGCCTGGTTGCCGAGGCAGCTCGGACTCGGTCTGCTGCGGAACCGGGTGATCGTCCGCGCGATGAGCATCGCGATGCTCAAGTCGCGTCGGCCGTCGCTCCGGCGGTGGGTGCACGACCAGCACGACCGGTACTTCTCGGCCTTCGCGAACCGAACCAGCGTCCTGGAGGCGTTCCGGACCTCCGTCACGCACGACGTCGCCCAGTTCGCCGACCGGATCGCCGTGCCGACCCTGCTGGTCGCGGCCGAGCACGACGACATCACGGCCGTCCCGGAGCAGCGTGCCCTGGCGGAGCGGCTGGCCGACGCGGAACTCGTCATCGTCCCGGGCGTCGGTCACCTGGTGCACTACGAGACGCCGGCCGCGGCTGCGAGCGCGGTCCTCCGACGGATGCAGACGTCGTGACCCGCCTCCGGATCGGCATCGACTGCCGCTACGTCCGCATCGGCCGGCACGACGGCATCAGCCGGTTCACGGCGGGCGTCGCCGCCCACCTGCCCGACCGGCACGACCACGTGCTGCTCGTCTCCGACGAACGACAGCTCGAGTCCCTGCCCGCCGGGATGCCGTGGGAGCTCGTGCCGGCGCCGACCGACGCGGGGGAGCCCCTCGTGGCCCGCCACGTCAACCGCCTGGGCCTCGACGCCGTGTTCTCGCCGATGCAGACCATGGGTTCCCGGGGGCGGCGGTACGCCCTCGTGCTCACGCTGCACGATCTCATCTACTACCGGAACCGCACGCCCCCGCGTGAGTTCTCGTGGCCGCTGCGCCTCGGGTGGCGGGCGTTCCACCTGGCCTGGTGGCCGCAGCGGTTCCTGCTCAACGGTGCCGACGGCGTGGTCACGGTCTCCGAGACGACCGCCGGGCTGATCGCCGAGCACCGTCTGACGGACCGTCCCGTCACGGTGGCGTACAACGCCGCCGACCCGGCCGAGCCCCGCGACACCGATGCACCTCGGCAGAAGTCGCTGGTCTACATGGGCTCGTTCATGCCGTACAAGAACGTCGAGACGCTGGCGGCCGCGCTGCCCCTGCTCGGCCCGGACTGGACGCTGCACTGCATGTCGCGCGTGTCCGACGCCGATCGGGCACGTCTCAGCGGGCTCGCCCCGGCCGGCGCGGTCGTCTTCCACGACGGCGCGAGCGACGAGGAGTACCGCGCGGTGCTCCGGTCGGCGACGGCCCTGGCGACCGCCTCGTACGACGAGGGCTTCGGCATCCCGCTGGTGGAGTCGATGGGCGTCGGCACGCCGGTCGTCGTCAGCGACATCCCGATCTTCCGGGAGATCGGGGGCGACGTCGCCGAGTACTTCGACCCGTCGTCAGCATCCGCCGTCGCGGCCGCGGTCCGCCGACTGGAGGCCCGGTGGCACGCCGCCTCGCAGGCGTCGGTCGCGCAGGCGGCCCGGTTCCGGTGGCAGGACTCCGCCGAGCAGGTCGTGCGTGCGGTCGAACGTGCGGTCGCCGACCGGGAGGCTCGTCACCGCTGAGCGTGGCCGTGGGCGTCCGACGTCAGCTCCCGCGACGTCAGGGGTGGACCGTCTGCACCCGGACGCCCGGGAAGACCTCGTCACCCACCTGCTCGGCAGCGGCGGCGACCGCGGCGAACCCGACGCCGAGCCCCGCTGACCGCACCGTCACCCGCTGCGCGGCGGGTTCGTCGGATCGTCCGTCCGACCGGGCCTCGAACGTGCAGGCGACCCCGAGCACGCCGCCGATCGCGCTGAGCCGATCGGCCAACCGCAGTCGCCGCTGACTGGACTCCTCGGAGTCGGAGACCCCGACCTGCCGGGTCCCGAAGTCCACCTCGGCCCAGATCCGGACGCCCGAGCCCGAGCTGTCGGCGGCTGCGCTGCTGACGGCGGAGACGAGGGCGCGACGGTCCTCCGCACCGAGTTCCGGGTCGGCGCGGACGAGTGCGGTCACGTCGTAGCCCGCGAACGAGGTCTTCTCGGTCCGGGCCCGTTCGACCGCGCTGACGCCCGGCAGGGCCGACGCCGCCGCCACGAACCGGGCGCGGTCGCCCTCCGGCTGCGGGAAGACCCCGCCGACACCGCGCTGGACGCCGGACAGGATGACGACGAGGACGACGACGAGCACCACGGCGACCACGACGACGCCGAGGACGACCGCCGTGCCCGCGCGGACCCGTTCCGGCCGGGACAGTGCCCGCATCGAGGCGGTGTCCGGACCGAACGCGGCGTCCAGGTCGTCGTCGTCGTCCCACGGATCACGGCCGCGGGGACCGTCGGTGTGTCGTCCACCAGCGCCCACAGCGTCACCTCGAAGCGGCCGGGCCGTTGCTCGGACCCGCACCGTCCACCGGAGCGTAGTCCGTGCCCTGGTCGGGCGCTCTCGGTCACGCTACGGTGGAGACGGACGGGGGGACGGGCCTCCCGTCGGACGGGGGAACCATGCTCATCACACTCATCGCCGTCGGTCTCGTCATCGTGGCGATCGCCGTCGGCATGGCGGTCGGCGACCGCCGCCGGGCACGTCTGCTGCGCGACCTGCCGGACGCCGGGGTGCAGCACGGCACCGGGGCGTCGGACCACGACCTGCGGGTCGCCGAGGCGCAGGCCGCGCGGACCGCGGGCGGGACCGGCTACACCGGCGGCTCCGGGGTCTGAGCCGGATCAGCCGCGGCGTTCGAGCGGGTTCTGGTACTCGAACGCGTACCGGCCCGGCGCGTCCGAGACGTCCTCGATCGGGTCGTCGGAACGGACCAGCTCGGCTCGGAAGCGCTCCGGGTCCCACCGGAACGAGTGCACCGAACCGTTCCTGATGGGGACGGTTGAGCGTTCGATCGTGCCCGGCGCTGCGGCGTCGACCACGGTCCGGATGACCGCGCCGTGGGTCGCGACGACCACCGCACCGGCGTCGAAGCGGACGGCGATCTCGGCGAGCGTCTCGGTCACCCGATCGAGCAGGGCCGCCCGTGACTCGCGGCCCGGCACCGCGTCGTGCGGCCAACGGGCCTCGATCTCCGGGTGCGTGAGTCCCTCGGCGTCGCCGTAGGAGCGTTCCCGGAGCCCGTCGTACGTCGACGGCTCGGCGAGCCCGAGGTGCGTGGCGATGATCGTGCCGGTCTCGGACGCGCGGGACAGGGGCGACGAGACGACGGCGTCGAAGCGACGGCGGGCGAGCAGCACGGCGGTCTCGGCGGCCTGTCGTCGACCGGTGTCGTTGAGCGGCACGTCCGTCGACCCCTGGATGCGTCGTTGCCGGTTCCAGTCGGTCTCGCCGTGGCGGACCAGGTAGAGGAGCGTCGTCACCCGTCGATCATCGCAGACGCGGTGAGCCGCGCCGCGAGTTCGACCAGGGTCTCCGTCGTGCCCGCGTCGATCTTCACCGCGGCCCGGCGGTCGCTGCGGGTCGCACCACGGTTCACGATGACGACCGGATGCTTCCGCCGGGTGGCGTGGTCGAGCAGGCGGACGCCGGAGTTCACCGTCAGCGACGAGCCGACCACGAGCAGGGCGTCGGCCTCGGCCACGATCGACACGGCCTCGCGGAACTTCTCGGCGGGGACGAACTCGCCGAAGAACACCACGTCCGGCTTCAGCACGCCGCCGCACACCGTGCAGTCCGGCACCCGGAAGCGCTCGACGTCGGTGATCTCGACGTCGCCGTCGGGCTGCAGCTGCACGGACCCGGGCTCGTCGATCCACGGGTTCTCGCGGTCCAGGACGGCAGCCAGGTCGGCGCGGGAGAACACCTGCCCGCAGGTCAGGCACACGGCGCGGTCCATCGAACCGTGGATCTCGACCACCCGACGGGAGCCGGCACGCAGGTGCAGGCCGTCGACGTTCTGGGTGACGATCCCGCTGACGACCCCCGCGGACTCGAGCGCGGCGAGCGCCCGGTGCCCGTCGTTCGGCCGCGCGGCGGCGAAGGTCCGCCAGCCGAGGTGCGAGCCGGCCCAGTAGCGCTGGCGCTTGGCGGGGTCGGCCAGGAACTCCTGGAACGTCATCGGCTTCCGGACGACACGGCCCTCGCCGCGGTAGTCGGGGATGCCGGAGTCGGTGCTGACGCCGGCGCCGGTCAGGACGGCGACCCGCTTGCCGCGGAGGACCGCGACCGCCCGGTCGACGTCGGTGACGGTCTCGTCGGTCGCCAGCCCGTCGGTCCCCGCTTCGGGCGCACCGCTGGTCGTTGTGCCATCGCTCGTCGCCATCGTGTCCACGGTACCCTCAACCGCCGAGCGTCCCCGGTCCTTCCCCGGGCCGACGTCCGCGACCCGACCACGATCCTCCCGACCGGAACGAGCACCGTGCACCCCGTCCGCATCGACTCCCTCGACGACCCGCGCCTGGACGACTTCGCCCGGCTCACCGACGTGGCGCTCCGCCGCGTGACGGAGCCCGAGGGCGGCCTGTACATCGCCGAGTCGAACACCGTCATCGAGCGCGCCGTCCGTGCCGGCCACGTGCCGCGCAGCGTGCTGGTGCAGGAGAAGTGGCTGGACAGCGTGCTGCCGCTGGTCGACGAGCACGACGGCCCGGTCTTCGTCGGGTCGGACGCGCTGCTCGAGCAGCTCACCGGGTTCCGGATGCACCGCGGCGCGATCGCGGCCATGCACCGACCCGAGCTGCCCACCGTCGCCGACGTCGTGCGCGACGCCCGGCTCGTCGTCGTCCTCGAGGACATCGTCGACCACACGAACGTCGGTGCGGTCTTCCGCAGCGTCGCCGGTCTCGGTGCGGACGCGGTCCTGGTGAGCCCGCGCTGCGCCGACCCGCTCTACCGTCGCAGTGTCCGCGTCAGCATGGGAACCGTGCTGCAGGTGCCGTGGACGCGCATCGGGGAGTGGCCGGCCGCGGGGGAGCACCTCCGTGCGCAGGGCTTCCACGTCGCCGCGATGGCGCTCACCGACCGCTCCGTCGACCTGGAGGAGTTCGTCGCCGACGTGCCTGAACGGGTCGCCCTGGTGATGGGCACCGAGGGGCAGGGCCTGACCCCGGCCGCGGTCGCGGCGGCCGACACCACGGTGCGGATCCCGATGCACCACGGCGTCGACTCGCTCAACGTGGCCGCGGCGAGCGCCGTCGGGCTCTGGGCGGTCGCGCACGCGCAGCGGGCACGCTGATCTGCTGTCCGGTCGACCGCGCCTGAAATAGGCTGGTCGGATGCTCTCCCGACGCGACGCCGCCGTCCGACTCGACATCACGCTCGAGATGGCGACCCACCACGGGATCCCCACGCGCCTCAGCGAGGCCGAGCTCACGGCGATCGAGCAGGACCCGCCCGCGTGGCTGGTGCAGTCCCGCGCGAACCGGACGGGTGCGAAGAAGGTCTGGGTACGCCTGGACTGCGTGGTGTGCGGGTACTCGGAGGAGGCGCGGCCGAAGAAGTGGTGGCCGGACTGGGACCACCTGATGTGCGACTACCACGCGCCGTACCAGGCACCCGAGCCGACGGCGGGCTTCGTGCGGCACGAGGTCGAGGGCGTCGGCAGCCGGTTCGTGGCGCTCGTAGACGAGAAGGCGTAGGCCGCGGGCTGATCGTTCGGCAACTGCGCCGAGCCCTGACGGGCCGGCGGCCGGGTACGGCGGTGGCCGGGTGCGTCCGCGACGCGTCAGGTCAGGTCGGCGGCCATCTGCACGCGCCGTCCGTACCCGTCGAGGCCGAGCCGGTGCTCGGTCTCGACGAGTGAGCGGTGGAACGCCGTGACGGGCTCCTCCTCGACGAAGCCGACAGACCGGTAGAAGGGGGCGTTCCACGGGACGTCCGCGTACGTCCGCAGGGTGATGCGTTCGTACCCGAGCAGCCGGGCGCGGTCCGCCGAGGCCGTGACGAGCTTCCGCCCCAGCCCCCGGCGGGCGTGTTCCGGGCGTACCGAGAGCTGTTCGAGGTGGCACAGGCCGTCCACCTCGACCACGTGCGCGAACCCGACGACGTCCCCGTCGTCGAGCGTGACGACGAGCACGAAACCGGGCTGCGCCAGACGGTCGGAGCCGGGGGCCGCGGGCGGCCAGGACCCGGGGTGGAGCCGTTCCACGAGCAGCCGGTCGGCGTCGTTCTCGATGGCCTCGATCGTGGCGGCGTCGGTCGGACGGGCGGAGCGGATCGACGGCACACGTCGATCGTACGGAGCCGGAGCCGGAGCCGGAGCCGGAGCCCGGTCGTCCTCGCCGAGGCCGTACATTCAGTGGCATGAGCGACATCGACTGGAACGCGGGCACCTGGACGACCGCCCCGGCACACGTGCAGGTGTCCGACGACGGGATGCATGTCACAGCGGTCGAGGAGAGCGACGCCTGGCGGATCACCTCGTACGGCTTCGTGCACGACACCGAGCACGCCCTCCTCGCGCCGTTCGCCCAGGACACCGCGATGGAGGTGTCGTTCCACCTGGACTTCTCCGCCCAGTTCGACCAGGCCGGCATCTTCGTCAAGGTCGACGACAGCACGTGGACCAAGGCCGGCGTCGAACGCAGCGACGACCAGGACAGCCTCGGCGCCGTCGTCACCCGCGGCGTCTCCGACTGGTCGCTCTCGCCCGTGCCGGACTGGCACGGGCGCCTGGTCACGATCCGCGCCAGCCGCTCCGGCGACGCACTGACCATCCGAGCCCGGGTCGACGACGAGCCGTGGCGTCTGGTCCGCGTCGCACCCCTGGACCCCGACGCCGAGGTCGGTGCGGGGCCGATGTGCTGCGCTCCTTCACGCGACGACCTGACCGTGCACTTCACCGCCTGGCGGACCGGTCTGGCCGACGCCAGCCTGCACCCGGAGGACTGACCTCGTGCGCGCATCTCGCATCCGATCCCGGCTCCGCTCCGCGGTCGGGGACCGCGATCGGACCGTCGTCCTGCGGCGCCGATCGGCGCGGAGGTCACGTGACACCGGCTACGTGCTCGCGCTCGGTCGGAAGTGGGTCCTGCTGGCGAGCATCACGGACGGCGGCTTCTTCGACGGGCACACCGCGTTCCGTCTCAGCGACCTGCGGGAGGTCCGCGACGACGTGTCCTTCGTGCCACGCGCTGCGCGGCTGCGTGCCGAATGGCCGCCCCGGATGCCCGCGCACCTCGCAGGCATCGACCTCGATCGGACCGCGGGAGTCGTCAGGGCGTTCGGTGCCGACGGTTCGCTCGTGGGCATCCAGTCCGATCACCGGTACGACGCACTCTGGATCGGCACCGTCGACGAGGTCCGCCGCCACTGGGTCGCCCTGTGGGAGGTCCGCCCCGATGGCGAGTGGCGTGATGCCCCGCTCTGGTACCGACTCCGACGTCTGACCGCCGTCGAACGGGACGGCCAGTACCTGCGCGGGCTCGCCGACGTCTCCGGCACGACGCCGCCGAACGGCATCACCAACGCACCCTGGCACCACCCGCAGCCGGACCAGTCCGACGTGCACCTCGACGTCGTGCCGGAGGCAGTGCTGCACGCCCTCGCGGCGGGTGGGACCGACGCCACGACTCGCCGGACCATGACGCCCTACCTCACCGGGCCGGAGTGCGCGTCGCTGTGGCGCAGGAGGAGCGAGCAGATCCGCGAGCGCCCGGGCGACGCACCCTGGGTCACCCGGTTGATCGTCGATCCGGCCGTCGCCCTGCCGGTCGGCGTCGCCGGCTTCCACGGCCCGCCGGACGCGCACGGCATGGTCGAGGTGGGGTACCGCGTGGATCCGGCCCATCGCCGCAGGGGGTACGCGAGACGGGCACTCGAGACGCTCCTGGCGGTCGCGCAGGACCACCCCGACGTGCGGACGGTGCGGGCCACCGTCAGCCCGGACAACGATGCCTCACTCGCCCTGATCGCCGCGTACGGGTTCGTCGAGGACGGCGAGCAGTGGGACGAGGAAGACGGCCGGGAGATCGTCTTCGAGGTCTCGGTCGACGGTCAGCGCCGCCCCACGGAGGACTGGAACCGCACCAGGTAGCCGTCCGGGTCCTGCACGAGGAACTGCTCGACACCTGCCTCCTCGCCGCCGACCGGGTACCACTTCGTCTCCGGCTCCATGAGGAGCGGCCAGTCGGCGTCGCGCAGCACTGCGGCGAGCGCTCCGCTGTCGGGCACGCTGACCTGGAAGTTCACGCCACGGCCCAGCGGAGCGTCGAGCGGACCCGTCACCCAGTTGCGGCCGACCCCGGCCTGCTCGAGCATCAGGTGTGCCGAGCCGAGGACGACGTACGCGAAGCGCTCGTCGGGCCTGGCGTAGCTGACGGTGAAGCCGCAGAGGCCGCACCAGAACGCCAGGCTGTGGTCGAGGTCGGCGACGAGGAGCTCCGGGACGAGTGCGGGTTCGAGGGCGTCGGTCACGGCACCATCGTGGCATCGAGCGAGGCAGCACCCGTGTGTCCCGAGCGTCGGGGCCCTAGCGTCGGGGTGTGCACACCCACGACGCCGTCGACCGCGGCCACGACCTGGTCCTCGAGCACTTCCGCTGGATCGACGGTGCAGCCGACACCTGGACCATGCTCCGCTCGGCCGACGCGCTGGCCGGGATCGTCGCGGGGCTCGCCGCACTGGTCGAGGACACTCGCCCGGACGTCGTGATCGGCATCGAGTCCCGCGGTTTCGTCCTCGCTCCGGCCGTCGCGCTCACGCTCGGTGTCGGCTTCGCCCCGGTCCGGAAGGACGGCGCGCTGTTCCCCGGACCGCTGGTGGCACGGACGACGGACCGCGACTACCGCGGGAACCGGCGGACCCTGTCGGCGCGCCGGGACCTGTTCGCTGCCGGGCAACGGGTCGTCCTGGTCGACGACTGGATCGAGACCGGCAGCCAGGCGCTCGCGGTGGCGGAACTGGTCGCGGATGTCGGAGCGGACCTCGTCGGCGTCGCGGTGGTCGTCGACGAAGCGAGTCCGGCGGCGCGCGGTGCTCTTCCGATGCTGCGGAGCCTCGTCCGGTCGTCCGAGCTGGAGGCGTGAGGCCGTAGCGGCCTCCGCCGGCGCTCCGACGGAGCAGGACGGCAATGCCGGGAGGCGCACCCCGGCCCCGCGACGAGCCGCACCGGTCCCAGGGGGCCGGCCCGCGCCTCCAGTACGATCCGGTCTCGTGCCGAACGTCGTCCGCCGCCCCCGCTCCGCGATCCGGAGGCCCGTGACGGTCGCCGTCATCGCGGTGCTCCTGCTCATCGTCGCGTTCCTGGTTGCCGCCGCGGTCGTGCCGTTCGCCCCGGCGACGGCCAACACGGCGACGTACCGTCCGCCGACCGCGAGCGCCGCGGACGTCCGGTTCCCCGACTACGGCGCGACCGCGGTCGAGGCGGACGGTTTCCCGGAGAGCCTGACGACGAGCGGCGACCGGAAGGCCCGTTCGATCGCGAGCATCTCGAAGGTCGTGACGGCCCTGGTCGTGCTCGAGGAGAAGCCGCTGCAACCGGGGGAGCAGGGGCCGGACGTCCGGTTCACGCCCCAGATGGAGGCGCTCTACAGCCAGTACGCGGCGCAGAACGGCGAGGTCGCACCGTTGCCGACGGACCTGCGGCTGTCGGAGTACCGGGCGTTCCAGGTGATGCTGATGAAGTCGGCGAACAACTACGCCGGCTCCCTGGCGCTCTGGGCCTTCGGGTCGATGGACGGCTACCGCAAGGCCGCGGCGACGTGGCTCGACGCCCACGGCCTCGACGACACCACGATCATGGAACCGACGGGTCTGGACCCGCGGAACACCAGCACGGCGACGGACCTGGTCGACCTCGGCAAGCTCGCCCTGGCGGACCCGCTGGTGAAGCAGGTCGTGGGGACGGCGAAGGCGACGGTGCCGGGCGTCGGCGACATCGAGAACTCGAACAAGCTGCTCGGCATGGACGGTGTCGAGGGCATCAAGACCGGAACCCTCGACGAGGCCGGCGCCTGCCTGCTCTTCGCGGCGACCTACCAGCGCGGTGGCCGCACGGTGACCGTGATCGGGGCGATGCTCGGCGGGGTCGACCACGACTCGCTGGACGCTGACGTCCGGAAGCTGCTGCACTCGGTGGCGGACGACTTCCACACCATCACGCTGACGAACGCCGGGCAGACCTTCGGCACGTACCAGGCGCCCTGGCAGGAGGAGGTCGACGCGACCGCCAGCCGAGCGGCGTCGCTACTGGTGTGGGGGCCCACGGACGTCACGGCGAAGACGTCGCTCGAGCCGTTGACGTTCGGTTCGGCGGGGGAGCGCGTCGGGGCGGTGCGGTTCACGGTGTCGCACCACGACCCGGTGACGGTGCCGCTGCGCCTCGACCGGTCCATCGAGGACCCGGGCGTGTGGTGGCGGTGGTCGAACCCGTTCCGCGGCGTGGAGCTCGACCGGGCACTGGTCGGCTGACCGGGCTGGGCTGCGCTCAGTCCCGCGGCGCGACCGGCTGCAACGACGTCCGCTTCGCCGTGATGCCGTCTCCCGACGACGTCCCCCGGACACGCCGGACGACCCACGGCACGAGGTACTCCTTGGCCCAGCCGAGGTCCTCGACCCGCGCCTCCCGCCAGGGGCGCGCGGCGAGCGGCTCCGGGACCGCGGCACCGAGTTCGTGGGCGACGCCGAGGGTGTCGAGCACGGCGGCCGCGACCGTCGCGTGTCCGAGCGGGGAGTGGTGCAGCCGGTCGGCGGCCCACATCCGCGGGTCGCGGAGCACCCGGAGCGCCCAGAGGTTCGTGACGAGCGCCCCGTGCTTCAGCGCGATGGCCTGCAGGTGCTCGTTGTAGATGGCCGTCTTGCCGCGCACCATGCCGAGCACCGGGGTCATGCCGACGTCCGGTCCGGTGAACAGCACTACCGTCGCACCGTGCCGGCGGAGGGTCTCGATCATCCGGTCGTACCGTTCGGCCAGGGCGTCCGGGTCGGAGCCCGGCCGGATGATGTCGTTGCCGCCCGCCGACACCGTGATCAGGTCCGGCCCGAGAGCGACGGCGGCTTCAGCCTGCTCGTCGATGATCTGCCCGAGCAGCCGGCCGCGGACGGCGAGGTTGGCGTAGCCGAAGTCCTCGTCGGTGCGGTCCGCCAGGGTCTCGGCGACACGGTCGGCCCAGCCGCGATGGCCCCCGACCGACTGGGGGTCCGGATCACCGATCCCCTCGGTGAACGAGTCACCGATCGCGACGTACCGGGTCCAGGGATGCTCGTCTGACACGACACGCGACCGTACTCTCGTCCCATGACCGAGTCCACTCCCGGCAAGCGACGTCCCTGGACCGTGCCGGACGACCTCCTGGCACGCATCGCCGCGCGCGCTCCCGGCTACGACGCCGACAACGCCTTCCTCGCCGAGGACCTCGACGAGCTCCGGCAGGCCGGGTACCTCCGCATCGGGGTGCCGATCCGGGACGGAGGCTCGGGGCTGGGTCTCCGCGAGACCGCTGCGGTCCAGCGGACCCTCGCCACCGCGGCGCCGGCGACGGCGCTCGGGCTGGGCATGCACCAGGTGTGGGTGCAGGCGGCCCGCAGCGTGTCCACCCGGGGTGGGGCGTTCCTCCAGACCGTGACCGATGCGGCGGCGGCGGACCGGCTGCTCGCCTTCGGGGTCAGCGAGCCGGGGAACGACGCGGTGCTCTTCGACTCGCTCACCACCGCCGAGCCGGACGGCGTCGGCGGGTACCGGTTCACCGGCACGAAGGTGTCGACCTCGCTCGCACCGGCGTGGGACCTGCTGAGCGTCTTCGGGAAGGACACCTCCGGGCCGGAGCCGCGACTCGTGCACGGGTTCGCCGTCCGCAGCGACGGCGGGGTGCGCCACCTGGACGACTGGGACACCCTCGGCATGCGGGCGACGCAGAGCCGGACGACGATCCTGGACGGGCTGCACGTGCCGGCGGAGCGGATCGTCCGCGTGCTGCCGGTCGGCCCGGTGGCGGACCCGCTCGTGTTCGGGATCTTCGCGGCCTTCGAGCTGCTCGTGGCGTCGGTGTACGTGGGGATCGCCTCGCGGGCGGTGACCCTGGCCGTCGAGCGCGTCTCCGGCCGCGTCGGGATGGACGGGACGCCCCGCTCGGCCGACCCGGACGTCCGGCGGGCGGTCGCCGCGATGCGGAGCGCGACCGACGCGATCGCGCTGCAGGTCGACGCGCTGGCACGGGACGTCGACGAACTCGTCGACCACGACCGGTGGTTCCCGCTGCTCGTCGGCACGAAGACCCGGGCGGTGGACACGGCGCAGCACGTCGTGGACGAAGCGCTGCGGGTCGTCGGCGGCTCGGCCTTCCGCGCGTCGGACGAACTGGCGCGTCTGGCGCGGGACGTCCGCGCCGGGCAGTACCACCCGTCGACGCGGGACTCGGCGATGCGGACCATCGCGGCGGCGGAGTTCGGACCGCTGCCGCGCTGACCTCGGCCGGACCCGGTGTCGCCTGGCCGCCTGGCCGCCTGGCCGGCACCGGTGTCGCTGGTCCGTGCGAGCATGACCCGGTGAGCAAGCAGGACGGACGGAACCGACTCGTCACCGACGCGCCCGTCGACGACGCCACGGCGACGGTCCTGCACGTCGACATGGACGCCTTCTTCGCCTCCGTGGAACTGCTCGACCGTCCGGACCTCGTCGGCCTGCCGGTGATCGTCGGGCACGACTCCGACCGCTCGGTCGTCACCGCCGCCACGTACGAGGCCCGCAAGTACGGCATCAACTCCGCGATGCCGATGGCCGTCGCGAAACGACGCTGCCCTGCCGCCGTCATCGTCGAGCCGCACTTCGAGAAGTACAGCGCCCGTTCGGCCCAGGTCATGAAGATCTTCGACCGGTTCACCCCGCGGGTCGAACGACTCGGCATCGACGAGGCGTTCCTCGACGTGGCCGGTGCCCTCCGGTTGTACGGCACGCCGTGGCAGATCGGCACCGAGATCCGCCAGACCGTGTTCGCGGAGACCGGCCTGCACTGCTCGGTCGGCGCCGCATCGACGAAGTTCGTCGCGAAGCTCGCCTCCAGCCGCGCCAAGCCCGACGGCCTGCTCGTCGTCCCGCACGCGTACACCATCGAGTTCCTGCACCCGCAGCCCGTCTCGGCGCTCTGGGGCGTCGGCGGCAAGACGCAGGAGACCCTCGAACGCCGGGGCATCCACACCATCCGCGACCTCGCCACCACACCGCTGCCCTCGCTCGTCGCCCTGCTCGGCCCCGCCGGCGGCCAGCGGCTCCACGACCTGGCCTGGGGCCGAGACCCGCGCACGGTCGAGGCCGGGGTCGGCGAGAAGTCGATCGGGCACGAGGTGACGTTCGGCCGCGACCTCACCGAACGCGACGACGTCGCCCGCGAACTGCTGCGCCTGGCCGAGAAGGTGGCCGTCCGACTGCGCCGAGCCGAGGTGCAGGCCCGCACAGTGGCGCTCAAGGTCCGCTACACCGACTTCAGCACGCTGACCCGGTCCCGCACCCTCGCCGAACCCAGCGACGTCGCCAAGCGCCTCCACCGCGAAGCCGTCGAGCTCTACGACGTCCTGCACCGACCGGGCAACCGCATCCGGCTGATCGGTGTCCGCGGGGAGAACCTCGTGCCCGCGGCCGCGAGCAACGCCCTCTGGGACGACGACGCGCCGTGGCGTGAGACCGAGACCACCGTCGACGCGGTCACCGCGCGCTTCGGCGCCGGCGTGCTGCGCCCGGCATCGCTCGTCCGCGCGACGCCCGAGCAGCGTGCCCCGCACGCCCGGCAGGACTGAGCGTGCCGGTACACTCGGGTGGAGTGAGCGCAGCGGAGAACATCGAGCACCAGGAACCCGCCGAACTCCCGATCGACGGGCCGTCCGACGCACCGGGCGGAGCGGCCCGTGACGGATCGGCACCGACCGAACCGGCGGCCATCGCCGAGGTCGCGGGCAACGCGGCCGCCGAGCACCTGTCCCCGGCGTTCCCGGAACGTGCTGCCTGGGGCACCGCCTCGAAGCTCCGCGCCTGGCAGGTCGAAGCGCTGACGAAGTACTTCGAGAAGGAACCGCGCGACTTCCTCGCCGCGGCCACCCCTGGCGCCGGCAAGACCACGTTCGCGCTGCGCCTGGCGACCGAGCTCCTCGCCCGCGGCACCGTCGACCGGCTGGTCGTCGTCGCCCCGACCGAGCACCTCAAGCGGCAGTGGGCCGACGCCGCCGACCGCGTGAACATCCGGCTCGACCCGATGTTCAAGAACGGTGACGGCATGTTCGGCCGGCACTACCAGGGCGTCGCGATCACGTATGCCCAGGTCGGCATGAACCCCGAGGTGCACGAGCGCATCACCGCCGGTGGCAAGACCCTGGTCGTGCTCGACGAGGTCCACCACGGCGGCGACGCCCTGACGTGGGGTGAGGGCATCCGACTGGCGTTCTCGAAGGCCACCCGGCGGCTCTCGCTCTCCGGCACCCCGTTCCGCTCCGACACCGCACCGATCCCGTTCGTGCAGTACGCCCCGGATGAGCAGGGCATCCGCACCTCGATCTCCGACTACAACTACGGCTACGGCCGGGCACTGAAGGACGGGGTCGTCCGGCCCGTGCTGTTCATGGCCTACGCCGGGCAGATGCGCTGGAAGACCCGGATGGGTGACGAGATGTCGGCCTCCCTCGGCGACCCCGTCACGAAGGACATCACCGCGCAGGCCTGGCGTACCGCGCTGTCGCCCGAGGGCGAGTGGATGCCCGCCGTGCTGTCGGCGGCCGACAAGCGCCTCACCGAGGTCCGCCGTGGTGTGCCCGACGCCGGCGGCCTGGTGATCGCGACCGACACCACCACCGCCCGGGCGTACGCGCGGATCCTGCAGCGGATCACGGGGGAGCGGCCGACCGTCGTGCTCTCGGACGAGGCCGCCGGCTCCAGCCGCATCCAATCCTTCGCCGAGGACACCTCGCGCTGGATGGTCGCCGTCCGGATGGTGTCCGAAGGCGTCGACGTGCCCCGGCTCTGCGTCGGGGTGTACGCGACGAGCGCCAGCACGCCGCTGTTCTTCGCCCAGGTGATCGGCCGCTTCGTCCGGGCCCGCCGCCGTGGGGAGACCGCGTCGGTGTTCCTGCCGAGCGTCCCCGGCCTGATGGCCCTCGCCGCCACCCTCGAGCTGGAGCGCGACCACGCCCTCGACCGTCCGAAGGACGCCGAGGACGGCATGTACAACCCCGAAGACGCCATGGTCGCCGAGGCCAACAAGGAGGACCGCGCGTCCGAGAGCCTGCTCGACATGCAGCCGTTCGAGGCGCTCGACTCGCAGGCCTCATTCGACCGGGTGCTCTACGACGGCGGCGAGTTCGGCACCGGCGGCGAGGTCGGTTCCCTCGAGGAGCTCGACTTCATCGGCATCCCGGGCCTGCTGGAACCCGACCAGGTGCGCGACCTGCTCCGTGCACGCCAGGCGACCCAGGCGAAGCGTTCCAAGGGCCGGGTGCTCAAGGACGGCATGCCCAAGGCCCCCGAGCCCGAGAGCCGTCCGATGTACCTGACGATCAAGGAGCAGCGGTCCGAGCTGCAGCGCCTGGTGTCGATCTGGTCCCGGCACGCCAACGAACCCCACGGGTCGATCCACGCCGAACTCCGGCGGATGAGCGGCGGCCCGGCCGTGGCGCAGGCGAGCATCGAGCAGATCCAGAAGCGCATCGACATCCTGCGCGGCCGGATCGGCAACCGCCGGTGAGCACGGTGAGCCCGGTGAGCCGGGTCCGACCGTGATCGAGCCCGTCGACGACGACCGCACCTGGTACGTCAAGCGCGACGCGGACTCCTCGCCCGAGGCGATCATCGACCGGTTCGGCGGCGGCTACCGGCTGCGTCGGTTCTCGCTGCACGAGTCCCGTCGGACGCAGTACGGCGTGTACACCGGACGCGAGATCGCCGAGACCGCGTGGTGGCGCCTCCGCGACGGCAAGTGACGACCGACGGCGACCGACGGCAGGTGAGCGTCGACGGCGGGAAGTGACCAGGTTCCGCTCCGGATCGCCCGGACAGGTGCGGCGCTGATGACGGGGACGGGCAGGATCGGGTAGACCGGAGGAATGGCAGACTCCATCCCTCACGTCCTCGTCCTCGGCGGCGGCTCGGCCGGCTACACCGCCGTCAAGCAGCTGCAGAAGCACGCCGCCACGGTGCCCATGCGCATCACCCTCGTGGACCAGAACACGTACTACACGTACCTGCCGTTCCTGCCCGAGGTCGCCGGCGGTCACATCGCCCCCAAGGACGTCACCGTCGAACTCCGACGCGCGCTCCGCAAGACCCGGGTCATCCAGGGCAAGGTGACCGGGATCTCCTCGGCCGACAAGACCGTCGCGGTCGCCACGGCCGGCGGCGACGACCGCACCCTCGGCTACGACCACCTCATCGTGGCGCTCGGCTCGGTCACCCGCACGTTCCCGACCCCCGGCCTCGACGAGGTCGGCGTCGGCTTCAAGACGGTCGAGGAAGCCGCGTACGTCCGCGCGAAGCTCCTCGACAACATCGCGAAGGCCGCCGCCACCCGTGACGAGGACGAGCGTCGTCGTCTCCTCACCAGCATCTTCATCGGCGGCGGCTACACCGGCGTCGAAGCGATCGGTGAGCTGTTCGACGTCTCCCAGGCCGCGATCGCCACGTACCCGTCGCTCGCCGGCGAGCAGCCCCGCTGGGTGCTCATCGACGCGCTCGACCGCGTCGCGCCCGAGGTCGGCCCGGAGCTGTCGAAGTGGACCCTCGAGTCTCTCCGCGCCCGCGGCATCGACGTCCGCCTGAAGACCACCATGCCGAGCTGCGAGGGCGGCGTCGTCAAGCTGTCCGACGGCGACGAGTTCGCCACCGGTCTGCTCGTCTGGACCGCCGGTGTCAAGCCGAACCCGCTCCTCGACGCCACCGACCTGCCGCGCGGACCGAAGGGCCACCTCGCCGCGAACGCGAAGCTGCAGGTCGAGGCCGAGGACACCCACGAGGTCGTCGAGGGTGTCTGGGGCCTCGGTGACGTCGCACAGGTCCCCGACCTGACCGCCGAGAAGCAGCCGGCGTACTACCCGCCGAACGCCCAGAACGCCGTCCGTCAGGCCGTCGTCGTCGCCGACAACATCGTGGCGACGATCACCGGCAAGCCGCTGACGGAGTACCGCCACCCGTCCATCGGCACGGTCGCCTCGTACGGTGTCGCCAAGGGCGCGGCGAACATCAAGGGCATCAAGATGACGAACCTGCTGGCCTGGCTCGCCCACCGCGCCTACCACGTGTACGCGATGCCGACGCTGAACCGCAAGGCGCGCATCGTCATCGGCTGGGTGACGGGTGCCGTCTCCGGCCGTGACGCAACCTCCCTCATCAAGGAGACCGACCCGCGTCGCACCTTCGTCGACGCGGCGAAGAGCTAGCGCGCGCGTCCCGACGCGACTGCCTGCAGACGGGAGGCCCGGTACCAGCTGGTACCGGGCCTCCCGTCCGTCGTGGCACCGGTCCGGCACCGGCCTGCCGGCGCGACTGGACGCCGAACGCGGCCCTGGACCGCCTCCCACCCGCCCGGCGTCACCGTGGACGCCACGAGTGAGAGGAGCGCCATGCGCGCCATGACCTACCGCGGGCCGTAGCGGGTCCGCGTCGAGGACAAGCCCGACCCCCGCATCGAGCACCCGAACGACGCCGTCATCCGCGTCGAGCGGGCCGCGATCTGCGGGTCGGACCTGCACCTGTACCACGGCATGATGCCGGACACCCGCGTCGGCCACACCTTCGGCCACGAGTTCATCGGCGTCGTCGAGCAGATCGGATCGTCGGTCGAGACGCTGAGCGTGGGGGACCGCGTGATGGTCCCGTTCCACATCTCCTGCGGGACCTGCTGGTTCTGCGCCCGCGGACTCTTCACGAACTGCCACAACGTGAACCCGAACGCCACCGCGGTCGGCGGCATCTTCGGCTACTCGCACACCACCGGCGGCTACGACGGCGGCCAGGCGGAGCGTGTCCGCGTGCCGTTCGCCGACGTCGGGCCGCAGGTGATCCCCGACTGGTTGGACCCGGAGGACGCCCTGCTGATGACGGACGCCCTGGGCACCGGGTACTTCGGCGCGCAGCTCGCCTCGATCCGCGAGGGCGACACCGTCGTGGTGCTCGGCGCTGGACCGGTGGGGCTGTTCGCGGCGAAGTCGGCCTGGTTCATGGGAGCCGGACGGGTGATCGTCGTCGACCAGCTCGAGTACCGCCTGCAGAAGGCCCGCCAGTTCGCGCACGCCGAGACCATCAACTACGCCGAGGTCGACGACGTCGTGCTCGAGATGAAGAAGCAGACCGACTTCCTCGGCGCGGACAGCGTCATCGACGCGGTCGGTGCCGAGGCGGACGGCAACTTCCTCATGCACGTCTCCAGCGCGAAGCTGAAGATGGAGGGCGGGTCCCCGGTCGCGCTGAACTGGGCGATCGACGGCGTCCGCAAGGGCGGCACCGTCTCGGCGATGGGTGCGTACGGGCCGATCCCGAGCCTGGTGAAGTTCGGCGACGCGATGAACAAGGGCGTCACCATCCACATGAACCAGGCGCCGGTCAAGCGCCAGTGGCCGCGGCTGCTCGAGCACATCCAGGCCGGACACCTGAAGCCGAGTGACGTCATCACGCACCGGATCCCGCTCGAGCACATCGGTGAGGCCTACCACCTGTTCTCGTCGAAGCTCGACGGGTGCATCAAGCCGGTGATCGTGCCGTGAGCAGGAAGGACGAGGAGATGACCGACCACATGCCGTACGTCGCCGACCGGGCGAAGGACGTGCCGAGCGCCGACGAGCTGCGGGCGCGGGTCCCAGGGTGGGGGAGCGACCTGGACCTCGCCGACCGGCCGAGCGTGCCCAAGCTCTCGCGCGAGGCGGGCTCGGCCACCGGGGCGCACTGGGTCCGCCCGGAGACGCAGCCGGGTGCGGATGGCCGCGAACGCTCGATCGAGCACGCCCACGTCACGCCGGTGTTCGGCACCGCGCAGCCGCTGTCCGGACTCGCCGGGGTCGTCAAGCGGTACGCGTACCGGCGGTTCAGCGAGGGGCGCCTGGCGCATTGGATGCTGCTCGTCGTCGGCGACCGGCTCGACGTGGCCACGCACCGGGTGACGGACGCGCTGCGCGGGCGGCCGGACCGGATCGTCGCGGAGACCGGCATCGCGGCGGAGCGGGCGGACAGGGCGGTGCGCGCACGTGTCGGCTCGTCGCGACGGGACTGGCGGCACGGGGTGCTCGACCCCGTCGTGACGATGTGGCCGTACCTGCTGATCGGTGGCGTCGCGGTGTGGGTGGTGCGTCGCGCGCGACGCTGACGCTCGGCCGGGCCGCGGCGGACGGTTCCGCGCCTGGCGACACCGTTCGGGTGGTGCGCCGCGAGCGGTGTCGCTGGGTGCGAACGACGGGAGGCGCGTGGCGGGCGCGTGCCGTGCCTCCCGTCCGGCGTCGGGTCGCGGCGCGATTCGCGCCTGGCGACACCGTTCGGGTCGCGTGGCGCGTGCCGTGTCGGTGAGCGCGAACCGACCGGAGGCGCGTGGCGGGCGCGTGCCGGGCCTCCCGTCCGGCGTCGGGCCGCGGCGCGTTTCGCGGCTGGCGACATCGTTCGAGGCGCGTGGCACGAGCCGTGTCGCTGGGCGCGAACGAACGGAGGCGCGCGACCCCCGGGCGCACAAAAACGAACGGCCCTCCCGAAGGAGGGCCGTTCGCCGCTTGTCTCAACACAAGTGATCGAGCATCTGCTCCGAGGAGCCAGTGCTGCGTGTCCGAGAGGGGACTTGAACCCCTACGCCCTAATACGGGCACTAGCACCTCAAGCTAGCGCGTCTACCAATTCCGCCACCCGGACTGGGTGTGACGCCGAGCAACTGGTGCTGGCATCGGGCCGTTCGACCGGGTTTCCCCGGCGTTCCTGCCGAGAGAAGACACTAGCACGGGTGTGAACGCCCGTTGAACACGGCCGCGCATCCCGGGCGCGGCGAGGGGAGCGTGTCCGTCGCCGGTAGCGTTGCACCATGACGTCCGAGCTGGAACGCACCGCGGCGATCGCGCGGGACCTCATCCGGATCGACACCACGAACTGGGGTGAGGGGAAGTCCCGCGGCGAGACCGATGCGGCGCACTACGTCGAGTCGGCGCTGCAGGGCCTCGGGCTGACGACCCAGCTGTTCGAGTCCGAACCCGACCGTGTCAGCGTCGTCGCCCGGGTGCCGGGTCGTGACCGCAGCAAGCCCGGGCTCGTCGTCCACGGGCACCTCGACGTCGTCCCCGCCGACCCGGAGAACTGGTCCGTCGACCCGTTCGGCGGCGAGGTGCGCGACGGTTCCCTCTGGGGCCGCGGCGCCGTCGACATGAAGAACATGGACGCGATGATGCTGACCGCACTGTCGGACGTCATCGAGCAGCAGGGTGCTCCCGACCGGGACCTGGTGATCGCGTACTTCGCCGACGAGGAAGCCGGTGGGGTCCTCGGCGCACACCACGTCGTCGACACCCACCCCGAGGTCTTCGACGGTGCCACGGCGGCGATCAGCGAGGTCGGCGGCTACTCGATCACCCTCGGGGACCGGCGCGCCTACCTGCTCCAGACCGGCGAGAAGGCCCTGATGTGGGTGAAGCTCACCGCGCGGGGCACGGCAGCGCACGGGTCGCACGTCATCAGAGACAACGCGGTCACGAAGATCGCCGCCGCCGTCGCACGGATCGGCAGCGAGGAGTGGCCGGTCCGGTTGTCCGACACGACGACCGCGATGGTCGCCGAGGTCGCCCGGTTCCTGGGCGTCGACCCGGTCGCCACCGGCCCGGACGAGGTCGCCCTCGCCACCGGTTCCGCCGCCCGGTTCATCCACGCGGCCCTGCACACGACCACGAACCCGACCGTCCTCAGCGCCGGCTACAAGCACAACGTGATCCCGGACCAGGCGACGGCGCTCGTCGACATCCGCTGCCTGCCCGGCGACGAGGACGCCGTCCTGGCCCGGGTGCGCGAACTGGCCGGCGACGACGTCGAGGTGACGATGACCCACCAGGACGTCGGGCTCGAGCAGGACTTCGGCGGCCCGCTCGTCGACGCCGTGCGGGACGTCCTCGAGCGCCACGACCCGGGCGCCCCGGTGCTGCCGTACCTGCTGTCCGGGGGGACCGACAACAAGGCGCTCTCGCGGCTCGGCATCGCCGGGTACGGCTTCGTGCCGCTGCAGCTGCCGGCCGGCGTCGACTTCCCGGCGATGTTCCACGGGGTCGACGAGCGTGTGCCGCTGGAGTCGTTGGCGTTCGGTCGCCGCGTCCTCGGAGACCTGTTCGCGACCTACTGATACCGTGCATGGTCGTCGTCGGTGACGGCACAACCGAGTCCAGCACCGGCGAAAGGCCGCACACGTGCACATCTTCGAGGCGATCTTCCTCGGCTTCGTCCAGGGGCTGACGGAGTTCCTGCCGGTCTCCTCCAGCGCCCACCTGCGCATCGTCGGGCTGTTCCTGCCCGACGCGCAGGACCCCGGCGCGGCCTTCACGGCGGTGACGCAGCTCGGCACCGAGACGGCCGTGCTCATCTACTTCTGGAAGGACATCGTCCGGATCGTCCGGAAGTGGTTCGGCGCGCTGGCCGGCAAGGTCCCGCGGAACGACCCGGACGTCCGCGTCGGCTGGCTCGTGATCATCGGCACGATCCCGATCGGCGTCGTCGGGCTGCTCCTGCAGGACACCATCGAGACGACCTTCCGGTCGCTGTGGATCGTCGCGATCGTGCTCATCGTCTTCGGCGTCGTCCTGGGCGTGCTGGACCGCGTCGGCCGCAAGGTCCGCCCGATCGAGCAGATGACCTTCGGCGGCGGCATCCTCATCGGCCTCGCCCAGGTCCTGGCCCTCGTGCCGGGCGTCTCCCGCTCCGGCGCCACCGTGTCGATGGGGCTCGCCCTCGGCTACACGCGGCCGGCCGCGGCACGGTTCGCGTTCCTCCTGGCCATCCCCGCGGTGTTCCTGTCCGGCCTGTACGAGGCAGCGACGAGCCTCGGGGACACCGGCGCACCGTTCGGCCTCGCCGACACCCTCATCGCGACCGTGGTGGCGTTCGTCGTCGGCTTCGTCGTCATCGCCGCGTTCATGAACTACATCAGCAAGCGGAGCTTCATGCCGTTCGTCGTCTACCGGATCCTGCTCGGGATCGTCCTCATCGTGCTCCTGTCGCTCGGGGTGGTGCAGGCATGAGGGCCTGGTCCACTCCGTCCGTCCCGGAGGTCCCGGGCAACGGGCCCCGCCCGGTCGTGCACGACACCGCCACCGGCAAGCCCGTCGACCCCACCCGCGGTGCCGACCGTGCAGCCCTGTACGTCTGCGGCATCACGCCCTACGACGCCACACACCTGGGCCACGCTGCCACCTACCTGGCGTTCGACACGCTCGGCCGGGTCTGGCGCGACGCCGGCCTGCAGGTGCAGTACGCCCAGAACACGACCGACGTCGACGACCCGCTGCTCGAGCGCGCCACCCGCGACGGCGTCGACTGGCAGGAGCTCGCCGCCTCGCAGATCGACCTGTTCCGCCGCGACATGGAGGCACTGCGCGTCCTGCCGCCGGACGACTACGTGGCCGTCACCGACGAGGTCGACCGCGTCGCCGAGGCCGTCGCCTACCTCGAGGAGACCGGCTACGCCTACACCGTGCCGACGCCCGACTCCGACGGCGAGGACCTGTACTTCGACGTGCAGCGGGCGAACGACGTCTGGACGCTCGGTGACGAGAGCCGCCTGGACCGCGACACCATGCTCGCCCTCTCCGCCGAACGCGGGGGCGACCCCGACCGCCCCGGCAAGCGCGACCCGCTCGACCCGCTGCTGTGGCGTGCCGAGCGGCAGGGCGAGCCGAGCTGGGACACCGAGATCGGCCCCGGACGCCCCGGCTGGCACATCGAGTGCAGCGTGATCGCCGGTGACCGTCTCGGTCTGCCGATCAGCGTGCAGGGCGGTGGCAGCGACCTGGTCTTCCCGCACCACGAGATGAGCGCCGGTCACGCCGCGGCCCTCGCCCAGCAGCCGCTCGCGAACGCCTACGTGCACACCGGCATGGTCGCGTACCAGGGCACGAAGATCTCGAAGTCGCTCGGCAACCTGGTCACCGTCCGAGGCCTCCTCGACGGTGGCGCCGACCCGCGGGCGATCCGCCTGGCGCTGCTGTCGCACCGGTACTCGGACGACTGGGAGTGGTTCGACGGGGACCTTGAGGACGCCGAGCGCCGACTCGCGTCGTGGGATGACTGGGCCGCCCGCTTGGACGGCAAGCAGGCGGACGGCAAGCAGGTGGACGACGAGCAGCCCGCCGCCGACGTGGTCGCACGCCTCCGGGCCCGCGTCGCGGACGACCTCGACACGCCCGGTGCCGTCGCGGTCGTCGACACCGCGATCGCCGCCGGCACGGCCGCCACGCCAGAGCTCGTCGACCTGGTCGACGCGCTCCTCGGCATCCGCATCGGCTGACGCACACCCGTCACCGGCACGCCACTGACGGACGGGAGGCCCGGGACCAGCTGGTCCCGGGCCTCCCGTCCCTCAGGTGCTCGTCGTGACGCGGCTCGCGTCCCCGACGCGGCTCACGCCTACTGCGGCGGCTGCGGCGGACGCCAGGGCCCTTCGCCGGCTGCGCCGTTGCCGTCCTTGCCGTCCTTGTGCTCGCGACGCCGGAGGTACTGCTCGAACTCCTGCGCGATCGCGTCGCCGGACGCCTCGGGGGAGTCGACGGTGTCCCGCGCCTGCTCGAGCTGCCCGATGTACGAGGCCATGTCCTCGTCGTCCGAGGCGAGGGCGTCGATGCCCTCCTCCCACTGCGCGGCGTCGTCGAGCAGGGTGCCGCGGGGGACGGTGACGTCGGTGAGCTCCTCCATCTTGTCGAGGAGCGACAGGGTGGCCTTCGGCGACGGGGCGTTGTGCACGTAGTGCGGCACCGATGCCCAGAGCGACAGGGTCGTGAGTCCGGCCTTGTCCATCGAGTCGGCCAGGACCCCGAGGATGCCGGTCGGCCCCTCGTACGTCGACTTGTCCACGTCGAACGCGGCACGGACGGTCGCGTTCTCGCTCGACACGAACACCGAGATCGGGCGGGTGTGCGGCACGTCGGCGAGCATCGCGCCGACGAACACCACGGCGTCGATCGAGTAGACGTCGGCCAGGTCGATGACCTCGGCGCAGAAGCCGCGCCAGGTGCGGGAGGGCTCCGGGCCGACCAGGACGAAGACGTCGCGCTCGGTCGGGGCGCCGGTCGCACCGATCACCGGGCGACCCTCGGCACTCGGCCCGTGCAGGACGATCCGGGGCCACTGGACGCCACGTTCGCCCTCGTCGTCGAAACCGACCTCGGGCCGGTTGAACTGGTAGTCGACGTAGCGTTCGCCGTCGATCTCCCGCAGCTCGGAGAGTTCGAGCGCGTCGACGATGCGGCGGGCGAGACCGCTCGCGGCCTCTCCCGCGTCGTTCCAGCCCTCGAACGCGACGACGAGGAGCCGTCCGTCGCTGAAGGGGGAGTGCTGTGGCACGGCAGGGCCTCCTGGTGGTGGAGTGGTCCGCCGCGCTCGCGCGCGCGCCGACCGGACACGATCAGGCATCCACGATAGTCCCGCCGTCGGCCTGCCGCCCTCCACGTGCTGTGCCGCCGTCGCCGGGGTGTCCGACGCGCCCGCCCGGCGGCGGCGACCGGTCACGACCTGTCGGGTACGGGGGTGTCCGACGCGCCCGCCCGGCGGCGGCGACCGGTCACGTCCTGTCGGGTACGGGCCTCCAGAGCGACGGTCCGTGACCACTCGGCGGAGGTGAGCGGTGTGTCCTGACCGCTCGACGGCGCCGCAGGCACCACCGGACCGCCCCGGACGGCGTCGCCGGTAGACTCGTCGCCCGTGACCGCGCAACCCCCTGCCCCCGCCCAGCCCACGAGCGTGCTGCCCGATGCCGTGCTGTGGGACATGGACGGCACGATCATCGACACCGAGCCGATCTGGCAGGAGTCGCAGGTCGTGCTCACCGCCCGCTACGGCGCCGAGTGGACCCACCAGGACGGTCTGTCGCTGGTGGGCAGCGGCCTGGAGCGCTCGGGGGAGATCCTCCGCGACAAGGGCGTCGACATGGAGGTCGAGGAGATCGTCCAGTGGATGACCGACTACGTGGTCGAACGCCTGCACGGCGACGACCTGCCCTGGCGTCCCGGCGCCCGTGAACTCGTCGAGGAACTGCACGACCGCGGGATCCCGACCGCCCTCGTGACGATGTCCCGGCGGACGATGGCGCTCGTGACGGCCGAGGCGTTCGGCGCCCGTGGCTTCCGGGTCGTCGTGGCCGGCGACGACGTCGATCGTCCGAAGCCGCACCCGGACGCCTACCTTGCTGCCGCTGCGCAGCTCGGCGTCGAGCCCACCGCCTGCATCGCGATCGAGGACTCCGCCACCGGCGTCGCCTCGGCCCGCGCCTCGGGTGCCGTCACCGTCGCGGTCGAGCACATCGTCCCGATCGCCGAGGGCGCCGGCGACGTGCACCTCACCACCCTCGCCGGCGTCGACGTCGACCGCCTGCTCGAACTCACCGGTCCGGCGCTCACCGCGCGTGCCGCCGAACGCCAGGGAGGCCCGGCCTCCGACCCGACGTCGGCCCCCGTCACCGAAGGGGACGCGCGATGAGCGACGACACCACCACGACGCCGGACGCCGGAGCGCACGACGCCGGAGCGCCGGACGCCGGAGCGCACGACGCCGGAGCGCCGGACGCCGGAGCGCCGGACGCCGGAGCGCACGGCGCTGGTGCGGCCGACCACATCGTCTCAGCCATGGAGGCGGAGCTGCCGCACACCGCCGGCGGTGCCCCGCACACCCCGCCCCGCGGGCCGTTCCGCGCCGGCGACCGGGTGCAGCTCACCGGCCCGAAGGGCAAGCTCACGACACTGTCGCTCGAGCCCGGCGTGGTCTACCACACGCACCGCGGCATGCTCGCCCACGACGACGTCATCGGGCAGCCGGACGGTTCGGTGATCCGTGCCAGCACGGGCGACGAGTACCTGGCGCTCCGCCCGCTGCTCAACGACTACGTGATGTCGATGCCCCGCGGTGCCGCGATCGTCTACCCGAAGGACGCGGCCCAGATCGTGGCCTTCGCGGACGTCTTCCCGGGCGCTCGAGTGGTCGAGGCCGGCGTCGGCTCGGGTGCCCTGTCGCTCTGGTTGCTCCGCGCCATCGGCCCGAGCGGCAGCCTGCAGTCCTTCGAGCGTCGCGAGGAGTTCGCCGCGATCGCCCGGGGCAACGTCGGCACCTTCCTCGGCGCCGTCCCCGACAACTGGTCCGTCACCGTGGGCGACCTGGTCGAGGAACTGCCCGAGGCCGTCGAGCCGCAGAGCATCGACCGTGTCGTGCTCGACATGCTCGCGCCGTGGGAGTGCGTCGACGAGGCGGCGGACGCGCTCGCTCCCGGCGGCCTCATCGTCTGCTACGTCGCCACCGTGACGCAGCTGTCCCGCACCGCCGAGGCGCTCCGCGACACCGGACGCTTCACCGACCCGCAGTCCAGCGAGACCCTGGTGCGCACCTGGCACGTCGAGGGTCTGGCTGTCCGTCCGGACCACCGGATGGTGGCGCACACGGGGTTCCTGATCACCGCCCGTCGTCTGGCGGACGGGGTCGTCCTGCCGAACCTCAAGCGTCGTGCCGGCAAGGCCGAGTTCTCCGACGAGGACGTCGAGGCCTGGACGCCCGGCGCGGTCGGCGAGCGCGGGGCCAGCGACAAGAAGCTCCGGAAGGTCGCCCGCCAGGCGGCTGCCCAGGCCCGCAAGGTCGCCGCTGCCGAAGCGGCCTCGGCGGCGTCCGACCCCTCCGACGGCGACCGGTAGGCTTCCCCCGTGCCCGTCCTGCATCGACCGGAAAGAGGATCCGTGCGCGCCATCCCCGCACTCGTCGTCACCATCGGACTCCTCGCGTCGCTGACCGCGTGCGCCACGCCCGGGGCCGGAACGGCCGGCACGTGCGCCCCGTCCGGCGCCGCGTCCGAGTCCGTGACGGCGAAGGGCGCCTTCGGTTCGGAGCCGAAGGTCAACGTGCCCGCCGGTCTCACCGTCCGCGGCACCCAGGTCTCGGTCCTCCGTCAGGGCGACGGCCGCACGATCGGTGACGGCACGCCCGTACTGCTCGAGTACACGCTCGTCGACGGTGCCACCGGAGCGGTCGCGCAGACCACCGGCTACACCGGCAGCACCGCCCCGCTGACGGCCGGTTCGACCAACGGCGGCGCACTCGGCAAGGCGCTCGAGTGCTCGCGCGTCGGCGACCGCCTCGCCGTGGTGATGCCGAAGTCGGCACTCTCCGGCACCGCCGCCACCGCCGACTCGGGCTCCACGTCGTCGAAGGCCGAGGACTCCGCCGTCTTCGTCATCGACGTCAAGCGCGCCTTCGACGCACGTGCCTCCGGGACGCCCCAGCTGGCGGGCGACGGCATGCCCGCCGTCGTGCTCGCACCGAACGGCGCGCCCGGCATCACGATCCCGTCGTGGTCGGCGCCGAAGGACGACGTGCAGCACCTGCTCCGCAAGGGCGACGGCGCGACGCTCACCGCGAAGGACACGGTCGTCGTCAAGTACACCGCCGTCTCGTGGGGCAGCAGCACGGCCGACTCGGCCGTCGTGGGCTCCAGCTGGACCGACGGCTCCGGCGCGCAGCCGTTGCCGCTGGCGAAGGGCCAGATCGCCGAGGGCATCCGGAAGGCGCTCCTCGGCCGTCACGTCGGCGACCAGGTCCTGGCGATCGACCACGAGCAGGGTGCCGCGTCCGGGTCCGCGTCCGCGTCCGCGTCGGCGTACGTCATCGACGTGCTCGGCGTGATGCCGCGCTGACGCGCACCGCAGGCTGCGTAGGATCGGCACGTGCCCACCACTCGTGCTCCCCGTGTGCCCGCTGAGGAACGGCTGTTCAGCCTGGTCCTGGCGCTCCTGTCGACGGAGTCCGGGCTGACGAAGTCCGAGATCCTGGCGAACGTCCAGGGCTACCGGCAGCGCTACAGCACCGGCGGGGACAACGCCTCGCTCGAGCGTCAGTTCGAGCGGGACAAGGACGACGTCCGCGAACTCGGCATCCCGCTCGAGACCATCGAGACGCCGGGCGCCGCGGGCAACAACCAGACGCTGCGCTACCGGATCCCGAAGGGCGAGTACGACCTGCCGCTCGACGTCCGGTTCACCCCGGACGAGTCCGCACTGCTCTCCCTCGCTGCGATGGCGTGGCGTGAGGGTGCGCTCTCCGCCGACTCCCGCCGCGGGCTGCTCAAGGTCCGTTCGGCCGGGTCCGACGACGACGGGTCGGAGCACGACGCGGGCGACGGTGCCGCCGCCATCGGTGCCTACGCCCCGCGTCTGCGCACCCGCGACGCGGCCTTCGAGCCGCTGCGCTCGGCCCTCGACCGTGCGGCCGCCGTCCGGTTCTCGTACATCACGCCCGGGCACCACGAGGCCCGGGTCCGCGAACTCGCCCCGCTGGCGCTCGTGCAGCACGGTGGCCGGTGGATGCTCGCGGCGCACGAGTTCGCGACCGACTCCGAGAAGAACTACCTGCTCGCCCGGATCGTCGGTCCGGTGACCCAGTACGAGGTCGGGCAGCACCCGGCGCCCGCCGACGCGGGGGAGCGGGCACTGGCCGGGCTCGACCGCGTCTGGGCGGAGCGCACCGCAACGGTGCACGTCGGCCCGGGCTCCGACGCCGAGCGCCGACTCACCCGACGCCGGGACACGACCTCGACGACCGAGGGCGAACTCGTGATCCACCACGTCGACCCGCAGATCCTGGCCGAGGAACTGGCCGCCTTCGGGCCCGAGGTCCGCGTCGTCGAACCCGAGGACCTGCGGCAGCGTGTGGTGGACCGGCTCCGGGTGCTCGTCGAGGACCACACCGGCGCGCCCGACCTCGGTGCCGCGGACGAGACCACGGGGAACGACGGAGCGACGCATGGCTGACGCGCAACCGCTGCAGGCGCAGGACAAGCTCGCCTTCCTGCTGGCCCTGGTGCCGTACCTGATCGACCGGGAGCGCGTCTCGGTGTCCGAGGCCGCCCGGCACTTCGGCGTCCCGGAGTCTCGGATCCGTCGGGCCGTCGAGTTGATCGCGGTCTCCGGTGTCCCCGGCGAGACCATGCAGTACCAGCACGGCGACCTGTTCGACATCGCCTGGGACGACTTCGACCAGAACGACATGATCGTGCTGACGAACCTCGTGGCGATCGACGACGCCCCGCGGCTGTCCGCCCGCGAGGCATCGGCGCTCATCGCCGGCCTGCAGTACCTGTCGGCGCTGCCCGAGGCCGCCGACAAGGACGCGATCCGCGCCCTGATGGCGAAGCTGTCCCGCGGTGCCGGTGGCGCCTCGGGCAACGTCGCCGTCGGCCAGGACCTGCACGACGCCGCCCTGACCGTCATCCGCGAGGCCATGTCCGGTCGCCGCGGCCTGCGGTTCGAGTACGCCGGCCCGCGGACGCAGGGCAGCACCCGCCGGGTCGACCCGCTGCGGGTGGAGTCGATCGACGCGGACTGGTACCTCCGCGCCTGGGACCTCGACCGGGCCGCCGTCCGGACGTTCCGACTCGACCGGATGTCCGGCGTGCGCGTCGACGACCGGCCCGCGGAACGTACGCTCGACGACGTCGTGCTGCCGGACACGCTGTTCCAGCAGAGTGCCCAGGACGTCATCGTGACCGTGGAGCTCGACGGCTCGTCGCTGCCGCTGGTCGCCGACTTCCTGGCCGACACCGCGGACGCCCCCGACGACGGCGGACGGGTGCGCATCCGGCTCGCCGCGTCCGCCGGTTTCGACGGGGTCGTGCGCCTGGTGGCCGGGCTGCCGGGCCGGGCCGTGGTGCTCGACCCGCCGGCGGCCCGCCAGGCCGTGCACGACTTCGCCGCGGCCGCGCTCGACATCCACTGACGGAGCGCTGCCGTAGGATCGGGGCATGGCTTCGACGACCGCGAGCGGGCGAGAGAAGCGGCAAGGGCGCCGTCCCAAGGAGCCCGAAGGCCGCATGTCCCTCGGCCAGCACCTGATCGAGCTGCGCAACCGTCTGTTCAAGGCGGTCATCGCGGTCCTCGTCGGCGCGATCGGCGGCTGGTTCCTCACACCGTTCGTGCTCGACTCGCTCCGGTCCCCGGTGACGCAGCTCGCCCGGGTCGGCGGTCACACGGCCGAACTCAACTTCCCGATGATCACCGGAGCGTTCGACCTGCGGTTGCAGATCGCGATCACGATCGGTGTCGTCATCGCCAGTCCGGTGTGGCTGTACCAGATCTGGGCCTTCATCGTCCCGGCCCTGGTCCGGCGTGAGAAGCAGTACGTCTGGGGCTTCCTCGGCACCGCGATCCCGCTGTTCTTCGCCGGGTGCGCGTTCGGCTGGTACGTCCTGCCGCACGTGGTCGGGATCCTCGGCAGCTTCGTCTCCGCCCAGGACACCTCGATCGTCGACGCGAAGGCCTACTACGACTTCGTCATCAAGCTCATCGTCGCTGTCGGCATCGCCTTCGTGCTGCCGGTGTTCCTGGTGCTGCTGAACTTCGTCGGCGTGCTGTCGGCGGCGGCGATCATCCGCTCGTGGCGCGTCGCGATCGTGCTCATCCTGATCTTCACCGCCCTGGTGACCCCGTCAGCGGACATCCTGTCGATGTTCATCCTGGCGATCCCGATGGTCGTGCTGTACTTCGCGGCCTGCCTGGTCACGTGGATCCACGACCGCCGTGTGGCGAAGCGCCAGGCGAAGCTCGACGAGGAGTACGACCTGTGACCGAGACGAGCCTCAGCCCCGCCGAGCGGTTCGCCGCCGCGAAGGTCCGCTCACGCTCGCGGAACCTCGAGCTGTTCCGGACCGACCTGCGCTTCGACCTCGACCCGTTCCAGTTCGCGGCCTGCGACTCGGTGGACCAGGGCCGGAGCGTCCTGGTGGCCGCGCCGACCGGTGCCGGCAAGACGATCATCGCCGAGTTCGCGATCTGGTTGGCGATGCGGCAGCCGACCGCGAAGGTGTTCTACACGACGCCGATGAAGGCGCTGAGCAACCAGAAGTACGCCGAGCTCGTGCAGGCCTACGGCGAGACCGAGGTCGGGCTGCTCACCGGCGACACGAACGTCAACCCGCGGGCCCGCGTCGTCGTGATGACGACCGAGGTCCTGCGGAACATGATCTACGCCGACTCGGACCTGCTCGACGACCTGGCCTGGGTCGTCCTCGACGAGGTGCACTACCTGGCCGACCGGTTCCGCGGGGCGGTCTGGGAAGAGGTCATCCTGCACCTGCCGACCGAGGTCCGGCTGGTCTCCCTGTCCGCCACGGTCAGCAACGCCGAGGAGTTCGGCGACTGGCTGCAGACGGTCCGCGGCGACACCGACGTCATCGTGTCCGAGGACCGTCCGGTGCCGCTCGACCAGCACGTCCTCGTCGGCAACAAGATGGTCGACCTGTTCGACTCGTCGGGTGCGGCGGCGACCAACCGGGTCAACCCGGAGCTGCTCCGTCTGGTGGGCAGTGCCTCCCGGGGGTCCGGCGGTCCCCGCGGCCGACGCGGGCGCGGCGGGTTCCCCGAGCGTCGCGGCCCGCGCACCGAGAAGGCGCACCGCGAGCAGATCGCGAAGATGCTCGACGAGCGCATGCTGCTGCCGGCGATCTTCTTCGTGTTCAGCCGCAACGGCTGCGACCAGGGCGTCCGGCACGTCGTGCGCTCCGGGCTGTCCCTGACGACGGCCGACGAGCGTCGGGAGATCCGCGAGACGGCCGAGTACCACTGCCGCACGCTGCTCGACGAGGACCTGGCGGTGCTCGGCTACTGGGAGTGGCTCGAGGGCCTCGAACGCGGCGTCGCCGCGCACCACGCCGGCCTGCTGCCCGCCTTCAAGGAGGTGGTCGAGGACCTGTTCCAGCGCAAGCTCGTAAAGGTCGTGTTCGCCACCGAGACCCTGGCGCTCGGCGTGAACATGCCGGCGCGCACCGTGGTGCTCGAGAAGCTCGAGAAGTTCAACGGCGAGGCCCGGGTGCCGATCACCCCGGGGGAGTACACCCAGCTCACCGGCCGCGCGGGTCGCCGTGGCATCGACGTCGAAGGCCACTCGGTCGTGCAGTGGACGGACGGGCTCGAGCCGCAGGCGGTGGCCTCGCTCGCGAGTCGTCGGACGTACCCGCTCAACTCGTCGTTCAAGCCGACGTACAACATGGCGGTCAACCTCATCGAGCAGTTCGGCCGCGACCGGACGCGCGAGGTCCTCGAGACCTCGTTCGCGCAGTTCCAGGCGGACCGCTCGGTCGTCGACCTGGCCCGCAAGGTCCGCTCGCAGCAAGAGTCGCTCGACGGGTACCAGGACGCCATGCAGTGCCACCTCGGCGACTTCACCGAGTACGCAGCGCTCCGCCGACGGCTCTCCGACCTCGAGCGCACGAACGTCCCCGGTGGTCGTGAGGCGTCGCACGGTGCCCGTCAGGAGCGCCAGGCCGCGATCAGCGAGGTCCGACGCCAGCTCCAGCGCCACCCCTGCCACGCCTGCCCGGACCGCGAGGCCCATGCCCGCTGGGCCGAGCGCTGGTACAAGCTCAAGCGCACCAACGACAAGCTCGTGCAGCAGATCCGCTCGCGCACGGGTGCCGTCGCGACGACGTTCGACCGGGTCACCGACGTGCTGCTGGCGCTCGGGTACCTGGTGCAGGACGCGCAGGGCGACGTCACGGTGGCCGCCGGTGGTCGGCGCCTGCAGCGCATCTACGGCGACCGCGACCTGCTGGTCGCCGAGTGCCTGGAGGCGGGGGTCTGGAAGGACCTCACGCCCGCGCAGATGGCCGGCATGGCCGCGACGATCGTCTACCAGCCGCGTCGTGAGGACGCGCCCGGCACCGAGCACGCCGTCCCGCGTGGCGCGTTCCGTCCGGCACTCGACGAGACGCTGACGATCTGGTCGCGCCTGGACGACGTCGAGCGCGACGCCCGGCTCGCGGGCTCCGAGCCGCCGACCCCGGCCATCGCACTCGGCATGTTCCGCTGGGCGTCCGGTTCAGCGCTCGACGACGTGCTGCGCTCGCTCGACCTGGCCGCCGGTGACTTCGTCCGCTGGTCGAAGCAGGTCATCGACCTCCTCGACCAGATCCGCAACGCCGGCGACCCCGACCTGGCGCAGGTCGCACGTCGTGCCACCGACGCGGTCCGCCGCGGCATCGTCGCGTACGCGACGGTCTGACGGGAGGCCCGGTGACGGTCCTCGGGACAGCCGCGCGCCCGGCGCGGGCGGGCGTCCGGCGTGCGCACGGGCCGTCGGCGCCGGACGTGCCGGGTTCGGCATCCGTCTTCGCCGCGCTGCCGCTCGGACAGGCGGTGCCCCTCTCGGTGATCGGTGGTCTGCTCTTCGCCCTGTCGTTCCCGTCGCCGGGCTGGTGGTTCCTGGCCTACCCCGCCGTGGCGTGCCTGCTGCTCGCGGCGATGGGCCAGCGTGCCCGTCGGGCGTCCTGGCTCGGCCTGCTCGCCGGTGCCGTGTTCTGGGTGCCGGCGATCTCCTGGGCCGGTCGGTACCTCGGCCCGGTGCCGTGGTTCGCGCTGGCGTTGCTCGAGGCGGCCCTCTTCGCCCTCGGCTCGGTCGCGATCGCACTGGCGTACCGGTGGGTCCCGCGGGTGGTGACCTCGACCGCCGGGCGGGTGTGGGGCCTCCCGGCCGTGGTGGCCGCTCTGTGGACCGGACGCGAGTGGTTCTCCGGCAGCTGGCCCTACGGCGGGTTCGCCTGGGGCCGGGTGGGCCTGTCGCAGTCGCAGGGTCCCTTCACGCACATCGCCGCCTACGTCGGCGTGCTCGGGCTGAGCTTCGTCGTCGTGTACTGCGTCGCCGTGGTGGTGTCCCTCGGGCTGGTCGGCGGTGTCCGGCTGCCGATGCGCATCGCGACCGCCGGGCTGCTCGTGTCCGCGGTGCTCGCCGTACCCGCGTGGCCGACCGCGGTCCACGGCACCGTCCGGATCGAGTCCGTGCAGGGCAACGGCCCGGCGGGCTACTTCGACCGCGCACAGCCTGGCGACGTCCTGCGCTCCCAGGTCGCCGCGACCGACGTCGACGCCCGCGGGGTCGACCTGGTGGTCTGGCCGGAGGCGGGCGCCGAGTACGACCCACGCCGCGAACCGGTCATCGCCGGAGCGCTCGACGCGGTCGTGCAGAGCGTCGGCGCGCCGATCGTCGCCGGAGCCGTGACGCAGACCTCGTCGGGTGTGCTGCACAACACCTCGTTCGTCTGGGGCGCGGACGGCTGGCAGGCCTCCTACGACAAGAAGCGCCCGGTGCCGTTCGGTGAGTACGTGCCGGACCGCTGGCTCTACTCGAAGCTCGCGCCGTCGCTGATCGGCCTGCTGCAGCGCGACTACACGCCGGGGACGAAGCCGAACGTGCTGCCGGTCGCGGGCATCAGGGCCGGCGTGATGATCTGCTTCGACGTCGTCGACGACGGGTTGACCGCCGACCTGGCGCGTGGGGGAGCGCAGGTGATCCTGGCGCAGACGAACAACGCGGACTTCGACGGCACCGACGAGAACCTGCAGCAGCTCGAGATCGCGCGGATGCGGGCGGTCGAGACCGGACGGTCGCTCGTCAACATCTCTACCGTCGGAGCGTCCCAGGTGATCGACCCGGACGGTCGCACCATCGACCGGGTGCCCGCGTACACGGCGACCTCGATGGTGACCGACGTCCCGCTCGGCACCTCGACGACCCCCGCCACCGTGGTGTCCGGGGACGTCACCCTGGTGCTGTCGCTCGGCGGGCTGCTCATGCTGCTGGCCTGCGCTCCCTGGCGTCGACGGCACCGCTGACGCCGTCCTGCGGGTGCCGATCGGACCCCGCGCACTGGGAAGGGACTGTGAATGCAGCCCCACCGGAACGAAACCCGGGTGGTGTGGGTTGGACCGGGGGAACGAGCGAGAGGAGTCGGACATGGCTGATCGGAGTCTCCGAGGCATGCGGCTCGGGAGCCAGAGCCTCCAGAGCGAGGACGGTGTCGAGCTCTCCGAGCGGAAGCGCGCCGTCTACCAGGCAGCATCGGGTGAGACCTTCGACGTGGTGTTCTCCGCCGACGCCGAGGTCCCGCAGGTGTGGTCGGACCCACGGAGCGGTTGGGAGGGGCGTCTCCTCGGCGAGGACGGCAAGCCCGTCGAGATCGCTGCCGAGGACGTCAAGGCACCACGTACCCACTGGGACATGCTGCTCGAGCGGCGCTCCCGGGAAGAGCTCGAGGAACTGCTGGAGGAACGTCTCCAGGTCCTCCGGGCCCGTCGCGGCGCCTAGCCGCAACAGACGAGAACGGCCCGCTCCCCAGCAGGGGAGCGGGCCGTCGTCGTGTCCGACGTCAGTCGGTTCAGTCGCGCGCGGGGTCCGTGCCGAACGCGGCGTCGGCTTCGCTCTCGGCGGCCGAGAGTCGTTCACCCATGCTGCGGTCCGACTGGGCCAGGCGGTCGTCGAGCTCCGACGGCGGCACGATGTCCGCGACGGAGGCGTCGGCCGCGGGGGAGCCGGAGCGTCCGGCGCCGTCCCGTGCCTGGGTGTTGGCGAGGCTCTCGTCAGCGAGCTTCGAGATCCGCGACAGGAAGTCCGATCCGGCAGCGCCACCGGCCGCCGACCCACCGGAACCGGTCCGCTGGGCACTGAAGCCCTTCGCGATGCCGGACAGCGCCTCGGTGAACTCGCTCGGGATCATCCAGAGCTTGTTCGAGTTGCCCTCGGCGATCTTCGGGAGCATCTGCAGGTACTGGTAAGACAGCAGCTTCTCGTCCGGGTCGCCCTGGTGGATGGCGTCGAACACGGTCGCGATGGCCTGCGCTTCACCCTCGGCCCGGAGGACCTGGGCCTTCGCGTCACCCTCGGCACCGAGGATCGCGGCCTGTCGCTGGCCCTCGGCCTCGAGGATCTGCGACTGCTTCGTGCCCTCGGCCTGCAGGATCGCCGCACGACGGTTCCGCTCGGCGCGCAGCTGCTGCTCCATCGCGTCGACGATCGACACGGGCGGCTCGATGGCCTTCAGCTCGACTCGGCCGACACGGATGCCCCACTTGCCGGTCGCCTCGTCGAGGACGACGCGGAGCTGGCCGTTGATGTTGTCGCGGCTGGTCAGTGCCTCTTCGAGGTTCAGGCCACCGACGACGTTGCGGAGCGTGGTGGTCGTGAGCTGCTCGACGGCGCCGAGGTAGTTCGCGATCTCGTAGGTGGCGGCGCGGGCGTCGGTGACCTGGAAGTAGACGACCGTGTCGATCGAGACGACCAGGTTGTCCTCGGTGATGACGGGCTGTGGCGGGAACGAGACGACCTGTTCACGCATGTCGATGAGCGGCCGGAGCCGGTCGATGAACGGCACCAGCAGGTTCAACCCCGGGGTGAGGGTCTTGTGGTACTTGCCGAGTCGTTCGACCACGCCAGCGGTGGCCTGGGGGACGATGCGGATGGCCTTCGCGAGGACCGTGATCACGAAGATCACGATGACCACGATCAGGACGATGAGCACGACCGTCCCGGTGGAGAGCGTCATTGGGCTGCCTTCTGTTCGATGCGGACGACGGCGGTGGAGCCTTCGATGGACTCGACGACCACGCGCGTGCCGAGCGGCGGCGTGCGGTCGACGGCGCCGGCGGCGAACCGGGCGCTCCAGGTCTCACCGTTGGCCAGGCGGACCTGACCGGGGGCGGAGGGTGTGAACGCGAGGGCGACCGTGCCGGCCATGCCGACCAGTCCCTCGACGCCAGTGCGGTGCGGGTCGGCACCGCGGTTCAGCGCCTGCAGCACACGAGGACGGACGACGGCGAGCAGCAGCAGTGCGAGCACCGCGGCGATGATCACGCTGAGCCACCACGGCGCGCCGAGCAACGCGGCGATCAACCCGCCGGCGGCACCGGCCGCGAGCATGAGGAAGATGAAGTCGAGGGTGAAGACCTCGACCACCCCCAACACGAGCACCAGGGCGATCCACACGATCACCTGGGTCCAATCCGAGACGTTCACGCGATCTCCCTCCCTTGCATCGCGCACGGCCTTCGCAGCATCGCGATGTCCGGTCCTGTTGCGTCCAACGTATCAGCGACCACTGATCGGCAGGTGGCACCGACCCGCCCCGGTGACTGCCCGGCCGTCTGCGGGCGCACGCTTGCTAGGCTCGATGCCGCCCGGGACGACCAGGACCGGCGCCGCCCCACGACAGGAGACAGCACTGTGAGCAGCCCCCTCGCCCCCGGATCCCTCGACGGCACGCGCGCCCTCGTCACCGGCTCCTCGCGCGGCATCGGAGCGGACACCGTCGGCTACCTGGCCGAGGCCGGCGCGAAGGTCGTCGTCAACTACCGCAACAAGGCCCGTCGTGCCGAGCAGATCGTCGAGAAGGTCGTTGCAGCCGGGGGAGCGGCCCTGGCTCTGCAGGCCGACCTCACCGACCACGACTCCGTGCAGGCCATGGTCGACGCGGTCGTCGCCGAGTGGGGCGGCATCGACCTGCTCGTGCTCAACGCCTCCGGCGGGATGGAGTCCGGCATGGGCGAGGACTACGCGCTCCGCCTGAACCGCGACGCCCAGGTCGACATGCTCCAGACCGCGGTGCCGCACATGCCCTCCGGCTCGCGGGTCGTCTTCGTCACGAGCCACCAGGCCCACTTCGTCGAGACCGCCGAGACCATGCCCGAGTACGTCCCGGTCGCGAAGAGCAAGCGCGCCGGCGAACTCGCCCTCCGCGAGCTCCTGCCCCAGCTCGAAGCGGCGGGCATCGAGTTCGTCACGGTCTCCGGCGACATGATCGAGGGCACCATCACCGCGACCCTGCTGAACCGCCTGAACCCCGGCGCGATCGAGGGCCGTCGGGACGCCGTCGGCAAGCTCTACAGCGTCTCCGAGTTCGCGGCCGAGATCGCCCTCGCCGCGGTCGAGCCGATCCCCGCCGACCACACCAAGCTCGTCGGCGACGTCAGCTCCTTCACGGCCTGATCGAAGTGACCGCCGCACCCGGCCTGCGCCGGACCTCCCGCATCCTGCTGCTCGACCCCGACGGGCGTGTGTTCCTCATGGACACGAACGCGCCGTCGTCCGACGGCGCGCACCGCTGGATCACGCCGGGCGGCGGTGTGGACCCGGGGGAGTCGCACCGTGACGCCGCGATCCGCGAACTCCGCGAGGAGACCGGCATCGTCATCGACGAACCCGGCGAGCCGGTCTGGTCGTGGGACTTCGCCGTCGAGTGGGACCAGGCCGACCACGACCGCGGGCACGCCGAGTTCTACGTGGTCCGGACGCCCGGCTTCGCGCTGTCCGATGCCGAGTGGACCGACGACGAGCGGGTCGACATCCTCGCCTCGCGCTGGTGGACGGCCGACGAGCTCGACGCCACCGACGAACTTTTCGAGCCGGCGGAACTGCCGGAGTTGGTGCGTCGCCACCGCGACTGACCGTCGGACGGGAGGCGCGGTGCCAGGCCGCCACGGGCCTCCAGTCCGACGGTCCGTCCGGTGCGCGGTCCGTCCCTGCGAGCGACACGCCGTCGTCGGCGTAGCGTCGCGCCCATGACGTACAGCCAGCCGGATCCGGCAGAAGAGACCACGCAGGCAGAGCCCGAGCAGCCCGACACGGAGCAGTCCACCGTCGGCGAGCGGGGCGAGGAGCACGCAGCGCTCGAGATCGACAGCTCGGACGTCCCGACGACGTCCGACGACTCGTCGAACTGACGCTCGCGCACCACGCCGGACGCCTGGTGACGGCACTCAGACGAGTGTCGACACCAGGCGTTCGACGCGTCCGCGGACGTCGTCGCGGATCGGGCGGACGGCCTCGAGCGGCAGGCCTGCCGGGTCGGTGAGTTCCCAGTCCTCGTAGCGCTTGCCGGGGAACACCGGGCAGGCGTCGCCGCAGCCCATCGTCACGACGACGTCGGCGTGCCGGACGGCGTCCGTGGTGAGGACCTCCGGCGTCCGGCCGACGATGTCGATGCCGACCTCCTGCATGGCGGCTACCGCAACCTGGTTCACCTGGTCGGCGGGTTCGGAGCCGGCGGAGAAGACGTCGACGCGGTCGCCGGCGATCGCGCGGAGGAACCCGGCCGCCATCTGCGAGCGGCCGGCGTTGTGCACGCAGACGAACAGGACGGTCGGACGGCGGGCGGGCTGGACTGCTGCGTCGCTCATGCGTCCATCCTGCCGGACGGTTGGCGGCTCCGGTCGGCGCGTGCCGCGTTCCTGGCGGGTGCCGCACAACAGAAGCTCGTCCGAACCGCGGCATCCCGTGGTTCCAGCAGGCTTCTGTTGGGCGCAGCCGTCGTGAACCGCCGCGCCGGAGCGTCAGGCTGCGCTGGGCGGGGTCCGGCAGCCCCGAGCTGTGCGCCGATAATGCATATTATGTCAGTTCGGTGGATCTGAGCGTGGGTGACCCACCACCTCGACGGGCCCCGCGCTCCCCTCGTTGTCGCTGTGGCACGATCATGCGACGAGGCAGCGGGACGGATCTGTCACACGGACCCGGTCGGCGACACCTCATGATCGGAGGTGGTCGTGACCAGACCGAGGGGGCCGGGCGAGATCCCGGACACAGAACTCATCACGTCGATCGGACGCGGTGACGCCGAGGCGTACACCGAGATGCTCGACCGACACAGCCGCGCGGTGTTCCGCTACGCCTGGGGGCTCGCCGACCAACGGTCGGACGTCGATGACATCGTGCAGGAGACGTTCCTCGTCGCCTGGCGCCGTCGGAAGGACATCCGGATCGTCGGGTCGAGCGCACTCCCCTGGCTGCTCACCAGCGCCCGGAACATCGCGATGAACACGAACCGTCAACGCCGGTCGCACCGCATCGACGAGATCGACGAACACACCGGCGCATCCGACGCGTGGTACCGACAGGTCGAGCACGACGAGGCTGCACAGCAGCTGCGGTGGGTGCAGAACGAGATCGCCGCTCTCGACTCCCCCGACCGGGAACTCTGCGAGCTCTGCCTCCTGCAGGACCGGACCTACGACGAGGCTGCCGCCATGCTCGGCCTCTCCCCCGTCAACGCGCGCAAGCGCATCCAACGATCCCGCGCCCGGCTCCGGACGAACCGCGCAGCGCAGGGGATGGAGAACATCTCATGATCACCATGCCGCCGCCCGAGGGCGCTGCCCTCGATGCCGCCATCACGCCGATCCGCCGAGCGGTCCTGGAGCAGACCGTCGCCCGGCGCCGGAACCGTTCGCGCTGGACCTTCGGCGCGCTGGGGACCGTCGCCGCCGTGACGGTCACGGCCACGGTGCTCGTCGTCGGGAACGTCACCGGCACGTCTGACTCGGTGCCGATCGTGGGCTCCCAGCCGCAGGCCGCGACCGCCGCCGAGGTGCTCGAGCGCGCCGCCGACGTCACAGTCCGGACGAGCGACCCTGTCGTCGCCCCCGGCCAGTTCCGCAAGGTGGAGGTGCAGGAAGCCAGCCAGGCGTTCTTCACCTCAGAGATGTCCGCGCTCGTGCCCTACTCGATCACCGTGTACCAGCCGGCTGACCCGACGGCCCAGTGGACCCTCGTCCGTGACTCCGGACAGCCGACCCAGTACTTCCCGGCGGCGAAGGCGGCCGAGGCGGAGGCGGCGTGGAACCGTGACCCGCAGGGGTACCCGGTGGAGACCCTGCACGCGGCCGGCGGCGCCTTCTACGGCACGCCGTGGACCCCGGCCGAGCTCGCCGAGATGCCCCGCGACCCGGCGGCGCTCTACGGGTGGGTGTCCGACCATGCGGCCGGTTCGGCCAGCCACGAGGAGGCGATGACCACCCTGATCACCGACGACCTGGGCACCGGGATGGTCCCGGCCGACCTCCGGAGCGCGATGTACCAGGTACTCGCGAAGATCCCGGGCACGACGATCACCCACGACACGGTGACCCTCGACGGGCGCAAGGGCATCGGCATCGGCCGTGACGAGGCGGCCCGCCAGGGCGAGCACTCTGAGATCGTCATCGACCCGCAGTCCGGAGACTTCATCGGGACCAGAACGCTCGTCGGGTCCGGCAACCCGACGCTGCCCGAGGGCACGGTGTTCGACTCGACCGCCGTGACGACGACGGTCGTTGACTCCGCCCCCTGAGGGCACACCGGAGCGCGACTCGTGAGACGGCCGGGAGGCCCGTGGCGACCCCGCCACGGGCCTCCCGGCCGTCGGGCGGAACGACGTGTTAGGTTGTGCGCAACATGATTGCACGCAGCAGGACCACCAGCGCGGTCGGCACCGCACTCACCGCGCACGGCACGGCGACGCTCGTCACGGAGCCGCTCGGTCAGCGCGCCAGCCGGATGACGGAGCGCGGCTTCGCGCCCGGCCTCCCGCACGCGGTCCTCGTCCCGCTGCTTGAGGTCGCGTCCGGCACGCTGCTCCCCCGCACCGGAGTGGTCGGCGCCGCAGCAGCCGCGGCTGCCACCGCTCTCGGTGCGGTCCGCGTCGGAGCGGACGTCGAGGACCACACGGTCACCACCGGCACCGCTGCCGCGGTCGGCCTGACCGTCGCCGGGCTGAGCGCTGCCGTCCGCGCGACCCGTGGCCGCTCCCGCGCCGGACTCCTCGCCGTGATCGGCACCGTCGTCGTGTTCGAGCTCGTCCGCCGCCGCCGCGTGCTCCGGGCGCGCTGACCCGGTCCACCTCCTTCCCGTCCCGCTCCCCCACCACCGAAAGGCACCCGAACCGATGTCCCGTCGCCGTTCCTCCCGCTCCTCCGCCCCCCGCACCGTCGTCCGCATCCTGCTCGGTGCGACGATGACCTGGGCCGGCATCAGCCACCTCACCGTCGCCCGCGAGGAGTTCCGCGCCCAGGTGCCGAAGTTCGTACCGCTCGACCCCGACGTGACGGTCCTGGCCTCCGGCATCGCCGAGATCTCGCTCGGCGCCGCCCTCATGCTGCTCGTCCGTCGTCAGGCGACGGTCGGGTGGGTCGCCGCGGTGTTCTTCACGGCGATCTTCCCCGGCAACATCGCGCAGTGGATGCACCACCGCGACGGCTTCGGGCTGGACACCGACACCAAGCGCTTCGTCCGCCTGCTGTTCCAGCCGGTGCTCATCGCCGTCGCACTCTGGGCCACGAACGCGCTCCGCAAGCGCCGCTGAGCCGTCCCTCGTGGTGAGCTAGCCTCGTCCGCGATGACGACACGTACCCGGGTCACCCTCGGTCGCCGCGAGGACCTCGGCGCCGACTGCGCCAACTGCTTCGGCCTCTGCTGCGTCGCGTTGGCGTTCACCCGGTCGGTCGACTTCCCGGTGGACAAGGACGCGGGCGACCCGTGCGCCAACCTCGACCCCACCGACGGGTGCACGATCCACCCGCGCCTGCGGTCCGAGGGCTTCCGGGGCTGCACGGTGTTCGACTGCTCGGGCGCCGGACAGAAGGTGTCCCGACACACCTTCGCCGGCCGGTCCTGGCGTGACGACACGGCGACCCGCGACGCGATGTTCGCCGTCTTCCCCGTCGTCCGCCGGCTGCACGAGCTGCTCCGGTACCTTGACCAGGCGATCACCCTCGCCCACGACCCCCGGGCAGCCGCACCGCTGACGGAGCGGTTCGACCGGGTGCGCGCCCTCAGCGACGCGGACCCGGACACGCTGCTCGCGGCGGACGTGGACGCGGAGTACGACGCTGCCCGGCCGCTCCTCCTCGATGCGAGTCGGGAGGCGCGCGCTCGGGACGCCCGCACCCGGGACGCCCACACCCGTGACGCCCACACACGGAACGCCGGTGCCCAGCACACCGGCAGCGTCCGTGCCCCGACGAGCGACGACCGCCGCGTCGGCCGTCTGCGTGTCGGCCCGGGCGCGGACCTGCTCGGCGCCGACCTGCGGCGGGCGGACCTTCGGGGTGCGAGCCTCCGCGGAGCGCTCCTCATCGGCGCCGACCTGACGGGTGCCGACCTCCGCCGGTGCGAGTGCATCGGCGCGGACCTCCGCGACGCGGACCTGTCCGGTGCCGACCTCCGGGGCGCGGTCTACCTGACGCAGATGCAGGTGAACGCGGCACGCGGCGACGCACGGACCCGCCTCGACGACGGGTTCCAGCGACCGTCCCACTGGGCAGCCTGACCCGCACCACCGCAGACCGACGACGCACCGCGACCAGACGGACGGACGGGAGGCCCGTGGCGGATCCGCCACGGGCCTCCCGTCCGTCGTCGGCTCGGCGGCCGGTCGTCGTCAGTAGTCGACGCGCCCGTGCCGGTTGTGGAACTCGCCGGTCGGCCCGTCCGGCCCGAGGAGCGCGAGCATGACGGTGGCATCCGTGCCCTCGGTCACCGTCTGGTGGCCGGAGTGCCCGTTGAAGTCCGTCGCGGTGTAGCCCGGGTCGCTGACGTTGACGCGGAACCCGGGCAGGTTCTTGGAGTACTGCACGGTGAGGGTGATGACGGCGGCCTTCGACGCGGCGTACGGGATGCTCGGCACGGGGAACTCGTCGTGTCCCGGCGTGCTGAGGAACCGCGGCCAGCCGACGCCGGACGCGACGTTCACGATGACGGGGTTCTCGGAGGCACGGAGCAGCGGCAGGGCGGCCTGCGTGACCCGGACGATGCCGGTGACGTTGGCGTCGAGGACGGACGCCATCGCATCGGCGGTCAGGTCGTCGACCCCGTGCGCGGTGCCGAGCACCCCGGCGTTGTTGACGAGGACGTCGAGCGCGGGGATCGACGCGACGGCCTCGTCGATGCTCGACTGGTCGGTGACGTCGAGGCGGACGACGGTGGCGCCGAGGGCACGCACCTCGTCGGCGTCGTCGGGGTTGCGGACGCCGGCGTACACGGTGTGGCCGGCCTCGAGGAGTCGGCGGGCGGTCTCGAGTCCGAGGCTGCGGTTCGCCCCGGTGATGAGTGTGGTGGTCATGAGGACCATCGTGCTCGCTCTGCCCCGACTCCCCCAGGCCCCGTTCGACGTGCTGTCCCGTGGACCCTGGGACTGTGAGTACCACGGTCCCGCGACCGATCCGCGCGAGGATGGGTGCATGAGCGAGTTCGCCGACGTCCTGCGGTCCTGGCGCGACCGGGTCACCCCTGCCGAGGTCGGGCTGCCCGCCGGTGCCGGGCGGCGGACCGCGGGGCTCCGGCGTGAGGAGCTCGCGGCCCTCGCCGGTGTCAGCGTCGACTACGTCGTGCGTCTCGAGCAGGGCCGTGCCACCAACCCGTCACCGCAGCTGCTCGCCGCCCTGGCCACCGCGCTCCGTCTGACCGAGCTGGAGCGGGACCACCTGTTCCGGGTCGCCGGCGCCGCGCCGCCGTCCCGCGGGCTCGTCCCCCGGCACATCACGCCCGGCGTGCAGCGGATCGTCGACCGGCTGACGGACGTGCCGCTCGCCGTCTTCACCGCCAGCCACGACCTGCTGCACCGCAACGAGCTCTGGGCCGCGGCCACGGGCGACGGCGACCGGTGGCAGGGGCGCTCGGCGAACCTGGTCTGGCAGTTCTTCACCGACGGCCACGCCGGGGTCGACTTCGACGACGAGCACGCCGAGGCCTTCGCGTCCGACCTGGCCGCCGACCTCCGCACCGCGCTCGGTCGCTACCCGGACGACCGGCACCTCGCCGAGCTCGTGCGGGACCTGCGGGCGACGAGCCCCGAGTTCGAGCGTCGCTGGGGTGAGGCCCGGATCGCCGAGCACCGGACCAGCCGCAAGACCCTGCGGACGCCGGTCGGCCCGATCGAGGTCGACTGCGACACCCTCTCGGTGCCGGGCAGCGACCTGCGGATCGTCGTCTACACGGTGGTCCCCGGCAGCGAGGACGCGTCGCGACTCGACCTGCTGCGGGTCACGGGCCTCCAGCGCGTCTGACCCTCCGCGAGGGCTACTCGCCGAAGCCGGACCGGACCAGGTCGGCCAGGGCGTCGACCGCGGCGCGTGCGTCGGGGCCCGAGGCCTCGATCGTCACCGCCGCCCCCTTCGGCAGCGCGAGCGCCATGATCGCCAGCAGGCTCTTCGCGTCGACGCCGTTCACCCGGACGGACGCGTCGTGCTTCGCGGCGGTCTTCACGAACTCCGCGGCGGGACGTGCGTGCAGGCCGGACGCGTTCACCAGCTCCACGGTGACAGAGGAGTGGGTCCCGTCGGCCGCAGCAGCGTGGGTCCCGTCGGCCGCACCGGCGTCGGCCGGGTGGGGCGCGCCTCCCGGGAGGCGCGTGGCCGCGTCGTCGGGACCGGCGTCGGTCCCGCCACCGGCAGCGCTGGCAGCAGCCGCCAGGACCGCGTCGACGTCGCCGCCCGTCTGGGCGGCGACCGCCGCAGCGACGGTCCCCTCGACGACCGGGGCGTCCGAGACGTGCACGCGTGCACGGAGCTCGTCGTCGAGGAAGTCGAGCGCGGTGTCGGTCGTCAGGTAGGCAGAACCGAGGTCGCAGAGCACGACGATGCCGACCGCGCCGACGAGCTGTTCGATGCCGGCGGTGATCGCCTCGAACGAGGTGCCGATGCCGCCCTCGTCGGTGCCGCCCGCCGCGACGAGCTGCACGTCGCCGGCCATCTGCCGGGCGATGTCGACCGTGCCCTGAGCGACGGCGGCGCTGTGCGAGACGACGAGGATGCCGACGCTCATGCCGCGTCCACGGCCGCGCGCAGGACGTAGGCGCTCGACTGGGCGCCCGGGTCGCGGTGCCCGACGGCACGGTCGCCGAGGTAGCTCGCACGGCCCTTCCGGGCGACGAGTGCGTCGGTCGACTCCGCACCGGTGGCGGCGGCGTCGGCGGCCGCGGCGAGCACGCGCTCCGGGGTCTCCCCCGCTGCGGCTGCCGCAGCTGCCGCGTCGACGGCCGGCGTCCACGCGTCGATCATCGTCTTGTCGCCGACCTCGGCCTTGCCGCGGGAGACGACGCCGTCGCGGGCCGCGGTGAGGACCGCGACGAGCGTGTCGGCGTCGAGCTCCGTGGCGTCGCCGGCGGCCTGGGCTGCCTTGAGGTACGCGGTGCCGAACAGCGGACCGGCCGCACCACCGACCGTGGAGATGAGCTTGGTCGCCACGAGCTTGAACACGGCGCCCGGGGTCTCGAGGTCCGCGTCGTCGAGTGCGACGAGCACCGCCTGGAACCCGCGGTCGAGGTTCTCACCGTGGTCGCCGTCACCGATCTCGCGGTCGAGCGTGATCAGCTCCGCCCGGTGCTCGTCGATCGTGGCGGCGGTGCGGCGGACCCAGTCGATGGCCCAGGCGGTGTCGAGCGACAAGGTGTGTCCCTTCGTGCGGCCGACCCGTGGTCGGCGTCTTGAGCGGAGTCGTCGTGCGGTGTCAGCGCCCCCAGCGGAGCGACGGCGTCTCCACCGGCGCGTCCCAGAGTGCGGTGAGGTCCTCGTCGAGCACCGTGACGGTGAGCGAGAACCCCTGCATCTCGAGGGAGGTGACGTAGTTGCCGACCAGGCTACGCGCGACCGTGTAGCCACGATCCGACAGGACCTCGGCGGCGCGTCGGTAGGCGATGTAGAGCTCCGACTGCGGCGTGCCGCCCATGCCGTTGACCAGCAGGAGCAGCTGCGAGCCGGCGGGTGCCTGCAGGTCGGTCAGGATCGGCTCGAGCACGCGGTCGACCAGTTCGTCGGCCGGGGCCATCGGGATGCGCTCGCGACCGGGCTCGCCGTGGATGCCGATGCCGAGTTCGACCTCGTCGTCGGCCAGCGTGAACGAGGGCTCGCCGGCGTGCGGGACGGTGCCGGAGGCCAGCGCGAGCCCCATGGACCGGGTCACCTCGTTGACGTGCCGGGCCACCGCCGCGACGGCGTCCAGGTCGTCACCGCGCTCGGCGGCGGCGCCGGCACACTTCTCGACGACGACCGTGCCGGCCACGCCACGGCGACCGGCGGTGAAGAGCGAGTCCTGCACGGCGACGTCGTCGTCGACCACGACGCTCTCGACCCGGACGTCGTCCATCGCGGCGAGCTCGGCGGCGGTCTCGAAGTTCAGGACGTCCCCGGTGTAGTTCTTCACGATGTGGAGCACGCCCGCTCCCCCGTCGACGGCCTTCGTGGCGGCGACGATCGGGTCGGGGGTCGGGCTGGTGAACACCGGGCCCGGCACGGCGGCGTCGAGCATGCCGTGTCCGACGAAGCCGGCGTGCAGGGGCTCGTGGCCGCTGCCGCCACCGCTCACGATCCCGACCTTGCCGCTGACCGGGGCGTCGCGGCGGTGCAGGTGCACCGGGTCCTCGACCAGCACGACGTGCTCGGCATGGGCGAGGGCGAACCCCCGGACGGTCTCGATGACGACGTCGTGTGGGTCGTTGATGAGCTTCTTCATGCTGCGCCTCCGGGAGTGCGACGAGGGTGTGACACGGGTACGACACGGATGTCCGGCACCGGTCCACCGTCTGCACACCGCCGACGTCGTCCGGAGTCGGCTCACTGTACCGCCGGGACGTGTCCGTGCCAGGGGCAGCTCCGGGCACCTGTGCCGTCGTGCTGCACGTTCGTGCAGCCGTCGCTCGTCCCGAGCCCGTCCCCGAGTCCTCGCGCATCCACGTCCGGTGCACGTCCGTTCACTTTCGCCGGAATGCGGTTCGTGTCCATCACCCTCCGGAAATCCCCAGCACTATGCTCGGGCTCAATCACTCGACGGGGAGTGCCGGTGCTCAGCCGGGCCCCCGACCACAGCAAATCGGAGGTACCGGTGGACGACATCGGCGTCAAATTCCTGTCTGAGCTCGTCGGCACGGCGCTGCTCATCATCCTGGGTGGCGGCGTGGTCGCCGCGGTCTCCCTCACGAAGTCCAAGGGCTTCGGCGCAGGCTTCCTCATGGTCACGATCGGTTGGGGCTTCGCGGTCTTCGCCGGCGTAACCGTCTCGTACAAGTCCGGCGGCCAGCTGAACCCCGCCGTGACCATCGCGCAGGCCATCATCGGCAACATCACCGTCGGCGAGATGTTCCTCTTCTGGCTCGCGCAGCTCATCGGCGCGATCATCGGTGCCGTCATCGTCTGGCTCGCCTACAAGCAGCACTTCGACGAGGAGCCCGACCCCGCGGCCAAGCTCGGCGTGTTCTCGACCGGCCCCGCGATCCGCAACTACGCGTGGAACCTGGTGACCGAGATCATCGGCACGTTCGTCCTCGTGTTCGTCGTCCTCGCCTTCACGAACGGCAAGACGCCGACCGAACTCGGCGCCATCCCGGTCGCCTTCCTGGTGATCGCGATCGGTGTCTCGCTCGGTGGCCCCACCGGCTACGCGATCAACCCGGCCCGTGACCTCGGCCCGCGCATCGCGCACGCCTTCCTGCCCATCAAGGGCAAGGGCACCAGCGACTGGTCCTACGCCTGGGTCCCGGTCGTCGGCCCGCTCGTCGGTGGCACGATCGCCGCGCTGCTCGCCGGACCGCTGCTCCCGATGGCGTAGCTCGTCCCCGCACCAGCACGACGCACGACCAGCACCACCCGCGCGGCCGCCGCACTGCACCTCCGGCGTGGCGGCCGCGTCCCACCCAGCGCGTCCAGGCGCGCCGCACCACCCGCACAACCCGCACCACCTGAGCGACCGGGTCGACCCGTCCCGTCCGCAGCACCGAACACCGTCGTAAGGAGCACCAATGGCCGACTACATCGTCGCCATCGACCAGGGCACGACCAGCACGCGAGCGATCGTCTTCGACCACTCCGGATCGATCGTCTCCGTCGGTCAGAAGGAACACGAGCAGATATTCCCGCGCGCCGGTTGGGTCGAGCACGACCCGGCGGAGATCTGGGACAACACCCGCGAGGTCATCGGCCAGGCACTCTCCCGCGCCGACATCACCCGCCACGACGTCGCCGCCGTGGGCATCACCAACCAGCGTGAGACCGCCGTCGTCTGGGACCGCACCACCGGCAAGGCCGTCTACAACGCCATCGTGTGGCAGGACACCCGCACCCAGGCGCTCGTCGACAAGCTCGCCGACGGTGACACCGACCGCTACAAGGCAATCGTGGGCCTGCCCCTGGCGACGTACTTCGCCGGTACCAAGATCATGTGGATCCTCGAGAACGTCGAGGGCGCCCGTGAGAAGGCGGAGGCCGGCGACCTGCTCTTCGGCACCACCGACACCTGGGTCCTCTGGAACCTGACCGGCGGCACCGACGGCGGCGTGCACAAGACCGACGTCACCAACGCCTCGCGCACCCTGTTCATGGACCTCGAGACGCTGCAGTGGCGCGACGACATCCTGGCCGACTTCGGTGTGCCGAAGTCGATGCTCCCCGAGATCGTCAGCTCCTCCGAGGTCTACGGTCACGTCGAGTCCTCGAGCCTCCTCCGCGAGGTCCCGATCGCCGGCATCCTGGGCGACCAGCAGGCAGCGACCTTCGGCCAGGCGGCGTTCGACCAGGGCGAGTCGAAGAACACCTACGGCACCGGTAACTTCCTCATCTTCAACACGGGCACCGACATCGTCCGCTCGGAGAACGGGCTGCTCACGACCGTCGGCTACAAGCTCGGCGACCAGGAGACGCACTACGCACTCGAGGGGTCGATCGCCGTCACGGGCTCACTCATCCAGTGGCTCCGCGACAACCTCGGCATCATCGGCAGCGCGCCCGAGGTCGAGACCCTCGCCAAGTCGGTCGAGGACAACGGTGGCGTCTACTTCGTCCCCGCCTTCTCGGGCCTCTTCGCCCCCTACTGGCGTCCGGACGCCCGCGGCGCGCTCGTCGGCCTCACCCGCTACGTCAACAAGGGCCACATCGCGCGTGCCGCCCTCGAGGCCACGGCACTCCAGACCCGCGAGGTCCTGGACGCCGTCAACGCCGACTCGGGCGTCGAGCTCACCGAGCTCAAGGTCGACGGTGGCATGACCGCCAACGACGCGCTGATGCAGTTCCAGGCCGACATCCTCGACGTCCCCGTGGTCCGCCCGGTGGTCGCCGAGACGACGGCCCTCGGTGCCGCCTACGCCGCCGGCCTGGCCGTCGGCTTCTGGGCGAACCTCGACGAGCTCCGTGCCAACTGGCAGGAGGACAAGCGGTGGACGCCGTCCATGGACGCCGAGGAGCGCGAGCGCACGCTGCGCCTCTGGAAGAAGGCCGTCACGAAGACCTTCGACTGGGTCGACGAGGACGTCCGCTGACGTCGGTCGTCTGACCGACCACGCAACAGACGGGAGGCCCGTACCGGTTCTGCGGAACCGGTACGGGCCTCCCGTCGTTGCGTGGTGCGCGCGACCCGACGCGTGCTCCCGTCGGGTGTCGGCGGCTCAGGGCGACGTGACGGCCGGCGCCACACCGACCCACTCGTCCAGTTTGCGCATGGCGGCGCCGGAATCGATCGAGTCCGACGCGATGACCAGCTGCTCGCGGAAGCGCTGCAGGATCGGGCGGTCCGCCTCGGTCGGGTCCTGCGCGAGACGGAAGGACACGAGCCCGGCCGCGGCGTTCAACAGGACGATGTCGCGGACCGGTCCGGTCTCCCCCGCGAGCACCGTGCGGACGATCGCCGCGTTCTCCGCCGGCTCGCCGCCGAGCAGGTCCTCGGTCCGGGCACGGGCGATGCCGAGGTCACGCGGGTCGAGGTCGTGCTCGGTGATGCGGCCACCGGACACCTCCCAGATGTGGCTGTGGCCGGTGGTGGTGAGTTCGTCGAGGCCGTCGTCGCCACGGAACACGAGTGCGGTCGCTCCCCGGGTCTGGAACACGCCCGTGATGATCGGCACGAGTTCGAGCTGTGCCACGCCCACCGCGTTCGCCTCGCACCGTGCCGGGTTCACCAGCGGGCCGAGGAAGTTGAACACCGTCGGGACCCCGATCTCCCGCCGGACCGGGGCTGCATGGGCGAATCCGGGGTGGAACGCGCTGGCGAAGGCGAAGGTCAGACCGACACGCCGGAACGTCTCGGCGACACGCGCGGCGTCCATCGTGAGGTCGAGGCCGAGCGCGGCGAGCACGTCGCTCGAGCCGGACTTGGACGAGCTCGCGCGGTTGCCGTGCTTGACGACGGGCACGCCCGCGGCGGCGATGACGATCGCGGCCATGGTCGAGACGTTGACCGTGCCCACCACGTCCCCGCCGGTCCCGACGATGTCGAGCGCCATCGGGTCGACGTCGAGCGGGACGGCGGCGTCGAGGATCGCGTCCCGGAACCCGACCACCTCGTCGACGGTCTCGCCCTTGGCGCGGAGGGCCACGGCGAAGGCCGCGATCTGTGCCGACGTGGCCTTCCCCTGCACGATCTGCTCCATGGCCCATGTGGACTGCCTGATCGAGAGGTCCTCGCGCGCCATGAGCGCGCTGATCACGGCCGGCCAGGTGAGTGCGTCAGACATGGCTCGATCGTACTGATTCTGGAGGACCCGCCAGTTGCCTGCGAAAACACTGTCGGGGGTTTCCGCCATAATGGAAGACGTGACAAGCACCCCTCTCTCCAGATCCGTCAGCGGTCCGGTCTTGAACAGGCCGAACCCCGTTGCCGTGGGGACGATCGTGTGGCTGGGCAGCGAGGTCATGTTCTTCGCCGGCCTGTTCGCGATCTACTTCACGCTGCGAAGCACCTCCCCCGAGCTCTGGGCAACCGAGAGCGCCAAGCTCGAGGTGCCATTCGCGTCGGTGAACACCATCGTCCTGGTGCTGTCGAGCTTCGCCTGCCAGTTCGCGGTCTTCGCCGCCGAGCGGTTCCAGGTGCACCGCACCAGCTGGAACCCCAAGGACTGGGGCATGACGGAGTGGTTCTTCGTCACCTACTGCATGGGCGCGATCTTCGTCTGTGGGCAGATCTTCGAGTACGCCAACCTCTGGCACGAGGGCATGACGCTCTCCTCGAGCGCCTACGGCTCCGCGTTCTACATGACCACCGGCTTCCACGGTCTGCACGTGACCGGCGGTCTCATCGCCTTCCTCCTCACGCTCGGGCGTGGGTTCGCCGCGAAGAACTTCGGGCACAAGGAAGCCACCACCGCGATCGTCGTGTCGTACTACTGGCACTTCGTCGACGTCGTGTGGATCGGTCTCTTCGCCGTCATCTACCTCCTCAAGTGAGAATCAGGCAGCCCCACAGCATGTTCAACACATCGAAGAAGAACAAGAAGGGCCGTCGCTCCCCCCTGGCGACCGTGTCCCTCCTCGCCGTCGCACTCATGACGACGGGTGGTGCGTACGCACTGTTCAGCACGTCGGCCAACGCCGACGACAGCACCAACACGACACTGGCCGCATCCAGCCAGTCGCAAGTCAACGAGGGCCAGAAGCTCTTCGCGTCGAACTGCGCCACCTGCCACGGCCTCTCCGCCCAGGGCACCAGCGAGGGCCCGTCCCTCATCGGTGTCGGCGCCGCCTCGGTCGACTTCCAGGTCGGCACCGGGCGCATGCCGCTCGCCGCCCAGGGTCCCCAGGGTGAAGAGAAGCCCGAGCAGTTCACGGACCAGCAGGTCGACGCCATGGCGGCCTACGTCGCCTCGCTCGGCCCCGGCCCGTCGATCCCCTCGACGAAGCTCACCGACGGTGCAGAGGGCGACGCCGCCGAAGGTGCCGAGCTCTTCCGCATCAACTGCGCGATGTGCCACAACGTCGCCGGTGCCGGTGGCGCCCTGACCGAGGGCAAGTACGCGCCGAACCTGCGCGACGTCTCCGGCAAGCACATCTACGAGGCCATGCTCACCGGCCCGCAGAACATGCCGGTCTTCAACGACCTGAACCTGACCCCGGACCAGAAGGCCGACGTCATCACGTACCTCAAGTACGTGCAGGACAACAAGTCGCCCGGTGGCTTCGGTCTGGGTGACCTCGGCCCGGTGGCCGAAGGCCTGTTCATCTGGATCTTCGGTCTCGGAGCGGTCGTCGCGATGACCGTCTGGCTGACCGCGAAGACCAACTGATCGTCCGTGTCGCACGACACTGAAGGGAACACCATGGCAGAGCACGACGACGAGGCACTGAACTCGTCCTCGGCTGTCGAGAAGCACGGCGCCACGGAGCCGGTCGGGACCGCTGTCCTGCCGCACGAGCCGTTCGAGAACCCGGGCGAGCCGCCGCACCGCGCCCGCCGCACGGACGTCGACCCGAAGAAGCAGCGTCTGGCCGAGCGCCAGGTCGCGACGTTCTTCTACGTGTCGATCGTCGCGAGCGTCCTGTCGATCGCCGCGTACATCGCCTTCCCGATCGACCCGAACGACTTCGGCACGGTCCGCACCGCGAACCTCTTCCTCGGCCTCTCCATCACGCTCGCGCTCCTGGCTCTGGGCATCGGTGCCGTCTACTGGTCGAAGACGCTCGTCTCCGACCGCGAGATCACCGAGATGCGCCACACCACGCGTGGCACGGACGCCACCCGCGCCAAGGCGGTCGAAGCCTTCCAGCTCGCCGACAAGGAGTCCGGGTTCAGCCGCCGCAAGCTGATCCGCAACTCCCTCATCGGTGCCCTGGTGGCCTTCCCCCTCCCCGGCATCGTCCTGGTGCGCGACCTCGCGCCGAAGGAAGACCCGAACGAGCTGCTCCGTCACACCTTCTGGAAGTCGGGCCTGCGCCTGACCAAGGACCCGACGGGTCTGCCGATCAAGGCCTCCGACGTCACCATCGGATCGGTGTTCCACGTCATCCCCGAGGGCATGCTCGACTCCGAGCACATGCTCGAGGAGAAGGCGAAGGCCGCCGTCCTCCTGATGCGCCTGGACCCGAAGGACCTGAACCCCGCCAAGGGCCACGAGAACTGGGGCTACGACGGCATCGTCGCGTACTCCAAGATCTGCACCCACGTCGGATGCCCGGTCGCGCTCTACGAGCAGCAGACGCACCACCTGCTGTGCCCGTGCCACCAGTCCACCTTCGATGTCTCGAACAACTGCGAGGTCATCTTCGGACCGGCGGCCCGCCCCCTTCCCCAACTTCCGATCTCGGTCGATGACGACGGCTACCTGGTCGCACAGAGCGACTTCCACGAGCCGGTCGGCCCGTCCTTCTGGGAGCGTGCCCGCTCATGAGCAGCACAACGACCACATCCCCCACCACCGAGTCGGCGAACAAGCCGACTCCTGACCGTGGTTCGCGACTGATCAACTACACCGCGAACTACATCGACGAGCGCACCAGCATCTCCGGCCTGGTGAAGGAGGTCGGTCGCAAGATCTTCCCCGACCACTGGAGCTTCATGCTCGGTGAAGTCGCGCTCTACAGCTTCGTCGTCGTCCTGCTCTCGGGGACCTTCCTGACGTTCTTCTACCAGGCGTCCATGGCCGAGGTCGTCTACAACGGCACCTACGTCCCGCTCAAGGGCGTGGACATGTCGGTGGCGCTGCAGTCGACGCTGAACATCTCGTTCGAGATCCGCGGCGGTCTGTTCGTCCGGCAGATCCACCACTGGGCAGCACTGCTGTTCGTGGCCTCGGTCATGCTGCACATGGCCCGCGTGTTCTTCACCGGCGCGTTCCGCAAGCCGCGTGAGCTCAACTGGGTCTTCGGCTTCGTGCTCTGGGTCCTCGCCATGGCCGAGGGCTTCACCGGCTACTCGCTCCCCGACGACCTGCTCTCCGGCAACGGTCTGCGCATCATCGTCGGCATGATCGAGGGTGTCCCGGTCATCGGTGTCTGGATCGCCTACCTGCTCTTCGGTGGCGAGTTCCCCGGTACCGACATCGTCGGCCGCCTGTACACGCTGCACATCCTGCTGCTGCCGGCGATCCTCGTCGCGGTGCTCGGTGTCCACCTCGTGCTCGTCGTCATCAACAAGCACACCCAGTACGCCGGCCCCGGCAAGACCAACGACAACGTCGTGGGCGTCCCGATCCTCCCGGCGTTCGCCGCGAAGGCCGGTGGCTTCTTCTTCATCGTCGCGGGCATCCTCGCCGCCATCGCGTCGTTCTTCACGATCAACCCGATCTGGAACTACGGCCCGTACGACCCCTCCCCCGTGTCCGCCGGTACCCAGCCTGACTGGTACATCGGCTTCGCGGACGGTGCGCTCCGTCTGGTGCCGCCGCACTGGGAGGTCAACTGGTTCGGCTACACGGTCTCGTTCAACATCCTCGTGCCGATCGCGATCCTCATGGGTCTCATCGTGACGATCTTCGTGTACCCGTTCATCGAGGCCTGGGTCACCGGCGACAAGCGTGAGCACCACATCGCCGACCGCCCACGCAACGCCCCGACCCGCACCGCGATCGGTGTCGCCGGCATCACGCTCTACGGTGCCCTGTTCACCGCGGCGTCGTCGGACCTCATCGCGACCCACTTCATGGTGTCGATCAACCACGTGATCCACGTGCTCCAGGCAACGACGGTCCTCGGCCCGTTCGTCGCCTTCTGGATCACGAAGCGTGTCTGCCTCGCACTGCAGAAGAAGGACCGCGAGATCGTCCTCCACGGGTACGAGTCGGGCCGCATCGTCCGACTGCCGCACGGTGAGTACATCGAGGTCCACGAGCAGCTCGACGAGTACGAGCGCTGGCGTCTGCTCGAGTTCAACGACTACAAGCCGCTGATGATCCGCCCGGACTCCCGCGGCCGAATCACCTCGCTGCAGAAGGCCCGTGCACGCGCCTCCCGCTTCTTCTTCGAAGACCGCATCGAGCCGGTGTCGAAGAACGAGCTCGAAGCCGCACACGCCGCCCACCACGGTCCGGACCTCGAAGGGACCCACCAGGCCCCGCAGGTCGGTGCCGGTAGATAACACTTCTCGGCAAGAACACACGAGCCCCCGTTCGCTTTGCGAACGGGGGCTCGTGTGTTCGCCTCATGTCGTTTCGCCTCAGGACACCGGACACGCCGCCCCAGTTCACGGGGCGTTCAGACGGCAGTGCTGGAATCGTCGAGGACGGTGTGGCACTGTGTTGCACCACGCACCCGCTGCCAACGGAAGAAGAGACCGATGGACGCCCGGACGGCTGAACACCCCAGGCCGAACCACTTCCTGCTCCACCTCAGCGACACCCACCTCATCGCCGGCGACGGCGCGCTCTACGGAGCCGTCGACTCCGCCGCACGACTCGGCCAGATCATCGCCGAGATCGAAGCCTCCGGCTCCCGCCCGGAAGCGATCGTCATCACGGGCGACGTTGCCGACAAGGGTGAACCCGGCGCCTACGTCAAGGTGCGCGACATCATCGAACCCGCCGCCGAACGCCTCGGCGCGCAGGTCATCTGGGCGATGGGCAACCACGACGAACGCGGGGCCTTCCGGCAGGAGCTCTTCGGCCTGCAGCCCACCGACCGTCCGGTGGACTTCGTCTACGACGTCAACGGCCTCCGCGTCATCACGCTCGACACGAGCGTCCCTGGGCACCACCACGGCGAGGTCTCCCCCGAGCAGCTCGACTGGCTCGCCGAGGTCCTCTCCGAAGCGGCTCCGCACGGCACGATCCTCGCGATGCACCACCCGCCGGTGCCCAGCGTCCAGGACCTCACCGTCCTCGTCGAACTGCGCGACCAGCCCGCCCTCGCCGAGGTGGTCGAGGGCAGCGACATCCTCACCATCATCGCCGGCCACCTGCACTACTCGACCAGTGCCGTGTTCGCCGGCATCCCCGTCTCCGTCGCCAGCGCCACCTGCTACACGCAGGACCTCAACGAGTTCCAGGGCGGCACCCGTGGCCGCGACGGTGCCCAGTCGTTCAACCTGATGCACGTCTACGGCCACCAGGTGGTGCACTCGGTCGTGCCGATCGGCACCTACTCGACCGTCGGGGAACCCGTTTCGTCGATCGAGACCGAGGCCCGTCTCGCCGCGGCCGGCGTCGTGATCCCGTCGGCCGTCGAGCCGGCGCCCGTCACGGCGTCCATGCCGGTGTTCACGCTCGACTCGGTGCCGGTGTCCCCGATCCACCGCTGAGCGCCCAGGAGGGCCAGCCACGGCCCTCCTGGCGCAGCCTCAGGTGCTGGGGCGTTCCCAGGGTGCCGGGAACGGGAAGTAGCGCTCGAGGAAGTCGGTGACGCGCTCGGTGCGCTCCTCGTCACTGACCTCCGGGAAGCTGCCGTCGTTCAGGCAGAACATGTCCACGTTCCGCTTCTTCAGCAGTTCGTCGAGCTCGCGGAGACCGGCTTCCATCGTCGTGTCGATGTACCCGACGGTGGCGTTCTCCTGGATGATCCCCCGCCCCGTCAACAGCGCGTAGTAGTGGTACAGCGAGTTCGTCACGGAGATGTTGTCTGCCGCGCGGAACCGGGAGCCGGCGGTCGCCGCGAACTCCGCCGCGAACTCGTGCTCCATCTCGGTCATGATGCTCTTCCGCAACGGCGTCGCCGCGTGCTCGAGGTGCCGGGTCGTGACCGCACCGAACCGCTGCTGCAGGAGCTTCCGGTTCACCCGAGCCGAGTTCTCGAACCCGCTGCGGGCCGGGTTGTTCGTCCCGAGACCGATCCGCGTGATCGCCAGGATGAACTTCGTCACCGAGCCCGGGCTGAAGAACATCGACGGGTCGACCTGGCGCCCGAAGAACATGTCGTCGTTCGAGTAGATGAAGTGCTCGCTGAGCCCGGGGATGTGGTGCAGCTGCGCCTCGACGGCCTGCGAGTTGTGCGTCGGCAGGACGGAGGGGTCGGCGAAGAACTCCTCGCTGCGGACGATCCGGACCTTCGGGTGGTCGGCCAGCCACTCCGGCGCCGGTGAGTCGGTCGCGATGTAGATGCGACGGATCCACGGCGCGAAGATGTGCACCGACCGCAGGGCGTACTTCAGCTCGTTGATCTGCCGGAAGCGGGCCGGGGCGTCGTCGCCCTCCCCCAGCACGGCGCTCGCCTGTGCGGCCTGACGGGCGCGCTGGTACTCGATCGCGTTGCCGTCGACCCACGAGAACACGATGTCGATCGGGAAGCGGATGTCGGACACGTGGTCGTCGAACATGTGCTCGACCGTGGACCAGCCGCGGCCGTAGCGCTCGATGTCGACGAGGACGAACTCCTCGATCGGCAGACTGCGGCGCATCAGGGCGTTCTCGACGGGAGCCAGGACCTCGGTCTCGGTGACGCGCCAGAACTCGAGCTGCACACTCGTCTCGGCACCGTAGCGCAGGCGTCCCATCGGCTCGAGCCGGGGACGGAACAGGCGGAGCACGGGCTCGTCGGCCGAGCCGAAGCCGTCGTCCACGACGAGCAGGGCGGCCTTGCCCGGCGGCTTCGCGTAGAAGGGCTCCCCCGCGGCGGCGTCCATCACGGCGCTCTCGGCACGCTGACGGTCCCGCTCGTCGATGGCGATGACGGGCCGCTGGTCGTTGCCGCGGATCAGCAGGTGGTCGACGTCGGCCGCGGTGAGGGCGTCGTCGAGGAACAGCAGGTCCTCGATCATCGACTGCTGGGGCGTGAGGTGCCCGTTGATGAGGGTGAGCCGTCCCTTGCGGAGGACGACGTCAGGACGGTCGAGACCGCCGGAGGACGGTCGAGGGGTCAGCAGAGGACTCTCGGTCACCGGCTCGGTCTCGTTGCTCATCCATGCCTTCCAGGTCGCGCCGCCGCGCGCGATGCACAGCACGTGCGATCTTACCGGGAGGCGCGACGTCAGTCCGCCGCGCGCGGCACCTTGACCGTGATGCCGACGACGATGAAGAGCGCCGCCGCGACCAGCTGCAGCGCCGCCCAGAGCTGCCCGGGGATCGGGACGACCACGACCGGGTTCCAGCAGACGGCGACGGCCGCGGTGAGCACCGCTGCCCACCAGACCCGACCGCGGACCGCGAAGACCAGCACGATGAGCGCGAGCACGGTGACGCCCCAGCGCGCGAACACGAACGCCGACGAGTCGAGGAACGCCACGCAGGCCAGGAGCACCACGGCCGCCAGCAGCGACGGTGCGAGGGCCGGCCGGGTGAAGTCCGGGAGCGCCTGTCGGTCACGAGCCGCCCCACCCGCCCCACGAGCACGACCCGACCCGGCGGGGGTCGACGACGCCGTCGAAGTGGACGGCGACGCCTGCTGTGACGACCCGATCGCGGGCCGTCCCTTCCGAGCCGTCATCGGTCCTGCGCGTCGCGGAGGTCGGCGAGCGAGATCGGGCGGGACATCGGTGGCAGCTCCCGGACACGCTCGAGTGCCGGGACGAGCTCGGCGACGTACGCGCGGTACCCGTCCTCGGTGAGGTGCAGCCCGTCGGCGGTGAAGCGCTCGTCGAGGTGGTCCCCGTCGGCCAGGGCCGGCCAGACGTCGAGGTACTGCGCGTGGCAGGTGGCCACGAACTGCCGCAGGTGCCGGTTCGCCTGCTCGGTCTTCTGCGCGTACTCGGCCTGCCGCGGCAGGATCGACACGAGGAGCAGCCGGACGCCGGGCAGTGCCCGACGCAGCTGTACCAGGGCCGATTCGACGTTCCGGACGACGTGCTCCGCGCTGGCCCGGTGGTGACCGAAGTCGTTCGTGCCGATCAGCAGCACGATGACCTCGGGTGCGGCCTGCACGACCTCGTCGAGCCTCGCGAGGACACCGTCCGTGGTGTCGCCGTCGACACCGAGGTTGATGGTCCGCTCGTCGGGGAGCCACTGGCCCCAGTCGCCGCCCGCGGTGATGCTGTCACCGAGGAACAGGAGACCGCCGCCACTCGTCGTGCCGTCGTCGCTCATGCCGCCTCCTCGTGCGCTGGCTGCGCGTCGTCATTCTGGTACGTGGAGTTGCGCTGCGTCGAGTCGGTGTGGTGCGCCTCCCGTTCGGCACGGGCGGTGATCCGCTCGACCATGCCGGGGAAGATCACCCCGTGGAAGGGCAGGATGCCGTACCAGTAGAGCCGTCCGGCGAGCCCCTGCGGGAAGTAGATCGCCCGCTGGTGGTAGTCGCTGCCGCCGTCTTCGGCGGGGGTGACGGTCATCTCGAGCCAGGCACGACCCGGCGACTTGAACTCGGCGCGGAGGCGCAGGTACCGGCCGCGGACCAGCCGCTCGACGCGCCACCAGTCGAGTGCGTCGCCCTGCTCGAGCCGCTTCGGGTCGCGACGGCCGCGGCTCAGGCCGACGCCGCCGGCGATCTTGTCGAGCCAGCCGCGAGCGACCCAGGCGAGCGGGAACGAGTACCAGCCGTTCTCGCCACCGATCGACTCGACGACGCTCCACACGGCTTCCGGCGGAGCCGACGAGTGCCGCTTGCGGTCGTCGACGTACACGGTGTGGCCGGCCCACTCCGGGTCGCTCGGCAGCGGGTCGGCCGAGCCGCTCGAGAGCGTCGCGTTGCGCCAGCTGGTCAGGACCTCGCCGCTGCGCATCTTCGCCAGCGCCAGCCGGACGGCCCGTCGGTACGAGGTCAGTCCACCCTCGGGCTGCGGGATCACGTCGTCGATGTCGTGCTCGCGCTGCACGCACTCGAACTGCAGCGACTCGATGATCGGCGTCGCGAGCTTGCGCGGGATCGGAGTCACGACGTTGAACCAGTGCGCGGCGAGCCGCGGGGTCAGGACCGGGAGGACCGTGATCGGTCGCTGGGGCAGCTTCGCCTCGACCGCGTACCCGTTGAGCATCTGCCCGTACCGGAGGACGTCGGGGCCGCCGATGTCGTACGTGCGGTTGACGTCGGCCGGGATCGTGAGCGCCTCGACGAGGTAGTACAGGACGTCGCGGACGGCGATCGGCTGGATGCGGTTCCGGACCCAGCGGGGCGCCGGCATCCAGGGCAGCACGTCGGTCAGGTGGCGGATCATCTCGAACGAGGTGCTGCCCGATCCGATGACGACGCCGGCCTGGAGCGCGATCGTCGGCACGCCGGAGCCGAGGAGGATCTCCCCCACCTCTTTCCGGCTGCGCAGGTGCTTGCTGAGGTCGCCGTCCGGGTGCAGGCCGCCGAGGTAGACGAAGCGCTGGACACCGGCGTCGTGGGCGACGCGGGCCATGGTCTGCGCGGCGTCGCGTTCGGCCTGCTCGAAGTCGCCGTCCGCCCCCATGGCGTGGGCGAGGTAGTAGACCGCCTCGATGCCGTCGACCGCCGCGGACACCGCGTCGGCGTCCTGCAGGTCACCCTCGGCGACCGTGACACGGTCGTTCCAGGGAACGTCCTGCAGCTTGCGCGGGTTGCGGACGAGGACCCGGACGTCGTGCCCGGCATCGAGGAGTCTGGGGACCAGTCGACCACCGATGTACCCGGTGGCCCCGGTGACGAGGACGCGCATGCTCCGAACCGTACGCCTCGCGCCTGCTTGTAGGCTTGCCGGGTGGACAACGCATCGAACCCCGTCACCGCAGCCGCTCTCGATGCCGACTCGGTGCGTCGACTCATCGACCACGCGATCCTCAAGCCCGAGCTGAGCCGTTCCCAGGTGGACGAGCAGCTCGACGAGGCCGCCGCGCACCGGGTGTTCAGCGTCTGCGTCCGACCGGGCGACGTCCAGCACGCCGTCGAGCGCCTCCAGGGCACCGGCGTCGGCGTCGGCACCGTGATCGGCTTCCCGCACGGCACCACCTCCACCGCGGCCAAGGTCGCCGAGTCGCTGCAGGCCCTCGCCGACGGCGCCTTCGAGCTCGACATGGTGCAGGACATCGGCGCCGCGAAGTCCGGCGACTGGCAGCGCGTCGAGCGTGACGTCCGTGCCGTCGTCGACGCCGCCGGCGACACGATCGTCAAGGTCATCCTCGAGACCGCGTACCTGACCGACGACGAGGTCGTCGCCGCCAGCCGCGCCGCGGTCGCCGGGGGTGCCGCGTTCGTGAAGACCTCGACCGGGTTCGCCGGTGGTGGCGCGACCGCCGAGCACATCCGGCTCATGCGCGAGACCGTCGGCCCGGACACGGGCGTGAAGGCCTCCGGTGGCGTCCGCGGCCTCGACACGCTGCTCGAGATGGTGCAGGCCGGCGCGACGCGCATCGGCACCAGCGCCTCGGCCCGGATCCTCGACGAGGTCGCGCACCGTGTCACGACCGGCGCGTCCTCGGACCGCGGCGACGACACCTCGTCGTACTGAACCCCTCGCCCCGACCCATCTGAACCAGACCGACCTGAACCAGGCCGGCCGCGTCCGGACGTGACCACACGTCGGGGACTGCTGCCGGGCCTCCCGACCGCCACACCGGAGTGCGCATGTCCAGCACCACGACCCCGTCCGCGAACCTCGCCCTCGCCGTCGACCTCGGCGGCACCAAGGTCGAAGCCGCACTCGTCACCGACCAGGGCGTCGTCCTGCCGGCCACCCGGCACCGCAGCCCGACCGGTGCCGGACGCACGTCCGAGGAGCTGCAGGCCGCGGTCGACGAGGTCGTCGTCGCGACCCTCGCCACGCTGCCGTCCGACGCGACCCTGGTCGGCGTCGGCATCGGCTCGGCCGGCCCCGTCGACGAGGAGCACGGCCTGGTCTCCCCGCTGAACATGCCGGTCTGGCGCGGCTACCCGCTCCGCGACCGCGTCGCCGCGCACGTTCCCGACGGCGTCCCCGTCACCCTGCGGATGGACGGCCTGGCGATCACGCTCGCCGAGCACTGGGTCGGCGCCGCGCAGGGCTCCGACCACGTGATGGGCATGATCGTCTCCACCGGCGTCGGCGGCGGACTGATCCTGCACGGCCGGACCGTCAGCGGGCCGACCGGCAACGCCGGCCACATCGGCCACGTCGAGTGCGGTGGGTACGACGACCCGTGCGCCTGCGGTGGCACCGGCTGCCTGGAGGCCGTGGCCAGCGGGCCGAAGACCGTCGCCTGGGCACGTCGCCAGGGGTTCGCGGGCAGCACGGGCGAGGAGCTCGCGGCCGCCTACGCGGCGGGCGACGAGATCGCCGTGGCAGCCGTCAGGCGGAGCGGGCGGGCGCTCGGGCAGGCCATCGCCGCGGCCGCGAGCCTGGTCGACCTCGAGGTCGTGGCGATCGGCGGCGGCTTCTCCCACGTCTCCCCCGACCTGTTCGAGTACGCCCGACAGGCCGTCGCGGAGCGGGTCGAGTTCCCGTTCGTGACGAAGGTACGGATCGTGCCGACGGGGCTGTCGCAGGACGGGCCGCTCATCGGGGCGGCCGCGCTCGTGCACCGCGCCGACGTCCTGCGCTGACGACGCAGCACTGATGTCGCTGGGCTGACGGCTCGGCTCGGCTTCTCCACAGCGGCGACGCCGGAGGCACCGGGTGCGGGATCATGTGCTCGTGCCCTCCTCCCGCCTCGTGACGACGGACGACTGGCCGGCGGCAGAGCTGCACGCCGCCGTGCTCGCCGGTGACCTCGTCGCGGTCGGGGCCTGCTGGGCGTCGATCGCCGAACCGCAGGACGCCGCCCTCCGCGCCGCCTCGTTCGCCTGGAGCGTCGGGGACACCCGGGTCGTCGCGGGCGGCCTCAGCGCAGCATGGATCTGGGGTGCGTGCTCACGACCACCGGTCCCCCACGACGGCTGTGTCCCCGCGGACGAACGCTTCCGGCGGAAGGGAGCGTGGACCGCGGTGCGGGAGATCGCCCTGGAGGCCGACGACGTCACCACCTGCGCCGACGTGCGCGTCCTGACGCCCACGGCGACCGCCCTCGACCTGCTGCGGTTGCGCCGACCGTTCGGCGCGCGCGACGCCGAGGGCCTGCGCGGCCTGGTCCTGGCCGCCGGGGTCGATCCCGCCGCCCTCGCCCGCGGCCTGGCAGAGAACGAGCGGGCGCCGATGGGACGGCAGGCACAGCGACGGTTCCGCGACGCCGGAGTCGAACTGGGCTGACTGGCTGCGACTTGCCTGGCCGGGCCGGACTGGCCCGACGGGTTCAGCCCGCGCTGACCCGGTACACGTCGTAGACGGCGTCGATGCGACGGACGGCGTTCAGCACGCGATCGAGGTGGGTGGTGTCACCCATCTCGAACACGAAGCGGGACAGCGCCAGTCGGTCCGACGACGTCGACACGGTGGCGGACAGGATGTTCACGTGGTGGTCGGTGAGGACCCGCGTGACGTCGCTGAGCAGCCCGGAACGGTCGAGGGCCTCGATCTGGATCTGGACGAGGAACACCGACTTCGACGACGGCGCCCACTCGACCTCGATCATCCGGTCGGGCTCGTTCATCAGCGACTTCACGTTGGTGCACGACGCCTGGTGGACCGACACACCCTGGCCGCGGGTGATGAAGCCCACGATCTGGTCGCCCGGCACCGGGGTGCAGCACTTCGCGAGCTTGACGAGGATGTCCGGCGCACCGCGGACCAGCACACCGCTGTCGCTGTTGCGGAGCTGGCGGCTCGTGACGTGGCGCGGGAACGACAGCTCGGGCTCGTCGGTCTCGGTCTCCGTCTGGATGCTGCCGAGGGCCTTCTCGATGACGGACTGGCTGGACACGTGGCCCTCGCCGACCGCCGCGTACAGGGCGGCGACGTCGTCGTAGCGCATCGCCGACGCCACCTCGGAGATGGTGTCCTGGCTCATGATGCGCTGGAGCGGCAGGTTCTGCTTCCGCATCGCCCGGGCGATGGCGTCACGGCCCTGCTCGATCGCCTCTTCGCGACGTTCCTTCGTGAACCACTGCTTGATCTTGTTCCGGGCCCGCGGACTGCGGACGAACGTCAGCCAGTCCTGGCTCGGCCCCGAGTCAGGGTTCTTCGACGTGAAGATCTCGACGACGTCGCCGCTCGACAGGGCGCTCTCGAGGGGCACCAGTCGGCCGTTCACCTTGGCACCCATCGTGCGGTGCCCGATCTCGGTGTGCACGGCGTACGCGAAGTCGACCGGGGTCGCGCCGGCGGGCAGGCCGATGACCTTGCCCTGCGGCGTGAAGACGTAGGTCTCCTTCGCGCCGATCTCGTAGCGCAACGAGTCGAGGAACTCGGCCGGGTCGCTGGTCTCCGCCTGCCAGTCGGTGATGTGTGCGAGCCACGCCATGTCCTGGTCGGACTGCGTGGTGCTCTCGGCTTCGCGACCGGTGATGCGCTGCTTGTACTTCCAGTGCGCGGCGACACCGAACTCGGCCCGCTGGTGCATCTCGTGCGTGCGGATCTGGATCTCGACCGCTCGGCCCTGCGGTCCGAGCACCGAGGTGTGCAGCGACTGGTAAAGGTTGAACTTCGGCGTCGCGATGTAGTCCTTGAAACGCCCGGGCAGCGGCGTCCACCGGGCGTGCACGGCTCCGAGCATCGCGTAGCAGTCCCGCACCGTGGGGACGAGGACGCGGATGCCGACCAGGTCGTAGATCTCGTCGAACTCACGCCCGCGCACGATCATCTTCTGGTAGATCGAGTAGTACTGCTTCGGGCGACCCATCACGTCGCCGCGGATCTTGGCGGCCTTCAGGTCCTTCTTCAGGGTCCCGGTGACGTTCTGCACGAACTGCTCGCGCTTGGGCTGCCGCTCCTTGACCAGGCTGTCGATCTCGACGTACAGCTTCGGGTGGAGCACCGCGAAGGACAGGTCCTCGAGCTCGAGCTTGATCATCTGGATGCCGAGGCGGTGCGCGAGCGGCGCGTAGATCTCGAGCGTCTCCTTCGCCTTGCGCGAGGCGGAGGCGGACTCGACGAAGCCCCAGGTCCGGGCGTTGTGCAGGCGGTCGGCGAGCTTGATGACGAGCACGCGGATGTCCTTCGACATCGCGATGACCATCTTGCGGACGGTCTCGGCCTGGGCGCTGTCGCCGTACTTGACCTTGTCGAGCTTGGTGACGCCGTCGACGAGCATCGCGATCTCGTCGCCGAAGTCCTCGCGCAGCTGGTCGAGCTGGTAGTCGGTGTCCTCCACCGTGTCGTGCAGCAGTGCCGCGGCGATCGTGATGGTCCCGATGCCCAGGTCGGCCAGGATCTGCGCCACCGCGACGGGGTGCGTGATGTACGGCTCCCCCGACTTCCGCTTCTGCCCGTCGTGCGCCCGCTCTGCGACGGAGTACGCCCGCTCGATGAGCGTGGTGTCCGCCTTGGGGTGGTGCGACCGCACCGTGCGGATCAGGGTGTCGACGGCCCCAGCGGGCTGTGCACGCGAGAACAGCCGCGGCAGCAGCGACCGGAGCGACCCGAGGTTGCCGGTGGTGTTCGCGCCCAGCGGCGGACTGGAGGGCCGGGGCGACGAACCGGGACGGCTTCCGTCCCCGGGGCGGGACGCACCACCGGGCTGGGGAGCGGCGCCGGCATCCGGCTGCGAGGACTCACGCGTGTCGGTCATGCTGCGCCTCCCGGGACTCGATCCGACAACACTACGCGCGTCGTGTCAGTGCTCGTGACCACGTTCGCCGTCAGCGGCGGCGTCCGAGCCGGCGCGGACGACGGGTGCGCCGGACTGCTCCCAGGCGACCATGCCGCCGGCCAGGCTGATGGCCGGGACACCGGCGCGCTCGAGCGCGGCGACGACCTGGGCCGACCGGTACCCGCTGTGGCACACGACCACCGCGGGGTGCTCGTCGTCGACCGGCACCTCGGCCCAGCGGGCCTGCAGCTCGGACATCGGCAGCAGCAGTGCCTGTGGGGCGTGCACCTCGTCCCACTCGGACTGCTCGCGCACGTCGATCAGCGGGGCACCCGCGTCGAGACGGGCGAGGGCATCGGTGAGGTCGACCTCGGCGGCGGCCATCAGACGTCCGCCCCGGCCTCGACCGGACGCTTCTTCGCAGCGGACTGCTGCTTCTTGGCGTCGGCCGCGACGATCTTCGGCTCCTTCTCGCGGAGGTGCGCGTACATCGGCGACGCCAGGAAGATCGTGGAGTACGTCCCGACGATGATGCCGATGAACAGCGCGAGCGAGATGTCACGGAGCGTGCCGGCACCGAGCACGTACGACCCGATGAAGAGGATCGCCGCGACGGGCAGGAGCGCCACGATCGAGGTGTTGATCGACCGGACCAGCGTCTGGTTCACCGCGAGGTTCACCGACTGCTTGAACGTACGGATCGACTCGATGCTCGTGTTCTCACGCACCTTGTCGAACACCACCACGGTGTCGTAGAGCGAGTAGCCGAGGATGGTCAGGAAGCCGATGACGGCGGCCGGAGTGACCTCGAGCCCGACGATGCCGTAGACACCCGCCGTGATGAGCAGGTCGTGGATCAGGGCGACCATGGCCGCGAGCGACATCTTCCAGGTGCGGAAGTACAGCGCCATGAACACGGCGGCGAGGGCCAGGAAGATCACGAGGCCGCGGATCGCCTGCGCCAGCACGTCGGCGCCCCACGTCGCACCGATGAACGTGGCGGCGACCTTCTCGGACGGCACCTTGTACGCCGTCGCGAGCTCGGACGCGATCTCGTCGGTCTGTGCCGTGGTCAGCTGCCCGGTCTGCACACGGATGCCGTGCTGGCCGAGCTGCGAGACGCGCGGGATGACGTCCGGGACGACGCGTTCGACGGTCTCGGTGGCGATGCCCTGATCGGTCGACTTCGCGTCGGAGATCGTGAACTCGGACCCACCGGTGAACTCGATGCCGAGCTGGTACCCGCCGCGGAGCCACGGGATGGCCAGCGACAGCACGATGCACACGATCGCGATGATGTACCAGGTCTTGCGGCGCCCGACGATGTCGTAGGACCGCTTGCCCGTGTAGAGGTCGCTGCCGAACTGGCTGAAGCTCGCCATCAGCTGTCCTTCCCGTTGCCGGTGCCGTTGCCCGTGCCGTTGTCGGAGCCGGCGGCCTTGCGCTCGGCGATGGTCTGGCGACGAGCGGCTTCACGCGCACTGCGCTGCCGCTTGCCGTCCACGATCGGCGCCCGGAACTGGGCACGTCCGCGGTACACCGCGCCGAGGGCGGCCGGGTCGAGCCCGCTGAAGCGGTGCCCCTCGCCGAAGAAGCGCGTGCGGGCGATGAGCTGCATCATCGGGTGGGTGAAGAGCGCGACCACGACGACGTCGATCAGCGTGGTGAGCAGCAGCGTGAACGCGAAACCCTTCACGTCGCTGACCGCGAGCACGTAGAGCGTCACGGCGGCGAGGAAGTTCACCGAGTCGGACGCCAGGATCGTGCGGAGGGCACGCTTCCAGCCGGACTCGACCGCGCTCTCGAGTGCCCGACCGTCACGGAGTTCGTCACGGATGCGCTCGAAGTACACGATGAACGAGTCCGCCGTGATGCCGATCGCCACGATCAGACCCGCGACCCCCGCGAGCGAGAGTCGGTAGTCGACGCGCCAGGACATGATCGCGATCACCAGGTACGTCAGCGCGGCGGCGACACCGAGCGACAGGACCGTGACGAACGCCAGGGACCGGTACTGGATGACCGAGTAGATGACGACCAGGATCAGACCGATCAGCCCGGCGACGAGACCGCCGACGAGCTGCGCGGTGCCGAGGGTCGAGGAGATGACCTCGTTCGACTGCACCTGGAAGTTGATCGGCAGGGCGCCGTACTTCAGCTGGTCGGCCAGGGTCTTCGACGAGTCGGCGGTGAAGTTGCCGGTGATCTGCGCCTTGCCGTTGGTGATCGCGGAGTTCGTCGTCGGCGCCGTGATGACGGTGCCGTCGAGGACGATCGCGAACTGGTTCTGCGGCTGCGTGAGCTTGACCAGACGGTTCGTGACCGAGCCGAAGTCCTTCGTGCCCGCGCCGTTGAAGGACAGGTTGACCGCCCACTCGCCGGTGGTCGTGCCCTGCGAGTTCGACGCGAGGCCGGAGGTGGCGTTGCTGATGTCGGACCCCGACACCTCGACCGGACCGAGGATGTACTTGGCGGCGCCGTCGTTGTCACACGTGACCAGGGGCTCGTCGTCCGGGGCCGACGTGACGTCGTCCGGAGCCGAGCACTTGTAGTTCGTGTAGAGGTCCTGCAGCTTCGGCGTCACCCAGGCGAGGTCGCTGCCGTTCGTCGGCTTCGAGCTCGGGGTCGCCTGCAGTGAGGCGGGCGGCGAGTACGGCGTCGGTGAGGCGGTGGAGCCCTTGCCGGAGTCCCCCACGGCGCTGTCGGACGCGGCCTCGGTGAAGAGCACCGGGCGGAAGGTCAGCTTCGCCGCGGCCTCGATGCGCTGGATCGTCTGCTGGTCCGGCTTGCCCGGGATCGACACGACGATGTTGTTCGCGCCCTGGGTGTTGATCTCGGACTCCGAGACACCGGTGGCGTCGATGCGCTGGCGGATGATGTTCACCGCCTGCTGCAGCTGCTGCGAGGTGACTGCCGAGCCCTCGGTGCTCTGCGCCGCCAGGGTGATCTGGGTGCCGCCCTGCAGGTCGAGTGCCAGCTCGGGGACCCAGCTCGCGCCGGCGTACCACTTGTCGGAGGCGTCCTTGGTGCTGCCCGCGAGGACCGATGCGGCGGTGTTCAGCCCCGCGAGGACCGCGATCAGGATCACCAACCAGGTGAGCGAGCGGAGCGCCTTCTTGACGGGTGTCGATCGTGCCACCGGTCGTCTCGTCTTTCTGTCGTGAGCCCCGCGCGTCGCAACGCACGGGGCTCATGGTGTCGCACCGCCGGTCAGCCGGCGGCGTCGGAGGTCAGTCTTCGGTCTTGCGCTTCGTGCTGTCGACGTCCTCGACACGCTCGCCGTAGATCGGCTCGCCGTTGAGTTCGGTGACGTGCGAGTCCGCTTCGGTCTCGGTCGTGACGGTCGTGTCGACGGCCTCCGGGGTCTCCTCCGGGACGACGCGGGACAGCGTCTGGCGGTGCACCGTGATGACGGTGCCCGGCGCGATCTCGACGTCCGCGGTGACCTTCTCGTCATCGACCGACACGAGCGTGCCGTACAGGCCGAACGAGAGCATGACGCGCGCACCCGGGACCATCTGGCTGGCGGTCTCGGTCTGCTGCTTCTTGCGCTTGCGGCTGCTGTAGAACATGAAGGCCGCGAACGCCACGACGATGATGATGAGGAAGTACTGGTCCATGGGAGCCTTCGGTCGGTCGAGCGGTTTCGGGCGCGAGCAGTCTAGAGCACGCACATGTGCAGTACTTCACGCATCGTCTGCGGCGAACAGTCCGGGCTGTGCCGCGGCCTGACCGGGCGTCAGACCGAAGTGGCGCCACGCCTGCGGGGTCGCGATCCGCCCGCGGGGCGTCCGCGTCACGAGACCGATCCGCACGAGGAACGGTTCGACGACGGACTCGATCGTCTCGGACTCTTCACCGACGGACACCGCGAGGGTGTTCAGGCCGACCGGACCGCCGTCGAAGCGGGTCAGCATGGTCTCGAGCACCGCACGGTCCAGCCGGTCGAGGCCGTACTCGTCGACGTCGTACAGCTCGAGGGCGCCCTGGACCGCAGCCATGCCGTCCCGCGTGCCGTGCACGAGTGCGAAGTCCCGCACCCGTCGGAGCAGTCGGTTCGCGATGCGCGGGGTGCCGCGGGAGCGCCCGGCGATCTCCCGCAGGGCGTACCGGTCGAAGTCGAGCTCGAGCAGATGCGCGGCGCGGATCAGGACCTGTTCGAGTTCGTCGCGCTCGTAGAACTCGAGGTGCGCCGTGAAGCCGAAGCGGTCGCGGAGCGGGTTCGGCAGGAGCCCGGCACGGGTGGTCGCGCCGACGAGGGTGAACGGCGCGAGGTCGAGCGGGATGCTCGTCGCCCCGGCGCCCTTGCCCACCATCACGTCGATGCGGAAGTCCTCCATCGCCAGGTAGAGCATCTCCTCCGCCGAACGCGCCATGCGGTGGATCTCGTCGATGAACAGCACGTCACCGGGCATCAGCGACGACAGCACCGCGGCGAGGTCCCCCGCGTGCTGGATCGCCGGTCCGCTGGACATCCGCAGGGGGCGCGACGACTCGTGCGCGACGATCATCGCCAGCGTGGTCTTGCCGAGTCCGGGAGGCCCGGCCATCAGGATGTGGTCCGGCGTCCGGTCCTGCATGGCGGCGGCCTTGAGCAGCAGGTCGAGCTGCCCGCGGACCTTCCGCTGCCCGACGAACTCGTCGAGCGACTTCGGCCGGAGCGCGCCCTCGAACGCCAGCTCCTCCGGTGACTGCGCGTTGGCGGCGGTGATCCCGCCGCTCATCGGCCGGCACCCGTGGGTCGGAGGGTCCCGAGCGCGGCCCGGAGCAGCGCCTGCGTCCCCATCTGCTCGACGCCGGGCTCGTTCGCGACGGCGTCGTCGACGGCGCTGCGTGCTGCGTCCTCGCGCCAGCCGAGGCCGACCAAGGCGATGACGACGTCCTCGGTCGCGGGGTGGGCGACCGTGGCAGCGGCGCCGGTGGTCGTGGGTGCCTCGAACGCGGCGAGCTTGCCGGAGAGGGCGACGATGATGAGCTTGGCGGTCTTCGGTCCGATGCCAGAGACCTTGCGGAACGCCCCGTCGTCGTCGTGCGCGACGGCGTTCGCGACCTGGGCCGCGGTCATCTGTCCGAGGACGCCGAGTGCGGACTTCGGGCCGACGCCGGAGACGCTCCGGAGCAGGTCGAAGACGCGCAGGGCGTCGGTCGACTCGAAGCCGAAGAGCTCGAACGCGTCGTCCCGGACGATCAGGGCCGTGCGGACGAAGACCTCTGATCCGTGGCGCATCGTCAGGGCGTGGGCGGGCGTCACCGTGACGGCGTACCCGACTCCGCTGACCTCCACCACGGCGGTCGATCCGGCGACGTCGATGCAGGTGCCCCGGAGACTCGCGATCATGCCCCGAGCCTAGGGCGGGCCGGGGACGTCCTCGCGCCGCCGCTCCGCACGAGGGGTGACGCGGCACTGCGGCCGGCCGCCCCGGCCTGCGCGTCACGCCAGGCGCGCTGTGCCGGGGTGAGGGTCCCCGGTCCGGAGCTGACGGCGTCGGGTGAACCGAGCCTCCAGGCATGACAGACCGCCAGGGCGAGCGCGTCCGCGGCGTCGGCGGGCTTGGGCGCCTCGGCGAGGCCGAGGACCCGGGCGACCATCGCCTGGACCTGCCGCTTGTCGGCGTTGCCGTAGCCGGTGATCGCGGCCTTGACCTCGGACGGGGTGTGCAGCCCGACCGGCAGCCCGCGCGCGGCGGCGGCGTGCAGGGCGAGGCCGGACGCCTGCGCCGTGCCCATCACCGTCCGGACGTTCGCCTGCGCGAACACCCGCTCCACGGCCACCGCGTCGGGCCGGTGCGCGTCGATCTGCTCGGCGATGCCCTCGGCGATCGCGAGCAGCCGGAGCTCCAGCGCCATGTCGGCCGGGGTACGGACGACCGTGACGTGCACCAGGCGGGCGCGGCGGTCCGGCGTGACCTCGACCACGCCGACGCCGCAGCGGGTGAGCCCGGGGTCGACCCCGAGCACCCGCAGCGCGCCGGCCCTGGCCGTGATCAGTCCTCGTCTTCGTCGAGCTCGGCCTGCACGTCCGCCGGCACGTCGAAGTTGGCGTAGACGTTCTGCACGTCGTCGCTGTCCTCGAGCGCGTCGATGAGCTTGAACACCTTGCGGGCGGTGTCCGCGTCGACCTCGACCTTGAGGTTCGGCACGAACTCAGCGTCCGCGGCGTCGTAGTCGATACCGGCCGCCTGCAGGGCGGTGCGGGCCTCGACCAGGTCACTCGCCTCGGTGATGACCTCGAAGCCACCACCCTGGTCGATGACGTCCTCGACACCCGCGTCGAGCACGGCCGTCATGACGTCGTCCTCGGTCAGGGCGTCGGTCTTGGTGACCGAGATGACGCCCTTGCGGTTGAAGTTGTACGCGACGCTGCCCGGGTCGGCCATGGTGCCGCCGTTGCGGTTCATCGCCGTCCGGACCTCGGCCGCGGCACGGTTCTTGTTGTCGGTGAGGCACTCGACCAGGAGCGCGACGCCGTTCGGGCCGTACCCCTCGTACATGATGGTCGTGTACTCGATCGACTCACCGGTCAGGCCGGCACCGCGCTTGATGGCGCGGTCGATGTTGTCGTTCGGCACCGAGGTCTTCTTGGCCTTCTGGACCGCGTCGACGAGGGTCGGGTTGCCCGACATGTCGGCCCCGCCCATCTTCGCGGCGACTTCGATGTTCTTGATGAGCTTGGCGAACGACTTCGCACGGCGACCGTCGATGACGGCCTTCTTGTGCTTCGTCGTCGCCCACTTGGAATGCCCGGACACGGTTCTCCTTGCGTCGTGCGGAAAGTCTCCGACAGTTTACCGGCCCGGGAGGCGCGGTGTGCGTCCGCCGCGCAGGCCCGGCTGGCCAGGCGGCCGGGTGGGCATCAGGCGCGACGGACGATGTCGAGGAAGCGGCGGTGGAACCGGTCCTCGCCCGCGACCTCGGGGTGGAACGCACTCGCGAGCACGTTGCCCTGCTGCACGGCCACGACTTGACCGTCGGGCAGGGCACCGATGACGTCGACGCCGGCGCCGTGCTGCTCGACCACCGGCGCCCGGATGAACACCGCGTGCACCGGGGCCTCGCCGAGGTCGGGCATCGGGATGTCGATCTCGAACGAGTCGTTCTGGTTGCCGAACGCGTTCCGCCGCACCGTGGTGTCGAGCACGTCGAGCGTGTGCTGCCCCGCGATGCCGTCGGTGATCCGCGAACTGAGCATGATCATGCCCGCGCAGGTGCCGTAGGTCGGGAGTCCCCCGAGGATGGCGTCGCGCAGGGGTTCGGCGACCCCGAACGCGCGGGACAGCTTGTCCATCACGCTCGACTCGCCGCCGGGGATCACGACACCGTCGAGGGTGTCGATCTCCTCCGGGCGGCGGAGCGGCACGACGTCAGCGCCGAGCTCGGTGAGCGACGCGATGTGCTCGCGGAAGTCGCCCTGCAGGGCGAGGACGCCGATCCGGGGCGACGGCTTACCAGCCACGCTCGGCGAGGCGGTGCGGTGCGGGGACGTCGGCGACGTTGATGCCGACCATCGCCTCACCCAGACCGCGGGAGACCTCGGCGATGACCTTCGGGTCGTCGTGGAACGTGACGGCCTTCACGATCGCGGCCGCACGCTTGGCCGGGTCGCCCGACTTGAAGATGCCGGAGCCGACGAACACGCCGTCCGCACCGAGCTGCATCATCATCGCGGCGTCGGCCGGGGTGGCGACACCACCGGCGGTGAAGAGCACGACGGGCAGCTTGCCGGTCTGGGCCACTTCCTTCACCACGTCGTACGGCGCCTGCAGTTCCTTGGCGGCGACGTAGAGCTCGTCTTCCTTGAGGTTCCGCAGCGCAGCGATCTCCTTCGAGATGGTGCGGATGTGGCGCGTGGCCTCGGACACGTCACCGGTGCCGGCTTCGCCCTTGGAGCGGATCATCGCCGCGCCCTCGGTGATGCGACGGAGCGCTTCGCCGAGGTTGGTGGCACCGCAGACGAAGGGGGTGGTGAACTTCCACTTGTCGATGTGGTTCACGTAGTCGGCCGGCGAGAGGACCTCGGACTCGTCGATGTAGTCGACGCCGAGCTCCTGCAGCACCTGGGCCTCGACGAAGTGGCCGATGCGGGCCTTCGCCATGACGGGGATCGACACGGCGGCGATGATCTCCTCGATCATCGACGGGTCGGACATGCGGGCGACACCACCCTGGGCGCGGATGTCGGCGGGGACGCGCTCGAGGGCCATGACGGCGGTGGCGCCGGCTTCCTCTGCGATGCGTGCCTGGTCGGCGTCGATCACGTCCATGATGACGCCGCCCTTGAGCATCTCCGCGAGACCGCGCTTGACGCGCGAGGACCCGGTGGTCGAAGTGGCGTTGACGGTGCTGGGGGTGCTGTCGCTCATGATCCCCTCAGTCTAGTCCGACGGCCACCCCTCGGCGACGAGTCGACGAGTGTCGCCGAGCATCTGCGAGAGCGACTTCGTCCGGGCGATGATCGGGAAGAAGTTCGCGTCCGACTGCCACCGCGGCACGATGTGCTGGTGCAGGTGGGCGGCGACGCCCGCTCCGGCGACCTCGCCCTGGTTCATGCCGATGTTGAAGCCGTCGCAGTGCGAGACCTCGCGCAGGACCCGCATCGCCGTCTGGGTGAGTTCGCCGATCTCCTGCAGCTCCTGGGGCGTCGCCTCGTCGTAGAGCGGGACGTGCCGGTAGGGGCAGACCAGCAGGTGGCCGTTGTTGTACGGGTACAGGTTGAGCAGCACGTAGGCGTGCTCGCCCCGCGCGACGATGAGGGCGTCCTCGTCGGACTTCCGCGGTGCCTCGCAGAACGGGCAGTCGTCGCGGTGGCCGCGGCCCTCCCCCGCGCGGCCGGCGTCGATGTACGCCATCCGGTGCGGGTTCCACAGGCGCTGGAAGGAGTCCGGGACCGCCGCCTGGGTGGCGGCGTCCCGGATCTCCAGCGGGTTGCCCTCGTCGTCGAGCGGGCCGGTCATCAGACCTGCACGCGGTCGCGGATCGCGGTCGTGATGCGCTCGACCGCTTCGTCCACGGGCACACCGTTGTCCTGGCGGCCGTCGCGGAAGCGGAAGCTCACGGCGCCGGCGTCACGGTCGTCCCCGCCCGCGATGAGCTGGAACGGCACCTTGGCCTTCGTGTGCGTGCGGATCTTCTTCTGCATGCGGTCGTCCGAGTGGTCGACCTCCGCGCGGACGCCCTGGGCGCGGAGCTTCGCGACGACCTCGTCGAGGTAGTCGCCGTACTCCTCGGCCACCGGGATGGCGACGACCTGCACCGGCGACAGCCACGCGGGGAACGCACCGGCGTAGTGCTCGGTGAGGACGCCGAAGAACCGCTCGATCGAGCCGAACAGGGCGCGGTGGATCATCACCGGACGCTGGCGGGTGCCGTCGGCGGCGGCGTACTCGATGCCGAAGCGCTCCGGCAGGTTGAAGTCGAGCTGCACGGTCGACATCTGCCAGGTGCGGCCGATGGCGTCGCGGGCCTGCACCGAGATCTTCGGGCCGTAGAACGCCGCTCCGGCGGGGTCCGGCACGAGTTCGAGTCCGGTCTCCTCGGCGACCTCGCGCAGGGTGTTCGTGGCCTCTTCCCAGACGTCGTCGTCGCCGACGTACTTCTCCGGGTCCTTCGTGGAGAGCTCGAGGTAGAAGTCGTCGAGGCCGTAGTCACGGAGCAGCGACAGCACGAACTGCAGGGTCGTGGTGAGCTCCTCCTTCATCTTCTCCTTCGTGGTGAAGATGTGGGCGTCGTCCTGGGTCAGGCCGCGGACCCGGGTGAGGCCGTGGATGACGCCGGACTTCTCGTTGCGGTAGACCGTGCCGAACTCGAACATCCGCAGGGGCAGGTCGCGGTACGAGCGGGCCTGCGACCGGTACGCCAGGATGTGCATCGGGCAGTTCATCGGCTTGAGGTAGTAGTCCGCACCCTGCCGGGTGACGTTGCCGTCCTCGTCGCGGGCCTCGTCCATGTGCATGGGCGGGAACATGCCGTCCTTGTACCAGCCCAGGTGTCCGGACTGCTCGAACAGGTCGCCCTTGGTGATGTGCGGCGTGTAGACGAACGAGTAGCCCTCCTGCTCGTGCCGACGGCGCGAGTAGTCCTCCATCTCACGGCGGATGATGCCGCCCTTGGGGTGGAAGATCGCCAGGCCCGAGCCGATCTCGTCCGGGAACGAGAACAGGTCGAGCTCGGCACCGAGCTTGCGGTGGTCGCGCTTCGCGGCTTCCTCGAGGCGGACGAGGTACGCCTTGAGCTGGTCCTTGTCGGGCCAGGCGGTGCCGTAGACGCGCTGCAGCTGCGGGTTCTTCTCGGAGCCGCGCCAGTAGGCAGCAGCCACACGCATGAGCTTCGCGGCGTTGCCGATCCAGCGGGTGTGCGGCACGTGCGGGCCACGGCAGAGGTCCTGCCAGACGACGTCACCGGACTTCGGGTCGACGTTCTCGTAGACGGTGAGTTCGCCGGCACCGACCTCGACGCTCTCGCCCGAGTCGCCCTCGGACGCGGCACCCTTGAGCCCGATGAGCTCCTGCTTGTAGGGCTCCCCCACCATCAGCTGGCGAGCTTCGTCGTCGCTGACGACCCGGCGGCGGAAGCGCTGGGCCTGCTTGACGATCCCGTCCATGCCCTTCTCGATCGCCTTGAGGTCCTCCGGCGTGAAGGGCTCGGCGACGTCGAAGTCGTAGTAGAAGCCGTCGGTGACGGGCGGCCCGATGCCGAGCTTGGCGTCGGGGTTGATCTGCTGTACGGCCTGCGCCAGCACGTGGGCGGCGCTGTGCCGGAGGATGTCGAGGCCGTCCTGCTCGTCGAGCGTCACCGGCTCGGCGGTCTCGCCTGCCTGCACGTCCGCGGCGAGGTCCTTGAGGACGCCGTCGACCCGGATGGCGACGACCCCGCGGACGCCGTCGAAGAGCTCGGTGCCCGTCGTGGTGGTCGTCGCGGTGCGGGGCTCGGGTGCCTGGGGCACGGCGTCGGGCTCGGCGGACGGTGCGGCGACTGACTCGGTCACGATGGTGGGGCTCCCTCGGTCTGGTGGTACGTCGATGGTAGTGGCGGGCCGGGTCAGGCGGGCACGCGGCCGAGCGTGGTGACGGGCAGGCGCGGCTCGATGCGTTCGCGACCCGACAGGCCGTCGAGTTCGAGGAGTGCGGCGAACCCGATCGCCTGGTAGCCGGCACGTTCGAGCAGGGTCACGGTCGCGGCGGCGGTGCCCCCGGTGGCCAGGACGTCGTCGACGACGAGCACCCGGGTGCCCGGTTCGAGCTGGCCCGGACGGAGCTCGAGTTCGGCCTCGCCGTACTCGAGCGCGTACTGCTCGCTGAGGACCTCGCCGGGCAGCTTGCCGGCCTTGCGGACCGTGAGCACGCCGACCTGGTGCTGCGCGGCGATCCCGCCGGCCAGCGCGAACCCGCGCGCCTCGATGCCGGCGACGGCGGCGAAGCCACCACCGACGGCGAAGGGCGCGGCGAGGGCCTCGCACACACGGCCGAAGGCGATCGGGTCGGCGAACACCGGCGTCACGTCGCGGAAGAGCACGCCCGGCTTCGGGAAGTCGGGGACGATCGTGGTGAGGCGCTCGACGAGGGCAGCGGCGGAGTCGGTCATGTCCTCAACCGTACGGGGCTGGCAGGGTCCCGCCGTTCCGCGGTCGGGTACGCGGCTGGCGTCGGACGGGAGGCGCGGCGCCGGCTGGTGCCGAGCCTCCCGTCCGACGCTGGTCGCGCTGGGCGTCCACGTCGGTCACCGCCACATGTGCATGGCGGCGCCGAGGACCACCCACTCGGCTTCACGAGCGAGGCGGGCCTGTTCTTCGCGGTGCCGCCGGAGTTCGGCGGCGGGGTCGATCTCGTGCGGCTGACGCCGGGTGCGGCGACTCCACACGATGAGGGCGAGTCCGATCCGGAGGGCGATCCGGTCCGGCAGCGACACCCGGGAGGGGCGTCCGGTCGGCGGCCGCACCGGGCGGAGGAGGGTCTTCGATGACATGGTGTTCCCTGTTCGGAGAATGGCGGAGGAAAGCGGAATGGGGGTCGACGAATCGACCGGGGTCGCACCTCGGTCGACGTCGAGGCGCGATGAGCGGACGCGCGACGGATCACCCGAGGAAATACGTTCGCGTGAATGCGCGGGGAAATGCGTGTGCATTCAGCGACGATGACCTGCGGTGCGGTCCACTCGCGTGATGAACGGTCGAGTCAGCGTGGACGAGCAGCCGTCGTGGACGAGCCCTGTCGTGGATGACGAGCCGCAGCCCAGCAGCCGGACGGCATGCGGCCGGCGACGACACGAGCCAGGGACCGCGGCCTGAAGGGCCACGGAACCGGCGACTGGACGAGTCCAGCAATGGAACGAGTCCGGCGGATGGACGTGCCCGGCGAGGGGCCGACCCAGGTCAGCCCAGGTCAGCCCTGGCCGTGGTTCAGGACGGCGTGTTCATCAGCACGACCAGGCGAAGGAGCCGGTGGTTCCACGGACTGCTCGGAACGGCGTCTGCGTGGTGATCATTGTCGGCCCCCTTTCGGCACGGTGTCTGCTGGTTCTCGACGGCGGATCGGTGATCCGTTCGCGTCGAGAGAACACTATCCACGTCGAGAACGCACGCGCAACCCTTTTCTCGCATTTCTCCGAGATTGCACTCGGGAACACCCGAGAAGCCCCCGGTACCGCAGTACCGGGGGCTTCTCGGGGAACAGCTGACTAGACCGCCACCGGTGCGTCGACCACCGCGACGAGCACGTCCTCGGCGACGTCGATCCGGACCGTGTCACCCTCGTGCGCCGACCCATCGACCACGAGCTCGGCGATCCGGTCGTCGACCTCGCGCTGGATCAGCCGACGGAGCGGCCGGGCGCCGTACTCCGGCTCGTACCCGTGCTCGGCGAGCCAGTCCGTCGCGGCCTCGGACACCGACAGGACCATGCCCTGCGCGGCGAGCCGGAAGGCCGTGTCCTGCAGCAGCAGCGACACGATGGACCGCAGCTGCCCGCGCTCGAGCTTGCGGAAGAGCACGATCTCGTCGATGCGGTTGATGAACTCCGGCCGCATCGACTCGCGGAGCTTGCCCATCACCCGGTTGCGCAGGTCGTCCTCCGCGTAGCCACCGTCGGCGGCGACCGAGAACCCGAGCGCCCCCGAGCGGGACGCCAGGAACTCCGACCCGATGTTCGACGTCATGATGACGACGGTGTTCCGGAAGTCGACCGTCCGACCCTGCCCGTCGGTGAGTCGCCCGTCGTCGAGCACCTGCAGCAGCAGGTTGAACACGTCAGGGTGGGCCTTCTCGACCTCGTCGAGCAGGATCACCGAGTACGGGTTGCGGCGGACACGCTCGGTGAGCTGCCCGGCCTCGTCGTAGCCGACGTACCCGGGAGGGGCACCGACCAGCCGCGAGACCGTGTGCCGCTCGCCGAACTCGCTCATGTCGAACCGCAGCATCGCCGACTCGTCACCGAACAGCGACGCGGCCAGGGCCTTGGCGAGTTCGGTCTTGCCGACACCGGTCGGACCGAGGAACAGGAAGCTGCCCACCGGACGACGCGGGTCGCCCATACCGGTCCGGCTGCGCCGGACCGCCTTCGCGATCGCCCGCACGGCGTCGTCCTGGCCGACCACACGGTCGTGCAGCTCGGACTCCAGGGCGGCGAGGCGGGTCTTGTCGGCCGAACCGAGGCGGGTCACCGGGATCCCGGTGGCACGCGACACCACGGCCGCGATGTCCGCTTCGGTGATGACGTCGTCCGCGGGCGCCGGACGGGAGGCGCGTTCCACGTCACCGGTGGTGGCGGCGGTGATCCGCGCCTCCAGTCCGGCGACCTCGTCGCGCAGGAGCGATGCCTCTTCGTACTGCTCCTCGGCGACGGCGCGGTCCTTCCGGGCCGTCAGGTCCGCCACCTGCGTGCGGAGGGCCTCGACGTCGACGTCACCCGAGCGGGCGAGACGACGACGGGCGCCGGCCTGGTCGATGAGGTCGATGGCCTTGTCCGGCAGGTGCCGGTCGGTGACGTAGCGGTGCGACAGCTCGACAGCGGCGCGGATCGCGTCGTCGGCGTAGGTCACGCCGTGGTGCTCGGCGTAGCGGGGGCTGAGGCCGGTGAGGATCGCGATCGCGTCCTCGACGTTCGGCTCCCCCACCGCGACGGGCTGGAAGCGACGCTCGAGGGCCGCGTCCTTCTCGATGCGGCGGTACTCGGTGAGCGTCGTCGCACCGACCAGGTGCAGGTCACCCCGGGCCAGGCGCGGCTTGAGGATGTTGCCCGCGTCCATCGAGCCGCCCTCGCCGCCACCACCGGCGCCGACGACGGTGTGGAGTTCGTCGACGAAGACGATGAGTTCGTCCGTGTGCGCGGCGATCTCGTCCATCGCGTTCGTCAGGCGCTCCTCGAAGTCACCGCGGTAGCGGGTGCCGGCGAGCATGCCGGGCAGGTCGAGGGCGACGACGCGCTTGCCCTGCAGCAGGGCGGGGACGTCGCCGTCGACGATGCGCTGGGCGAGTCCCTCGACGATGGCGGTCTTGCCGACGCCGGGCTCACCGATGAGGACGGGGTTGTTCTTGGTGCGACGGAGCAGGATCTCGACGGCCTGTTCGATCTCGTCCGCGCGACCGATCACCGGGTCGATGCCACCCTCGCGGGCGCGGGCGGTGAGGTCGGTGCCGTACTGGTCCAGCGTCGGGGTCTCCGACTGCTGGTCCTGCTGGGCGGTGGTGCCGGGCATGGGACGCCCCTCTCGTGCGGCCTCGGCCGCCTCTTGTGCATAGGACTGCATCACCTGCGGGGTGACGCCGGCGCTCGCGAGCAGTTGGCCCGCGACCGTGTCCTGGTCCGTGACGAGCGCGAAGAAGACGTGCTCGGGGTCGGTGTAGGTGCTGCCGAACCCTCGGGCGGCCTGGGTCGCCTCGAGCAGGATCCGCTGCGCGGACGGGGTCAGCGCGGGGCGGCCCTCGACGGTGTCGCCGGACGGCATCGGCAGGCGCTGCTCGACCTCGGCGGCGAAGCGCTCCGGGTCGGCGCCCGCGGAACGGAGGACGGCCGCGAAGGGCTCGGTACCGACGAGCACGTGCAGGACGTGCAGGGCGTCGATCTCGTGCTGGCCCTGCTCGACGGCGTACGCGGCCGTCTGCTGGAGCAGCTCGTGGGTCCGCCGGCTGAGCAGGCGGGTGATGTCGACCGGTCGTCCGAACGGCATGGACCGCTGGGACTGGCCGGGGTTCTGGGAGGCCGCGAGCAGTCGTGCGAGGAACTCGTCGAACGAGTCGTTGCCGCCGGTCGGGCCGAACGTCTGTGGCAAAGGGACCTCCTGAGGAACTTGAGTGCCTTCGACTCAATGCAACGCAGGGGTGCCGTGCTCATTCCCGTTCGGTGGAAGAACTTGCGGCGGCTCGACTCAACTCCGGGCGATGGGGGCCGTACTGGCCCCGGTGACCCGCGCCAGGTCCGCCGGGGACAGCTCGATGTCGAACCCACGACGCCCGCCGGACACGAAGATCGTCGGGTGGTCGGACGCCGACGCGTCGAGCACCGTGCGGATCCGGGTCTTCTGCCCGACCGGACTGATCCCCCCGACGACGTACCCGGTCCGCCGCTCTGCCAGGGTGGGGTCGGCCAACGAGGCCTTCTTCCCGCCGACGGCCGCCGCGATCGCCTTGAGGTCGAGACGGTCGGCCACCGGCACGATCGCCACCGCCAGGTCGCCGTCCACCGAGACGACCAGCGTCTTGAACACCTGCTCCTCACGCAGCCCGAGCGCCGCCGCCGCCTCTTCGCCGAAGTTCGTCGCGCTCTCGTGGTGCTCGTACACGTGCGGGGTGAACGGCACGCCAGCCCGCTCCAGCGCGAGGGTCGCCGGGGTGCTCGGGGAAGCTGCGCTCATGCCCTGATCCTGCCCCGGAGGACCGTCACGGCCTCGGAGGCTCGCGGTCGGTACGCTGAGCCACACCATGACCGTCATCGAGGTGTTGCTCCGCGGGGTGTCCGCCCTGCACGGCCTCGACCCGTCCGCGCTCGGCTCGCTCCCGGCCCTCGCCGCCGCAGCCCTCGGGCTCGGCGCGCTCGGCATCACCGTCACCGCGGTGGCCGCCCTCGCCGCCGCGCTGCTCGTGGTGCGGCTTGTCGGCCTGCTGACCGGAGCCGACGCGGCGGGCGCACCACGGGCCTCCCGGACGACACCGGACCTCGTGACCCGGATCGCCTGGAGCGACCCGGACGCCGACGGGCACCCGCGACCGCGGGCACCGGGAGCCGTCCCGGCGGTCTGACACCGATCGGTGTCGGGCCGCAGACGCTCCCGACCCCACGATCGAAGGACCACCGTCATGGACATCACCACCCTGCCCGGACTCAGCACCCTGCTGCACGCCGGCGCCACGCTCGTCACCACCCTCACCGACCTGCTCACACCCGTCGCCGGCACGGCCGCTGCGGCGCTCGCCGTGGTCCTGCTGACCCTGGCGGTCCGACTCGTGCTCGTCCCGCTCGCCGTCCTGCAGGTCCGCGCCGAGCGGGACCGGCGCCGACTCGCTCCGCGGATCGCCGAACTCCGCCGCCGGGCCGGGAAGGACACCGCCCGGTTCCAGCGGTCGCTGCAGGAGCTGTACACGAGCGAGCGGGTCTCGCCCCTCGCGGGGTGTCTGCCGGTGCTCGCGCAGGCACCGGTCGTGTCGCTGCTGTACACGCTGTTCACGCACGCGAGCATCGACGGAACGGTCAACACGCTGCTGCGGGCGACCCTGGCCGGCATCCCGCTCGCGCAGTCCGCGGTGGCCGTCGTCACGTCGCCGCTGTGGGTGCACGGCTGGGTGCTGCTCCTGCTGCTCGCCACGCTGGCCGTCGTCGTCGAGCTGACCCGACGCGCACAGCTGCACTGGAACCCGCTGCCCGTCCCGGAGCCGTCCGCCCCGGCCGTTCCCGGCGCGGCGGCGATGACCGGGATCGCCCGGTGGATGCCGTTCGTCTCGGTCGGGTTCGCGGCGATCGCGCCCCTGGCGGCAGCGCTCTACGTCGTGACGAGTGCGCTCTGGACCCTCGGCGAACGGGCGGTGCTGCGGCGGGTGCTCCGGTGACGGGGGCGGGCAGGTCCGGTGACGGGCGGGTGTGACTAGCCGCCCTGGCCCTCCTGCTGCGGCCCCTGGTCCGCCGGGTCGTACTCGGTGTCGCGGCCCTGCTCCTCCTCCGGCAGCGGGAGGTGCCGTTCGGTACCGCTGCCGCCCGGGCTCGTCGCGACGTAGTCGGCCTCGCCGGACTGGGTGTCGTGGCTGAGCGGTTCGAGGGTCTCGTCGTCGACGTCCTGCGGCGTCGATCCGGTGGCGTCCGCGGGGACGGCGGGGTCGTTCGGGTCGGCGGCCTGGTCGTTCTGCGCATCGGTCATCCCTCGGGCGTACTCCCCCCGGTCTGGGTGCGCGCCGTCGCCGCAGCGGTGGCAGCATGAGGACGGGCGTGACGACGAGGAGCGCGGATGAGCCGGACCGACGACGACGCGGCAGCACGATCGCGTCTCGAACGCATCGCGTGGGGCGCCGGGCCGTCCCCGGCGGAGGCGGCACGCGCCCGCATCGCGCTGGAAGACCTCGACCGGGAGGCCCGCAAGCGCCCCGCCACGGCCGCCGGCCCCGCCACGGGGTCGCGTCGCGGGCGCCGGGCTGGTGCAGGGTCGCCGGAGGCTGGGCGGTCCGTTCCGGAGGCCGTGCCGTCCGTCCCGGTCGCTGCGTCGGCCGTTCCTGCAGCTGCACCGGCTGTTCCTGCGGCTGCGCCGGCCGTTCAGAGTGTGACGCCGTCCGTTCCGGACTCGGTGTCCGCCGTTCCGAGGGCGGAGCTCCCTGCTGCTGCGGCGGCAGATGCTGCCGACGATGCTCGTGACGGTGCACCGGCTCCGGTGCCGGACCACGACGTGGACCGTGCAGCTTTCCACGGCGACGGAGACGGGGACGGCGACGGCGACCAGACGCCCGAGGCGCCTGGCGACGGCGGACGCGGGGCGGGCCTCCAGGCCGGCGGTCGGCGGCTCCTCGACCGGGCCCGGGTGCTGCTGCGCCGGGTCCGACGCACCGACCGGACCGTCCTGTGGGCGCTCGGCGGTGCCGCGGTCGTGATCGGTCTCGTCGCCGGCACCGGCGTCGGCCTGTCGATCGGGACCCGGACCGCGGCCGAGCCCGCGTCCGCCGTGACGACCCCGGCGGCTGGCACCGTGACCCTCGAACAGATGCTCGACCTGCCGCAGACCTACGCCGACCAGCTGCCCGGCGGGATCGACGCGCCGGTTTCCCTTCACACGACCCGGCTCGTCTTCACGAACCGGTCCCTGGCGGGCGACGACGCCGCGACGCCCTGGAACGTCTGGGCCGGGGTCGGGCGGGACAGTTCGACGCTCTGCCTGGTCGCGACGGCCGACCGACTGCAGGGCACGAGCGCCTGCTACCCCCGCGACGACGCTCTGCACGGGGTCGTGTCGTTGTCCGCGACCTCGCTGAGCGGGACGCTCTGGGTGCGGGTCGTCGGCGGTGCGGTCCGGGGCACCGTGACCAGCTCGCCGCCGCCGCTGTACTGACCCGGAGCGGCTGGAACCCACTGCTCCAGGTGGGCAGTGCGTTGGAGCGCTCCTGAGAACGACCGGGGAGCCCTCGCGCGATCGGCGTGCACCGTGCAACACTGGATGGAGCGCACTCGCCGTGGAGTGGCCAGAACCACATCTCCACATCCCCAGTCCACCACCGAGCGCGCTCCGACCGGTCGAACAGTCCCTCGTTCCCGCGCGCTCCTCGCACGTCCTCGAGGAGGTCAGCCGCCGTGTCCACCACCAGCAACCGAACCGTCCACCCGCACACGACGCCGATCACCGTCACGACGTCGTCGGTGATCGGGATCGCCGTCCTCGGCCTCGCGACGTTCTTCGCCATCACGACCGAGCTCATGCCGGTCGGCCTGCTCGGCACGATGAGCCAGGACCTCGGCGTCACCGAGTCGACCATGGGCATCGTCATCACCGTGTACGCCGCCGCCGTCGCGCTGCTCGCACTGCCGCTGACCTCGCTCACCGCGAAGCTGCCGCGGAAGACCGTCCTCGTCGCCACCCTCGTCGGCTACACGGTGTCGAACGCACTCGTCGCACTGGCCCCGTCGTTCGCGGTGGTCTGCGCCGGTCGGGTGGTCGGCGGCGTCGCGCACGCCCTGTTCTTCTCGGTCGCCTCGGCCTACGCGACCCGGATCGTGCCGCCCCGGCTCGCCGGCCGCGCCATCGCGTTCGTCTACTCCGGCAGCTCGCTCGGGTTCGTGATCGGCGTTCCCCTCGCCACCGGTGTCGGGCAGTCCGTCGGGTGGCGCCCGGCGGTCGGCGGCGTCGCGGCCTGCGCCGCACTGCTCGCCGTCGTCGCCGCGCTCTGCCTGCCCGCCGTGCGCGGAGCCGCCTCGCCGCACATCGGCTCGCCGAAGGCCTGGGCCCGGACCGGGCTGCTGTCGGTCGTCGTCGCCGACCTGCTGCTCTTCGCCGGGCACTACATCGTGTACACGTACATCGGCCCCTACGTCATCGACGCCGGGCTCGACGCCGGCATGGTGTCCGGCGCGCTGCTCGTCCTGGGCGGGACCGGCGTGATCGGCCTCTGGCTGGCCGGGATGTTCGTCGACCGGGCACCCCGTCAGACCCTCCTGGCCGCCATCGCCGCCATGGCCGTGGCGTTCGCCCTGATGCCGTTCGCGCACGGGTCCCTCGTCGGAACCATGGTCGTCGCGGGCATCTGGATGGCGGCGAACGGCACCACCGGCACGCTGTTCATGGCCGCGGCGATCCGCACCGGTGGCGTCAGCCCGGAGATCGCGGGCGCCCTGGTGAACGGGGCGTCGAACATCGGCATCGCGGGCGGTGCGGCGATCGGCGGGCAGGTGCTCGGGTTGTCGGGACTACAGACGCTGCCGTTCGCCGGCGCACTGGTCCTGGTCGCGGGGCTGTCCGTCGTCGCCTTCGCGAAGCGTGGGTTCCCGGTGCACGCGACGGCGCAGCCGCACCTCAGCACGTCGTCGATCGAGGTGTTCACCTCCTCGCTCGCCGTCGTCACGAGCTCGATCCCGACCGTCAGCCGGGCGATCCAGACCATCACCGGGTCCGTCGCCACGGTGCACCGGGCAGCCACCGGCTCGATCCGGACGGCCACCGGGTCGATGCGGACCGTCCGCGAGCGGTAGCCGCCGACGACGTACCGCCGCCGACGTGCCGGGCGGCTGCGGGCCTCCCGGTCGGAGCAACGGGCGGCCTGGTACGCGACTGGAGGCCTGGGAAACGAGACGCCGCCGACCCCTCGGGGCCGGCGGCGTCTCGTCGTGCGTGCGAGGTCAGTCGTGCATCTCGGGGCGGCGGCAGTTCCGGACGCCGCGGAGGGTCAGGAGGCCCGCGCCGAGCAGCAGCAGCACGCCCGCGGCGACGAGCCCCGGGGTGAGTTCGGCGCCGGTGAAGGCGAGGCCGCCGGCGGTCGGGGTCGTCCCGGCGCCGGTGCCCGGAGTGCTCCCGCTCCCCGGTACCGTGCCGCCGCCGGCCGCAGGGGGCGTGGTCGGCGAGACGGTCGGCGTGGGAGACGGGGTGCCCGGAGTCGGGGTCGGAGTGGGAGTCGGCGTCGGGGTCGCGGCGGCCACGACGAAGACGAGCGGGGTCGCCGCCGTCCCGGCTGCCGGCGTCGTCACGAGCTGCGGTTCGCCAGCGTCGTCACCGGTGCCGGCGACGACCGCGTACTCGGTCTCGGTCCGCAGGTCCGGCAGCGTGAAGGTGCCGTCGGACGCGGTCGTGACCGTCACGGGACCGCCGACGGTCGTGTCGGTCGGTGTCGCCGTCACGGCGAGGTCCGGAACCGGCTCCCCCGCCGTGTCGGTCACCGTGCCCGGGAGGTCGACGACCGTCGGCACCGGGACAGCGGCCGGGACGACGAGTGCGAGGGGCGCCGCGGTGGCACCGGCCGCCGGGGTCGTGACCAGCTGCGGGACACCGGCCTGGTCTCCGGAACCGGCGACCACGGAGTACGCGGTCTCGGTCTGCAGCTCCCGCAGGACGAACGAGCCGTCCGTCCCGGTCTCGGTCGTCACCGGGTCGCTGACCTCCGGGTCGATCGGGGTCGCGACGACGGGGACGTCAGCAGCCGTCGCTCCCGCGGTGTCCGTCACGGTGCCGGTCAGGTCGACGACGGCGGCCGGGGTCGCGAAGGCGAAGTCCTGGGTCGTGCCGGTCGCGGGGATCGTGACGGCCTCGGTCGCGGGGCCGGTCGTCCCCTCCGGCGCGGTGACACGGATGCGGTGGTCGCCCGGCGTGGTCGTGAAGCGGTAGCCGCCGGCAGCGTCGGTGGTGGTGGCGGCGATATCGGTGCCGTCGGTGTCGAGCAGCTCGACGCGGGTGCCGGTCGGCACCGGGCTGCCGTCGAGGGTCACGGTGCCCGTGACCGAGGCGAAGACGAAGTCCACGCCGGTCCGGTCGGCGCCGCCCGGACTGCCGGCGAGCGAGACGCCGGAGACCGTCGCGTCGGCGGCCACTCCGGGCGGGGCGGTCAGGGTGACCCGGTACCCCGAGTCGACGCCGAGGTCCGGGAAGACGTAGGTGCCGTCGGCCCGGGTGGTCGTGGTGACCTGGCGGCCGCCGGGTGCGGTGGCGGTGACGGTCGCGCCGGCGACCGGGGCTCCGTCACGCGTCGCGGTGCCGCTGATCGCAGCCGTCCGGTCGGCGAACCAGGTCTGGTAGACGGGGAACCCGCTCCGCTGCTGGTACCGGATCGTCAGCGACCCCAGCGGGACGGTGGGCGTGAACCACGCGGTCGCCCCGGCCGTGTCGGTCGCGGTGGCGTTGCCGGTGAGGGTCCGCGTCGCGGCGTTCCACGCCGGGACGTCCCGGCCGGTGGTGCCGTTCGGGTCGGCCGAGCAGGACGGCCCGCCGGGCGACACGGCCGAGCAGGAGTTGTACGCCCCCTGGAACCCGAGTTGCGCAGCCGTCGCGGTCCCGCCACCGGGCAGGGTCGCCGAGATGGTGGCCTGGTCGGCGTCGATGTCGCCCAGCACGAAGGACCAGCTGCGGGCGCCGGGCGTCGGCGTCGCGAACCGGTACGTCGTGACCGATGCTCCGGTCGGGTTCGGGGTGTCCACGCTCGGGCGCTGGTTGAGGTACGTGTTCCCCCGGCTCGACCCGTACGTCTGGCCCGGACCGGTCGCCGGCCCCTGCCAGGTGAAGGCTCCGCTGATCACCGTCGTCTGCCGTGAGGTCGACGTGTAGGTCGTCTCCGGGAAGCCCGGCAGGCTCATCGTGCCCGTGTAGGCGCGCGCACCCCCGTCGACGGTGAAGGTCCCCCAGTGGCCGACCGGTGCAGCGGAGGCAGCGGTCGCGCCGCCCACCGCCGACCCGGCTCCCATGACGAGTGCGGTCACTCCCGCGACCAGCATCCGGCTGCGCTGCATGTGCTCCCCTGTCCCCTCTTCGGCCCGTAGTGCGACACATGTCGCGGACCTGAACGACCCTCAGGCTATCCAGGCAACGCAGACGCGGCCAGGCCGTGCGTCGAACGGCCAGTCAAGGCAGGTGGGTCGGCCTCAGATCCTGGCAGCCAGGGCGTCCAGGGCCGCGACCTGGCCCGCGACGACGAGCTGGCGGGCCTCGGCCAGACCGACCCAGCGGGCGTCGTCGACCTCCGGCACCTCGATGACGTGCCCGGATCCACGCGGGAGTTCCAGCGACACGGTGTTGCTCCGCACGGCCTCGATGGTGAAGCCCGGTGCGGCGAGGGTCCAGACGGTCACGACCTTGCCGGACGCCTGCCGGAAGTCCCCCAGTAGTTCGGGCGTGCCCGCGGGTGCGGGGGTGCCGATCTCCTCGCCGAACTCGCGGAGCGCCGTCGCCAGGGTGTCCTCGCCCGCCTCGAGCTCGCCCTTCGGGATCGACCACGCACGCGGTCGCCGACGCCAGAACGGACCACCCATGTGGGCGATGACGACCTCGAGCGACGGTCCGGTGCCACGGTGCAGCAGGAGTCCGGCGGAGCGTGGGGGCACGGCCGGAGACTACCCTCCGGCGCATGCAGACTCGCCGCCGCGGCGCTGCTGCCCGACCGGGTCGCCGCGGTCGCGACCGTCGCCTCCCCCGCCCCCGTCGACACGCCGGTCTGGTGGGACGGGATGGCCGACGACGGCGGGCTCCGCGCCGCGACCGCCGGACGGGAGGCACGCCTCACCTGGGCAGCGACCGCCGACTTCGACCCGTCCCAGTTCGTCGACACCGACTGGGCCGCCCTCGACGGCGACTGGGCCGCCCTGGGACGGGACGCGACGGCGGCGGGTGGGGCGGGCCTCCAGGGCGGTGCGGACGACGACGTGGCGTTCGTGACGGACTGGGGCTTCCCGCTGTCAGCCGTGACGGTCCCGACCGTCGTGGTGCACGGCACGCGCGACCGGGTCGTGCCGGTGGCGCACGGTCGGGCCTTGGCCGAGGCGGTGCCGCACGCGACGTACGAGGAGCGACCGCACGACGGGCACATCGCGGTCCTGTCGACCGTGCCGTCGCTGATGGACCGGTTGGCCGCGACCCTGCGCGGCTGAGCTGCCGAAGCGAGGGCCCGCCGGACCGCGGACGGTCAGCCGAGCAGGTCGCGGAGCTCCGCGTCGAGCTGCCGTGTCAGGTACCGGACACCGGCCGGGTTCGGGTGCAGCGCGCCGGGCTCGAGGTCGATGCTGCTGAACCCGCCGAACGAGTCGAGGGACACCCCGGAGACGTAGGCGCCGGACCGGGCACACGCCGAGTGCGCCTGCGTCGCCGCGAAGACGTCGACGAAGCGGACGCCGGCGGCCCGGGCGGCGTCCTGGCCGACCTCGTCGAGCTGCTCCTGGATGCCGTGCAGCCACCGGACGTCGGTGTCGGTGAACGGGTACGTGTCCGTCGGGAACCGCCCGGCGAGGGTGCCGAAGTCGACGGCCGGCCGGAAACAGCCCCGCTTCGGCGTGTGCTCCGCGTCCGGGAAGATCGCCGGGTAGCCGAGCAGCAGCACGGTCGCGTTCGGGGCGGCACGCCGGATGTCGGCCAGCGTCGCCGCGATGCCCAGGGCGACGCGGCTCTCGATCTTCGCGCCCAGCGTGTCGACCCCGTCGACGTCGAGCGTGCTCCGGCACGACGGCGCGTTCTTGCCCGAGAACACCGGGCCGGACGCCGACAGCGCCATGCACGACGCCGCGGTGCCGAACAAGTCGGCGTCGTTGCCCCCGATCGTCAGGGTGACGAGCCGGGTGGACTCGGAGAGCGCCTCGACCTGCGGCGGAGCCCCGCGCCACTGCGTGCGGTCGCGGACGTCCTCGCTGGTCGCGCCGGCGCACGTGACGTCCGTCAGCGCCAACCCGAAGCGCGCGGCGATCCGGTGCGGGTAGTCCCGCCCCGACTGTGCACACGCGGCGACCGGCAGACCCGTCGGGTTCGCCAGGCCGTACCCGGCGGAGTACGAGTCGCCCATCGCGACGTACTCGCTGCCGCGCGGCAGGTCCGTCAGCGCCTCGGGCGGGTCGTCCGTCACCGGGAACGGCTGGGGCACCGGCCACTGCGGGGCGGCGACCGCCGACGGCGGGGCGAGCGGCCCGCCGGACGGCCCACTGACCAGGGCGGTGCCGACGAGCACGGCGGACGCGACGAACGCGCCCAGCAGGCGGGTGGCTCGCTGGCGGGCGGAGGGCGGACGGCGCAGGGTGGGCTCCGGGAGGCTCGGGTCGGGTCGAGCGGACCAGGCTAGCCGGTCCCGCTCGACCCGTCCTGCGACGACGCCGGCGTGGTCGTCAGGTGTCAGCGACGACCGAGACGGCGCTCGCCGCCCGAACCGGCCTGGTAGTCGAGGCCGTAGTGCTGGAACAGCTCCGGCTCGGTGGCGGCGTCGAGCTCGCCGTCGGTCGCGATGGACGGCGCGTCCTTCACGGTCTTCTTGTCGAACGCCACGAGCAGGTGCTTCGGGGCGACGGTCGCGCCGACGAGCGGCACGAACACGAGCTTCTTGCCGACGACACCGGTGGTCACGGAGCCGAACGCCGGCTGCTGCGTCGCGGTGTCGTAGTAGATGCTCTCGAGGTTGCCGATCTTGTCCTCGTTGCCGTCGACGACCGGCAGGCCGATCCAGTCCCGGATGTTGGCTGCTTCGAACACGGCGACTCCCTCCGACGACCGGACTGTCCGTGCCGTCGGATCGACGCTACCGACTCGCGCTGTGCGCCGCGCTACCGGTCGCCGTCGTGCGCGGGGACGGCCGGCGTGGCGCCGAGTCCGTCCACCGCGGTGAGGACGTCGTCGGCGCTCACCGCGAGGATCGCCGGGTCCGGGTCCTCGGCGAACACGTCGCCGCGGCGGACCGAGGCGTCGGTCAGCACCACGTGCGGGCCGGACGCGGGCGGACCCCAGGACTCGGGCGGTGCCGGGCCGAAGAGGACGACCGAGGGGATGCCGTAGGCGGAGGCCAGGTGCGCGGCTCCCGTGTCGACGGTGACCAGGAGGCTCGCAGCCGCCACGACGGCGGCGAACGGCTGCAGGTCCAGGCGTCCGGCGAGGACCGCCGAGTCGTCCAGGCCGGCCAACTCGGCGACGGCCAGCGCGCGCTCGACGTCGTCCGCGCCTCCCGTCAGGACCACGTGGTGACCGCGTGCGACGAGACCGCGCACCACGTCGGCGAAACGGTCGACCGGCCAGTGCCGGGCACCGTGGAAGGCACCGACGTGCACGACCGCCGCGCCCTCGACCACGGCGGGCAGGGCGGGGACCGCGATCGACACGTCGTCAGGGTCGGCGGGCATGCCGTGCGCGGTCATCAGGCCGGCCCAGCGGACCCGCTCGTGCACGTCGTGTTGCCACTCCGGGCCGTCGGGTGCGCCGTGACCGATCACCCGGCGGGCCTGCAGCGCGTCGATGAGGTCGCCCGACTCGGGGCCGGCGCCGTGCAGGTTGACGGCGACGTCGACGACGCCGGTCGGCACCTGGATCGGGTGGTCCAGGCCGTGCTGGGCCAGGTGCACGTCGACGTCGGTGACGAGCTCGACGACCGGGGCGAGCCAGGCGGTCGTCGCGAGCGTGATGCGGTGCCCGGGGAACGCCCGGCGGAGGGCGTGCAGCGCGGGGACGGCGACGAGCAGGTCGCCGAGCTTGATCGCCCGGAGCACGACGAGCTCGGGTCGGCCGTCGGACGGGGGCAGGGTGGGTACGGCGGTCACGTGGCCCGACGCTACCGGCCCGGCACCGCGACGTCCGCCGGGCGGCACCGGCTTGTCCACGGCGCGCCACGGGCCGGGTGCGGACTGGTCGGGGACGCTGCCCGGCCGGTAGAGAGAGGTGTGGCCCTCTCCGACCGTCCGCTCCGCGGAGTCCTCTTCGACCGTGACGACACCCTGGTGGTCGACGTCCCCTACAACGCCGACCCCGACCGGGTGGTGCCGGTACCCGGTGCCGCCGACGCGGTCGCCGCGGCCCGCGCGGCGGGTCTCGCCGTCGGCGTCGTCACGAACCAGTCCGCGATCGCCAAGGGCCTGGCGACCCGCGACCAGGTCGACGCGACGAACGCCCGCGTCGACGGGCTCGTCGGCCCGTTCGACGTGTGGGAGGTCTGCCCGCACGACCGCGGCGACGACTGCGCCTGCCGGAAGCCCCGACCCGGCATGGTGCTGCGTGCCGCCGACCGGCTCGGGCTGGACGCCGCGGACCTGGTCGTCATCGGCGACATCGGCGCCGACGTCGGTGCCGCGGTCGCCGCGGGAGCGCAGGGGATCCTCGTGCCGACCGCGCGGACGATGCCGGCCGAGGTCGAGGCCGCCGCCACCGTCGCCGGTTCGATCAGGGAAGCCGTGGCGCTCGTCGTCGCGCGCGCTGCCGGGGCGTCGGCATGAGCGACCAGGTGGCCGCGGGCGGACCTGCCGGGCGCCGGGTGCTGGTCGCCCGACTCGACTCGTTCGGGGACGTCCTGGTCGCCGGTCCCGCCGTCCGCGCCGTGGCCGCCGGCGCCGACCACGTCACGCTGCTCTGCGGCCCACAGGGTGCGCCGGCCGGGGCGCTCCTGCCCGGCGTCGACGCGCTCCGCGTCTGGGCGGCGCCCTGGGTGACGGAGACCGTCCGCCCGCTCGACGACGCCGTGCTCGCCGAGTTCCGCGCACTGGTCGCCGAGGAGCGTCCCGACGAAGCCGTCGTGCTGACGTCCTTCCACCAGTCGCCACTGCCCCTCGCGATGCTGCTGCGGCTCGCCGGGGTCCCCCGGGTCTCCGGCGCCTCGGTCGACCACCCCGGGTCCCTGCTCGACGTGCGGCTGCGGCCCGGCGAGGACCTGCCCGAGGACGTCCCGGAACCCGAACGGGCCCTCCGCATCGCCGACGCCGCGGGCTTCGCGCTGCCGGACGGCGACGACGGCCGGCTCCGTGTCCGGTCGGACGACTCCGCGGTGCTCCCCGCCGAGGTCGCCGCGCTCGACCGGTACGTGGTCGTGCACCCGGGCGCCAGCGTGGAGGCCCGCTCCTGGCCGCCCGCCGCCCACCGTGCCCTCGTGGCCGCGTACGACCGGCTCGGCATCCCCGTGGTCGTCACCGGGTCGCCCGGCGAGCGGGGCCTCACCGCCGAGGTCGCCGGCACCACCGGCATCGACCTGGGTGGTCGGACCAGCCCGGCCGTGCTGGCGGAGGTCCTGGCCGGCGCGGAGGTCGTCGTCGTCGGCAACACCGGTCCCGCCCACCTGGCCGCGGCCGTCGGTGCCCGGATCGTCTCGCTGTTCTCTCCTGTGGTGCCCGCCGTGAAGTGGGCGCCGTACGCCGAGCACGTCGAACTGCTCGGCGACCAGGACGCCCCCTGCCGTCTCTCCCGCGCCCGCGAGTGTCCCGTCCCGGGCCACCCGTGCCTGTCCGGCGTGAGCGTCGAAGAGGTCCTCGCGGCACACGAACGGCTCGTCGGATGCGCTCTGCGGACGAACGACGACTCCCTGCGAGGAGCGCCAGAAGCCCGTGCGTAGCGTGCGGCACTGCTTCTCCTTCTCCTTCTCATCCTCCTGATCGACAGCGACCGAAAGGCAGTGCATGCGGATCCTCGTGTGGCACGTGCACGGCGGCTGGATGGACGCATTCGTCCGCGGCCCGCACGAGTACCTCATCCCCACGACCCCCGCCCGAGACGGCTGGGGCCTCGGTCGTGGTGGCCGGAGCTGGGGTACGAACGCCGTCGAGATCGCACCCGAGGACGTCGCCGACGCCGAGGTGGACCTGGTCGTCCTGCAGCGGCCCGAGGAACTCGAGGTCGCCCGCGAACTGCTCGACGGTCGTGACGTGCCCGTCGTCTTCGTCGAGCACAACGCCCCGCGCATCGACGTGCCGGACAGCCTGCACCCCTTTCGGGACCGCGACGACGTGACCATCGCGCACGTCACGCACTGGAACGCCCTGATGTGGGACTGCGGCTCCACCCGGACGACCGTCGTCGAGCACGGTGTCGTCGACCCCGGCCCGCTCTACACCGGCGAGCTCGAGCGGTTCGGCGCCGTCATCAACGAACCCGTCCGACGGAACCGCGTCGTCGGGACAGACCTGCTCCCCCGCTTCGGCGCCGTCGCCCCGGTCGACGTCTTCGGGATGGGCACCGAGAAGCTCGCCGGGCTCGGCCACGGCGACCTGCTGGTCGGCATGGGCGACGTCAAGCCGGACCCGATGCACGCGGCCCTCGCGCAGCGCCGGGCCTACGTGCACGCCAACCGGTGGACCTCCCTCGGACTCTCGCTCATCGAGTCGATGCACATGGCGATGCCGGTGCTCGTCCTCGCCACGACCGACGCCGCCCGGACCGTGCCCGCGGAGGCCGGCGCGATCGGGACCGACGTCGAGGAGCTGGTGCGGGCCTCCCGGACGCTGCTCGACGACCCGGACGAAGCACGCCGACGCGGCCTCGTCGCCCGGGAGGCCGTGCTCGCGCGGCACGCGCTGCCCCGGTTCCTCGCCGACTGGGACGAGCTGCTGGACGACGTGCGGTCGCGCCACCGGTCGCGGACCGGCACGGCGACCGCCGGTGCGGGTGCTGCGGCACCGCAGGGAAGGAGCAACTGATGGAGATCGCCATGGTCTCGGAACACGCGAGCCCGCTCGCGACCCTCGGCGGCGTCGACGCCGGTGGTCAGAACGTCCACGTGGCCGCGCTGTCCGCCGCCCTGGCCGACCGCGGACACACCGTCACCGTCTACACGCGTCGAGACGACGCCTCGCTGCCGGTCCGCGTGCCGCTGCGGCCGGGTGTCGACGTCGTCCACGTCGACGCCGGTCCCGCGCGGCACGTCCCGAAGGACGACCTACTCCCCTACATGGGCACGTTCGCGCAGGTGCTGGCGTCGGAGTGGTTCGTCGACCGACCCGACGTCGTGCACGGGCACTTCTGGATGTCCGGCCACGCGACCGTCGACGCCGTGAACCAGGTCCAGGTGCGGACCGGTGGCACCCGCATCCCCGTCGTGCAGACCTTCCACGCGCTCGGTGTCGTGAAGCGTCGCCACCAGGGCACGGCCGACACCAGCCCGGCCGAGCGCGAGTGGCTGGAGCCCGCCGTCGGGCGGAGTGCCGACCAGGTCGTCGCCACCTGCTCCGACGAGGCGTTCGAGCTGAAGAGCCTCGGCGTCCCGCTCCGCTCCATCTCCGTCGTCCCCTGCGGCGTCGACGTCGAGCTGTTCCGACCGGACGGCCCCGTCGAGGAACGCGGGCGGACCTTCCGGGTGCTCACCGCCTCGCGCCTGGTGCAGCGGAAGGGCGTCGGCACGACCATCGCCGCCGTCGCCCAGCTCGTCGCGGCCGGTCGCGACGTCGAACTCGTCATCGTCGGCGGTGCCGGCACCGCGGGCGCCGACCTGCCGGACGACCCGGAGTACCAGCGCCTGGACGCGCTGGCCCGCGACCTCGGCATCCGTGACCACGTCTCGTTCCGCGGGCAGCTCGCCCAGGAGGCCATGGGCGCGGTGTACCGGAGCGCGGACGTCGTCGTGTGCGCGCCCTGGTACGAGCCGTTCGGCATCGTCCCGCTCGAGGCGATGGCCTGCGGTGTCCCCGTGGTCGCCTCCCGCGTCGGCGGACTCATCGACACGGTCGTCGAGGACGCCACCGGGCTGCACGTCGAACCGCGCGACGAGGACGGCCTGGCCACCGCGCTCGGCGGGCTGCTCGACGACCCCGAGCGCCGTGCCGCCTACGGTCGCGCCGGTCGCCGCCGTGCCGAGTCCCGCTACACCTGGCAGAAGGTCGCCACCGACACCGAACGCGTCTACGACCGGCTGGTCGCCGGCGGCCGGGGCCGACCGGTCCGCCCGGCCAGCGGCACCGACGTCGCCACCACCCGCATCCCGGACTCCGTCCGCCCCGCCGAGGAGCAGCTGGCCGACGCCCCGCTCCCCATCACCGAGAGGAACGCCCGATGACCATCGAGCAGACCGGGATCGGCACGACCGAGACCCCGACCAGCACCCGCACGGTGCTCGACCACATCGCCGCGTCCGTGCCGGTGATCGCGTCCCTCGTCGACCACGGCGACCACATCGCCGCCTGGGCCGACGACATCGCGGGGCGCCTGGTCGCCGGACGTCGCCTGCTGGCCGCGGGCAACGGCGGTTCCGCGGCCGAGGCGCAGCACCTGACCTCGGAGCTGACCGGCCGCTTCGACGGGGACCGGCCGGCGTACTCGGCGATCTCGCTGCACGCCGAGTCCTCCGCCGTCACCGCGATCGGCAACGACTACGGCTTCGAGGAGGTCTTCGCCCGCCAGGTCCGCGCCCACGCCCGCGCCGGTGACGTCGTCGTCCTGCTCAGCACCAGCGGCAGGAGCGCGAACCTGCTCGCCGCCGCAGCCGCCGCCCGTGACGCCGGAGCCCGGTCGATCGCGATGACCGGTGCGCTGCCGAACCCACTCGCGAGCGTCGTGGACGACGTCATCGCCATCGACGGGCCGTCCGCCAACGTGCAGGAGGCCCAACTCGTCCTCGTGCACGCCCTCTGCCGGGCCATGGAGCCCGCCCTCCGCCGTGGAGGCACCCGATGACCGACCGCCAGCTCCGCATCGTCGTCGTCGGCGACACCCTGCTCGACGTCGACGTCAGCGGCACCAGCGACCGGCTCAGCCCGGACGCCCCGGTGCCCGTCGTCGACGTCCGCTCGGACCAGCGTCGTGCCGGTGGTGCCGGCCTCGTCGCGACGATGCTCGCGAAGGACGGCCACGACGTCACGCTCGTCACCGTCCTCGGCGACGACGCGCCGGCCGACCAGCTCCGATCGCTGCTCCCCGGCGTCCGGATCGTCGACGGGCCCTCCGGCGCACCGACCCCGGTGAAGACCCGGGTCCGCGTCGGCGAGCACGCCCTGGTCCGGATCGACGAGGGCTGCGACACCCCGCCGGTCCCCGCCGTGACGTCCGCGATGCACGACGCCCTGGACGGCGCCGACGCGGTGATCGTCGCTGACTACGGCCGGGGGCTCACCGAGGCCGCCGAGATGCGCGCCGCGCTGCACGCCGTCGTCGCGCACACCCCGGTCGTCTGGGACCCGCACCCGAAGGGCGCCACGCCGGTCGCCGGCACCACCGTCGCGACGCCGAACGCCAGCGAGGCCCACCGCTTCACCGGCATCGTCGGCAGCGGTGTCGCCTTCGCCACCGACGCCGCCGCGGACCTGGTCGCCCGCTGGGACGTCCAGGCCGTCGCCGTCACGATGGGCGATCGCGGCGCCCTGGTCGGCAGCCGCACCCCTCGTGGAGCCGACTCCCGCTTCGTCCCGGCGCCGTCCGTCACCGCCGGTGACCCCTGCGGTGCCGGCGACCGGCTCGCCGCGGGCGTCGCCGTCGCGCTGGCGTCCGGGGCGGAGATCGCCGACGCCGTCACCGCGGGGGTCGAGGCCGCGTCCGCGTACCTCGCCGCCGGCGGCGTCGCCTCGCTCGTCGAGGGAGCCCCGCCCGCACCGATCGCCGTGCCCGGCGCCGACCGCGACGCGCTGCGCGTCGTGCACGAGGTCCGCGCCGCCGGCGGCGTGGTCGTCGCCACCGGCGGGTGCTTCGACCTGCTGCATGCCGGCCACGCGCGCACCCTGTCCGCAGCGCGGGCGCTCGGCGACTGCCTGGTCGTCTGCCTGAACTCGGACGAGTCCGTCCGCGGGCTGAAGGGTCCGGACCGGCCGATCATGGGCCAGGACGACCGCGTCGAGCTCCTGCTCGCCCTGGACTGCGTCGACGCCGTGGTGGTGTTCGACGAGTCCACCCCCGACGAGGCGCTCCGCCGCTTCCGTCCGGACGTCTGGGCGAAGGGCGGCGACTACACCGCCGACGAACTGCCCGAGTCCGTGACCCTCGCCGAGTGGGGCGGCCGGGTCGTCACGGTGCCGTTCCACCCGGGCCGCTCCACCACCCGGCTCGCCGCCGCCATCGAACGCGTCGGCTGAGCCGCACCCCGTCTTCCCTCCTCACCACAGCACCAGATCGCAAAGGACATCCATGCCCGTCCCCACCACCCCCATCGGCCGCGTCCTCGTCACCGGCGGCGCCTCCGGACTCGGCGCAGCCGTCGTGGCCGCCGTCACCGAGGCCGGCGGCACCCCGATCGTCCTCGACCTGCGCATCGACGCCGTCCCCGAAGGCGTCGACGCGGTCGCCGTCGACGTCTCGGACACCGACGCCGTCGAGCAGGCCGTCCGCGAGGCGGTCGAGCGCCACGGTGGCCTGGATGCCGTCGTCACCGCCGCGGGCATCGACACCCCCGCCCCGATCGACGCCATCTCGTCCGGCAACTGGGAGAAGATCGTCGGCGTCAACCTCATCGGCACCGCGTCGACCGTCCGCGCCGCGCTCCCCGCGCTCGAGGCCACGCACGGCCGCGTCGTCACGATCTCGTCGTCCCTCGCCCTGCGCGGCGTCGGCCACGGCACCGCGTACTCGGCGTCGAAGTTCGGTGTCCGCGGGTTCTCGCAGGCCCTCGCCGCCGAGACCGCCGGCCGTGTCGGTGTCACCAACGTGATCCCCGCGGGCATGCGGACGAACTTCTTCGCCGACCGCACCGAGCAGTACAAGCCGGGTCCGGACGCGCAGCTCATCGAGCCGGAGTACGTCGCGAACTCGATCATCTTCGCCCTCTCGCAGCCGGCCGGGTGCGAGATCCGCGAGCTGTCGATCATGCCGGCGACGGAGCCCAGCTGGCCCTGACCGCGCCCGCGCCCGGCGCGCGCACCTGACGGACGGGAGGCCCGGTACCAGCTGGTACCGGGCCTCCCGTCCGTCTGCGGGCCGGCCGCCGCCGGCCCACCGACCCGCCGCGAGGTCGCACGAAGTGCCGCCTGGTGGGCTGCCCGGCAGCCGGTCCTGCGACCTCGGCGATGCGCGCACGGCACGTCGTGCGACCCCGGGAGGCCCGCGCCGGCCCCGACGGACCGGCGCACCGCCGTCAGTTGGTGGCGAGCAGGTCCTCGACGTCCGCCAGGACCCGGTCCGGGGTGATCTCGTCGACGAAGGACGGGTCGTGCTCGCAGCGTTCCGCGGTCCAGCCCACCTGGGTGACGTCGACCCCGCACACTGGGCAGCGCGTGACGAAGCTCATGAGGACGCGGTGCCGTCCGCGGTCCAGGGGGCCGGCGTTGATGACGTTGCCGAACCAGAACACGCCGACGGTGGGCGTGCCGACGGCGACGGCGAGGTGCCGCGGGCCGGAGTCGTCGCCGACCATCACGTGGGCGGCACCGAGCACGGCGGGCAACTCCACCAGCGGCAGGGTGCCGGTGAGGTCGTGCAGCCGTCGGGCGGCATCGGGGCCGACGGCCTCGGCGACGGACGCCCGGATCGCGGTCGCGGCCGGCCGGTCCGAGTCGTCCCCGACCAGCACGACGTCGTCGCCCGCCTCGAGCCTGGCGACCGCGACGGCGGCGAACCGGTCCGGGCTCCAGCGGCGGCGGGGGTCGGTGGCGCCGGGGTGCATCGCGACGAGACGCCCGGTGACGCCGAGGCGCTGTCGGACCGCCGCCCGCTCGTCGTCGGTGACCGTGAGGCGGGGGTCGAGTGTGACCGGTTCCGCGCCGGCGAGCCCGACGACCTCGAGCGCCCGGAGCACCTCGTGCTGGTAGTAGACGTAGCGGACCCAGCGCTCGGTGGGGACGGCGTCCTCGGTGGCGGTGCCGACCGAGTGCGCCGCGCCGAGCCGGAGCAGGAACGGGTTCGAGTTCCGACCGCCCCCGTGCAGCTGCACCGCCAGGTCGAACCGGCCGTGCAGGCGGGCGAAGAAGTCGTCCAGGTCGGGGGCGCCCTCGCCACCGTCGCGGACCCCGGGCGACAAGGGGAGCTCCTCGACGGCGTGCACGGCGTCGGTGCGGCCGGCCAGCAGCACGCGGGCCATCGGCGTCCCGAGCAGGGTGATCCGGGCCTCCGGGTACGCGGCCGCCAGGGCCTCGATCGCCGGCATCGCGAACATCAGGTCTCCGAGTCCCCCACCCCGGAGGACCGCGATCTCACGGACCCCCTCGAACCGTTCGCCGCCACGTCCGATCTGCACCACGCCTGTCGTCCTCCTCGGTGTCCGACGTGCCCCGGGAGTCCGTCGCACGTCCCTTCGTTCCTACCGACGGGCAGCCGTGCGGGTGCCGATCGACCGGTGCTGCTGCGCCCCGTGGACACCACGACGGACCCCGTGGGCGTGCACAGCAGCAGCAGTGCAGCGTGGGGAGCCCCGGTGCACGCGACCGGACCACGACGAGAAGGACGCACATGACGCTCGATGCCCCCACCACCACCGCTCCGTCGTCGGACGACTCGTCCGCGGACACGATCACGGTGCTCGACCCCGTGACCGGTGAGGTGGCCTCGGAGACCCGTCGCAGCACGGCGGACGAGGTGCGTGACGCCGTCGCGCGGGCCCGGGCAGCGGCGACCGGGTGGGCGCGGACGGCTCCCGGCGAGCGTGGGGCGCTCCTCCGCGCCGCGGCCGAGCGGCTGCGGGACCACGCCGACGAGCTCGCGGCGATGAACACCCGCGAGACCGGCAAGGTGCCGGGCGACGCCCTCGGCGGGGTCGAGGCGGGCATCAACACGCTCATCCAGTACGCCGAGCTCGGCCCCCTGCACCGCGGTGAGGCGCTGCGCGGCAACCACGGCGCCGCCGACTTCGCGGTCCCGCACCCCCGGGGCGTCGTCCTCGCGCTGACCCCGTGGAACGACCCGGTGGCCGTGGCGTGCGGGATCCTCGGCGCGGCGATCGCGGCCGGCAACACCGTCGTCCACAAGGGCAGCGAGCGGAGCCCGGGCACGATCGCCCTGCTGAACCGCCTGCTCGCCGCCGAACTGCCCGAGGGCGTGCTCGTCGGGGTCGACGGCGACGCCACGACGGGCGAACAGCTCCTGGCCGAGGACGGCATCGCGGTCTACGCGCACGTCGGCTCGACCGCGACGGGTGACCGTCTCGCCGAGGCCGCACTCCGCACCCGCGCGCACGTCATCCGCGAGAACGGCGGCAACGACGCAGCCGTCGTGGACGCCGACGTCGACCCCGTCTGGGCCGCCGAACAGGTCGCCCTCGGCGCGTTCGCGAACACCGGGCAGATCTGCACGAGCGTCGAGCGCGTCTACGTGCACCGCGACGCCGCCGAGGAGTTCACCGCGGCCCTCGTGCGCGCCGCCGAGCGGAAGACCGCGGCCGCCGCAGCGGAGTTCGGTCCCCTGGTGGACGAGCGGCTCCGTGCGACGGTGCAGCAGCACGTCGACCAGGCCGTCACCGCGGGCGCCCAGGTGCTGACCGGCGGCACCGTGCCCGCGGGCGCCGGCACCTTCTACCCCGCCACCGTGCTCACCGGCTGCACCGACGACATGCTCGTCCTCACCGAGGAGACCTTCGGTCCGGTCGCCCCGATCCGCATCGTCGAGGACATGGCCGAGGGCCTGCGTCTCGCCGCGGAGGACCGCTACGGCCTGGCCGCGACCGTCCTGACCGGCGACACCGCGACGGCACTGCAGGCCGCCGCCGAGCTGCCGGTCGGCACCGTGAAGATCAACGCCGTGTTCGGCGGCGCGCCCGGCGGCAGCGCGGAGCCGCGCGGCGCGTCGGGCTCCGGCTTCGGCTACGGCCCGCACCTGCTCGACGAGATGACGACGACCACCGTCGTGCACCTCGAGGCCGCCCCGCGCCGCGCCACGGCCACCGCCGCGGGCAGCAGCGCCGTCGACCCAGCCACCGCCGGCAGCCACGGCACCGACACCGCGACCGCCGAGGACGTCCGATGACCGCCGACGTCCGGATGGTCCGCCGGGTCGCGGACTCCGTAGCCGCGGCCGAGCCGGTCGTCGTCGTGGTCGGCGACGTGATCCTCGACCGCTGGACGGTCGGCGCGGCCGAACGGGTCTCCCGTGAAGCCCCCGCGCCCGTCGTCCGGGTCACCGAGACGATCGCCGTCCCGGGAGGCGCGGCCAACACCGCCGTGAACGCCCGGGCCCTGGGTGCCCACGTCCGGATGGTCGCGCTGATCGGTGACGACGAGACCGGCCGGGTGCTCCGTGACCGCCTGGAGGCCGCCGGGGTCGACACCCGCTGGCTCGTGGCCGTGCCGGGAGCGACGACGACGAGCAAGGACCGGATCGTGGGCGGGGACCGCGTGGTCGTCCGGGTCGACGACCTGGCCGGCCCGCCGAGTGCCGCGGACACCGCGCTGCTCGCCGAGGCGACCGCCGCTGCCGTGCAGGCCCACGCGCCCTCGCAGGGCCACGCGCCGAGCACGGCCGGGTCCTCGGCCCCGACGGACGTGCGGGCCGACGCCGTCGTGGTCTGCGACTACGACCTCGGGGTCGACGCGACCGCGATCGTGCCGGTGCTCGAACAGGACCGCCCCACCACCGTCGTCGTCGATGCGCACGACCTCACCCGCTGGAGCGCCCTGCACCCCGACCTCGTCACCCCGAACGCGGGCGAGGCCGCCGCACTGCTCGGCTGCGACCTCGGACAGGGCGCCGAGCGTGCCGGCACCGTGGTGGCCGCCCGCGACGAGGTCCTCGCGGTCACCGGCGCCCGGAACGCCGTCGTCACGCTCGACCGGAACGGCACCGTCCTGCTGGAGGACGGCGCGGTCCCGGCCACCGACGTGCACCGCACCCGTGCCACCCCGGCGTCCGAGCAGCAGGCCTCCGGCGCCGGCGACACGTTCTGTGCCGCCGCCTCGGTCGCCCTCGCCGTGGGCACTCCGGTGCGCGACGCCGTCTCGTTCGCGCAGGCCGCCGCCGACGTCGTCGTGCGTGAGGCCGGGACCTCCGTGTGCACCGCCGACGCCCTCGTGGCGTCGGTGTCCGCCCCCGCCGAGACCGTCGTCGACCACGACCAGCTCGCCGACGCGGTGGACGAGGCCCGTCGTGCCGGTCGTCGCATCGTCTTCACGAACGGCTGCTTCGACGTCGTCCACCGCGGACACACGACGTACCTGCGGCAGGCCAGCGAGCTCGGCGACCTGCTCGTCGTCGCGCTGAACGACGACGACTCGGTCCGCCGTCTCAAGGGACCCGAGCGGCCGATCAACACCGCCGAGGACCGCGCCGGCGTGCTCGCCGCCCTGGCCTGCGTCGACCTGGTGACGGTGTTCGCGACCGACACCCCCATCCCGCTCATCGAGCGCATCCGCCCCGACGTCTACGTCAAGGGCGGGGACTACTCCCCCGAGATGCTGAGCGAGACCGAGGTGGTCCGCGCGCACGGCGGCGAGGTCGTGATGGTCGACTACGTGGCCGAGCACTCCACGAGCGCGGTGGTCCGTCGGATCCGCGAGACGGCCGCCGGCAACGGGACCGCTCCGGTTGCCCCGGCGGCCGACCCCGCTCCGGCCGGGCCAGGGGACGCATGACACGGGGCGCGCGGTGGTCCGGCGAGTGGGGTCGTCCGGCCGAGGTGACACCGACCGAGAGCGCCTCCGTCGACGTCGACGTCCTCGTCCCGACAGTGGGTCGGACCGCCGAGCTCGCCGCGACCCTCGCCGGGCTCGCCGCCCAGACCGACGTCGCCTTCCGCCTGGTCCTCAGCGACCAGTCCGAGACCGGTGACGTCGCCGAGCGTCCGGCGGTCGCCGCGATGGTGCGCGTCCTGGAGGCCCAGGGCCGCCCCGTCACGCTGCTCACCCACCCGGAACGGCGTGGCCTCGCCGAGCACCGGCAGTTCCTGCTCGACCACGCCCACGCCGACGCCGTGCTGTTCCTCGACGACGACGTGTGGCTGGAGCCCGGTTCCGTGCAGCGGATGCTCGACGCCCTGCGGTCGCTCGACACCGGCTTCGTCGGCAGCGCCGTCCAGGGTCTGTCCTACCTGCAGGACCGCCGTCCGCACGAGACCGAGCCGTTCACGCTCTGGGACGGCCCGGTCGTCCCCGAGGTGGTCCGTCGGGGCACCCCGGGCTTCGACCGCTGGTCGCTGCACAACGCCGCGAACCTCGTGCACGTCGCCGCCGAGCTCGACGTCGAACCGGGCGGCTGGTTGCCCTACCGGGTCGCCTGGGTCGGGGCCTGCGCGATGTACGACCGCGCCGCACTCGAGGCCGTCGGTGGCTTCCGCTTCTGGGAGTCGCTGCCGACCGGGCACGCCGGCGAGGACGTCGTCGCGCAGTGGCTCGTGATGGAGCGGTTCGGCGGCGTCGGCATCGTCCCCTCGGGAGCCGTGCACCTCGAGGCACCGACGACCGTGACCGACCGCTCGGTCGACGCTCCGGACGTCGTCTTCGCGCACGAGACGCACGAGACGCACGACGCGCACCAGCACGAGCACGAGCACGAGCACCGGTAGTACCGACCGCGACGGGTCATACCGCGGTAGGGGGTCGGACGCGACCCCAGCGGGATGGCAGGACGCCCGTCGCTCCGTAGCGTCGTACCCGTCGGCGAGGTCCGCCGACGGGAGGAGCGACACCCGTGTTCGACCAGATCACCCCCTTCGTCGTCGACCTGGCGTCATCGCCGCTCGTCTACCTCGTCCTGTTCGTCCTCTGCCTGGTCGACGGGTTCTTCCCGCCGGTGCCGAGCGAGACGGCCCTCGTCGCCGTCGCCGCGGTGGCCGCGACCTCCGGACAACCGGTCCTGGCCGTGGTGCTCGGCGCCGCTGCCCTCGGTGCGATCGCCGGCGACTCGATCGCCTACGCGATCGGCCGACGCGTCGGACTCAAGCGGCTCCGGAACGCCCGCCGGCCCCGGATCGCGGCGGCGTTCGCGTTCGCCGAGCGGCAGATGCAGCGCCGGTCCGCCAGCCTCATCCTGATCGGGCGGTACATCCCGGTCGGACGCGTCGCGGTGAACATGACCGCCGGTGCCACGGGGCTCCCCTACCGACGGTTCCTCGGCATCAGTGCGGTGGCGGGCGTCGCCTGGAGTGCCACCTCGATCGGCATCGCGCTCGCCACCTCGTCGTTCCTGCACGAGCCGCTCGTCGCGGCCGCGGTCTCGATGGTCGTCGCCGGCGGCCTCGGCCTGGTGGTGGACCGGGTGCTCGGTAGGCTCCAGCGCAGGCGGGACGCACGTGCCGCCGCCACCGGCACCGTCACGAGCCCCGACGCCGCCACGGTCACCGACCGGGAGGCACGCCCCACCCCCGCAACGGGCCGTCCGGTCCGCACCAGTCGGGCCGCGACGCCCCCGCGCACCGCCCCCTGCCCCCTCACCACCGGAGAGACCGCCCGACCGTGACCGACCGCACCAGCAGGAGCGCCGCGGACCAGAGCCCGGCCCGGACCCCGGCCCGGACAGTCCCCGGGACGCGGCTGCGGGCCTCCCGGTCGGTCGTCCTCACCCGCGGTTCCCTCGTCGTCGCCGCCGTCACCCTGCTGGCGGTCGGTGCGCCGGTCGCGGCCGTCGTGCACGGCGTCCCCGTCCCGCTGGCGCTCCTGGTGACCGCCGTGCTCAGCGCGACGCTCCTGGTCGCACCGGCTCGGCCGCGCTCGGCGACGGCCGTCCACCTGCTCGCCCTCGCCGGACTCGGCGTCCTGACCGCCCCCGGCCGGGTCGGACCGTGGCCGCTGCCCGTGACCGCGATGATCGGCCTGGCCGTGTTGCTCGTCGTCCTCGGGCTCCGGACCGGGTGGCGGACCACCGCCGTAGCCTGGGGTGCGTCGACCGTCCTGACCCTGGTGCTCGTCGCCGCGACCCCCGCCCGCTGGGCCGAACCGGAGGTCTGGGTGAGCACGCTCGTCGTCTCGTCCGGCAGCGGGCTGCTCATCGGGACCGCCGCGGTCCTGCTCGGGCAGCGCCGGAGCGTCGGCGCCGAGCTCGTGGCCGCGCGCCAGGACGCCGAGCAGCAGGCCGGTGCCCGCCGTGCGGTCGAGGAGCGTGCCCGCATCGCCCGGGAGCTGCACGACGTCGTCGCGCACAGCATGTCGGTCGTGCACATGCAGGCCGAGTCCGCGCCCTACCGGGTGGCGGACCTGCCCCCGGCGGCACGAGCGGAGTTCCGGACGATCGCCGAGACCTCCCGCACCGCGCTGCGGGAGATGCGGCAGCTGCTCGGCACCCTCCGCGGCGAGGAGGACGCCGAGCGTGCCCCCCAGCCCGGGCTGTCGGACCTGCCGGCGCTCGTCGCGTCGACGCGGGCGGCGGGGCTCACGGTCACGCTGGACGTCCTCGGCGCAGCGGACTCCGCAGTCGACGACACGGTCGGCCGGGTCACGCAGCTCACCGTGTACCGCATCGTGCAGGAGGCGCTCGGCAACGTCGTCCGTCACGCCCCCGGAGCCGACACCACGGTGGCCGTCCGGGTGTCGGACGCCGCCGTCGAGGTGACCGTGACGAACGCCGAGGCGCCCCTCGCTCCCCCACCGCCGGCCGACGACGGCGGGTACGGCCTCGCCGGCATGCGCTCCCGCGTCGCCGCGCTCGACGGCTCACTCGACACGGGACGCACCACCGACGGCGGCTTCCGCGTCGCCGCGACCCTGCCCCACCATCCGGACGGAGACCCCCGATGACCCGAGTGCTCGTCGTCGACGACCAGGCCGTGTTCCGCATGGGACTCGTCGCGATCCTCGGCTCGCAGCCCGACCTCGAGGTCGTCGCGGAGGCCGGCGACGGTGCCGAGGCCGTCGCGCTCGGCATCGACCTGGAACCCGACGTCGTGCTGATGGACGTCCGGATGCCGGTGCTCGACGGCATCGAGGCGACACGACGCCTCACCGCGGCGCCGGGTGCACGGCCGGTCCGTGTCCTCATGCTGACGACGTTCGACATCGACGACTACGTGTTCGACGCGCTGCGGGCCGGGGCCAGCGGCTTCCTGCTCAAGGACGCCGGGGCCGAGGACCTGATCGCCGCCGTGCGGACCATCGCCGCCGGGGACGCCCTGCTCGCGCCCCGGGTCACCCGCCACCTGGTCGAGGCGTTCATCGCCGCGCCCCGACCCGCCGCGCCGGCCGCGGACGTCCTCACCGTCCTCACCGACCGGGAGCGGGACGTCTTCATGCTCATGGCGCGGGGACGCTCCAACGGGGAGATCGGCCGCGAGCTGTTCATCGCCGAGCAGACCGTCAAGACCCACGTCGGCCGGGTGCTGGCGAAGCTGCAGCTGCGGGACCGTGTGCACGCCGTGGTGCTGGCGTACGAGTCCGGCCTGGTCACCCCGGCCGGCTGAGTCGGACGGCCGGTCACGGCAGTCGCGTCGATGCTGGCTGTCCTGGCTGTCCTGGCGGTCCTGGCGGTCCTGGCGGCGGTCACCACCGCTGCCGTGGCAGGATCGAGAGGGCGGCGGTCTCGGCGCCGGCGACGACAGGGACGAGGACACGATGGCCAGCTTCACCCGCGGGTTCGGCGGACGCCGCCGTGACGTCGACGACAGCAAGGTCCCGCCCGGGCAGACCCTGGTGCACGACTGGCCGGTGCTGTCCGCCGGTGCCACGCCGGAGATCGAGCCGTCCGAGTGGAGCTTCTCGATCCGCACCGAGTCCGGTCTGCACTCGTGGACCTGGGACGAGGTGCGGGCGCTCGGGCTCGAGGACATCACCGTCGACATCCACTGCGTCACGCACTGGACGAAGCTCGGCATGGGCTGGCGCGGTGTCCCGCTCGACAAGCTGTTCGCCGAGGTCGAGACCGCGCTCGACTTCTGCATGGTGCACAGCTTCGGCGGGTACACCACGAACGTCCCGCTCGACGAGCTGCTCGAGGGGCAGGCCTGGATCGCGTTCGAGGCGGACGGTGAGCCCCTGACCCCGGAGCACGGCGGCCCCGCACGACTGCTCGTCCCGCACCTGTACTTCTGGAAGAGCGCGAAGTGGGTGCGCGGCATCGTGATGCACGCCGAGGACGAGCCGGGGTTCTGGGAGAACGCGGGCTACAACATGCACGGCGACCCGTGGAAGGAAGAGCGGTACTGGTGAGCCTGCCCACTGCGCCGGTCCGGCCGCTCCGCCGTCCCGCGTGGCACGACGCCACGGTCGTGGCGGTCGCCCCCGAGACGCCGAACGCCGGCCGACTGGTCCTCGACGTGCCGACCTGGCCGGGCAACGACCCCGGGCAGCACCTGGACCTGCGTCTGACGGCCGAGGACGGCTACCAGGCCACCCGGTCGTACTCGATCGCCTCCGCCGGGGACGGCACCCGGATCACCCTCGCGGTGGACCGGGTCGAGGACGGCGAGGTCTCCCCGTTCCTGGTCGACGCCGTCGAGGTCGGTGACTCGCTCGAGGTGCACGGCCCGCTCGGCGGCTGGTTCGTCTGGCGCCCGGACGTGTCGGCGGAGCGCCCCAGGCCCGTGCAGCTGATCGCCGGTGGTTCGGGCGTCGTACCGCTGCTGCCGATGGTCACCGCGCACGCCGAGGCAGCCGACCCGTCGCCGTTCCGGATGCTCTACGCCGTCCGGACGCCCGAAGACGTCTTCTTCCGCGCTGAACTCGACGCGGCGCTCGCCCTGGCGGACCGCGCGCCGTTCACGCTCGAGGTCGTGTACAGCCGCCAGAGCCCGCCCGGGGCCGAGACGCCCGCCGGACGTCTCACGCGCGACCGGCTCGCCGCGTCGGTCCTGCCGCCCGAGGCCGGGGCCCTGGTCTACGTCTGCGGATCGACGCCGTTCGTGGAACAGGTGCTGCGCTGGCTCGGCGAGCTCGGGCACGACGTCACCGAGGTCCGGGCGGAGCGCTTCGGCGGCGCCTGAGCACCCGACATGACGAGAGCAGGCGGCCCCAAGTGGGACCGCCTGCTCATCGTGCCGTGGTTCAGTTGCGCGCCGGGAACTCCTGGACGAAGAACTTCTGCGCCTCCGACTTCCGGCCGGACGAGTCCTCGACCCACATCTTGTACTCGAGGTAGTCGTGGCCCGCGGGCAGGGTCACGTCGATGTCGGTGAACTTCCCGATGCCACCACCTGCCGTGTAGGTCGCTCGATCGGTGAAGGTCACACCGTCAGAGGACTGCTGGACGTGGAGCGTGCCGTCGGTCGGACGGGTGACCGTGGCCTCGCGGCGGGCGTGGTCGTACGCGGTGAAGAGCGACTCGACCGCGCCGGTCTCGAAGTCGTTCGTCCAACCAGCCTCGGTCCCGGTCACGCTGAGGACGTTCGGCATCCCCGGCTGCTTCGCGTCCTGCTCGGGCTGCGGCTGGGGCTCCGGCGCGGGGTTCGGGTCCGCCGGCACCGGCAGCGGGGTGAGGGTGGGACGCGGCCCCGGCGTCTCGGGCGGCGTGCCCGGCGCGACGGCGGACCAGAGCACGGACTCGACCGTGGCGAAGTTGTACGAGTTGACCTTCGTACCGAACCGCAGCTCGAAGCTCGGGGAATCGGACGCGACGGACGCCGAGAAGTGGCCGCCGGCACCGACCTTGCCTGCCTGGTAGCCGTGGCCGGCAGCGATCTGGACATCGCGGACGCGCTCGGTGATCACGCCTTCGACGGAGATCCGCCCCTGGTCGTACACGGCGGAGGTCAGGGTGACGATGCCGTGGGCGAACACGTGGCCGCCGGAGCCCAGCTCCGGCGTGGTCGCGGCGGCCGAGACGGACGAGGTCGGGGCGGTCGCTGCCATCGCCGGGAGCGAGCCGACGACGGGGGCGCCGAGCGCCAGCACGAGGCCGGCGGCGGCGGTGATGAGGGTGCACTTCTTCTGCATGGGGTGGTGTTGCTCCTGCGTTCGGGGCGGATGGGCCGAGCAGGACTGTGCCACTGCAATCTGACGGTATTTCGGATGCAATGTCCATCGGTGTCGACCGGACGACCGGGCTCCCTGTCAACACCGCGCTCGACTGATGCGGGGAGATTGCGGGAAACCGCATGTCGGACCGATGACCCCACCTCGGGGGGTGACCGCTCCGAAGACATGCCCGGGACCTGCGGCGGACCACCCATCCGCCCGTCCTCCGGAGGCGACGAGGCCTCTGCGCCGGCGTGGGCGCGGGGACCCGAACCCTGCGCCCAGCCGGCACCCGCGGCGTGACGACGTCCCCGGTCCGCGATCCCCCGGCAGGGCGCCCGTGAACGACGGAACCCCCGACCGATGGCCGGGGGTTCCTGGTGCCCTCTGGAGGGACTGTCCGAGCGGATGACGAGATTCGAACTCGCGACCCTCACCTTGGCAAGGTGATGCGCTACCACTGCGCCACATCCGCATGCTGGTCACCGGGGTGACCAACGTCGACAACTGTACCCGACGACGGGCGCGATGCGGGCCTCCCGACCGCGTGTCGGGCGCGCCGGACGGAAGTCCCGCTCGCATGACCGGGGGTCGGGTTAGGGTCGGAGGCGTGACGACGACGTTCCGACGCAGTTCCCCGTCCGCCCTCGGCATCGACGCGGCGGGCGTCGACCGGCTGGTCACCGCGCTCGAGGGCGCGCCCGGCGTGGAGCCGCACAGCATCATGGTCCTCCGGCACGGCGAGGTCGCCGCCGAGGGCTGGTGGGCCCCGTTCGCGGCCGACCGGGTGCACCTGCTCTACTCGCTGAGCAAGAGCTTCACCGCAGCGGCCGTCGGGATCGCCGTCCGTGCCGGGCTCGTCGACCTGGATGCCACGGTGATCAGCCACTTCCCGGAGCTCGACGCCGAGGTCACCGACGAGCGCACCCGCCGGATGCGCGTCCGCCACCTGCTGGCGATGGCGAGCGGGCACCGGGCCGAGACCATCGAGCGGGCCCGGCAGCTCGACCCGACGAACACCGTCCGGGGCTTCCTGCTGCTGCCGGTGGACGAGGAGCCGGGCACCGTCTTCGCCTACAACCAGCCGTGCACGTACACGCTCGGCGAGATCGTGCGGCGGGTCAGCGGGACCTCGCTGCTCGAGTACCTGCGGCCCCGGCTGTTCGCACCGCTCGGCATCGACGACTTCGCCTGGTGCCGGGACGACTCCGGCGCCGAACTCGGCTACAGCGGCGGCTACACGACGACCCACGCCGTCGCTGCCCTCGGCCAGCTCTACCTGCAGGGTGGCGTGTGGGACGGCGAGCGGCTGCTCGACGAGGACTGGGTCGCCGCGGCCACCAGCACCCGGGTCGCGAACCCGGACGAGGCGAACCCGGACTGGTCGGTCGGCTACGGGTTCCAGTTCTGGATGGCCCGGCACGGGTTCCGCGGCGACGGTGCGTACGGGCAGTTCTGCATCGTGCTGCCGGAGCAGGACGTGGTCGTCGCGATGACCGGGCAGAGCCTCGACATGCAGGCCGTCCTCGACGCGGTGTGGGCGAACCTGCTGCCGGCGATCGACCGGCCGGGGACCGCCGAGGGCGACGAGGACCTCCGCGCACGGCTCGCGGCCCTCGCGCTGCCGCCGGTGGTCGGCGGACCGCTCGGCGAGCTGCCGTCGGGCTCCGCCTCGGTCGGCGGGTCGCCGTCCGCGCGTCTCGGCGCCGGACTGGAGGCCCTGCACCTGTCCCAGGACAGCGACCGCGGGTGGGTGCTCACCCTCCGCGACGCCTGGGGCGAGGTCGTCGCACCGGTCGGCGAAGGCTCATGGGCGATCGACGGCGCGACCGCGACGAGCGGCGCCCGGGACGGCGACCAGGTGTCCGTCGACGTCCGGTTCGTGGAGACCCCGCACCTGCTGCACGTCCGGTGGGACCTGGCGTCGGGCGTGGCTTCGGCCGTCTGGGAGACCGAGCCGCTGCACGACGCCGCGTCGACCCTGCACCGGCCCGCCGACTGACATCGCCTGCCGGGGGCCGGCTCAGCGCGTGGCGCCGGTGACCACCGCGTGCGCGAACGACCACTGCGCGTCCCGCACGCCGGAGCACATGTACGCGCCGATGGACGGGTTGCACGGCTGGTCGCGGGTGGCTTCCCAGTAGGACAGCACCTCGATGCCGTTCGCCACCGACCACGCGGCGAGGTCCTGGGCGTCCGCGCGGGTGAAGACCTCGCCGGTGTCGTTGAGACCGACCATCGGCGTGAGGCCGATCATCGACAACCGTGCCGAGGCGCTGAGCCCGGCGTACGTGGGGATCGTCGCGAGCTGGCCGGCGGTCGCCACGGCGGCGGACTTCGCGGCGGCGCCCATCGGCCGGGTGCCCTGTCCGTAGTCCATCGCCATGAGGTTCACCGCGACCGGACGGACTCCGGCAGCGGCGAGGCCCCGGACGGCCGCGACCCCCTCGCCGTGGAGCCCCGTCGGCATCACCGGCAGCGTGAGGGAGACGTCGAGGTGACGACCCTTCGCGGCCTGTGCGGCGACGACCCGGGCGATGGCGGTCGCGCGACGCTGGTTCGCCGCCGTGTCGCCGAGCGCGGTGCCCTCGATGTCCAGGTCGATCCGGTCGACGCCGAACCGCTCGACGACCTGCTGGTAGGCCGCCTGCAGCTTCGCCGGGTCGGTGCACCGCAGCGCGAGTTCGCTGTTCACGGCACCGCCGAACGACACCACCACTTGGCCACCGCTCGCCTGGAACGCGGCGATGTTCGCGTGGAAGTCCTGCGGGCCGCCGATCCGGTACGCGTCGAAGCCCGCCCAGGCCGGGGTGCAGGCGTTGCCGCCGTTGTCCGAGACGACGAACGCCAGCGTGAAGGCCCGCATGCCGGTCTGCTTCGCGAAGGTCCGCAGGTCGGCGGTCGGCCAGAGCCCGAGGTCGACGTACGGGGCGATCAGGGTCCGACCAGCGCGCGGCTGGGTCAGTGGTGCCGGCACGGCGATCGGGGTCGGCGCCGGAGTGCTCGAGGCGGGCGGACCCGCGGGGACACCGGACACGGTGCAGGCGACGTCCGTGCCGGCCGGCAGGTCCAGCACGGTGCAGCCGGTCGGGACGACGGCGGCACCGCCGGTGGTCGTCGAGGTGAGCCCGAACGACGTCGCAGCTCCGGCTTCGAGCGTGGTGGCGGAGGACGGGGCGGAGGCGATGAAGCCGCCGGTGGTCGGGCTCGCGCTGGCATCCCAGATCGTGGCGACCCTGTCGGCGGTGGTGAAGCGGATGCGCCAGGGGGCGAGACGCAGAGCCGTCCGGTTCGTCACGCTGACCGAGGACTGGCTGCCGGTCGTCCAGGTGGCGGTGTGCAACCAGCCGACCGCGACGGTGCCGTCCCGCCCGGTCGACGGCTTCGGAGCCGGAGTCGGGGTCGGCTTCGGAGTCGCTTCCGGGGTGGCCGGCGGCTTGCCGGGTGTGGTCGCACCCCCGTTCACCGAGCACGGCGTCGCCGCACCGATGACCGTGCACGAGGTCGGTACGGTGCCCGCCTTCGGCACCTTCCGCGAGTCGATCCGGAACGAGGCCGTCGCTCCCGTCGCGATGTCCGGACGCGCCGTCACCCCGGCCAGGGTGAGCGACCCCTTCGCGCTCGACACCTTCCTGACGTCGCGGAACGTGCGGGCGTCCGACGCGTACGCGAACCGGATCGTCCAGCCGCGCCAGGTGGCGCCGGACCCGTTCGTGACGCCGACCGTGGAACGGAACCCGGTGGACGTCACCGCGCTGTTCTTCCACGTGACGGACACCTTCAGGGTCACCGCGGCCGAGGCCGGCGGAGCGGTGACCGTCGACCCGACCAGCGGGACCAGCGCGAGGAGCACGGCCGCCGGCAGGAACCGTCGGATCAGGGTCGGACGCCGCATGGGGCCACTCCTCGGTTCGGGAACCACCCGCCGCCCCCTCGGGCCGGGCCTCGTGTTCCGTCAGCACCTATCGGCGGTGCGGCGGGATCCGTCGGCGTCAGCCGCAGAACTCGTAGGGCGGTGTCGCCTGCTGTCCCACCCAGACCAGGGCGACGTGCTCGCCGTCCCGACCGAGCTGGAAGGTGATGTGGCGCGAGCCGGCGTCGATCGTCCACGTCGTCGGCACCGCGGCCTGCTCCCCCGATGACCCGATCGGCAGCGCCGCCAGGTCGGGGTGGGCTACTTTGAGCTCTGCGATACTGCTGCCGACCCCCGTGCCCGCCGAGGTCTCCGGTCCGGTGACCGACGTCGCAGTCGTCTGCGGACCGCCGATCTCGACGCCCGTGACCGTGCCGTCGCGGTCCTCGACGATGAGGCCCGGACTGGCCTCACGGTGCCAGAACGAGGTGGCCGGAGACGCGGGGCAACCGCTGGAGTCCCGCGTGTAGGCGGCGCGGAGGTCGTCGACCTCGGCGGAGGTGCTGCCCCCGAGGGCGATCGGGCCGACCTCGTCCCCGGAGATCGTCCACGTGTCGGGGTCGGACAGCGCGAAGGGGCTGCCTGACGCTGTCGGTGTCGGCGAGGTCGTCGGCGTGGGGGTCGCCCCCGTGTCCGACGACGTCGATGTGGGCGCCGTCGCCGTCGCCGTCACGGTCGCCGTCGGCGATGCGCTGTCCGACGCGCTCGGATCGACGGACGAGCAAGCGGTGGTCGACACGAGCGTGGCGACCACCGCCGCGATGCCCAGTCCTCGGACGGCACGGCGGAAGGCGGTCCGGTCGGTGATCGAGAAGTCCCCCATGTGGCCGACGGTACCCGCGGACCCTCAGTGGCGGCTTCGTTCGAGTCCTCGAAGCACGACACGCACTCTTCGCCCGGACTTCCCAGCACGACCGCCCACGCTGGGCCTGACGCGCCGCCCATCGGGGGGCGGACCCGCCGCGTCGGACGACGTCACGAGGAGTCTGCAGTGCACAACGACGGAACCGACACCTGTCCCCACCACATGGACGGCGAACTGCCGGCCGGAGGTGACCACCTCGGCGGGTCGTTCGGCGACGCGCCGACGCTCGAGAGCTGGTACCCGCAGCGCCTCCGGGTCGAGCTGCTGCACCGGAACGGCATCGACGCCGACCCGCTGGGTGCCGACTTCGACTACGCCGCCGCCTTCGCCACGATCGACCTCGACGAGCTCAAGCGCGAGATCACCACGCTGCTGACGACGTCGGTCGACTGGTGGCCGGCCGACTACGGCAACTACGGCCCGCAGATGGTCCGGATGGCCTGGCACGCGGCCGGCACCTACCGCATCGCCGACGGCCGCGGTGGCGCCGGGACGGCCATGCAGCGCTTCGCCCCGATCGGCAGCTGGTGGGACAACGGCAACACCGACAAGTCCCGGCGGCTGCTGCAGCCGATCAAGCGGAAGTACGGCAACGCCCTGTCCTGGGCGGACCTGATGGTGCTGACCGGCAACTGCTCGCTGGAGCTGATGGGACTGCCCACCTACGGCTTCGGCGGCGGACGGCTGGACGCGTGGGAGCCCGACGACGGCACCTGGTGGGGCCCCGAGGTGTGGGACCCGCACCAGGCACACCAGGGCGACGACATGGTCTCCCGTGACGAGCGGTGGACCGGACAGAACGGTGACGCCGACTACGACCTGCAGAGCCCGCTCGCCGCGTCGCACCAGGCACTCATCTACGTGAACCCCGAGGGACCGTACGCGAACGGCGACCCGATGGGCTCGGCTCGTGACATCCGCATCACCTTCACGCGGATGGCGATGAACGACGAGGAGACCGTCGCGCTCATCGCCGGCGGGCACGCGTTCGGCAAGAGCCACGGCCAGGTGCCCGCGGCGGACATCGGCCCCTCGCCCGAGCTCGCGCCGATCGAGTCGATGGGCCTCGGCTGGCACAACCCGGTCGGCACCGGCAACGGGCAGTACACCTCCACGAACGGCATCGAGGGCAGCTGGACCCCGAACCCGACGCAGTGGGACAACACCTACCTGGAGAACCTGTTCCGGTACGACTTCGAGCAGACGAAGAGCCCGGCCGGTGCGCTGCAGTGGACCCCGACCGACCCGGACGCCCCGAAGACGCCCGACGCGCACGTGCCCGGGCAGATGAACCCCCTGATGATGATGACCTCGGACATCGCACTGAAGGTCGACCCGGCTTACCGGGAGGTCTGCGAGCGCTTCCTCGCCGACTTCGACCTCTTCACGCTCGCGTTCTCGAAGGCCTGGTACAAGCTGACGCACCGCGACATGGGGCCGAAGCACCGCTACCTCGGCCCGGAGGTCACGATCGCCGACGACCTGCTCTGGCAGGACCCGCTGCCCGAGACCGAGGGCGCCCCCCTCGACGCGTCCGACCTCGCGGCGCTGCAGCAGGCGACGCTCGCCACCGGTCAGTCCGTCTCCGACCTCGTCTTCACGGCGTTCTCGGCGGCCTCGACCTACCGCGACAGTGACAAGCGCGGTGGTGCGAACGGCGGCCGCCTTGCCCTGGCGCCGCAGAAGGACTGGGCGGTGAACCGTCGCACGGTCCCCGTGATCGCCGCCCTGCGCGAGGTGCAGGCGGACTTCGCCCGGACCTCCGGCAAGCAGGTGTCCCTGGCCGACCTCATCGTCCTGGGCGGCTGCGCGGCGGTCGAGCAGGCCGCACGGGCCGCCGGTACGGAGACGAGCGTGCCGTTCACCCCCGGCCGCGTCGACACCACCCAGGAGCTCACCGACATCGAGATGTTCGAGTGGCTCCGACCGGTCGCGGACGGGTTCCGGAACTTCCTGTCGCCGCGCTTCGCCGAGTTCGCGCCCGGGGTCGCCCCCGAGTCCGCGTTCCTGGACAAGGCGAACCTGCTCACGCTCACCGCTCCGGAGTGGACCGTGCTCACCGCCGGACTCCGCTCCCTCGGCGCGAACTGGGACGGCTCGGACACCGGGGTGCTCACCGACCGGGTCGGCGTCCTCAGCACCGACTGGTTCGTGCACCTCACCGACACGGACCTCGACTGGACGCCGGACGACGAGTCGGAGACGACCTTCACCGGCCGGACGAAGGCCACCGGCGAGGCCCGCTTCACCGCCACCCGGCACGACCTGCTGTTCGGCTCGAACGCGCAGCTGCGGTCGATCGTCGACGCCTACGCGGGTGCCGACGGCCAGGAGCGCTTCGTCCGCGACTTCGTCCACGTCTGGGACAAGGTCATGATGCTCGACCGCTTCGACGTCAAGGGGCACCGCCGGTACGGGCCGATGGCGGCCTGACCGCGTCGGGTCGCGGACGCGACCACCTGACGGACGGGAGGCCCGGTGCCAGCTGGTACCGGGCCTCCCGTCCGTCGTCGGTGCGGGCGACCGAGACCGATCCGACGGGTGACGTGGGCGGGCAGTCGTGCCACGCTGGAGGGCATGACGACCGACCTGGTGGAGTTCGGGGTGGGGGCGGCGTGACCGCGACGGACGGACGGCGGGCGACCGGGCTGCGTGTGAGCCGGGCGCTCATCGCGGGTGCGGCCCTGTCGTGGGTGCCGTCACTGGTGGTGGTGCTCGTGCGGACGACCTGGACCGGAGCGCCGACGCGGATCCCGGTGCACTGGTCGGGAGCCGGCGCCGACCAGTGGGGCTCGGCGTCGTCGCTGTTCTGGACGCTGCTCGTGCCGGGGTTGGCCGGCGCGGTCCTCTGCTCGGTGCTCGCCGTACCGCTGTCGTCCGACGTCAGCCGCCTCGGCGCCGCCGGGGTCCTGGGCGGCATCACCGCCGGGACCGGAGCGATCACGACCGTGTGGGTCGCGGCACTGCTGAGCGCCGCACGTGCGCCGGCACCGTTCCTCGTCGTGCTGGGTGCGCTCGTCTGGGGCGGGGTCGTCTTCGGCGTGTGTCTGCTGCGGGGCGCGGGCAGGTCGTCCTCGGACGCGACGGGGGCCGATGGCTCGGAGCCGTCCCCGGCTACCAGTTGCGACGTGCCGGGCCCTCGCTGAGCACTGACGTCGCTCGGGCCGCCGTCACGCAGCCGGCTGTCGGCGCGCGACGTCGACCGTGTCGAGGACCGCGAGGAACCGGCGGCGACGTCGGTCCTGCACGAGCGCAGTGACGACCGCGGCGACGACGAGCCCGACGGCGACGACGAAGAGGAGGATGGTGAAGCTCTCCACCTCGGTGCCGCCGAGCATCCGGGCCACCTGGTTCATCCCGATCGAGAGCCCGAGGCCGGCGTTCTGCACCGCATCGACCACGATGCTGTCCCGCGACCCGCGGGCGTACTCCTCCGCCACGCGCCGGTCATCCTCGGTCAGTCCGTCGACGGACCCGCGCCGCACCGCCCGACGCAGCCGACGGATTGCCTGGACGTCCCCGAAGCGCCGCCCGTTGGACCAGCTCGTCCCGAGCGACGCCCGCAGCGTGAACGCCGTGACCACGACGGCGAGGCCGGCGATCGAGAACCCGAACGCCACCGATCGCCAGTCGAACCCGGCGGCCAGGCTGATGAGCAGGCTCCCCAGGACGGCGGCGCTCAGTCCGACCACGAGCAGGCGGGTGACGACGACCCGCATCACCAGGCGTCCGTCCCCGTTCGTCACGCTGTGCACGGTGCCCCCTCGGCCTCGGTCGTCCGAGCCTACGCAGTGTCCGGCACGGCAGTCCCTCACCGGGTGGCGCAGGAGCCCGGTGCTCCTTCGTGGCGGAGCAGACGATGGGTGCATCTGGTCGCAACGGAGCCAGAAAACACGAAAACCCCCGGTTTCCCGGGGGTCTTCGTTCTGTGGGCGATACTGGGATCGAACCAGTGACCTCTTCCGTGTCAGGGAAGCGCGCTACCGCTGCGCCAATCGCCCAGATGAGTTCCGCCGGAGCGGACTGGAGGTGGGGACGGGATTCGAACCCGCGTGGACGGCTTTGCAGGCCGCTGCCTCGCCTCTCGGCCACCCCACCATCAAGGTCCACGTCTGGCGTAGTACCCGATCGGTGGGATACCTCTTCTGGAGAGTTGCTGTCTTCCGGAGAAGACAGGCACCTCGAGCGGATGACGAGATTCGAACTCGCGACCCTCACCTTGGCAAGGTGATGCGCTACCACTGCGCCACATCCGCATGGTCTGACCTGAGTCACACCGGTGTTGTCCGACCCGCTCTCGCGGCGACTCGTAAACTGTACCCAGTTCACGCTGTTTCTCCAAAACCCGTTCCGTTCACCGGGCGTGTCCCCCGGGTTCATGCGGATCGGCGGGGTCTCCACGGGCCTCCAGGCCGCCCGCCCGGCCAGCGACGCGCGCGACAGACGGACGGTGTTCCGACCACGGCCGGACATCCGCTACTATCGATCCGCACGCAAGTGCGACGGGCGATTGGCGCAGTTGGTAGCGCGCTTCGTTCACACCGAAGAGGTCATCAGTTCGAGTCTGGTATCGCCCACGTGCCCGTTCCGGGCAGTCGAAACACCCGAAGAGCCCGACGCCACCGCGTCGGGCTCTTCGCATCCCGGCACCCGTGCCACAGCGAACCGTCCGACCACCAGGGGCAGCATGACCGACGTCGACCTCGAGTTCGCCCGGGTCCGCCAGGTACTCGACCGTCCGACGCTCCGACTGATGTCGCGTCCGACGAGCGCCGCGGTCGTCTCGGTCTTCCGCACGGTGTTCGACCGCGACGTGCAGTACGTGCCGGCCGACCGGATGCACCTGCAGGTCGAGGAGCACGTCGCCCGGCTGCAGGCCACGGGGGCGCGGGTGCCGGCGAGCGACTCCACGACCGGTGACCTGCCGGCCGGCGAGGCCCCACGTCCGAACGGCCGGTCGCTCTGCCGCGAGTGGGTGGCCGCGCAGTGGCTGGTGCGCTCGAACTCCCCCGACGGCGACGAGCAGTACAGCCTGACGAGCCACGCCCTCGAAGCACTGAGCCTGATCGACGCGCTGTCGTCCGAGCGCGCGCTCATCAGCGAGAGCCGCCTGGCGATGATCGTCGACGCCGTGCACCGCTGGGCCGCCCGTGCCGAACCCGACCGGGACACCCAGGTCCGCCGGCTCGACGCCCAGATCGCCGAGCTGCAGGCCGAACGCGACCGCCTGGCCCGCGGCGACGAGGTCGTCACGGTCGACGAGGACCGGATGCGCGACGGCTACACGAACATCACCGACCTGATCCGCCAGCTGCCGAGCGACTTCAAGCGCGTCGAGGAAGCGGTGGCGACGATGCACCGCGAGATCGTCGAGGACTTCCGACAAGAGGTCCGCCCGATCGGCGAGATCCTCGACGACTACCTCGCCCGCACCGACAACCTGATGGAGTCGACCCCCGAGGGCCGGGCGTTCCAGGGAGCGTTCGAGCTGCTGCGTGACGACGCCCTGCTCCTCCGGCTCCGCGACGACATCACCACGATCCTCGAGCACCCGTTCGCGGGCTCACTCAGCCCGACCGAACGTCGGACCTTCCGCGGGACGGTCGGCATCCTCCGTCAGGGCATCGAGGACGTCCTCGCCCAGCGCCGGATGCTCACGGCCACGCTCCGCGACCAGATCGTCGCCCACGACGTCGTGCGCGACCGCGAACTCGACGCCGTGCTCCGGTCCGTCAACCGCGGCCTGGCTGCCTGGATGGACGCCGGCTCGGCGCGCGACCGCGTCCCGCTCGGACTGCTGCCGCCGTCCGCCGCGGTCGGCACGCTCCGCGAACGGTTCTACGACCCGGACGCCGAGTCCGTGCCACCACCGATCGAGGAACCGGACGACGACGTGTTCGAGGACCTCGACGTCGAGTCACTCCGCCGCCACGGCGGTCCGCTGCTCGCCGAGCTGCGCGACGTCCTGGCGCACGCTGCGACCGGCTCCAGCGTCGAGGCCTTCCACGCGCTGCCCGCCGAGCAGCGCCGGCCCGTCGAGCTCTTCGGACTCGCCCACCTGCTCACCGGACACGACGACTTCGAGGCGGGCACGGCCTCCGCCCCGCACCACACGGTCCGGCCCGACGGCGAGCCGGTCACCTTCCACATGCCCACCGCCGCCCTCGCCCCGGCGGGCGACGCACCGCACCACGACGACGAACCCGGCCAGGAGGCACGGTGAGCGACACGACGCCAGCACCCGTCCACGACGAGGTCACCTCGGTCGACGACGGACTCGACGACGCGACCGGTGCGTACGAGCACGCGGCCGAGTCCGAGTCTGAGTCCGAGTCCGAGCGGGACGAGAGCACCTTCGCGCTGTTCGAGGGCGACGAGGGTCGCCTCGACGAACCGCAGCGCCGCGCCCTGGTCGCGCTGCTGCGCCACCCCTACGTCAGCGCCCGGACGCACAGCGACGAGTGGCGCGCCGTCCTGGACGCCGAACACCAGCTGCGGTCGCGGCTCAACGACCTGTTCCTCGAACTGCACGTCGACCGGGACCGCGAGGTCGCCTTCAAGCGCCAGGCCCGGTCCGAGAGCACCCGACGCGGCTTCCCGACCCTGCTCCGTGACGCCCCGTACACCCGCGAGGAGACGATCGTCCTCGTCTACCTGCGGATGCGCCTGCGTGCCGACGCCCGACCAGGGCCCGACCAGGTCGTCGTGGACCGGGCCGAGATCCTCGGACACGTCTCCGGGTTCCGGCCGGCGACCGCGACCGACCGCACCCGCGACGAGGCCCGCGTGGCCAAGGCGATCGAGCGGCTGGTGACGGCCCGGGTGCTGTTGAAGACCACCGACCCGGACCGCTTCCGGATCGCGAGCGTCATCGAGGTCCTCCTGCCCCTCGAGCGACTGGTCGAGCTCGACCGGTGGCTGACGAGCACGGCGCTGCGGAACGCGACCACCGACGGGGGTGCGGCGACCGACGGGGGCGATCCGGGCCTCCCGGCCAGCGAGGACGACACCGACGTCGAGACCGACACCGACGCCGAGCCGGACACCGGGACCGACCCCGACGACACCGAGGAGGACCGCGCGTGAGCACCGTCGACATCGACACCACGGGCATCCCCGCCCTGTTCGACACCGTCGCGCAGTGGCGCGCCGAGTCCATGCAGGTCGTCAACTGGGGCGGCTTCCAGGGCCACCGCCAGGTCGAGCTCTCCGGCACGGCGACGCTCATCTCCGGTGCCTCCGGAACCGGCAAGTCGACGCTGATGGACGCCTACCTGGCGGTCATGATGCCGTCCGACGTGCCGTTCAACGGCGCCTCGAACGACGCGACGACCGGGCGTGCCCGGAGCGCCGACCAGCGGAACCTGCTGACCTACCTGCGCGGCAAGGTCGACACCCGGCGGGACCCGGAGACCGGCGCGCTCAAGGACGTCACGCTCCGCGGCGACGAGCAGACCACGTGGGGCGCCGTCGCCGTCACGTTCCGGAACGACGACGAGCGGCGGTTCACCGTCCTCCGCGCCTACATCGTGCCGCGCCGTGCCCGCGGTGTGGCGGACATCCAGATGACCATGGCGACCGTCGACGACGTGTTCGACCTGCGTCGGCTCGAGGACTTCGTGCCCTCCCGATTCGCGCACCTGGAGCTCACCGGCCGGATCCCGGGGCTCGTGATCCGTGACACCTACCAGGAGCTCGCGTACACGCTGCAGACCCGGCTGGGCATCGGCGACTCCGGTGGCGGCAACCGGGCGATGCGCCTGCTCGCCCGGATCCAGGCCGGGCAGCACATGCCGACCGTCGACGCCCTCTACAAGTCCCTCGTCCTCGAGACCCCCGGCACGTACGAGGCGGCCGATCGTGCCCTCGCGCACTTCGCCGCCCTCGACGAGGCGTACGAGGCGATGGACACCGAGGAGCGCAAGGTCCGCATCCTCTCCCCCATCACCGAGCTGCACGACGAGATCGAACGCTCCCGTGCGGCCGCGGCGGCCCTCGACGGCATCGCGACCGGCGCCGACGTCTCCCCCTTCGCGCACTGGACGGCGTCGCGGAAGCGGGAGCTGCTCGACCTGGAGGTCGAACGGAACACCCGTGAGCGCACCGCCACGCGCGCCGAGGTCGAGGCAGCCTCGGCCCGGCACGCCGCGGTGGAGGTCGAACTGCGGGACGCCGAGGCCCGGCTGCGCGACTCCGGCGGCAACGCGCTGGCGCAGCTGGAGGACCGCATCGACCGCGGCACCCGGGAACGCGCCGCCGTCGCCCGCACCCGCGAGGTCTTCGACGAGCGCACCGCCCCCCTCGGCGAACCGCTGAGCACCGAGGCCGAGTTCACCGAGGCGCAGCGTGCCAGCCACGAGTTCCTCGGCACCTACGGCGCCCGTCGCGACGACCTGGACAGCCGTCGCGACGCGCTCACCCGCGAGGAGTACCCGCTCCTCGACCGCGAGCGGACCCTGCGCCAGGAGCGCCGGTCGCTCGAGCACCGTCAGGGCGCCATGCCGCTGCCGATGCACGAGGCCCGCGTCGCGATGGCCCGGGCCGCCGGCCTCGACCCCGCCGACGTCCCCTTCGTCGCCGAACTGCTCGACGTGCTGCCCGCCGAGGAACAGTGGCGCGCCGCGATCGAGTCCGTGCTCGCCCCGGTCGCCCGCACCCTGCTCGTCGACGAGGACCGCCTCGACGACTTCAGCGCCGCCATCGACTCCCTGCGCCTGCCGGTCCGCGTGCAGTTCGAGGGGGTCCCGATGGGGCCACACCTCGACCTGCCGGGTGACAGCTCGATGGTCTCGGGCAAGCTCGCGATCAAACCCTCCCCGTTCAGCACCTGGGTCCGGGAGCGCATCGAGTCCGACCGGATCGACGCCCGCTGCGTCGAGGACGCCGCCGACCTGGGTGGTGGTGGCCGCCGTGTCACCGCCGCCGGGCAGCTCCGCGACGGCCGCCGCGGCGCCCACGGCGACCGTCGCCAGGCGAACGTCATCGGCTTCACGAACGAGTCACGGGTCCGCTCCGTCGAGACCGAGCTCGCCGAGATCGCCGCGGACCTCACCGCCCTGGAGGCCCGCCGCACCGACATCGCGCAGGACCTGGCCGCCCTCGACGCGCTCCGCACCGCCCACCAGCACCGCGTGGACGTCACCTGGGACGCCGTCGACGTGGCCGGCGCCGACGCGTCGCTCACCCGCCTGGAGGACGAGCGGCGGGCCCTCCTCGCCGCCGACGACGGGCTGCGGACGCTCCGCGAGTCGGTCGCCCGCCTGCGTTCGGCACTCGACGAGGCCGCCGACCGCCGCTCCGCCGCACGCCTGAGCGTCAAGCGGCTCGAGGAACGCCACGCGGTGCTCGTCGACGGCCAGGACGCCGCCAGCGAGATCCTCGAGCGTTTCACCGACGCTCCCGAGCGGCTGCCGGACGAGCAACAGGAACGCCTGCTCGCCGAGGCCTTCGACGAGGTCGGGGCCCCGGACGGCGTGGACGGCTTCGACGACGCGACCAAACGCCTCCGGAGGCGACTCGAGGAGCGGCTGTCGCAGGCCCTCGACGGCGCCGCGACCGCCTCGGTGGCGCTCACCACGACGTTCGAGCGCTACCAGGACGCGTGGGCGGACCCGAACCTCGGCACCGGGGTGGCGTCGTACCCGGACTACCGGGCGATCCTCGACCAGATCGTCGCCACGGGCCTCCACGCCCGACGCAGCGAGTGGCGTCGCCGGTTGTCGCAGTGGAGCGGCGAGGACCTCGTGCCGCTCTCCGGTGCCTTCGACCGCGCGGTCGTGGAGATCGAGGAGCGGCTCGAGCCGGTCAACGAGATCCTGCGCGACCTGCCGTTCGGCGCCAACCGGGACCGGCTGAAGATCGTGATCCGCCGGGTCACCCGCGAGGACGTCACCCAGTTCCGCAAGGAGCTCCGCGCCCTGTCCGCGTCGGTCGACACCGAGCTGACCGACGACGTCCTCGAGACCCGGTTCCGACGCCTGCGCCGGTTCATGGCCGTCATCCGCCCCGACCCGGAGTCCCCGCGCGGCCGGACGACGCAGCGGGACGCCGTCCTCGACGTCCGGCGACACATGGAGATCACGGCCGTGCGGTACGACACCGCTGGCGACGACCTCGGCGTGTACTCGTCGCTCGGCGACAAGTCCGGTGGGGAGACGCAGGAGCTCGTGGCGTTCATCGTCGGCGCGGCGCTGCGGTACCAGCTCGGCGACGAGACCCGGCCCCGCCCGCGGTTCGCCCCGGTGTTCCTCGACGAGGCGTTCATCAAGGCCGACTCGGAGTTCGCCGGGCGTGCCGTGACGGCGTGGTTGCGGCTCGGGTTCCAGCTCGTGGTCAGTGCGCCGCTCGACAAGGTCACGGCCCTGGAGCCGTCGATGGAGCGGCTGCTGTCGATGCGGAAGCACCCGGACACCGGGTACTCGTCCGTGACGGAGATCCGGCGGGACTGAGCGCGGGGCCGGGTTCCGGCCGTGTCTCTGCCGGTACTGCCGGGTCGCTGCCGGTTCGTTCGCGGGGCTCCGGCGGTAGGGTCGTGGCGTGTTCGGACGTCGCACTCCCCGCCCTGCTGCCCACGACGACTCCGTCGGGGCGGTGCCGTCGGACGTCCCGGTGCTCGGCATCGGTGCCGTCGTCCGGGTGGTCCCGTCGGACCGCGGCGACCAGTGGGCGGACGACCCGATCGGGCTGATCGTCGCTCCGGGAGGCGCGCAGCTCGCCGGGTACGCCGGCGCCGGTGTGCGCGTGGCCTGGGTCGTCGAGTTCGACGAGCCCGCCTACACGACGGACGGCCGCGGCCCGTTCGAGCGCGCGACCGTCCCGAGTCGTCAGTTGGTGCCGGTCCCGATGGAGCCGGAGACCGTGGACGCCGGAGCGTCCTGAGCGGTCAGTACTCTTCGGAGCCGGACTTCATCATGGCGGCGAAGGCCAGGCAGGTCCCGAAGCCGCCGAGGACGCCGATGCCGATGATGATGCCTGCGATGAGCTCGAGCATGGGGGTGACTCCTCGTGATCCGGTGCTGTTCAGCTGTGGCCAAGGCTACCGGACGGCGCCTGTCCGACGTGCGGTGGCGCGCGCCCCGCACCTGGTGGCGGGCACTTAGCGGATGCCGCGCATGAGTCGGAGGACCGGCCGGGCGATGACGAGCAGGACGATGCCGACCACGACGGCGACCAGGCCGAGGACCGTGAAGTACGGTGCCTCGTTCTCCGGGTCGTAGTACCGCGACAGCACGCCGGTCAACGCGGTGCCGAGCGACACCGACAGGAAGAACAGCGCGACCATCTGCGTCTGGAACTTCGACGGCGCGAGCTTCGTGGCGACGGACTGCCCGGACGGCGAGAGCAGCAGCTCCGCGACGGTGAACACGAGCAGGATGCCGACCAGGGCGAGCAGCGGCGTGCCGTTCTCCCCGGTGCCGACGAAGGGCAGGAAGAGCAGGAACGCCACGCCCATGATCGCGGCGCCCAGGCCGAACTTGGTCGGCGTGGACGGCTGGCGGTCACCCAGGCGGGTCCAGAGCGCGGCGAAGAGCCCGGACAGCGCGATGATCATGATCGGGTTGATCGACTGCACCCACGACACCGGCATCGGGAAGCCGAACAGGTCGCGGTCCAGGCGTTGGTCGGCGTAGACCGTCACGACGGTGAACTGCTGCTGGTAGAGCGACCAGAACACCGCGCTGCCGATGAACAGCGGGATGAACGCGAACACCCGGGAGCGCTCGTCCGAGGTCAGGCCGCTGGACAGGATCACCACGAAGTACGCGATGGTGGCGACGACCACGACGGCGACCACCACGACCGGCAGCGTGGAGACGTTCAGCAGTCCGGTGAGCACGGCCACCGCGACGACCACGACCGCGACGACGACCACGACGACGACCAGCGGGTACCGCGACCGCGGCAGCGGGTTCGTGACGTGCTGCACCGCGTCGGGCAGCTTCCGGCGGCGGACCGCGTACTGCACCAGCCCCGCAGCCATGCCGACCGCGGCGAGCCCGAAGCCGTAGTGGAAGCCGAGCGTCGACTGCAGCAGCCCGGTGAGCAGCGGCCCGGCGAACCCGCCGAGGTTCACCCCCAGGTAGTAGAGCGAGAACCCGGCGTCGCGGCGTGGGTCGTCCCGCGTGTACAGCGAGCCGACGATCGTCGTCGCGGTGGCCTTGAGCCCGCCGGACCCGAGCGCGATGAGCACGAGGCCGACGCCGATGCCCGCGACACCCGGCACCAGGGCGAGCGCGATGTGCCCGAGCATCACGACGACGGCGCTGCCGAACAGCGTGCGGTCGGCACCGATCAGCCGGTCGGCGACCCAGGCGCCGATGATCGTGAACAGGTACACCGAGCCGCCGTAGGCGCCCATGATGCCCTTGGCGAGACCCTCGTCGATGCCCAGCCCGCCGCGCGTGACCGAGTAGTACATGTACAGCAGGACGATGCCCTGCATGCCGTAGAACGAGAAGCGCTCCCACAGCTCGACGGCGAAGGGCGTGGACAGCTCGAACGGCTGCCCGAAGAAGGTGCGTCCGCTGCTGCGCCGCTCGGGCTTCGTGGTGCTCGACATGGCGGAGAGTGTGCCCCGGAACGGGGGCCGCACCGAATCGTTGCCAGGGTCTCGACGGATGTCCCGGGCGGGTCTTGGAGGGTTCCCACGAACGGCGCCGGGTCGGCGGGGCGGCCGGTTGTGGCCCTGGCACGGCTGTCATGCCATCCGCGACACCGGTGCTTACGCTGGCCTGGTCGGACCGCCGTGCAGTGACGCGGTCCGTGCACCGTGCAGTCCAGGAGGCACCCGATGGTCGACATCGCACCAGTCCGCAGCAGCGCCGAACGCCGCCCGACCGACACCGACACCGGCAGCGCGCCGAAGGCCGACGCCACCGGCGACCCGGCGGTGGGGACGCCCACCGGCAGCACCGACACCGACGTCCGCATCGACGTCGACCTGCTCGCCGAGCACCTGCTCGGTCGTTGGGCGGAGGACCGCCGGATCTCCCGCCGCCTGGCCCGCGACCCCGCGCTGCACAAGATCGAGGGACAGCCGATCGCCGAACACCGCGCCCGGGTCTTCGAGCAGCTCCGCATCCTGGTCGACGCCGGCGCGATCCAGCGCCCCTACCCGCTCGAGTTCGGCGGCCAGGACAACCACGGCGGCAACCTGGCGGCGTTCGAGGAACTCACCGTCGCGGACCCGTCGCTGCAGATCAAGGCCGGCGTGCAGTGGGGGCTCTTCGCCTCCGCCGTGCACCACCTCGGCACCGAGCGGAACCACCGCGAGTTCCTGCCCGGCATCATCGCCTTCGACGTCCCCGGCTGCTTCGCGATGACCGAGACCGGCCACGGTTCCGACGTGCAGAACATCGCCACCAGCGCGACCTACGACCCGGAGACGCAGGAGTTCGTGGTGCACACGCCGTTCCGCGGTGCGTGGAAGGACTACATCGGCAACGCGGCCCTGCACGGCAAGGCCGCCGTCGTGTTCGCCAAGCTCGTCACGCAGGGCGTCGACCACGGCGTGCACGCGTTCTACGTCCCGCTGCGCGACGAGGACGGCTTCCTGCCCGGGGTCGGCGGCGAGGACGACGGCGTCAAGGGCGGTCTCAACGGCATCGACAACGGACGGCTCTGGTTCGACCACGTCCGGATCCCCCGCACGAACCTGCTGAACCGCTACGGCGACGTCGCCGAGGACGGCACCTACTCCTCGCCCATCGAGTCCCCCGGCCGCCGGTTCTTCACGATGCTCGGCACCCTCGTGCAGGGTCGGGTCTCGCTCGACGGTGCCGCGGTCGTCGCACAGAAGGTCGGCCTGCAGATCGCCCTGACCTACGCCATGCAGCGTCGGCAGTTCCCGACCGGCGACGGGCAGGAGGGCGTGCTCCTCGACTACGGCCGTCACCAGCGCCGCCTGATCCCGCGTCTGGCGACGGTGTTCGCGCAGTCGTTCGCCCACGAGAAGCTGCTGCAGACCTTCGACGACGTGTTCAGCGGACGGGCCGACACCCCGGAGCGCCGCGAGGACCTCGAGACCCAGGCCGCGGCGTTCAAGTCGATGTCGACCTGGTCGGCCCTCGACACGCTGCAGGAGTGCCGCGAGGCGACCGGCGGCGCGGGGTTCCTCGCCGAGAACCGGATCACGAGCCTCCGGTCCGACCTGGACGTCTACGTGACGTTCGAGGGCGACAACACCGTGCTGTTGCAGCTCGTCGGCAAGCGTCTGCTGACCGACTTCCGGAAGGCCGCGCCGCGGGATGCCGCGTCGACCGCGAAGTTCGTCGCCGCCCAGGTCGCCTCGAAGCTCGCCGACGCCACGGGCCTCCGTCGACTCGGTCAGACCGTTTCGGACCGCGGGTCGCTCGCGGCCTCGGTCGCCGACCTGCAGGACGCCGGCACCCAGCGAGCACTGCTGGCCGGGCGTGTCGAGACCATGGTGACCGAGATCGGGATGCGGCTGCGCACCGCGGGCAAGGACCGTGCGCGCGCCGCCGTGCTGCTCAACCGGTCGCAGCACGAGCTCATCGAGGCGTCGAAGGCGCACGCGGAACTCATGCAGTGGGACGCCTTCACCGACGCGATCGCCGACGTGCCGCCGGGTGACACGCAGACCGTGCTCGTCTGGCTGCGGGACTTGTTCGCCCTCGGGCTGATCGAGCAGCACCTCGACTGGCACCTGCTGCACGGTCGGCTCTCGGCGCAGCGTGCCCGCGCGGTGTCGGCGTACGTCGACCGGCTCGTGGCGCGGATCCGCCCGGTCGTCCCGCAGTTGCTCGAGTCCTTCGGGTACGAGCCCGAGCACGTCCGCTCCCCCATCGCGGCCGGTGCCGAGCAGGCCCGCCAGGACGAGGCCCGCGCCTGGTACGCCGCCGAGCGTGCCGCGGGCCGGCTCCCCGAGCAGGAGAAGAAGCCCCGCCCGTAGGCGCGAGCCGGACCTGCACGGCGGCATCCGCCCGTCACCGCGACTTCTCGCGGTGACGGGCGGTTCCCGTTCGTGCCGCCCGGGCGGCGCCGCGCGCCGGCGCTGGCGCCGGCGCGGCGCGGCGAGGACCCGCACAACGGAGACCCGCCTGAACCGCGGGATGCCGTGGCGCGAGGCGGACGCGGTTGGGCGCAGCCGAACCGCGGCAGCGCGCAGCGCGGCGGCAGCGCGTCAGTCGGCGGCGGGAGGCCGCGGAGCGCCGAGCGCGGCGCGCAAGCGCGCCTCGGCGTCGTCGTCGGCGCCAGCGGCGGCGACGTTCGCCTCGGCCACGGCTCGGACGACCTCTTCGCGCTGGATCTTCACGCCACGCGGGGCATCGATCCCGATGCGCACGCCGTCCCCGCGGGAGTCCAGCACCGTGATGACGATGTCGTCACCGATGAGGATCCGCTCGCCGACCTTCCGCGTGAGTACCAGCACCGGACCAGCCTAGCGACTCCCCCGCCGACGGCCCGGCAGCGACGAGCACCGGCACCAGCACCGGCACGGGCACGGGCACGGGCACGGGCACGGGTCAGAGCGTGCGGACCGGGACCCTGAGCAGGCGGACGGTCTCCGGGGTGTTGGTCTCCTCGGCGCCGATGGCCAGGACGCCGGCGATCGGCACCCCGACCTCGACCACGGCCGTCAGCATCGCGACGGCGTCCTCGTGCTTCCGCCCGACGTCCACGACGACCCACACCTGGTCCGGCGCGAGCGAGGCGGTGGTCGCCACGTCCGTCCACGCGGCGACCGCGAGCAGCGCCACGCCGTCGCGGACCGCATCGGCACGGGCGAGGATCCCGCTCCGCCGGTCCGAGGCGGCTGTCGCTCGGAGTCCGTGCCGGTTCGCGAAGACCCCGGCGGCGGCGTCCACGTCGGTCGCGCGGCCGACGAGCAGGACCAGGTCCCCGTCCGCCGACCGGACGGCGGGTGCGGGCGGCGGGACCGGCGTCGGCACGGCCGCTGCGACGGCGACCGCGGCAGCCGCGGCGCCGGGGGCGAGCAGCTCGGCACGCAGGTCGGCCCATGGGTCGGTCTCCGCGCCTCCCGGCAGGCTGGTGACGGCACCGTCGGTGACGGACGGGAGGCCCGGCTCGCCCGGCGCAGGTCGGCCGGCGGCCCGGCGCGGCGGAGCCAGCCCGTCGGACGCGAAGCCGTCGAGGACCGACGCGAAGGCGTCCGCACGGGTGCCCGCGGTGCCGTCGGTCTCGGCGATGCGGGACTCGGCCGCCTCGGCGTCCGCGAGGAGCGCCGCGATGCCGACCCGCTTGGCCGGGGACGAGGCGATGGCGACGCGGGCGGTCGGCGGGTCGAACGGGTCGGGGACCTCGATGACGGCCTCGACGTGTGCCTTCCGGAACAGCCCGGCGACCCCACCGCTGGTGACCCGTTCGGCGGAGACGATGCGGGCGCCGGGGCCGAACTCGGCGAGGACGCTGGCGCGGACCTCGTCGAGCGTGGCGCCGTTACGCTGCGATCGGATCGGCGGCACGGACCACTCCCACGGTCTCGATGGTGGAGCCCGCGGCGGTGGCCTCCTGGTACGACAGCACCGGCAGGCCGTTCGCCTGCGCGGACACCATGCGGTGCACGGCCGGGCGGAGCTGGGGTGCACAGACCAGGACGGCGGACAGGCCCTGGTCCTCGACGGCGCGGACCGAGTCGCGCACCGAGCCGAGGACCTGTTCGATGCGGTGTGCGTCGAGCAGGATCTGGCTGCCCTGTTCGGACGGTCGGAGTCCTTCGAGCATCGCCTGTTCGAGTACCGGGTCGATCATGATGACGCGGAGCACGGTGCCGTCGAGGTGTCGGGCGGCCAGCGCGGGTCCGAGTGCGGCGCGTGCCGACTCGACCAGGCCCTCCGGGTCGGTGGAGACCTTCGCGCGGAGGGTCAGGGCCTCGCAGATCCGGCCGAGGTCGTTGATCGGCACCCGCTCAGCGAGCAGTCCCTGCAGCACGCGCTGCAGTTCGGCCATCGACAGCATGGCGGGGACGAGTTCCTCGACGGCGGCGGGGTTGACCTGCTTCACGCCCTCGGCCAGGACCTTGACGTCCTCGCGGGTGAGCAGGCGGGCGGCGTTGTCGCCGATGACGGCCTGCAGGTGGGTGACGAGCACGGACACGCGGTCGATCACGGTCGCGCCGGTCATCTCGGCGGCGTGCCGGAGTTCCGCGGGGACCCATTTGCCGGCCAGGCCGAACACCGGCTCGACGGTCGGGTCGCCGGGCAGGCCGTCGAGCTGTTCGCCGAGGGCCAGGACGCTCCGCGCGGGGGCGGTGCCTCGGCCGGCCTCGACCCCGGCGATGCGGATGGCGTAGGTCGCGGGCGGCAGGTCGATGCTGTCGCGGGTGCGCACCGGCGGGACGACGATGCCCATGTCGACGGCGATCTTCCGGCGGAGTGCCCGGACCCGGCCGAGCAGGTCGTCGGAGGCGCCGGAGACCATGTCGACGAGGTCGGGGGCGAGCAGGATCTCGAGGGCGTGCACGCGCATCTGCTCGAGGAGGTCCTCGGGGGTGTCGCTCGTGGGGACGGCTGCCTCGAGCGCCTGTTGCTCGGCAGCCGTGGCGGCGGCGCGTTTGGCGTTCTGGCCGATCCGCCACCCGGTGAACAGCAGCGTCGCGCCGATGAGCAGGAACGGCAGGATCGGCATGCCGGGGATGAACCCCATCGCGATCGCGGCGGCACCGGCGATCATCAGGGCGGTGCGGGACTGCGAGAGCTGGTCGGACGCCGACGTGCCGATGTCGGACTCGGCACCGGAGCGGGTGACGATCATGCCGGTCGACACGGCCATCAGGAGCGCCGGGATCTGCGACACCAGGCCGTCACCGATGGTGAGGATGCCGTAGTGCGACAGGGCGTCGGTGATCGACATGCCGTTCTGCAGCATGCCGATCGCGATGCCGCCGACCAGGTTGATGACGAGGATCAGGATGCCGGCGATCGCGTCGCCCTTGACGAACTTCGACGCACCGTCCATCGCGCCGTAGAAGTCGGCCTCGGCGGACACCGCGGCACGCCGTTCCTTGGCCTGCACGTCGGTGATGAGGCCGGCGTTGAGGTCCGCGTCGATCGCCATCTGCTTGCCGGGCATCGCGTCGAGGGTGAAGCGTGCGCCGACCTCGGCGACGCGCTCGGCGCCCTTCGTGACGACGACGAACTGGATCACCACGAGGATGAGGAAGATCACCGCGCCGATGATGACCGAACCGGCGACGGCGACGTGCCCGAACGCCTGGATGACGTCCCCGGCGAAGCCCTGTGCCAGCACGAGCCGGGTCGAGGCGACGTTGAGTCCGAGCCGGAACAGCGTCGCGACGAGCAGCAGCGACGGGAACACCGAGAAGTCGAGCGGCTTCTTGACGAACAGCGTCGTGAGCAGGATCACCAGCGCCAGCAGGATGTTGCAGATGATGAGGACGTCCAGCAGGAACGGCGGTACCGGCAGGATCAGCAGCAGGATGATGCCGACGATGAGCACCGGGACGGCGAACTTCGGCAGGTCGGCGCGCTTCATGCGGGGAGGGCCTCTCCGGGAGTGTGGTCGGGGACGGGACGCGGGGTCCGGAGCTTCCGGGGGCGGACGTCGCCGCTGAGCGTGGTCGGGTCGAGCACGGTGGCGACCTCCTCCGGGGTGGTGGGACGGGGCGGGGTGTGGGTGCCGGCGGTGGCCCCGCGGGCGGCGAGCGTCATGACGAAGGACAGGACGCGGGCGACGGGCGTGTAGAGGTCGACCGGGATCTCCTGGCCGAGCTCGCACGCGGCGTGCAGTGCCCGGGTGAGCGGGATGTCCTGCACCATCGGCACGCGTTCCTCGGTCGCCTTCTGGCGGATGGCGTCGGCGACCGGACCGGCCCCCTTGGCGACGACGCGGGGTGCGGACTTGCCGGCCTCGTACTTGATCGCGACGGCGTAGTGCGTCGGGTTGGTCATGACGACGTCGGCGGTGCCGATCGCGGCGATCATCCGGTTCCGGCTGGCGGCGAGCTGGCGCGAGCGGCGCTGCGACTTCACGAGCGGGTCGCCCTCGGCCTGCTTGTTCTCGTCCTTCACCTCGCGCTTGGTCATCATGGTGCGCTTGCGGTTCCGCCGGACGACCACGAACACGTCGAGGGCGGCGAGGACGAGCCCGGCCGCGATCGCGGCCCGGAGCAGGGTGCCCGCGCCGTCGCCGGCGGCCTCGAGGACGCTCGTCAGCGGCAGCGACCCGCTCGACATCAGGACGGGGACGAGGCCCTGGACGGCGAACCAGAGCACCAGGCCGACGACCGCGGTCTTCAGCAGTGCCTTCAGCCCGTTCCAGAGCGCCTGGGTGCCGAACACCCGCTTCACGCCGGCGACGGGGTCGAAGTGCTCCGGCTCGGGGGTCAGCTTCTTGAAGTGGACTCCGCCCTGCGCGACCGCGACGGCGAGCACGGCGACCGCGACGACGCCGAGCATCGGACCGACGGTGCTGCCGATCGAGCCGAGGGCGTCGTCGAGCACGTGCCGCATCGTGCCGATGCTCGGGTCGGCGATGACGAGCGTCACGGCGTGCAGCTGCTGCTGCCCGGCGGCCGAGGCGTGCCCGATCGTGGACGGGATCATGAGCGCGGCGACGGCGATGCCGATCCACGCGCTGAGGTCCTGCGACCGGCCGAGCTGCCCCTTCCGGTGCACCTCGCGCATCCGCTTGTCGGATGCCTGTTCGGAGCGCTCTCCGCTGTCGGACACGTCGTCACCCCCTGCCCGTGATCGCCTGGACGGCGTCGCCGGTGAGCGAGGACACCACGCTCGGCAGCGCCATGAACAGCGCGCCGGCGAACAGGACGGTGAGGCCGATCTTGATCGGGAAGCCCATCTGGAACGCGTTGAGCGCCGGGGCGACACGGGTCAGCAGGCCGAGCCCGACGTCGGCCAGGAACAGGACGACGACGAGCGGACCGGCGATCTGCAGTGCGGCGAGGAACATCTGCCCGAACGCGGCGACGAGCATCGGTGCGACGCCGTCGATCGGGAACCGGCCGTCCACGAGCGGGACGCCGTCGAACGAGCGGACGAGCCCGCCGATGATGAGCTGGTACCCACCCGAGGCGAACAGCAGCGCGAGTGACGCCATCTGGAAGAGCCGGGTGAACTGGGCGCCGTTCACCTGGGACTGCGGGTCGTACGCCTGCGCCAGGGTGAACCCGCCGAACAGGTCGACGAGCGCACCGGCGGACTGCACGGCCGCGAACACCAGGTACACCATGAAGCCCAGCACCAGGCCGACGAGCAGCTGGGTGACGAGGGCGACCAGGAACGCCGCGGTGTCGAGCTGCTCGTACCCGGCGGTGACCTTCGGGGCGAGGCCGATCGCGAGCCCCAGGCCGAGGATGACCTTCACCACGCCGGGGAACGCCTTGTACGAGAACGGCGGCGCGACGACGAAGAACGCGACGAGCCGGACCCCGGCGAGCATCGTGCCCTCGAGTCGGGCGGCGTCGAAGACCAGGTCCATCAGCCGCTCCCGAGCAGCTTCGGGATCATGTCGAACGCCACGTGGGTGAACGCGATCATCTCGGAGATCATCCAGTTGCCGCAGACGACCAGCGCGATGGCGACGGCCAGGGCCTTCGGCACGAACGAGAGCGTGACCTCCTGGATCTGCGTCACGGATTGGAACAGTGAGATCGCGAAGCCGACGACGAGGGACGTGATGAGCACGGGCGCCGCGAGTTTGCCGGCGACGAGGAGCGCCTGGAGGGTCAGGTCGATGACCGCCTGCTGGTTCACGAGGGGCCCCCGGACGTGGTGCGGCTAGACAACGTGGTAGCTCTCGATGAGGGACGTGATGATGAGCCCCCAGCCGTCCACCAGGACGAACAGCAGGATCTTGAACGGCAGCGAGATCATCACCGGCGGGAGCATCATCATGCCCATCGACATCAGCGCCGCGGAGACGACGAGGTCGATGACGAGGAACGGGATGAAGATGACGAACCCGATGATGAACGCGCTGCGGAGCTCGGAGATGATGAACGCCGGGATCACGGTGGTCATCGGCACGTCGGCCAGGTCCTTCGGGTTCGCCTGACCGGCGGCCCGGGTGATGAGGGCGACGTCCTCGTCACGGGTCTGGTGCAGCATGAACGTCCGGAGCGGCTTGGTGCCGATCTCGACGGCCTGCTGGAAGTCGAGGTGCCCGGCCAGGTACGGCTGCAGGGCGTCGTCGTTGACGTGCCCGATCACCGGCGCCATCACGAACAGGGACAGGAACAGGGCGAGTCCGGCGATCACCTGGTTCGGCGGGATCGACTGCAGGCCGAGTGCGTTCCGGGTCATCGCGAGGACGACGAAGATCTTCGTGAACGACGTCATCATGAGCAGCAGGGCCGGGGCGACGCTGAGCAGCGTGATCCCGATGAGGGTGACGACGGCCGACGACGGCGTGCCGTCCGGGCCGTTCACGTTCACGCTGAAGCCGCCGGTGGACGGTGTCGGCGGGGCGGTCGGTGCCGTCGGCGCGGTCGGCTGGACGACGCCGGCCGCGTGCGCGCCGGTCGTGGTGAGCATGAGGTACCCGGCCACGACGGTCACGCCGAGCAGGACGAGCAGCAGGAGCCGACCCGTGCGGGCCGCGCTCACCCGGTCCGCCGGGAGCGGAGCGCCGACGCCGCCTGGCGCCAGGTGTCCGCGGAGAGGACCGAGCCCTGCAGCTGGGCGGCGGTCGGGACGACCGGGTTCGTCCGCGGTGCGGCACGCCGTCCTCGGGGCCGGAGCGGCAGGACGTCATCGGACACGGCTGGGGCTGCGGCGGTGTCGGACGGGAGGCCCGCCCCACCCTCGTCCTGCCGGTCCAGTTCCGCACGGAACGCGTCCGCCGTCGGCAGCGCGACCGGACCCGTCACGATGGTGAGCTCCGGCGCGGGCGCCTGGCCGCTCGTGAGGAGGGTCACGCCGTGCTCGGCCACGCCGAGGACGAGCCGCTGTCCGTCGACGTCCACCACGACGACGCTCGCCTTGCCGCCGATGCCCTGGCGGGCGACGACCTCGAGCGACGCCGAACGGCGCCCCCGGGTGCGTCCCGCGCCGAACTGCCCCTTCTGCATGCGTCGGTGCAGCGCCCACATGAGGGCGAGCACCACGCCGAGGGAGAGCGCGACGCGGAGCGCGATGACGAGCGTGTCCACCGGGTCAGACCGTCTCGGCGACGTCGAGGATCTTGGTGATGCGGACGGCGTAGTCCTGGTCGACGACGACGACCTCGCCGTGCGCGATGAGTCGGCCGTTGAGGAGCACGTCGGCGGGGGCACCGGCCGAGCGGTCGAGTTCGACGACGGCGCCGGGCTCCATGCCGAGCACGTCGCGCACCGACATCCGGGTGCGGCCGATCTCCACGGTGAGGGTCATCTCGACGCTGTTGATGCGACCGAGGTTGCCGGCGGACAGGACCGGGGCGGCCGGGACCGGTTCGGCGACCGTGCCGTTCTCGCGGATCCGGATCGCGACCCAGCCCATCGGCTGCCCGGCGGCGGTGAGGGCGAACACCACGGCCTCCGGGTCGGCGACGAGCGCGACGGCGGAGTCGCGGCGACCCTCGCCGAGCACACCGGCCCCGAGCGGGGCGACCGCGGCCTCGAGCGACGGCCGGAGCACGTCGGCGACGGACACGAGTCCGGAGTCGACGCCACCGGCGGCGGTGATCGCGGCGAGGTCGAGCAGCACCACGGCGAGGTCGGCCGAGACGCCACCGACGAAGGAGGCGACCACGGCGTCGGCGGCACGTGCCTGCAGGTCGGCGGACGGGCCTCCCGGCTGGGCGACGGCGACGAGCGGGACGGCGGTGGGCAGCGCGCTGGCGAGCGCCTCGGCGGCGGTCGTGTGCAGGGTGGAGGTGACGACGGTCATGCGGACGGCTCCGATGCGGTGGTGGTGACGACGACGCCCGCGAGCCGCGAGCCGTTCGCGCCGACGGCGGCGGTGCCGACGGGTTCACCGTCGACGGAGATGGTGAGCGGGCGGTGCTGCGGGTGCGGCAGCGGCAGCACGTCGCCGACGGCGAGGCCGAGGACCTGCGCCGGCAGGACGGTGGCCGGGGCGAAGCGCAGCGAGACACCGACCGGCACGGACGCGAGCTGGGCGTCGAGCAGGGCCTTCGCGTCGGCGGTGGAGACGTCGGCGGGCCGGTCGACGAGCTGCGGCAGGACGGCCTCGGCGGGCAGCGCGAGGGTGCCGGCGGCGACGCGCTCCCCCACGCGGATCTCGAAGGACGCGACGATCATCAGGTCGGACTTCTGCGCGGCCTGGGCGAACTGGCTGTTGAACTGGAAGGCACCGGCCGTGACGGTCTGGTCGAGCAGCCCGCCGAGCGAGTACCGGAGGTCGTCGAGCGCGTCCTCGACCAGGCGGCGCACGAGGGCCTGCTCGATCGGGGTGAAGGTGCGCTCGGGCGTCGGCAGCGGCTTCGAGGCGCCGAGCGAGTGCGAGACCCACGTCAGGGCGGCGTCGAGCGGCACCTGCAGGACACCCTTGGCGGCGACGCCGTCGATGGGCAGCAGCACCATGCCGGTGAGCGCGGGCAGCGACGCGGCGTACTCGTCGTAGGTCATCATCGCGACCTGCTCGCACGTGACCTGGCTGAGGACACGGACCTTGGCGGTCAGCTGCGTGCCCCACTGGCGGGCGAACGTCTCGAAGGCGAGTTCGAGGACCCGGGCGTGCTCACGAGCGAGCGTCGACGGGCGCGCGAAGTCGTACACCTCGGGCGCGGTCAGGGTCTCGGTCACGAGTCGTACTCTCGGCCGCCGGAGAGCGGCCGTCAGCTCTGGCCCCTCTTCTGGGGCGACGGTCGCGCCTACCCGGAACGGGCTCCGTCCTGCGCCTTCGCCAGGCTCGGCATGAGGGCGCTGACGTCCTGGTCGGCGTTCGACAGCACCACGATGTCGACCCGGCGGTTGAGCGCGAGGTCCTGGTCGGTGCTGCCCTTGGCGAGCGGCCGGCTGGAGCCGAAGCCGACGGACTGGATCCGGGCGGCCGGCATGCTGCCGCGTTCGACCAGGTCGCGGAGCACCCCGGTGGCGCGGGCGGCACTGAGCTCCCAGTTCGTGGCGTACGGGGCGGTGGAGTTCCGGCTGTCGGCGTGGCCCTCGACGCTGACGTCGTGGTCGGCACCGCGGAGGACCGGGGCGATGGCGTCCATGATCCGCTTCGCCTGGTCGGACAGGTCGGCGCTGTTCGTGCCGAAGTACGTCTCGCTGCCGATCAGCCGGACGGTGAGGCCGCGGGCGTCGACCGTGAACTGCACGTTCGTCGACTGCCCGGCCTTGTCGAGGTTGCCCTTGATCGCCGCCTCGATGGCCTTCAGGTCGTCGAGTTCGGCCTGCGCCGCCTTGACGTCCGCCTTGGTCGCGGTGGCCGGGACGACGGTCGAGGCCGGGTCGACGTTGGTGTCCTTCGTGCCCGACGCCGCGGTGGAGTGGTCGGCCTGGGCCTTGTCGACCGAGTAGCCGGAACCGTCCTCGACCTGGTCCTTCGTGACGACGGTGCCGGAGGCGGTGTCGACCTTCTGCGACTTCACCTCGCCGAACCCGGTGGCGAGCGAGTTCTTCAGCGCGATGTACTTCTCCTGGTCCACGGTCGACATCGCGAACAGCACCAGGAACATGCACATCAGCACCGTGATCATGTCCATGTACGACGCCATCCAGCGCTCGTCGGGGTGTTCGGCCTCGTCGTGGCCGCCCTTCTTGCGACCGCGTCCACGGCCGCGGGGGTTGGCGCTCATGCTCAGGCCGCCAGCTGCTGGTCGTCGGCGCCGGCCTTCGCCTTCGCGCCCTTGCCCGAGTCCCCGCGCGCACTCGGCGGGACCATCGCGGTGAGACGCTCGCCGAGGAGACGCGGCTGACTGCCCGCCTGCACGGCCAGGAGGCCCTCCATCAGCAGCGTCTGCCGGTCGGACTCGAGCTGTGCGAGCTTCCGGAGCTTGCCGCCGATCGGCAGCCAGAGGAAGTTCGCGGTGAGCAGGCCCCAGAGGGTCGCCACGAAGGCGCTGGCGATGAGCGGGCCGAGCTCGTCCGGCTTGCCGAGGTTCGCCAGGACGTGGGTGAGCGAGACGACGGTGCCGATGATGCCGACGGTCGGGGCGAATCCGCCGAGTCCCATGAAGAACGAGCTCGCGCTCCGCATCGGTGCCGCGTTCGACTCGATCTCGTCCTCGAGCAGGATCCGGAGCTCGTCGCCGTCGGTGCCGTCGGCGATGTTCTGCAGCGCCTTCTTCATGAACGGGTCGTCGTGCTTGTCGGCCTCCTGTTCGAGCGCGAGCAGGCCGTTCGAACGGGCGGTCTCGGCCAGCCCGACGACGTCGTCGATGACGGTCTGCGGCGGGGTGACCTTGCCCGTGAACGCCTTCGGGGCGGACTTGAACGCCGAGAGGGCGTCCTTCAGCGTGGTGCTGGCGATCCCGGCGCCGATGGTGGCGCCGAACACGAGCAGGATCGGCGCGGGGAGGAACAGCCCGCCGAGCTCGACGTGCTCCATCTCGATCATGCCGAAGAGGGCGCCGAAGGCCAGGAGGATGCCGACGATCGTCGCGATGTCCACGTCAGCGACCCCCGTCCTGCGTGCGGAGCGGAGCGACCGGCGCGAGCGTCGGCTGCGGGCCGGTGGCGTCGCGGCCGATGGGCAGGTCGGTGCCGTACGCCATGCTGACGATGCGTGCCCGGTAGGTGGCGATGCGGTCGATGACCTCGGCCAGGGACTCGCGGACGATGTACTTCGCCCCGTCGACCATGATGAGCGTCGTGTCCGGCGTCTCCTGGATGCGCTCCACGAGATCGGGGTTCACAGCGAATCCGCTGCCGTTCAGTCGTGTGACGACGATCATGGCCCGTCCTGGTTCTCGATCGACCCGCCGCCGTCCGTGGGGCAGGTGTTCGACCGCCCGTCCGTGGGTGGTCAGTGCGCACTATCGGCGGACGCGTCCGGTCCGTAAGTGCAGAACGGACGGGAGGCGCGTGGCGGTGTCGCCACGGGCCTCCCGTCCGTCAGGTGGTCGGGTCCGTGGGTCAGACGACCGCGATCTCGTTCGGCACGCCCGGCAGACGGTCGCTCGTCGCGACGACGTCGCCGGTCTCGAGGTCCACCGCGGTGACGCGGCGCTCCGCCGGGTCGGTGACGTAGGCGATACCATCGACGACCTTGAGCGCGGGGTGGGCGTCCTGCCACTCGGCCGGTCCCTCCCACGCATCGATCACCGGGATGGTGTCGAGGGACTTCCCGGTCTCCTCGTCGAGGACGTGCAGGGCGCCGTCGCTGCCGAGGACGACCGCCGAGTCGCCGGGGCCACGGCCGAGGTCTCGGAAGGTGAAGCCGACGCCGTCGGGCAGGTCCGCGACCCGGTACTCGCCGGCAGCAGCGTCGACGAGGGCCACCTGCTCGAGCAGGTACCCCTCGGAGTCCGGGTCGTCGTTGAAGTCACCGACGGCGATGCTCGACGTCTCGGTCGTGAACAGGTTGCCGCTGCGGCCGTACTCGGTCGGTGCGTCGAGCTTCTCGAACGCCCCGTCCCGGTAGACGAGCGCACCGTCGCTGCAGCCGAAGACGGCGACCTCGTCGGCCACCGCGCCCTCGCCGTGCACGTCGGGGCACTCCTCGCTGCGGGCGGTCTCCTGCCCGTCGGCGTCGAGCGCGCGGACGCCGGAGCGGGACTCCTCGGTGCCGATCGTGGTGAGGAGCGTGCCGTCCTCGAGCTCGATCGCGACGCCGTGGTGGGCGGCCTCGGACTCGGTCGTGTCGGCGTCCGGCAGCTCCCCCGACGCGACGGCGGTGCCGAGGTCGGCGGTGTCGAAGGTGGTCACGTCGCCCGAGCCGTCGGCGAACAGCGCCGTGCGGTCACCGTGCACGACGACGTGTCCGCCGGTGTCCGCCGGGAACGTGAGGTCGGTCAGGGCCGTGTCGCCGGTCGTGCCGGCGGCGGTGTCGAGGACGCGGAAGCCCTCGGGCACGGTGACCAGGACGTGCCGGTCGTCGCCGGCCGGGTTGACGCGGGTGAAGCCGTCGACGTCGTGCTCGCCGACGACGTGCAGGTCCTGGTCGAGGACGAGCAGGCCGCCGTCGACGGTCAGCGTGACGCGGTGGCCGGTGTCGGTGCGCGCGGGGTCGGTGCGCGTGCGGTCGGTGGTCGCGGTGTCCGAGGCGCGGGTGCCCGCCGGACGGTCGGCGCTGGCGCAACCGGTGAGGAGCAGGGCGGCGGTGCCGAGCAGCACGGCCGGGGCGAGGAGTCGTTTCGTCGTCATGGTCGACACTGTATTGATTCTCATTCTCATGTGCGAGCCGACAGGCCGTCGACGATCGCCGCGGTGTTCGACCGCATCATCTCCAGGTACGTCGCGGCACCCTGACCCTCGGCGCTGAGCGACTCGGTGGCGAGGGACCGGATCCGGACGTGGACGTCGGCCTCGTCCGCCAGCACCTCGGCGAGTCGGGCCGGTTGCGAGGCGTCGACGAAGACCGTGGGCACGCCGGCGTCCTCGATCGCCGTGGCCAGGTCACGGAGGTCGGCGGCACTCGGGGACGCCAGCGTCGTCCCGCTCGGGATCACCGCTCCGACGACGCGGAAGTCGAACCGGTCGGCGAGGTAGCCGAAGACGTGGTGGTTCGTCACGAGTGCCCGGCGGTCCTCCGGCAGCGCCGCGAAGGCCGCCGTCATGTCCTGGTCGAGGTCGGTCAGGTCGTCGCGGTAGTCGTCCAGCGCCGTGTCGAGCCGGGCGTCGTCGAGCCCGGGGACGTCGTGCAGCTCGGTCCCGAGTGCGTCGACGACGGCCCGCATCCGCGCGGGGTCGGTCCAGAAGTGCGGGTCCGGTCCGCTGGCGTCCTCGGTGGTCCACTCGAGCACGTCGATCGCGTCCCCGGCCGTGAACACCCGGGCGCCGTCGGTCTCGGCTGCCCGGACGTGCTGAGCCACCCCCTCCTCGAGCCCCAGACCGTTCTCGACCACGAGGTCGGCGGAACGCATCCGCGCGGCCTGCTGGACGGAGACCTCGAACGAGTGCGGGTCGGCACCCGCGGACATCAGCACCTCGACGTCCGCGCTCTCGCCGACGACCTGCTCGACGACGTCGCCGAGGATGTTCGTGGTGACGACGACGAGCGGTCGGTCACCCCCGCCGTCGGCGGTGCACCCCGCGGCTCCGAGCGTCGCGAGCACCGCGGCCGTGGCGAGGGCGGCGCGCAGGACCCGGGTCACCGGCCGACCTCGGCGAGGACGTCGGGGCGGACCGGGACGTCGATCGACCGGGCGAGGCGCACGTCGTCGGCGAAGTCGATCTCGTGCACGACGGACCGCGCCGGGTCCGCCAGGTAGGCGCGCTGCGCGTCGAGCTGCAGCGTGGCGTCCGCGGCGGGCGCGACCAGCGGTCCGGTCTCGACCCGGTGCCGCTGCCCGTCGGACCAGACCACGATCCTCCCGTCCGTGTCGAGGGCGACGACGTGCTCGTCGGCGTCGTCGACCGCGACCACCTGCACGAGTGGACGCTCGGTCGGGACGTGCTCCCAGGTGCGCTCGCGTGTGTCGAGGAGCCAGTACCCGGTGTCCCCGGCGAGGGCGGCGACCGTCGGCCGACCGGTGCGGCTCGCGAAGTCGGTCGCGCGCGGCAGACCGGCGGGTGCGGCGATCGTCTCGACGACGGGGTCGCCGCCGTCGGGGTCCTCGGTCACGAGGACGGCACCGTCGGCACACCCGACCACGGCACCGACGCGGGTCGTGATGCCACCCGCGGGGTCGGCACAGTCAGCCCCGACGCCGGTCGACCGCCCGTCACCGGCGAGCACCTCGACGCGGTCCAGCTCGGCGTCGCCGGCGACGAGGGACGGGCCCAGCGGCAGGAGCACCCCCGCGCCGTCGACGGTCGCGGTGGGCCGGACCTCCCCCTGGCCGAGTGCGGCACGGTCGAGCGCGACGGCGGCCGCCGAGTCCGGCCACGCCACGGTCGTGACGGTCTCGGAGGACGCCACGGTCAGGGGGCCGCCCGTGTCGAGCGAGCCGACGACGCGGGCGGAGGCGTCGTAGTAGTGCGTGTGGTCACCGTGGTCGACCGTCCACGAGCCGCCGTCGAAGATCGTGGAGCCGGAACCGTCGCTCGTGACGAGGAAGCGTCCGTCGGTCGCCGCGTGCCGCGGTGCGGGGACGGCGTCGAGCGCATCGGACTCCCCCGTGAGCAGGTCGTGCAGCGCGACCCGCCCGTCGGTGTCCGCCACGACCAGCCGGAGCTGGGGTTCCGGGGCTTCGGTGGCGCCGGCGACGAAGCCGTGCGGGGCGGCCGTCGCGGACGACGACGCACCGTGTTCCGCCCCGGGGGGACCGGACGGGGAGCAGGCGGTCAGGACGAGCGTGGCTGCGACGCCGAGGGACGCCGGGCCGACGATCCGGCCGGGGTGGGTGCGGAGGTGGTGCATGGTTCCTTCCGGGGGTTCGGGACGAGGAGCTGGACGGCACGGCGGAGTCCGTGCGAGGCGGCCACGGCGACGATCGCGATGAGGGCGATGCTCGCGCCGGCCGCGGTGCCGGCGTGCCACGAGACGAGGAGCCCGGTGGCGACCGCCGCGACCCCGAGGACCGTGCCGAGCACCATCGTCTGGGCGGTGCCGCGGGTCCAGGCCCGGGCGGCGGCCGCGGGGGCCAGGAGCAGTCCGACGACCAGGAGCGTGCCGACGGCGCGGTACGAGGCCACGACCGCGAGGGTCACCAGGGCGACGAGGACCACCTCCGCCAGCCGTGGACGCAGCCCCAGCGTGCGGGCCTTCCGCGGGTCGAAGGCGGTGGCGGTGAAGGACCGGTGGAAGAGGCCCGTGACGACCAGGGCGACGGCGGCCGCGACGGTCAGCGTGACGACGTCGGTGGTGGTCACGGCCAGCACGTCGCCGAACAGGATCGCGGTGACGTCGGTGGCGAAGGAGCGCGACCCGGACACGATGATCACCCCGAGCGCGAGCATGCCGACGAAGAGCAGTCCGATCGCGGTGTCGACCGACAGCCCGCGACGTCGACGGAGCGCCTGCACACCGAGCACCATCACGCCGGCACTGACCGCGGCGCCGAGGACCGCCGGCACACCGGTCAGTGTGGCGACCGCGACCCCGGGGAGCATGCCGTGTGCGAGCGCCTCGCCGAGGAACGCCATCCCCCGGACGAGCACCCACGTGCCGACGACCGCGCAGAGCACCGCGGCGGTCGCCCCGGCGGCGAGGGCTCGGAGCATGAAGTCGACGGAGAAGGGATCGGTCAGCCAGGTCACGGTCCCGAACGCTACATGAAAACGATTCTCCTTACTGATAGTCTCCTCAGATGCCCCACGAGCCCGTCCGACTGCACGCGGTCACCGTCCGCCGCGGCCCCCGGACCGTCCTGCACCGCACCGACGCGCACTTCGACGCCGGCACCGTCACGGTCGTCGCCGGCGCGAACGGCTCAGGCAAGTCCACCCTGCTCGAAGCCGTCGCCGGCACCCTGCCCACCGCCGAGGGACGGGTCAGCGGCACCACACCGGGCCGGGTCGCGCACGTCGCCCAGACCGTCCCCGACCCCGGGCCACCGCTCACCGTGCGCGCCACCGTCACGATGGGCAGGTGGGGCACCCTCCCCTGGTGGCGTCCGCTCGGCCGCCGGGACCGCGACCTCGTCGACGACCAGCTGCACCGACTCGAACTCGCCGACCTCGCCGACCGACCGCTCGCCGAGCTCTCCGGCGGCCAACGGCAACGCACCCTCGTCGCGACCGGCCTCGCCCAGCGCGCCCCGGTCCTCCTGGTCGACGAACCGACCGCCGGCGTCGACGCCCGATCACTCCGACTGGTGCTCGACGCGCTCGCCACCGAGGCGCAGCGCGGGGTCGTCGTCGTCCACGCGGCCCACGAACCGGCTGCCCTGGCATCGGCGGACCGCGTGCTCGCACTCCGTGACGGCGCACTCCACTGACCGTCGCACTCCCGCGGGGTCGCCGGACGACACGACCGCAGCGACAGCTGCCCATCCGGTCCGCGGAAGGGGGGACGGGCCGTCACCCGGACCGGGGAACCGGCCCGTTCCTCCAGGCCGTTGCCCAGGCCCACCCCAGCACCGACGCAGGTCGGGAGCGCTCCATGGGGCGATGGCCAGATCCCTGCTGACCGTCCCCCTGTCCCTCACCGTCGTCGCGGCCGCCCTCGCCTGGGTCGTCCTCGGTCCCGCCGCCGCGGTCGCCTTCATCGCCCTCGCGGTGCTCGAGATCGCGATGGCCGCCGACTCGTCGGTCCCGATGGCCGGCATCGCCGGCCGCCTGCACTCCCCCGCCAGACGGCTGTTCCTGTCGCTCGGCATCGTCGCCGGCGTCCTCACCATGCGCCTGCTGCTGCCACCGGCCGCGGTCGTCGTCGGGTCCGCCGAGGACCCCGCCGCCACCGTCGGCGAGGCCGTCTTCGCCCCCGGCGCCTTCGCCGCCCACCTGCAGGAGGTCCGACCCGCGCTCGCCGCGTTCGGTGCGGCCTTCATCTGGCTGGTGTTCGCCGAGTACCTCTTCAACACCGACCGCGCCTCCCGCAAGTCCTGGCTCGGCCGACTGGAGGCCCGCCTCGCCGCCGTCGCCCGGCCGCGCGTCTGGTCGCTGGTCACCGCAGCGACCGGCGTCACCCTGACCTCCGTCCTGGTCGCGGCCACGGCGGAGGGGCGACCGACGTCCGTCCTGCTGGGTCAGGTCGTGCCGGTCCTGGTCGGCGGGCTCGCCGGGCTCGCCGCGTACCTCGGGTCGAAGCGGCTGGCGCGGTGGGCACTGCAGGGACGTCCGGCTGCCGGCTCGGACACCGGCTCGATCGGCACCGGGCGCGACGCCTGGCGCATCCACCTCTACGCGTCGACGGTCGTGTTCGAGCGCGGGCTCGTGGTGTTCATGCTGTTCGAGATCCTGGACGGCGTGTACTCGCTGTCCGGCTCGGGGGTCCTCGGGACGGACGGCCTCGGGGCGCTCGAGCAGGTCGCGGTCGGGGCGGCGGCGATCGGCGTCGGCGCGATGTTCCTCGCCCGGCTGACCTCGCACCTCGACCAGGCCGCCGGACTGCGGCGGCTGCGGTACCTCAAGGCGGGGGCCGCGTACGTGCTCGGGGTGCTCGCGGTGCTGCTCTGGATGAGCCTGCTCGTGCCGGTGCCGGGGACCCTCGTCGCCTGGTTCGGCACGGTCGTCATCGGTGCGGCGCTGGCGTCGTCGCTGCCGTGGCGGGCGTGGGCGCGGCGTGCGCGGGCGACGTCCGCCGACCGGTCACGAACCGTCGCTCTCGCCGCCGGGGAACGACGATCCGTGACCGCTCGGCGGGACGGGAACGGGGTGTCGTGACCGGTGGGCTCGGCTACTCGCGCTGGTCGAGCCGGAGCAGGCGGGTCTCCTCGGCGTCGTACTCGGCCCGGACCTGGCGAAGGACCAGGTCGTCGATCTCGCCCTGGTCACGCAGCCGCAGCACGGTCGCCGCCTTGAGCCGGACGAGGGCGAGCTCGAGTTCGACGGCCGCCCCGCGCTGCACGAGCAGCGGGTGCTCCTCGTCGTCGCTCTCCTCGGCCTTCACCAGCGCCAGGTGGCCCTCGTAGTCCTCGCGGATCCGGTCGACGATCTCCGACTCCGCCCCGGTCTTCCGGGCGAGTCGGGGCAGGGCGTCGAGCGCCGCCTCGATCGCCGTGCGCTCGGCCGACCGGCGCTCCTCGAGCACCTCACCGCTGCCGTCGAACGCGGCCCAGCGCACCACGGCCGGCAGCACGAGCGACTGCCCGACGATGGTGACCACCACGACGCCCGCGGTGACGAACACGATGAGGTCGCGGTCCGGGAACGCCCCACCGCTCTCGACCACCCGCGGGACGGCGACGGCGGCGGCGAGCGAGACGGCGCCGCGGAAACCGGTCAACCCACTGACCAGCCGGTCGCGGTGTCCTTCGCGGGGTGAGCCTCCCGTCCGCAGCGTGACGAGACGAATCGTGCCCCACGACAGGTTGAGGAACGCGAACCGCAGCACGACGACGGCGACCGACACGGCGCCGATCAGACCGAGGCCGACGACGATCTCGCTGCCGGCGAGGTTGCGGACCGAGATCGTCGCCTCGATGCCGACCAGCACGAACAGCGCGCCGTTCAGCAGGAACGTCGCGAACGACCAGAACGACCGCACCTGCTGGCGGGTCTCGGCGCGGTCCAGCTTCGGCGCGACCTGGCTGACGACGAGCCCCGCGACGACGACGGCGAGCACTCCGGAGGACCCGACCGCCTCGGCCAGCAGGAAGGCGGCGAACGGCACGAGCAGCGTCAACAGGTTCTCGAGCACGACCGCGTGGATCCGACGGAGGACGAGCATGCCGAGCCACGAGGTGAGCAACCCGGCCGCGATCCCGCCCACGTAGGACAGGACGAGCATGCCGGAGACGTTCCAGACGGTGAGCTCCTGCTCGCCCGCCGTCACCGCGACGGCGATGCCGTAGATGACGAGGGTCGTGCCGTCGTTCACCAGCGACTCGGCACGGAGGACCGTGGTGTTCCGCCGGGGCAGCGATCGGGTGAGCGCGCCGACGGCGGTGGCGTCCGTCGGGGCGACCGCGGCGCCGAGGACCCAGGCCGGACCCCACGGCATGCCGAGCAGGTGCAGCAGGGTCGCGACGCCGCCGGCGGTGAGGACGACGAGCAGGGTGCCCATCAGGACGATGCCGCGGAGGTTCGCGCGGATCTCCCGGAGCGAGATCGTCAGGCTCTCCCAGTAGAGCAACGCCGGCAGGAACAGCAGGAGCACCGCGTCGGCCGGCAGCTCAACCTCGCCGAACACCGGGATGAAGGCGATCGCAGCGCCGAAGGCGAGCAGGAGGACCGGGGGCGCGACGCGCAGCCGGCCGGAGACCGCGGTGGCGACGGCGATCGCGACCACGAGCACGACGACGAGTTCGGGCGCGATGAGTTCCATGGGGAGTCCAGCCTGGCAGGGTGTGGATGCGGGGACGTCCGGGTCGTCCGCGCAGCGTCGCCGTGCGGAGCGCGCCGCCGCTCAGCGCTGATGCTCGGCGGTTGCGCTCAGCGTTGGCGTTCGGCGCGTGCGGTGAGCACCAGGAAGGTGACGTGCCCGAGCAGGGCGATGCCGAAGAACACGAGGGCGACCGCGTAGACCCGGTCGAGCGTGCCGTCGCCGGTCAGCAGGAGCACGATGCACCCGACCACTGCGGCCGACAAGACGCCGACCTGCACCATCGACCACGTCTTCCGCCACCGCGGCTGCTGTCCCTGACCGTCCACGCCCTCATTCTCCCCCGGGACCTCGTGCCCGGCCGACCGCTGCCGCGCAGTCGCGGTGCTCGGTTCGGTCGGCCGGGCCGCCGCGGCTCCTACGATCGTCGCGCGCCGCAGGTCGTGGTGCAGGGAAGGACCGTGGCCATGGCGACGAGGCAACTGCACTTCGACGGCTCGGGGGTACCGGACGGCGAGGGCGTCGTCGCGACCCGGCTGGGATGGCTGCTCGACCCGGGAGACGTGCACGTCGCGCTCGCCACGCACGGCACCGGGGCGACGGACTTCCACCGGGGCGGCTGGAACTCGTGGTCGCCGACCGGCTGGGCCCCGCTCGACGAGAGTCCGCTCCGCATCTGGGGCGACGACGAGCGACGGCTCACGGCGGACGACGCGGCGAACGACACGCCGGACCGGCACGAGGGCAACGGGTTCGGCGCGCTGCGGCTGGCCGACGGCCGGGCCCTGCTCCTCGGCGCGCTCGGCCTCGGCACCCCGCGGGTGGGCGGCACAGCGAAGGGCCTCTGGGCCACGGTCGAGACCGACGACGGCGACGGGTGGTTCCTGGGCGTCGGAGCCGAAGCCGCCGTGTTCGCCCGCTACGCGGAACTCCTGCGCGACCGGCTCGGCACCCCGTCCGCGCCGCCCGTGTCGACGCTCTGGTGCAGCTGGTACTCGTCCTTCGAGGACATCGACGAGGGGCTGATCGCCGACGCGACGGCCGGGCTCGGCGACCTGCCGGTGGACGTCGTCCAGATCGACGACGGGTGGGAGGATATCGTCGGCGACTGGGTGCCGAACGACCGCTTCCCGTCCGGCATGGCGGCCACCGCGGCGACGGTCGCGGCTCGGGGGTCGCGCCCGGGGCTCTGGCTCGCCCCGCTCATCTGCCTGCCCGGGTCACGGACGGCGGCCGAGCACCCCGACTGGCTCATGCAGGACCCGGGCGGCGGTCCGCTGGTCGCCGGGTACAACTGGGACTCGCACTACTTCGCGCTCGACACCACCCACCCTGCGGTGCAGGAGCACCTGGACGCCGTGGTCCGGACAGTCGTCGGGTGGGGCTTCCGCTACCTCAAGCTGGACTTCCTCTACGCCGGAGCCCTGCCGGGCGTCCGACACCGGGACGTGCCGCGGGAACGGGCGTACCGGGAGGCGCTGCAGCGGATCCGTACTGCCGCCGGGCCGGACGTGTACCTGCTCGGGTGCGGTGCGCCGATGCTGCCGTCCGTCGGGGTCCTCGACGGCGTCCGGGTCGGGCCGGACACGGCGTCCGACTGGGCACCGCCCGGCAGCGTCGCCGATCCGAGCCACGAGGGCGGACGGAACGGCGCCACGGCGTCCCTCGCCCGGCTCTGGATGCACGAGCTGTACCAGGTCGACCCCGACGTGGCGTACTTCCGGTCGATCGAGACGACGATGAGCGCCGAGCAGCGTCAGGTCGGCGTCGACCTGGCGATCGTTGCCGGCTTCCGGTCGACGTCCGACCCGGTGGCCTGGCTCGACGCCGGGGAGCAGGCGGCGCTCCGACGGTTCCTCACCGGAGACCCGGTCGTCGAGCCGGCAGGCCCGGACCGCTTCGTCGTCGACGGCCGGACGGTCGACTTCGGCCCGGTCGTCCGCGAAGCCCGTGTGGGTCGGGAACACCTGACCGAGGAGCGCGACCGGCGACCCCGCTAGTGCGGTGACCCCACGGTCACCGGGGCACCGGGGAGCCCGGGCACCGCGACGGTGTGCACCCGGACGCCGTGCCGACGGATGCGGTCGAGCTCGTCCGGGTCCGCTGCGTCGTCCGTGACCAGGTCGTCGACGTCGTCGAGCCCGGCGACCCAGGCGGTGGTGACGCGACCGATCTTCGACGAGTCGGCGACCACGACGACCCGCTGGGCCCGCCGTGCCATCACGCTGTTCGTCCGCGCCTCGGTGCCGTCGTGGGTCGTCGCCCCGCCCGCCGCGCTGACGCCGTCCATGCCGAGGATCGCCGTCCCGACGGTCACCGCGTTGAACGTGCTCTCGGCCAGCGCCCCGACGAGTTCCAGGGAGTGTCCCCGGACGACACCGCCGGTGACGACCACCGTGAGGTTCGGCCGTCCGCCGATCTCGGACGCCGTCGTCACCGAGTTCGTGACCACGGTCAGGTCGTTCCGGAACATCAGGGCACGTGCAACCCCGGCGGCGGTGGTGCCGCCGCCGATCGCCACCACGCACGGCCCCTCGGGCAGCAGGGTCGCGGCGCACCGGGCGATGCGGGTCTTCGCCTCGCGGTACTGCGCATCACGCAACCCGACCGGCACCTCCGCGGCCGGCAGCGTCCGCGCTCCACCGTGTGTCCGGGCCAGGAGCCCCTGGTCCTCGAGGTCGGCGAGGTCCCGTCGGATCGTGGCCGGGGAGACGCCGAACGCCCGGACCAGGTCATCCAGGCCCATGCTCCGACGTTCGCGGACGGCCGTGATGATCGCGATCTTGCGGCTGGACCGCTTCGACGACCCGGACTGCAGAGACGGGGCGGACTCGAGGAAGTGCGTCACGGATTCCCTTTCGCTCAACTGGACTGCGCGTTTCTGGTCGTTCGTTGCGACAACTGCTCAAAACCACACAGTATGCCTCCACGACGCATCCCACCGTTCGACGAAGGAGTTCTCGGTGCCGACACCACGACGCACGTCCCCCCGCCGACCACGGACCAGACGACTGCGGGGTGCCGTCCTCGGGATCGCGCTCGCGGTCACGACGACGATGCTCAGCGGCTGCGCCACCCCGGGCGCGACCGTGCTCGACGTCGACGCGCCAGTCACCATCACGATGTGGTCCGGGCAGAGCGACCAGGCCGAGAAGCTCCTGCAGCGGCTCGTCACCGAGTTCGAGGACGAGCACCCGAACGTCACGATCGACATGTCCGCCGGCTCGTCGTCGACGGAGGAACTGCTGCAGAAGCTCGCGGCGTCATTCGCCGGCCACGACTCCCCCGACGTCTCCTACACGTTCGGGTCCTGGGCCAGCCAACTCGAACGCTCCGGTCGCACGCTCGACCTGCGGGACGTGGTGTCCGACCCGGAGGTGCGGTGGGACGAGTTCTCGCCGGCGGCCCGGGCGACCGCGCAGCCGACCGGCGGCAAGGTGATCGGGTTCCCGGCCGTCGTCGACAACATCTCCCTGCTCTACAACAAGACGGTGTTCGACCGGGCCGGTGTCGCCTACCCGACCGCGGACTGGACCTGGAGCGACTTCCGACGCGCGGCGAAGCGGCTGACCGACACCGACAGCCACACCTACGGGTACGGCTACTCGGTGTCCGGCAGCGAGGAGACGACCTGGCAGCTCTGGCCGCACCTGTGGCAGAACGGCGGCGCGATCCTCAGTGAGGACGGCGAACGGTCGGCGTTCGACTCGGAGGCCGGTGTGCGGGCGGTCGCGTTCCTCCGCGGCATGGCCGTCGACGACCGCAGCGTCTACCTGGACCAGACGGACACGAAGGCCGCGCAGCTCTTCGCGAGCGACCGGATCGGGATGATCACCTCCGGGCCGTGGCAGCTCTCCGCCCTGCAGACCGCGAAGACCTCGTACGGCGTCGTGCAGCTGCCGGGCACCGACGGCGACCACCAGACGGTGTCCGGCCCGGACCTCTGGACCGTCTTCGACAACGAGGACGTCAACCGTGCGCACTGGGCGACCGAGTTCACCCGCTGGCTGACCTCGGCGGAGCAGGACGAGCGGTTCAACGTGGCCGTCGGCAACCTGCCGCTCCGCTCGAGCGAGACCTCCAGCGCTGCGTTCCGGAAGCAGGTCGCCGCGCTGCCGGGGCTCGACGTCATGCAGGCCAACTCCGCGAACGCGCGGCAGGCCCGACCGACGGTGCCCGGGTACAACGGCCTGTCCGAAGCCGTCGGCAACGGGGTAGCCCGGGTCCTCCAGGGCGAGGGCACCCCCGCCGAGACGCTGCGGCAGGCGACCGTCGCCGCCGACAAGGCACTGCGACAGGGCTAGGAGCCACGACATGACCACCTCCACGATCCAGCCTCCGAAGCCGCGGGAGCAGACCGCCGCGAAGGCCGCGGCTCGGCGGCGGTCCGCCCGCTCCCGGCGGGAGGCAGCAGCCGGGTGGGGGTTCGTCGCCCCCGCGCTCGCCATCGTCCTCGGCCTGACGGTCTTCCCCGGGGTGTGGGCGCTCGTCCTCTCGTTCCAGAGCTGGGACGGCTTCAGCCCGGCCACCCCGGTCGGCACGCAGAACTACCAGGACCTGGTGACCGATGCCTCGCTCGGCGCCGCCGTCCTGCACACCGGCCTCTACACGGTCCTGTTCGTGCCGGCGTCGCTGTTGCTCGGGCTGTTCCTCGCGGTGGCCCTGAACCGGAAGATCCGGTTCATCGGGCTGTACCGCACGGCCGTCTTCGTCCCGTTCGTGGCCTCCGCGGCAGCGACCGGCATCCTCACCACCTACCTGTTCAGCCCACAGTTCGGCATCGTCAACAACGTCCTCCGGGTCCTGCACCTGCCGCAGCAGGGCTGGCTCGAGGACCGGAGCGAGGCGATGCTCGTCATCATCGTGATGTCCCTCTGGGGCCAGGCGGCGTTCACGACGGTGATCTACCTCGCCGCGCTGCAGGACGTCCCCGGCGAGGTGATCGAGGCCGCCCGCATCGACGGCGCGAACGCGTGGCAGACCTTCTGGCGGGTCGTGTGGCCGCAGCTGACACCGGTCACCACGTTCGTCGCGATCTACCAGACCCTGCAGGCGGTGCAGCTCTTCGACCTGGTCTACGCGACCACCCGGGGCGGGCCGCTCGACGCGACGCAGACCATCGTCTACCACCTGTGGAAGGTCGCGTTCCAGAACCTGCAGTTCGGCTACGGCTCCGCCATCGCCTACGGCCTGTTCTTCCTCACCCTCGTCACCACGGTCATCGTCACGGTCGCGCAGCGTCGCGCCGGAAGGAGCACGCCCTGATGTCCACCGGACTGCCCACCGCCCGACGACGCCGCCTGCCGTTCAGCCCCTGGCACCTGTTGCTGCTGCCGATCTCGCTGCTCTTCCTGGTGCCGTTCATCGAGATGTTCACGACGTCGCTCGAGCCCGCGTCGGAGATCAACAAGTTCCCGCCGGCGTTCATCCCGACGCACTTCACGCTGTCCGGCTACGAGCGGCTCTTCGCCGAGAGCGACGTCCTGCACTGGCTGCTCAACACCGTCATCGTCTCGGCGTCGGCGATCGTCTCGCACCTGGTCCTGTGCTCGCTCGCCGGGTACGGGTTCGCCCGGCTGCGGTTCCCCGGGCGCACCTTCGGGTTCCTGGCCGTCCTCGCCACGATCATGATCCCGTCGCAGCTGCTCATGATCCCGACCTACGTCATGTTCGCGCGGCTACACCTCGTCGACCACCTCGGCGCCGCGATCGTGCCGTGGCTGGCGTCCGCGTTCGGCATCTTCCTGATGCGCCAGTTCTTCCTCTCGCTCCCCGCCGAACTCGAGGAGGCCGGCATGATCGACGGCTGCAGCCGCCTGCAGGTCTTCTTCCGGATCGTGCTGCCGCTCGCCCGTCCGGCACTCGCCACCCTGGCGGTCTTCACGCTGCTCGGCTCGTGGAACGACCTGGTCTGGCCGCTCATCGCGATCAACAACGAGGACGCCTTCACGCTGCAGCTCGGCCTGACGAACTTCCAGGGGGTCCGACGCACCGACTGGTCGCTGCTGATGGCCGGCAACGTCGTCGCGACCCTGCCGCTGATCCTGCTGTTCCTCGTCGCGCAGAAGCAGTTCGTCGCCACGATGGCCTCCGCCGGTCTCAAGGGCTGACCGACCGCCGCTGACGGACGGACGCACCCGACGGACGGGAGGCCCGTGGCGGCGCCGCCACGGGCCTCCCGTCCGTCGTGTCCCCGGTCCGGAACCGGTCAGGCCACCCTGACCGGGTCAGCCGATCTGTGCCGTGAAGTCCACCGGATCGCCCGCCAGGGAGGCCTTGACCATGCGGGTCCAGTCGTCGACGAGCACCTCGGTGGCGTCCCGCTCGACGCCGTCGAGGGCTGCGCGGACGACGTCCGCCGGGTCTGTCATCGGGCCGTCGTAGCCGGCCATCATGTCGGTGTCCGCGGCACCGAGGTGGAGACCCTGCACGGTCACGCCCCGGCCGGCGAGCTCGAGCCGGACGGCGTTGGTCATGTTCCACTCGGCGGCCTTCGCGATGGCGTAGCCACCCGCACCCGGTGCCGAGAACCACGAGAGTGCGGAGAGCACGTTGACGATCGCGCCGCCGCCGTTCCGCTCGATGACGGGGGCGAAGGCCCGGACCATCTCGAGCGTTCCCCACAGATGCGTGTCGACCGCGCGCCGGGCGTCCGCCAGGTCGTCGGTCAGCAGCGAGCCGGACGACAGGACGCCGGCGTTGTCGATGAGCAGCGTGACGTCGCCAGCGGCCGCTGCGGCTGCCGCGACCGAGGCCGGGTCGGTGATGTCGAGAGCGAGCACCTCGACACCGGGGACGTCGACGAGTTCGGGGCGACGGGCCGTGGCGTAGACCTTCGACGCGCCGCGCTGCAGGAGCTGCTCGACGAAGTGGCGTCCGATGCCGCGGTTCGACCCGGTGACGAGGGCGACGGATCCGGTGATGTCCATGGTGTTGTCCTTCCGCCGAACGGGTCCGTCCCGCTGCGGCTCGGTTACGGTAGGACCTCACATCAATGTCAGGGGCAAGCCCGAACGGAGACGACATGCGCATCGGGGACCTCGCCGCCCGGACCGGGGTGAGCGTCCGCTCCCTCCGGTACTACGAGGAGCAGGGGATGCTCACCGCCACCCGCACCGGCAGTGGACAGCGGACCTACGGGACGGAGGCGGTGGACCGGGTCCGCCTGGTGCAGCAGCTCTTCGCCGCCGGACTGCCGAGCCGCACGATCGTCCAGCTCCTGCCCTGTGTCGACGCGGGGACCGCGACGCCCGAGTCCTTCGCGCTGCTCGTGCAGGAACGCGACCGCATCACGACGCAGCTGGCGGAGCTGACGGCGGCGCGCGACCGGCTCGACGAGGTCATCCACATCTCCGAGCACCCGACCCCCGAGCACTGCCCGACGCTCCGGACCACCCCGTTCCCTGAGGACGCCGAAGCCGCCGCCTGACGTTCTCTCAGGTGTCTTGACGGTCGGGAGCCTCGCCGTCCGGCATGATGGCGAGACCGGGGCTCCTCTCGGTCGACCCTGGGAGATGCATGTCGGACGACGGACGAGCGCACGCGGAACAGTCGACGACCCCGGCGCCGCCCACGCGGCACGGCAGACTCCCCCGCCGCAGTCCGTTCGGCTTCGTGCTGCGTGGCATCGCCGTCGTCGCGGCCGTCGCCGTCGTGGGCTCCGGTTCGATCGCCGCCATCGCCACCTGGCAGGTCCTGCAGAACGCGCAACCCTCGGTCTCGCTCGCGATGCCCGGCACCACGGCGAAGAAGGCGCCCGCACTGACGGCGCAGTCCGGCGAAGTGAACATGCTGCTCGTCGCGACCGACACCCGCGACGGTCAGGGTGCCGGGTTCGACGACGCGGCGAACCAGAAGGCGAGCAACGGTGTCGGCAACAACGACACCAACATCCTGGTGCACATCTCGGCCGACCACACCAACATGTCGGTCATCAGCTTCCCGCGCGACCTCGTCGTCCCGATCCCGGCATGCACGAACGACGAGGGCACCGTCACACCGGCATCGTCCGCGGCGATGCTGAACACCGCGCTCTCCCGCGGTGGCGAGAAGCACGGTCTGGCCTGCGTCGCGAGCACGATCGGCAAGCTCACCGGCCTGCAGATCGCCTACGCCGGCAAGATCACCTTCGACGGGGTCGTCCGGATGGCCGACGCCGTCGGTGGTGTCACGGTCTGCCTCGCCACCCCGATCAAAGACGACGACGTCACGCCGGCGCTCGACCTGCAGCCCGGCAACCGGGAGCTCAAGGGCGCCGAGGCCGCCGCGTTCCTCCGATCCCGGCACGGCGTCGGTGACGCGAGTGACCTCGGCCGCATCAGCAACCAGCAGACCTTCATGTCGGCGCTGGCCCGCCAGACCGTCTCCGCCGGCACACTCACCAACCCGGCCAAGGTGCTGCGGCTGGCCGACACGGCCTTCAAGAACATGGTGCTGTCGGACACCCTGAACGACCCGGCGACCCTGGCCCGCCTGGCCCTCGCCGTGAACACCGTCGGACTCTCGAACATGGTGTTCCTGCAGTTCCCGGTCGTCGATGACCCCGCCGACCCAGCGCGCGTCCTGGTCTCCGAGGGGCCGGCCGCCACCCTGACCGCGGCGCTGCAGGCCGACGAAGCGGTGCAGCTCGCGCCGGACAGCCTCGGCCGCTCGGCGGTGCGCGATCCGGACGCGCCCACCGCGGCACCGTCGGCTCCGGCCAGTGCGTCGGGCACCACCACCCCGCCCGCAGCCGGCAGCCCGACGACGGCTCCGGCGACGCCCCGGCCGAGCGCGTCCGCCGCCGAGCTGCCGGATTCGGTCTCCGGGCAGACCGCCGACACGGTGACCTGCGCGGCGAAGTCGAAGTACTAGGCCGATCGCAGAGGCCGGGCCTCAGACCCCGGTCACCAGCCGCCGCGCCCAGTGACCGGAGCGGCCGTCACCCGCGAGCGGCGAAGGTCCCCCGGCAGACCATCGTCACCGCCAGTGCCAGGGCCCCGAGCACGGCCATGAACACCGCGAGGACCAGCCCACCCGAGAACCCCAGGAGCAGCGCTCCGACCAGGCCCGCGGCGGAGATCGCCAGGTTGAACGCGACCGGCAGGAACGCGTTGGCGAGGTCCGACTCGGAGCCGCCGGCCTTCGTCAGGGCGCTCTGCAGCTGCGGCGACGCTCCACCGAAGGTCAGCCCCCAGAGCACGGCGGCACCGAGCACGACCGCGGGTGACCCGTGTCCGACGAGGAGCAACACCGCGGCGGACACGAACCCGCCGAGGCTCGCCCAGAGCAGCCCCCTCGGGTGCTGGTCGATCAGCGCCGCCGCCAGTGCGACTCCACCGATCGAGCAGACGCCGTAGACCAGGAGCACCAGGTCCGCCGAGAGCCCGGTCCCGGTGTCGCGGAGGAACGGCGCGATGTAGGTGTAGATCGTGTTGTGGCCGAGCATCCACAGGACGATGACGACCAGGACGACCGGGACCCCGGGCAGCAGGAACACCCGTCGTAGGGGCAGGCGTCCACCGGCTGCCTGCCCCGCGACGTCGGGCACGAGCAGCACGACGAGGACCAGCAGCACGATGCCGAGCAGTGACATGCCGGCGAACGACCACCGCCAGTCCAGGACGCCGCCGACCCAGGCGCCGAGTGGTGTGCCGAGCGCGAAGCCGACCGGTGCGCCCGTCGACACGACCGCCAGGGCCAGGCCGCCGCGTGTCGGCGGGCTGATCCGGCGCCCGTACGCGGCCAGCATCCCCCACAGGACCCCCGTTGCCGCGCCGCCGACGAAGCGGGACACGAGCGACAGGACGACGTCCGACGAGAGCGCCGTGACCGTGTTCGCGAGCACCAGGCAGGTCAGCGAGGTGAGCAGCAGCGGCTTCCGCCGGATCCCGCGGGTCAGGGTGATCGCGGGGACAGTGACCACGACGGTGCCGAGGGCCCAGACGCTGATGAACTGACCGATGACGCCCTCGCTGGCGCCCAGGTCGCCGGCCATCAGCGGCAGCAGTCCGGCGGGCATCGTCTCGGCGGACAGCAGCAGGAAGCCGATCGCAGCGAGGGCGACCAGCGCCGCCCAGGGCATGCGGGTGACTGCGTGGCCGGTCGTCGTCGGGGTGGGCGCGGTGGTCGTCACCGGGATCCGTCGCGGGTCACGTCCTCGGCCCGGGAGGCACCGCTCGCGTCCGTCGAGCGGGTCGCGGCCCAGCTCGCCAACAGCTGCAACGACTCCGCGTCCGCACTGCCCGGTTCCGCCGCGTAGACGATCACGCTGTGCTCGCCGTCGAGCCCGGGCGTCAGGTTCTCGAAGTGCAACCGGACGTCGCCGACCGCGTGGTGGTGGAACGTCTTGACGCCGTGGGTGTGCAGCCGGACCTCGTGCGCCGCCCACTTCTGTCGGAACTCCGGACTGAGGGTCGCGAGCTCACCGATCAGGTCCCGCAGGGCGCGGTCGTCCGGGTGTCGTCCGGCCGCGGTCCGCAGCATCGCGACCGAGGTGTCCGCCGCTCCTTCCCAGTCCGGGTAGAGCCGACGGGACAGGTCCTGGTGCAGGAACGCGAAGCGCGCGAAGTTCGGCTGATCGCCACCGGCCAAGATGACGTCGCTGTGGAGCGCCCGGCCGAGGTCACTCATCGCGACGACGTCGAGTCGGGTGTTCTGGACGAAGGCGACGACGTCGTGCATCGCCTCGAGTGCGTGGCGGAGGCCCGGGCGGACGGAGGCCGGAGCCGTCGGACGACCACGGCGCACCGGGGACGTGTTCGCCGACCGGGCCAGGTCGAACAGATGCGCCCGCTCGGAGTCGTCGAACCGCAGGGTCTGGGCGACGGCGTCGAGCACCGTGTCGGTGACGCCGGTCAGGTTCCCGCGTTCGATGCGTGCGTAGTACTCGGCGCTGACCCCGGCGAGGACGGCGACCTCACCACGACGGAGGCCGGGCACGCGTCGACCGGGTCCACCCGGCAGGCCGACCGATTCGGGTGTGATCCGGGCACGGCGGGACATCAGGAAGTCCCGCACCTCGTTCTCGTTCGGCATGCGCCCACGGTACGGCCGGGCCTCCCGAGGAGGGGTTCCCTGTCGTGCCACCTCACCCGGGCATCGGTAGGGTCCGGGTATGTCGACCCCCGGTACCGCGTCCCCGTCGTCCGCGAACCAGGTCGGCGACGCCCTGATGGCCCTCCACCGCGCGACCGAGCACCCGTTCGACATGACGTTCGAGGACGGACAGTTCATCGCGACCCACCAGCTCGGTCGCTCCGGCGGCGGAACGGTCACCACCTACCGCTACGGCATCCGGCTGCTGCCCGAGACGAACGAGTACCGCCGCCTGATGCGCACCAGCACCCGCTCGTCGACCGGCAGATCCGGCTCCTCCACGTTCAACTCGCGGTGGATCACGAAACCGGTGAACGACACCCTCACGGCGCACGGCTGGAGGCCCCGCCGGACCGCGATCGGCAAGCTGTTCCGTCGCATCCTGGCGATGCCCACCTGACCGGGACGGGCCTCCCGGAGGCTTCCGGTTCGTCGACTGTCCGGGGCAGTCGGTATCGTCGTGGGGTGCAGAAGTCGGAACGCCCAGGTCTCGCCGTCGGTCGACGCCCCGAGCGGGGCGACGCGTGACCGGTCCGTCCCCGGCGGACGCCGCGCTCGCCGGCACGATCGAGCGGGAAGCCGACCGCCGTCGCACCGTCGCCGTCATCGCCCACCCGGACGCCGGCAAGTCGACGCTCACCGAGTCGTTGACGCTGGCGGCCTCGGCCATCGACGAAGCCGGCGCGGTGAAGGGCAAGGCCACCCGCCGTGCGACCGTCTCCGACTGGATGGAGATCGAGCGCAGTCGCGGCATCTCGATCAGCTCCGCGGTCGTCCAGCTCGACGCCGGCGGCACGCTCATCAACGTCGTCGACACCCCGGGTCACGCCGACTTCTCCGAGGACACCTACCGAGCGCTCGCGGCCGTCGACTGCGCGGTCATGCTGATCGACGCGGCGAAGGGCATGGAGGCGCAGACGATCCGCCTGTTCGAGGTCTGCCGCACGCGCGACATCCCGGTGATCGCCGTCGTCAACAAGTGGGACCGCCCGGGCCGCGAAGCCCTCGACCTGCTCGACGAGCTCGAGGAACGCACCGGCCGTGCGCCCACTCCGGTCACCTGGCCCGTCGGCGAGGCCGGCAACCTGCAGGGGCTGGTCGACACCGCGACCGGGACCCTGACGACGTACGAGTCCACCGGTGGCGGCCACCTGCCGGTCGCGACCGAGCGCCCCGCGGCCGAAGCTGCCGAGCTCTTCGGCTCTGCGTGGGAGACCGCGCTCGAAGAGGTCGAACTCACCCGTGAGGTCCGTGGCCTGCCCGACCAGGACGACTTCCACGCCCGGGTCAGCATGCCGGTGTTCTTCGGCGTCGCCACCAAGCACCTCGGCACGGTCGACCTGCTGCGCTTCCTCCGCGACACCGCTCCCCCGGCCCTGCCCCGCCGGACCGAGGACGGCGCTCCCCGCCCGGTCACCGAGCAGTTCGCCGCCCAGGTGTTCAAGGTGCAGGCGAACATGGACCCGGCCCACCACGACCAGGTCGCGTTCGTCCGCATCTGCTCCGGCCGTTTCGACCGCGGGATGATGCTCACCCACGCACAGTCCGGCCGTCGCTTCAACACCAAGCACGCGCTGAGCGTCTTCGGTCGGGAGCGCGACACCGTCGACGTCGCCTGGCCCGGGGACGTCGTCGGTCTGGTGAACGCCACGATGCTGCACCCCGGCGACACCCTCTACAGCGACGAGGCGGTCGAGTTCGAGCCGCTCCCCCGGTTCGCGCCCGAGATGTTCGCGACCGTCGCCCCGACCGACCCCAGCACCGCGAAGAAGTTCCGGAAGGGCATGCAGCAGCTCGCCGGCGAGGGCGTCGTGCAGCTGCTCGAGTCCGAGCGCCGGACCGCGCAGGCGCCGATGGTCGGCGTCATCGGTTCGCTGCAGTTGGAGGTCCTGACCTCGCGTCTGCAGGCCGAGTTCGCCACCGCCGTCCGCGTCGAGCCGCTGCCCTGGACGATGGTCCGCACCGTCACCGACTCCGACCTGGCGCTGCTCGAACGTCGCCGTGACCTCGAGATCGTCACGACCGACCGCGACCGCTACGGGCTGTTCCGCGACCAGTGGCACCTCAACTCGGTGATGCGCGAACTCAAGGGGCTGGAGTTGCCGGCGCCGGTCTGACCGACGCTGTCCCGGACGGGAGGCACGGTGCGGGCTGGTGTCGAGCCTCCCGTCCGGCTCCGGTCACGGCCGTCAGCCGGGTGACACGGTCAGACGCCTGATGCTGGCATGCGCACCGTGACACGTCCGGACGACGGCCCGCCGCACGGCTCCGCCGCGTGCGGGCTGTCCCAGCGGAACGTCACCGCCTGCCCGACGAGCAGCTGACCAGCATGGTCGTACACGGCGACCGCGCCGCGGTGCGGGGTGTCCATGCCCAGGTGCAGCGGCCAGCGGACGCCGCCCGGCACCGGGGCCGGCGTGCTGCCGAGGGCGGCCTCCGGCGGGTCCGCGAGCGGATCATCCACGGTGGGCGGTGTGCACCCGGCCCCGCCACACGCCGTCACGGTGGCGACCGCCGAGGTGTCGCCGAGCAGCGTCAGCTCGACGCCGTTCGCCCAGCCGATCGCAGTGCAGGTCGCCGGACCGGCGCAGCCGGCGGCCCCGAGGACGACCACGAGCGCGATCGACGCTGCCCCGCTGATGACCGCCGCCCGCCCTGTCCCCATGCGACGATCCTGCACCGGTCGCTCGCGGCTGCGGGACACGGTTCGGTCACGTCGTCGGGAGCGGCAGCCTGGGGCGGCGGAGGAGCGTCAGCACCACCGCGGCCGCCGCGACCAGGAGGACCGCCCCGGCCACCGCGGACACGGCTGCGGACGGGTGCACCACCGACTGACCGGCGGCCGCCTGCAGCGTCAGCAGCAGGGTGCCGGCCGCGTAGGCGAGCGCGACGACGACCACGATGCGCACCTGTGTGGTGTCCGAGCGCAGTTGCGGGACCCGACGCGCGAGGACCGTCACCGCCAGCGCCAGGAGCGGGATCAGCTGGAGGGCATGCATGCCGACGAAGTGCGCGACCCGGTAGTCACCGCCGGTCGTGCTCCACCCGAGGACCGGCACGCCCGGCCCACCGTCCACGACACCGACCGCGTGCGCGCCGACGATGCCGTCCGGGCTCGTCAGCTGGGTCGGCGTCGGACCCGTCATGAGGAACGCGACACCGATGCCGCCCAGGGCGATCACCGCGCCGAGCCGGACCGCCACGGTGAGCGCGGGTGTCGGCAGGCGCAGGAAGAACAGTGCGACCGAGGTCACGAAGGTGCAGAGGTACAGCACGGTGATCGACACCGCCATCACGCCCCACACCACGACGTGCAGGGGTGACGAGACGTTGAAGTGGCTGGTCGTGCCGGTGGCGGCCGCCCAGAGGATGAGCGCCTGTTCGACGAGCAGTGTGACGGCGATCACCGTGCCGAGCCGGTGCGCCAGCCGCCGCCACCGGGGCAGGTGGGCGATCAACCACGCCCAGGTGACGGCGTACAGCAGGATCGAGACCGAGAACTTCAGCGGCTTCGCCCACAGCGGCGCGCCGAGGACCGTGCGCGGGTCGACGAGCAGCCCGACGACGCTGACGACGGCGCAGAGGGCCATCACCGCGGCGACCGTCATGAGCGCCGGGTGCCAGGCGACGGCGCGGCGGAACGCGGGGGTCACCGGGACACCGAGCGGGTGTGCGCGAGTGCTGCGGGGATGCTGACCTCGAGCGGGGTCGGCACGATGCCGAACGTCCGCTCGAAGGCACCCGAGTCGAGGACCGACGGCTCCGCCCACTGGTACCGCATCTCGAGTGTCTCGCGAGCGGACGCGGAGAACACCCCGCCGAGCCGGAGCATCGCCGAGCCCATCACCGCGGTCTGCGTCGCCGGGAGGCCGGCGAGTTCGACGACCTGCCGACCGGTGCGGGCCGGAGCGGTGGGGAGGTGCCAGGTCCGGCCCGCGGCCCGCTCATCGGTGCCGAGGACCACGAGCGCGTCACCCACGTCGACCGTCGAGGTCAGGGAGTGCGGCTGGCCCGCGTCGAGGAGCCACGTCGGTCGCTTCCCGGCGGCGATGCGGTCGAGGACGAAGCCGTTGAGGACGCTGGTCGTCGCCCCCGGGCCGAAGAAGTCCGCGCTGCGGCCGATCGTCACCCGCAGGCCGGCAGCGGCGGCGGACGCGAGCTGGTCCAGGGCCTCGGCACGGACCCGGCCCTTGCGGCTCACCGGGCGGATCGGGGTGTCCTCCGTCATCGGTCCGGAAACCCGGCCGTAGGCGTAGACGTTGTCGAGGTACACCAGGTGGGTGCCGTGGCGGCGAGCAGCCGCGATCGTGTGCTGCACCATCGTCGGCCACTGCTCCGCCCACACCGACGCCGAGTAGGGCAGCCCGGCGACGAAGTACGCCACGTCGGCACCGTCGAGGGCTCGGCCGACGGCGTCCGCGTCGAGGAGGTCCGCGGTGAGCGACGCGTCCGTGTGGTCGACCGCGGGGCGTCGGCCGACCGACACCGGGTCGAGGCCGTGGAGGCGGAGGGCGCGCAGGGTCTCGCGGCCGATGATGCCGTTGCCGCCGAGCACGACGTGCCGGGGCGCGGTCACGAGGTCGCGCCGTCCGTGGGCACGGGGAACAGGTCGTGGGTTGCGTCCTCCTGGGCGATGCGCCGGAGTCCGGCGAACAGCGGGTCACCCAGCACGGTGCCGACGACCATGAGCTCGGCGACCGCGTCGCGGCCGTCCCGGCTCTGCAGCGCGGCGACGTCGGCACGAGCCGCGGTGGCGGCAGCGGTCAGGTATGCGTCGAGGTAGTCGTCCGGGGCGTCGAAGCCGATGGTGGCGAGGCCGTCCAGCGCCCGTGCTGCGGTCTCGTGACCGGGGTTGTCGGTCGTGGCGGCCCACCCGGCGGCGGTGACCCGGTCTGCGATGCGGTCACGGGCCTCCCGGCTCGCAGCGGCCTCCGGCGACCGAGGTGCGGTCATGGAGTACTGGGCCACCTCGAAGACCTCGCCGAGCGGGGCGTCGTCGGTGTCGAGGACGGCGAGGACCTGCTTGGTGACGGCGACCGACAGGCCGCCGGTCTCGAGCAGCGCGCGGACCAGGCGGACCCGCTCGACGTGCCGCCGGTCGTACGCGGTCTGGTTCGGGGCGGTCTTCTCGCCGGCGGGGAGCAGTCCTTCGCGCTGGTAGTACTTGACGGCGGTCAGCGGTGTTGCCGCCTCTCGGGCAAGATCAGATATTCGCACTCTCGGAGAGTACGGCTATCCATGCATGGGCGCAAGCGCTCGACCGGATCGACGCCGGCTGTTCACCCGTGGCCCGGGTCGGCGGCCGATCCACTCGGCGATCAGGGCGGTCCCGGTGGTGAAGGCCGGGAGGCCCGGGCGGTTCAGGAAGGCATGCGCACTGTCCGCCAGGACGTGGCGTTCCACATCGGCGCCCACGTCGGCGAGTTCGGTGGCGAAGCGGTCTGCCGACGTCCGCATCGTGTCCCGTTCGGCGTTCACGACGAGCGTCGGCGGGAACCCGGTGAGGTCGAGGCCGCCCGGAAACGCGTACCGGTGTGCGAGCGCCTGACGCGTTCCGGTGTGGTTCCGGTTCGCGACGTCGAGTGCCCACGGTGCGTGCGTGATGCGTCGGTGTCCGCGCGATCGGTGCGCCGGGTCACCGTCCCGCGGGTGCCGGGCGTGGAAGAACCCGTACGCGAAGACCGCACCGACCGGAGGGGCACCGTCGTCCAACGCGTGCAGGGTGGCGGCGGCGGCCAGACACGCGCCGGCGCTCGCGCCGCCCAGGACGACGCCGTGCGGCGACACGGCCGACACCGCTCGTGCTGCGGCGACGACGTCCTCGAGTGGCAGCCGGAAGCGTTCCTGCGTGTCTGCCGGTCGGCGCCGGAGCATCCCGGTGCCGGGGAACGGTGCCAGGCGGTAGGCCGCGGTCACCACCGTGACGCCCTGCTCGGCGAGGACGCGGGCGACGTCGTGCGCCTCGGGCTGCGCGGGGGTCCCGCGGAAGAACCCGCCGCCGTGCAGCCAGAGGAGCGCCGGGCCGGGGGCGCGGGCCTCCCGGATCGGGCGGTACCAGCGCAGCGAGTCCGCACCGACGACGTTCCCCATGCGAGTTCCCCCTCGTTCCCGGGTGGTGCTCCCCTGGCACTCCCCGGTGCGACCGTACCGGGTACCCGACTGGGCGCTCGCCCGGTGGTCAGAGGACCGGGCGGACCTCGATGCGCCGGTTGCACGCCCGTGAAGCCTCGTGCGCCAGCCGGAGGGCCGTGTCCTCGTCCGGCAGGTCCCAGATCCAGAACCCGGCGACGTGCTCCGGTGCGTCGACGGCCGGGCCGCGGTGCACGAGTCCGGCACCCTCGCGGTCGTCGACGACGGTCGACCGCGACGGTTCCGACAGACCCGCGGCGAAGACCCACCGGCCTGCGGCGCGGAGCCGTTCGTTGAAGTCGTCGATCGCTTTTGCTTCGGCGTCCGAGGCGCGCCCGGTCGTCTGCGTTCCGAGGGACGGGCCGCCGTCGAGGACGTTCACGAGGTAGTGCATGTCGTCTCCCGCTGCCGCTCCGGGGCGGCACCGTCGCCGCTCCTGACGACAGTGTGCGCTCACATCGGTCAGGAGTCACGCCTGGTGGGCTCAGACGGGTCAGGCCGAGGCACGTCGGCGGGCGAGGACCGCTCCGTGCGGCCGCGGTCTCCCGGTCGCCGCGATGCGGGTGTGGGTCTCGACGATGTCGAAGCCGGCGGCCTGCAACTCCTGCTCGAGCGCCTCGGCCGGCCAGCGCCAGGCCGTCACGACGGCGTGGTCGAACGCCTCGACCACGGGGCCGACGAAGAACCCGACGAGGAGCGTCCCGCCCGGCCGCACGACCCGGGCGAACTCGTCGAGCGGGACGCGGATGGACTCCGGGTCGTGGTGGATCAGCGAGTACCAGGCGAGCACGCCGCCGACAGTGCCGGGACCCGCGTCGAGGGCGTCGATGCTGCCTGTCGTGAAGGGCACGCCCGGGAAGGTGTGCCGGGCGTGGCCGATGAACGCCGGCACCGCGTCGATCCCGTGTGCGGCCCGCCCCTGCTCCGCGAGGAACGCCGTCCAGTGCCCCGGACCGCACCCGGCGTCGAGGAGCGCGCCCTCGACCGATGCGGCCCAGGCGCCGACGAGCTGCACGTCGGACGGGTGCACCGATGCCATCGTCCCGAGGTGCTCCACGTACTCCGCCGCCCGGTCGGTGTACGCGGCCTCGACGCTCGTCCCCATCCGGGCAGGCTACCGACCAGGGCCGACGGACGCGGGAGGTCTGTGCGAGGCTCGGCACATGCAGGACGACGGCGGAGCACAGCGGCGTTCCCGTCCCGACCGGGTCCGGGAGACCCGGTGAGCGACGTCTTCGTGTTCGGGCCCGCACCGCAGCGCAACCCGGTGACGACCGAGGTCGTCCGTGGCCTGGTCGCAGAGCAGTTCCCGCAGTGGCGCGATCGACCGGTACGACCGGTCGACGACGGCGGTTGGGACAACTGGACCTTCCACCTCGGTGACGACCTGTCGGTCCGGTTGCCGAGCGCCGCCGAGTACGCCCTCGCGGTCGACAAGGAGCACGAGTGGCTCCCCCGGCTCGCCCCGCAGTTGCCGTTCCCGGTCTCGGAGCCCGTGGCGCTCGGCCGCCCCAGCGCGGACTACCCCTTCGACTGGTCGGTCCGGCGGTGGATCGAGGGAACCCCCGCCTCGACGGCCGCGATCGCTGACCTCGATCGCCTCGCGACCGACCTCGCCGGGTTACTCGCCGCGCTGCAGCGGATCGATCCGAGCAGCGGTCCGGGTCCGGGAGTGCACAACTGGTTCCGCGGCGGATCGCTCCGGACCTTCGAACCGTTCACCACCCGTGCGCTGGCGACGCTGCAGCACCGCGTCGATGTCGACCTGGCGTCGGCGATCTGGTCGGAGGCGGTCGACGCGCCCTGGGACGGCGCCGTGCGCTGGTTCCACGGCGATCTGGCCGCCGGCAACCTCCTGCTGCGGGACGGGCGCCTCGCAGCAGTCATCGACTTCGGAACGTGTGGGGTCGGCGACCCGGCATGCGACCTCGCCGTTGCCTGGACGCTGCTCGACACGACGAGCCGCCGACGCTTCCGTGACCTGCTCGACGTGGACGACGCGAGCTGGGCCCACGGCCGAGGCTGGGCGCTGTGGAAGGCGCTGTCGACCGTCGCGAACGCTCCCGACCCGGACGAACCGGCCGCGGTGGCGGCACGCCGTGCCGTCGATGAGGTGTTGGTCGACTCCACCGTTCGCTGACCGTGTCAGGCCTCGTGGCGGCCAGCCCGCTCGGGCTACCGGTCGGCGCTCAGGCTCGCGGTCAGGCGAGTGATCGACGCGCGCCACTCGGCGAGGTCGTCCGATCCGGCATCGTCCCAGAGTTCGGCGAGTTCACCGTCCGGGCTCCCGGCCGCGGTGACGGCCTGCGCGGCGAGGCTGACGAGCGTCTCGTCCGGCTTGCCCGCCCGCTCGACGAACTGCGCGATGCTCGCGGTGTAGGCGTCGTCCTGGGTCGGGCGTCCGACACCGTGGGCGACGACCTCGGCGGCGGCGAGGGCGAGTTCGGCCACATCGCTGTCGATCTCGGGTCCCGCGTCGGTCGCGGCGGTGAGTGCCGCCTGCACGACGGACCACCCGCGCTCGTCCTCGAGATCGCCGACGAAGTCGGCTGCCGAGTCGTTGCCCACCGGTTCTGCACTCCAGGTCCCCATGCGGCCACCCTAGACCGCAGGAGCTCGGTGGTTCTGCCGTCGAGCAGTTCGCGGAGTCAGACCGGTTCGGTCGTCGTTCTCAGCCGGCGGCTGCATCGCTTCTCAGGGCAGCACGACGTCTCGACCCATACGATCGTCTTGCCACTGCGGTCTCCGTGCGTCTCAGCCAGGTCATGCGGGGTGCGCCGTTCCCCGGCTGATCGGACAGCCTCGCGACACCGCCGTGGGTGTCACCCCGACCCAAGCACCCATCTGACGAGCACCGCGCGGTGACCGTCCAGACCCGGAGATCCTGATGCGAACTGAACACGGACGACTTCTCACCGGCCGGCACCTGCTGGTCGATCGACCGGAGTCAGGTTCGTCGGCGGCGGGGAGCGCACGGGCATGAGCGGGGAGCGCCGGCGCCCGCGTGTCCTGTACGTCAGCGACCTCGGGTACGAAGCGAAGGGTCGACGCTACTGCGACGAGGACATCTTCCTCTCCGGCGCGCTGGGTGCGGAGTTCGACGTCGCGATCTGCCCGCCGCTGGCTGCCGAGCACTTGATGGATGCGTTCGACGTCGTCGTGGTGCGCAACAGCGGGCCTGTTCTGCACTACCTGGCCGAGTACGAAGCGTTCCGGGAAGCCGCACGGGCTCGCGGGATCCGAGTGTTCACGGACGTCACCGGACGAGCCGACCAGATGGGGAAGCAGTACCTCCTCGATCTGTTCCGAGCCGGGTACCCGGTCATCCCGACGATCGACTCCGCCGAGGACATCGCACGGCTCCCGGAGGCTCCGGACTACATCGCGAAGCCGAAGCTGGGCGCTGACTCGATCGGTCTCACCGTCGTGCACCGTGACGACCTCGCCGGGTTGCACTACGACGACCTGCTCGTGCAACCCCGCATCGACTTCCAGTACGAAGTCTCGTTCTACTACGTGGACGACGTGCCGCAGTACGCGCTCAATGCCCCCGATCCGGCGAAACGGTGGGAGTTGCAGCAGTACCAGGCGAGCGAGGACGACTGGGCCTTCGCGCAGCAGTTCATCGAGTGGAACACGATCGAGCACGGCATCCAACGCGTCGATGCCTGCCGCACCCGAGGCGGAGACCTGCTCCTCGTGGAGTTGGAAGACCTGAACCCGTACCTGTCACTCGACCTGCTCGACGAGCCCACCCGGACGTCCTTCGTCGACGCGATGAAGCAGTCCGTCCGGGCGGCGGCGGGCGATCGCCAGCCTGGTCCTCTTCGTGGCGCTGCTGACTGAAGCAGTGGGTGACGCGTCGGGCGGGAACCGTGCCACTCGTCCTCGAGACCGCCGATGAAGTCGGATGAAGTCGGACACTACGTCGCCGTTCACCGCGTGACCAGCGACACCGTGGACCGGACGAACAGCCCGGGAACCGCCAGCAGCGCCGTGCGTGCCGGCCGTTCCACCAACCGGTGGAGCACGGCGGCGATCAGCAGCGCGACGGCCAGCGCCAGGACGGTGAGTGCCAGCCCGCCGGTCGCCGGCCGCGGGTCGGCGACCGGCCAGAGCGCACCGAGCGTGTCGATGACGAGCAGGTGCACGAGGTAGAACGCGAAGGACCGTTCACCGAGGGCCACGAGGGGCCGGGACGACAGGACGGTCCGGACGCCGGCGACGTCGGCGCGGGCGAGGGCGGCGATCAGCAGCGTGAACCCGATCAGGGTGAAGCCGTTGAGGGCGAACGGTGACGCCGGGTACCGGTCGGCTGCGACGAAGCCCGCGACCGCTGCGACGGCGGAGACCGCCAGGCCTGGTCCACGCCAGGCGCCGGACCGGATCAGGCACGCGACCGCCACGCCGAGCACGAACTCGGGCAGCCGGGCCGGCGGCCAGTTCGCCGCGGACAGCTGGCCGGGGAGTACCGCGAGCAGATGCGGCACGACGACGACCAACAGCACCGACAGCGCCACGGCAGCCCAGAGCACCCCGGCCCGCGCCCCGTGCAGGACCCGGATCAGCAGGGGGAAGACCAGGTAGAAGAACGCCTCACAGACCAGCGACCACGACACCGGGTTGCCCGCCTGCCACCACGGCCCGTGCCAGGAACTCACCAGCAGGAAGTTCGCCAGGAGCGCCTTCGACGACGTCGTGACGATGCTCGGCATGAGGGCGTGCGCGACCACGACGGCCAGGACCACGCCGACGAAGTGCAGCGGGTAGACGCGGGCGACGCGGCGCCACCAGAACGTCGTCGGCCGCGTTCCGGGTCGGTGCGCCCAGGCGAGGACGAACCCGGACAGGACGAAGAACAGGGACACGCCGGTGGCGCCGGCTCCCATCGTGTCGGCCAGGAGGCCCTGGGCACGTCCGGAGAAGTAGCCCAGGTTCCGCACGTGGTACGCGAAGACGACGAAGGCGGCCACCCATCGCAGGCCGGTGAGCGACGGCAGCAGCGGTGTCACCAGGGCCGGGTCGGCGGCGGTGGGACGGGCCGTGGCTGGCACGCCGGCGGTGGGTTCAGTTCGGGAGCGGTGCATGCGCCCAGCACACGAGATCGGCCGTTGCGGCAGCGTCGGCGTTCCTCCTTACGGCGTCCTTACACCGGGTGTGTTCTGATGACCCTGCCGTCGTGCTCCCTGCGCTGCGGGGTGAGGAGCAGCGTGCGGGTACTCGTGGTCGAGGACGAACCGTTCCTCGCGGACGCCATCCAGGCGGGCCTCCGACTCGAGGCGGTCTCCGCCGACGTCGTCGGGAACGGTCTCGACGCCCTGGAACGGCTGGCGGTCAACCGGTACGACGTCGTCGTCCTGGACCTGCCCGGCATGCACGGTGACGAGGTCTGCGCCCGGATCGTCGCGTCCGAGGACGGCCCGAACGTCCTCATGCTCACCGCGGCGACGACGTTGGGCGACCGGGTCGACGGCCTCCGGCTCGGTGCGGACGACTACCTCGGCAAACCGTTCGACCTCGAGGAACTCGTCGCGCGCCTCCGTGCCCTGAACCGACGCAGCCGCCGACGCCTGCCACCGGTCCTCGAACGCGCCGGGATCCGCCTGGACCCGTTCCGGCGCGAGGCGTACCGCGACGACCGGTACCTGCGCCTGTCGCGGAAGGAGTTCGCGGTGCTCGAGGTCCTGCTGCGCGCCGAGGGTGGGGTCGTCAGCGCCGAGGAACTGCTCGAGCAGGCGTGGGACGAGAACGCCAACCCGTTCACGAACGCCATCCGGGTCACCATCTCGGGCCTCCGGCGACGGCTCGGCGACCCGGACCCGATCCGCACCACGCCCGGGGTCGGCTACGCGATCGCACCCGACGCCCGAGCTCCGTCCGTGTCCGAGGAGCGACCGTGACCGAGCAGCCTCGACGGCTGACGATCCGGCTCCGTCTGACGCTCACCTACACGGCACTCATCCTGCTCACCGGCGGGGCGATGCTCGCCACGGTGTTCGCGGTGCTGGCGATCGTGCCCGGGTACGCGTTCACCGCCGGCCCGTTCCCCTACGGCACGACCCACGACCTCTACACGATCAACGGACGCGACGACGTGTTGCGGCTGTTCCTCATCGTGTCCCTGCCGGCGCTGCTCGTCATCGGCGGCATCGGGGGTGTCGTGAGCTGGTTCGTCGCCGGCCGACTGCTGCAGCCGCTCCGGCAGATCGCGGCCACCGCCGAACGACTCGACGACCGGAACCTCGACGCGCGCATCGCGGTCGACGGACCCCACGACGAGATCCGCGACGTGGCCGACACGGTGAACGCGATGCTCGACCGCCTGGAGGCGTCCTTCACCAGCCGGTCACGGTTCACCGCGAACGCGTCCCATGAACTCCGCACCCCGCTGGCGAGCATGAAGACGATGCTGCAGGTGGCACTCCGGTCGGACCACCCGCCCGAGACCGCCCGGACCCTCGATCGGCTACACACCACGGTCGACCAGATGACCTCGATCACCGCTGCGCTCCTCGAGCTCGCGCGCGGCGACTCCGACCTGACGGCGCGACCGATTGCACTGCGGAACGAGGTGGCGTCCGCCCTCCGTGCCGTGGAGGCCGAGCTCGTCGCCCGCCGTCTCCGTGTGTCGGTGCACCTCGACGACGCGGTCGTCCCCGGGGAACCGGTCCTCGTCCGGCAACTCGTCGTGAACCTGGTCCGGAACGCCGTCGTCCACAACGTCCCGGGCGGCACGATCGACATCACCGTCACCGCGCAGCCCGACGTGCGGTTGACCGTGGCGAACGACGGCCGACGGATCACCGCTGCCGAGGCGGCCACGCTGACCGAACCGTTCCGTCGACTCGACCGCACCCGCAGCGACGGCAGCGGCTTCGGACTCGGACTCGCGCTGGTCCAGAAGGTCGCGACCGCACACGGCGCGACCCTGGACCTCACGCCACGGAGCGACGGCGGACTGCTGGCCGTCGTGGCCTTCCCGGTCGTGGACGACGACCGGCAGCGCGACCGCGACTAGACGATGACGACCTGCGCGTGGACGAGGATGTCGTGCAGGTCCGGACGCAGCGACTCCTGCGACGACGTCTTGACCTTCACGATGAGCGCGGCACCGGGCTTCGCGAACGCCCGCGCGACGGTCGCCGACCACGAGCCGTCCGAGTTGTGGCCCGCGATCGACAGGAACTGTGCCGTGCCGTCGGTCATCGTCGGCAGGAGCTGCTCCTCGAGCTGCTCGGCGGGCAACCCGGCGGCCGTGAACAGCTGCTCGGTGGCCGCACGGTCACCGATCGACGGGTCGAGGTCGGTGATCCGCTGCTGCACGATCGTCGCGACGGAGCCGTCGGAGTTCGTGTACTCTCGCGTCCCTGTGGCGGGGTCCTCACCGGTCTGCTTCCAGTCAGCGAGGGCGGAGACCTCGAGGCTGAACGCCGGCAGCTTGGTCGTGGAGAGCTCGGCGCCGTCCTCGAAGGTCAGGTTCTCCGGCATCGCGGCGTCGGCCGTCGGCGTCGGCGTCGCTGACGATGCCTTCGACGTCGGGCGCTCACTCGCTGGCGCGGTGCTGCCGGGTCCGGCACAGCCGGTCATGGCGACGGCGGCGATGAGCGCGGTCGCGCCCGCGATGGTGATCCTGGACGTGATCGACATGTGTTCCCCCTGGTTCCGCCGTGCGCCCCGTGCACCGGCGAGTACCCGTCCGAGCCTAGAGGTCGAGAACGGTGACCGCGCGCCGGTCGTCTGACACGTGTGGGACGGTCACGGTCCCACCGGAGCCGACGGAACCGACAGCTGCCGACGGACCCACCCGGCAGCGTGCGACGGACGACGAGGACCCCCGCTCCCCTGCCGAACGGCAGTCGGGATCGGGGGTCCTCGTCGTTCATCAGCGCTTCAGGTTCGTCAGCTCCTGCAGCACCTCGTCCGAGGTGGTGATGATGCGGGCGTTCGCCTGGAAGCCGCGCTGCGCGACGATCAGGTTGGTGAACTCCTGCGACAGGTCGACGTTCGACATCTCGAGCGTGCCGGCGGCCAGCGAGCCGACGCCCGCGGATCCCGGGACGCCGACGGTGGCGGCACCGGAGTTCGCGGTCGCGCGGTAGCCCGACGCGCCGGTCTTCTCGAGGCCCGCCGGGTTGGCGAAGGTGGCGAGGGCGATCCGGCCGACGGCCAGCGAGGCGCCGTTAGAGAACGTGCCCATCACGGTGCCGTCCTTCGAGATCGAGTAGCTCTTCAGCGACCCGGCCTCGTGCCCGTTCTGGGACGAGATCGACGCGGTGTTCAGCGCGGCGAACCCGGTCAGCTGGGTCATGTCGACCGCGACGCCGCCGACCTGCAGGGTCGCACCGCGGGTGATCTTGCCGTCGGCGCCGAACGCGACGGTGCCGGTGGCCGAGGCGCCCTGCCCGTTCGAGGCGGCGACGGTCCACCCGGTGGCGGTCTTCGTGTAGGCGAGCGACAGGGTGTGCTTGGTGCCGTACTGGTCGTAGACGGTGGCGTCGCGGTTGAGCACCTCGCCGGTCTTCGTGTCGGAGGGCAGGTTGCCGGTGACGCCCGCGGTGCTGGTCGCGGTGGCGGGGGCGGCGGCCTGCAGCGGCAGGGTGATGTCGCTCATCTGGCCGCCGTCGTTGACGACGCCGTCCGTGGCCGAGTAGCCCTGGACGATCTTGCCGTCGGAGCTGACCAGGCGGCCGTCGGCGTCGAAGTCGAACGCACCGGCACGGCTGTAGACGGTGTCGTTGCCCAGGCGGGTGACGAAGAAGCCGTCGCCGGAGATCATCAGGTCGGTCGCCTTGCCGGTGGCCTGCGCGGAACCCTGGGCGAAGTTGGTCGAGACGCCGGCGACCTGCACGCCGAGGCCGATCTGCGCCGGGTTCGTGCCGCCGATGCCGGTCTGGGGACCACCGGCACCCTGGGTCATCTGCGACAGGGTGTCCTGGAAGACGGTGGTCGACGACTTGAAGCCGACGGTGTTGACGTTGGCGATGTTGTTGCCGGTGACGTCGAGCATCTCCTGGTGGGAGCGGAGGCCGGAGATGCCGGAGTAGAGCGAGCGGAGCATGGTGCGTCCCTTCGTGGACGAGCAGTGTGTGGGAAGAGGGTGGGTCAGGAACCGGAGGCGGTGGTGATACCGGAGATCACGTCGAGATCGACCTCCTTCCCGTTCACGGTCACGGTCGGCACGCTCTTGGCGTAGGACACCGCGGTGGCGGTCCCCGTCACGGCCGCGCCGGAGGCGGCGTCGGTGTAGCTGACCTGCTTCCCGACGAGGTTCGCGGCGGCCATCCGCATCTGCAGCGAGAAGTCCTCGTTGGCCGTCGTGGTCTGGTTGGTGACCTGTTCCATCATCGCGAGCTGCGTCTGCTGGCTGATCATCTGGTTCGTGTCCATCGGTGATGACGGGTCCTGGTTGCGGAGCTGCGTCACGAGGAGCTTCATGAAGACCTCGGAGTCCATCGTCTGCGACCGCGACGAGGTCGGGTTGGCGGCGACTGCGGCGGCGGCCGTGGCGGTGTCCACGGAGCCGGTGATCCCGTCGAGTGGCATGGTTCTCGTTCCTTGTCGTGGTGGCCGGTCAGGCGAGGACGTCGAGTCCCGCGGTGCGGACGGTGGTCGGGGCGGACGGGAGGGACGTGGCGGGGCCGGGACGGGCCTCCCGGCTGGCGGGGTGGTCGGTCTCCCGACCGGTCCCGTCGCGCCCGGCGGTGTCGGCTGCTGCCCGGTCCCGACCGTCGGCGCCGGCGTCGGCCGGGTGGTTCTGCGCCGACAGGTCGAGCGTGGTGCTGCCGCCGGAGTCGCGGCGGAGGTCGGGCAGGATCTGCCGCACCGCGTCGCGGCCGACGTCGGAGGCGGCGAACAGCTCGACGTGCATGCCGTGCCCGGTGACGTGGGCGCGGACGGTGACGGGGCCGAGGGCCTCCGGCGTCAGCTGCACGGTCAGGACGTGCTCGCCGGGGCCGGCGTGCGCGAGGGTGAACAGGGGGCGTGCGAGCTGCTGGGCGACCGGCTGCGGTGCGGTGGCGGGCATCGCGGGGGCCGACGGGGCTGCGGTGGGCGTGCTGCTGACGGTCGCCGTGGTCGCCGGGACGGGCAGGACGACGGGCGCGTCGACGGGCGCGTCGACGGTGCCGGGACCGGCCGGGAGGCTCGCCCCACCCTGGTCCGCGCCGGCTGCGGTCGCGACGTGGCCGGCCGGGGTGGCGGCCGTCCCGGCTGCGGCTGAGGCGGCCTGCGCGCCCGGGAGCGCGGCGGCTGTGTGCCGGACCGCGGGGTGCTGGCCGGCCGCGGCCGCGGTCACGGTCAGGGCCGCTGCTGCTGCGGCTGCGGCGGTCGGTTGTCCGGCGGGAGCGGTGGGCTGGGCTGCGGCGGTGGCAGCGGACGCGAGGGCAGCCCCGGTCGGTGCCGTGGCCGGAGTCCCGACGACGCCGGCCGCCGGAGCGGTGGACGAGGCGGCGGAAGCCGTCGCGGACGACGACGCGACCGGGGCCACCGGGGCCGTGCCCATCGCGGCGACGAGTGACTCCGGGTTGGACAGTGCCGCGTTCGACAGTGCCGCGTTCGACGTGCCGGTCGCTGCGTCAGCGGTGGGGTCCGGCGTCTCCGCGGGCGCATCGTCACCGGTCGTGGCGGTGGTCGTGGGCGCGGCGACCGTCCCCGCTGCCAGGTCCTGCCCGACGACGGGCTGCGCGGTGCCCGTACCCGTGCCGGCCAGTGCAGCGGGGACGCCCGGCATGAGCGCACTCGGGACGGAACGGGCGGCGACGGGCTCCGTCGTGACGACGACGTCGCTCGTCGCGGCGCCGTCGTCCGTGGCTGCACCGGTCGCGGCACCGCCCGGGTTCCCGGTCGTCGGCGTGACGAGTCCGGCCGCGCTGCCAGTCGGGCTCATGACCGTCGCAGATGGGGTGCTGTCGTCCCTGGTCGGCTCCGGTCGCCCCCGGTCGCGCTGGCCCGCGCCGGGGACCGCGGACGAAGCGGACACCGCGGACAGCGCGGCTCCGAACTCGGCGCCGGACCGGGCCTCGGCAGCGCCGGAGCGCTCCCCCGCCCCGCGCGGCCGCATCACGGCCGGCACCGGTGCCAGCGGCGCACCCGTCAGGAGCGCGTTCATGCGGCGCTCCCGGCGAACAGCGACTGCAGCGCGGCCATCTGCATGTCCGTGGTGTTCGTGGCGCTCGGCGCACCGACCGAGCGGGCGACCTGCGCGGCGGAGGTGGCCGCAGCCTCCTGGCCGGACGGCACGATGCGACGGATCGTGGCGATGTCGGAGTCCTTGTACCAGTTGTCGACGATCCGGACGTCCTTGCCGGGGTGCGGGGCGTGCAGGACCTTGCCGTCGCCGACGTAGATGACGATGTGCCCCTCGCCCTTGGGGATGATGAGGTCGCCGGGCTGCGCCTGTGCCAGGGACGGCACCGCGACGCCCATGTCGGCCTGGTCCGGCACGACCCGGGGCATCGTGACGCCCAGGTCCTTGAACACGGTCTGCACCAGGCCCGAGCAGTCCATGCCGGCGCGGGTCTCACCGCCGAACACGTACGGCACGCCCAGGTACTTCTTCGCCGCGGCGACGACGGCGTCCCCGGTGGCTCCGCTGCCGGTGGCGAGGGTGCCGCGGCCGGCGTCGACGGAGGTGGCGGGTGCGGCGGTGGACGCCGCTCCGGCTCCCGTGGTCCCAGCGGCCGTGGCGGCGGAACCGGCGGCCGTCCCGAGCCCGGAACCCGCTCCGGCTCCGCTCTGGGTCGCGAGGGCGTCCGCGAAGGTGGAGGCGGCCGCGGACGACGCGGCGGCAGACCCCGCGGCGGTCCCCGCGGTGCCGCTCTGCAGCGTCTCGATCTGGCTGCGGATCTCACTGATCCGCGACAGCACGGCGTCGATGCTCATCGGTGTCCCCCCTCGGTGCGGCGACGGGCCGCGATCTCGTCGAGTGCGTTCTGTTCGGTGCGCAGGTCCTCGGCGGTGACCCGGGTGGTGTGCTGGCCCTCGAGCTTCTCCAGCCCGAGTGCCGAACGGCGTGCGGCGTTGTAGGTCTCCTGCGCCTGGTCGGCGTCGGCGCGGCGGGAGCGGACGACGGCGTCGAGCTCCTCGAGCATCCCTCGGGTCGCCGCACGGGCCGAGGCGACGGCGCTGAGCGTCGCCGCGTCGCTGATCGTCGACGGTTCGTCGTCCAGGGTGCGGCGTGCGGCCATCCGGGCGTCGGCGGCGTCACGGACCCGGCCGTTGGCGTCGGCGAGGGTCGCGGCGGCACGGTCCTGTTCGGCGTGCCGCAGGCGCAGGAGTCCGGCGAGCGGGAAACGGCGGGCCATCAGAGGATCCCTCCGCCGACGCCGAGGGTGCGGACGAGCCCGGCCAGGCGCTCCCACGACCCGGCGGCGGTGACCTGCTCGGCCATGCCCTGCCGGAGGAACGCGTCGATCGCGTCCTGGTGGTCCACGGCAGCGTCGACGAGCGGGTTCGTGCCGCGCTGGTAGGCGCCGACGTCGAGCAGGTCCTGCGCTGCGCGGCGTGCGGCCATGACCTTCCGGAGCACGGTCGCGGTCGCACGCTGCTCCGACGTCGTCACCTTCGAGGCGACGCGGGAGATCGAGCCGAGGGCGTCGACGGACGGGAAGTGCCCGGTGACGGCGAGCTTCCGGTCGAGCACCACGTGCCCGTCGAGGATGCTGCGCGCGGCGTCGGCGATCGGCTCGTTGTGGTCGTCGCCGTCCACCAGGACCGTGTAGATCCCGGTGACGCTGCCGACCCGGTCGGTGCCGGCACGCTCGAGCAGCCCGGCGAGCACCGAGAACGTCGAGGGCGGGTAGCCCCGCGTGGCCGGCGGTTCACCGACGGACAGACCGATCTCACGCTGGGCCATCGCGACGCGCGTGAGCGAGTCCATCATGAGCACGACGTCCTGCCCGGCGTCCCGGAAGGACTCCGCGATCCGGGTCGCGACGAACGCGGCACGGAGGCGCATCAGGGCGGGCTCGTCGGACGTCGAGACGACGACGATCGAGCGGGCGAGACCCGCAGGCCCCAGGTCGTCCTCCAGGAACTCCCGGACCTCGCGGCCGCGTTCGCCGACCAGGGCGATCACGTTGACGGCGGCGTCGCTCCCCCGCGCGATCATCGACAGCAGCGAGGACTTGCCGACGCCGGACCCCGCGAACAGACCCATGCGCTGGCCGCGGCCGACGGTGGTCAGGGTGTCGAGCACCCGGACGCCGAGCTGCATCGGGGTGTCGATCCGGGTGCGGGCCATCGCGTTCGGGGTGTCGTGGTCGAGCGGCACCCAGGCATCCGCGTCGAGCGGGCCGCGGTCGTCGATCGGCCGCCCGAGCCCGTCGAGCACCCGCCCGAACAGACCGGTGCCGGTCGGCACGAGCACGGGCCGGCCGGTCGAGCGGGCCGGGGTGCCGGCGGTGATGCCGGTGAGTCGGCCGAGGGGCATGCAGCGGACGCCGGTGGCGTCGGTGGCGACGACCTCGACGGCGGTCTGCGGGGCACCCTCGGCGCCGACGGTGATGACCTCGCCCACGTGCGCGTCGAGTCCGGCGACGGTGAGCCCGAGGCCGACGGCGCTCGTCACGGTGCCGACGCGCTGCGGCCGGGCGGCGTGGAGTGCGTCGTCGAGGCCGCGCGGACGCAGCAGGGTCGCGGCGGTCACCGGGTCCCTCCCAACGCGACACGGGCCCGGGCGAGGGCGGCCTCGATCCGTGCGTCGAGCAGTCCGTCGGGCAGGTCGACGACGGCGTCGCCGTCACGCAGCGTCGGGTCGGCGACGACCGGCACCGGGACGGCCAGGTCAGCGACAGCGGCGGCGTCGGCCGGGCTCAGCCGGACCGCGGTCACGACGGGTGCGGCGGCGACGTCGAGCGCCCGCCGGAGCGTCGCCTCGGCCGCGGCCGACGGGCCGTCGACGACGGTGGGGTCGGTCCGGGAGGCCCGCACCGCGTACCCGACGACGGCCTCGGCCAGGTCGACGGCCGCGCTGGCGACGGACTCCTCGGCGGCGGCGAGCACCGGCGCGACCCGGTCCCGGAGCGCCGCGGCGGCCCGTTCGAGGACGGCGAGCCGGTCGACGACGAGCGACTCGAGGTCGGCGAGTCGAGCGGCGTGCTCGGCGTCCATCCGGGCGCGGATCGCCTCGGTCTCGACGTGCGCGGCCCGGAGCCCGGCGGCGTACCCGGCAGCGTGGCCGCGGACGTCGGCGCTGGCGGCGCGGCGGGCCAGGGCGGCGTCGGTGATCACCGGGAACGCCAACGGGGCGAAGGGCTCAGTCAACGAGCTCGTCCTCCTCGGTGCGGTGGACGGTGATGACGCCCTGGGCCTCGAGCTCGCGGACCGAGCGGACGACCTCCGCACGCGCTTCCTCGACCTGCGAGACCCGGACCGGGCCCATCGACTGCAGTTCGTCGTCGAGCAGCTCGCGGTTGCGCTCGGACACGTTCGCGCGGATCGTCTCGACGACGGGCGTCGGCGCCCCCTTCATGGCGGTGGCCAGGATCTTCGAGTCGATGCCGCGGAGCACCTGCTGGATGTCGCGCGACTCGAGCTTCACGATGTCCTCGAAGGTGAGCATCCGCGAACGGATGTCCTCGGCGAGTTCCGGGTCACGGGCCTCCAGACCGTCGAGGACGGCCTTCTCGGTGGCGACGTCCGAGCGGTTGATGATCTCGACCAGCGGTGCGATGCCGCCGACGACCTCGACGCTCTCGCGCGGCGAGACGACGGCGCCGGCGCGTGAACGCAGGACGCCGGCGACGATGCCGACGGACTCGGGTGTGGCGGTGCCCATGGTGGCGAACGCCTGTGCGACGTCGGTGCGGACGCGCTCGTCGACGCCGGCGAGCACGGCGCTCGCCTGCGCCGGCCCCAGGTGGGCGAGCACGAGGGCGATGGTCTGCGGCAGCTCGCCCTCGAGCAGGGCGATGACCTGCCCGGGTTCGGCGTCGTCGAGGAACTCGAACGACTGGCCGGCGAGGTTCGACGCCAGCCGGTCCATCACGCCGGCCGCGCGCTCGGCGCCGAAGGACGCCTCGAGCAGGCCGAGGGCGGTCTCCTTGCCGCCGCGACGGCTGGTGCGGCCGGTGCGGGTGAGGCGGTGGAACTCGCCGAGCGTGCGGTCCACGACCTCGTCGTCGACCCGGCGCATCCGGACGATCTCCTGCGAGATCTCCTCGGCCTCCAGCTCGGTGAACTGCTTCATGACCTCGGCGGCACGCTCGGTGTCCATCTGCATGAGGATCAGCGCGACCTTCTGCGCCCCGGTCAGCGGTCGGTCGGTGCCGGGCGCGGGGACGACGGCGCTCACACCGACGCCCGGTCGTCGAGCAGCCCGCGGAGGAGCTCGGCCGTGCGCTTCGGGTCGCGTTCGGCGAGGGCGGCGATGTCCTGGCGGCGGCGCTCCGCGGTGATCTCGTCCGTGGTCAGGACCTCGGTCGGGGCGTCGTCGTGGGGCAGCGCCTGGAGCGCCACGGTCGGGGCGTCGCCGGCGGCGAGTCCGGTGCGGACGTCGGCGGGTTCGACCGCCAGGGGCAGCGGGAACGCCTCGCCGAACGCATCGAGTTCGCCGATGTCGACCTGTTCGCGCTGCTGGCGGCGACCGCGGCGGGCCAGGAACACCATCAGGGCGATGAGGGCCAGGACGATCCCGACGACGATGCCGGCGGTGCGGATCGCCGACCAGAGCGCCTCCTGCTGGTCGGCCTGCTGCTGCGCTTCGAGCGCCTTCGCGGCGTCGTCGGCGGCGCTGGTGTCGAAGTCCATCATCGCGACCTTGACCTGGTCTCCCCGGGTCGCGTCGACGCCGGCCGCGTTCGCCACCAGGTCGTTGATGCTCTGCAGGTTGACGCCCTGCACGGACTTCGCCTTGGAGTTCAGAGCGACGGAGATCGTCTGGCGGTCCATCGCCCCGGCCGGGATCTGCGTGGTCTCGGTGGTCTTGTCGACGGCGTTGTTCTTCGTCGCGGACTGGTTCTCGTACCCGCCGTCGCCGGTACCGGTCCCGGTCTTGGCGGTGCCGTTCGGGACGGCGATGTTGTCCGGGCCGAGGACTCCGGTCGCCCCCGCGCCGGCACCGCTCGCGCCGGCGCCGTACTGCTCCTTCGTGGACGACTCGTTGAGCGCCACCGGGCCGGTCGTCGGCGTGGTGAAGGACTCGGTCGTGCGGGTGCCGGAGTTGTCGCTCATGGTGGCGGCGACGACGACGCTGGCGTTGCCCGCGCCGAGCGTGGTGTCGAGCAGGTCCTGGACCTTCTTGCTCGTCGCGGCGTCGTAGTCGGCGGCCTGATCGGTGCCGGAACCGGTCGCACCGGTGCCCACAGCCGACAGCGTCTGGCCCTTCTGATCGACCACCGAGACGTCGGTCGGCTGCATGCCCTCCACCGCGGCACTGGTGAGGTGCACGATCGCCTGCACCTGGTCGGTGTCGAGCTGCGCGCCGTTCTTCGTCGCGATGAAGACGGACGCGGTGGGGTCCTTCTCCTCGGACACGAAGACCGACTTCTTCGGGATCGCCAGCTGCACGCTCGCGGTCTGCACGCCGTCCATCGCGGAGATCGTCTTGGCGAGCTCGCCCTCGATCGCGCGCTTGTAGGTGACGTCCTGCTGGAACTCGGAGCTCGTGACGCCCATCGTGTCGAGCAGCGAGTAGCCGCCCTCGTTCGACGACGGCAGTCCGTTCGACGCGGCCTTGAGCCGCTCCGTGTAGACCTTCGACTGCGGCACGAGGATCGTCGCGCCGCCGTCGGTGAGCTGGAACGGCACGCCGTCGGTGGTGAGCTGGTCGGTGACCGAGCTGGCGTCCGCCGCGGCCAGGCCGGTGAACAGCGGCGCGTACGACGGCTTGCCGAGCCAGGACGCGAGCGCGATCCCGCCGAGCACGAGCGCTGCGACGCCGATGACCGCGATGGTCCGCTGTGCGGCGGTGAACCCCTTGACGTACGCGCCGAGTCGGCCGAGCACGTTCTGCATGCCGGCGGGCATCAGGCCTGCATCCGCATGATCTCGTTGAACGCGTCGACGCCCTTGTTGCGGACGGCGGCGACGAGTTCGAGGGTGACCTGGGCGCGGGTGGACGCGATCGTGGCGTCGTGGATGTCGTCGAGGTTGCCCGTGACGGCCTTGAGCGCGAGCGTCTTGGAGTCGCTCTGCAGCTGCTGCAGGCCGTCGACCGCGTTGCCGAGGGACGCAGCGAAGCCGCTGCCGCCGGTTCCCTCGGTACCGGAGGTGGCCGAGGTGCCGATCTCGCTGCTCGTCCCGGAGACCGAGGTGAGCGCGTTCGTCATGGCGTTCGTGGTGACGCCGTTCACGCCGTCGATGGGCATCAGTTCTTCCCGATCTGCAGTGCCGCCTCGTAGGCGGTCTTGGCACGGTCGACCACGGCGGCGTTCGCCTGGTAGCCGCGCTGGGCCATGATGAGGTCCGCCATCTGCGTCCCGAGGTCGATGTCCGGCATCCGGACGTAGCCCTCGGCGTTCGCGAGCGGGTTGTCCGGGTCGTAGGTCACGCGTCCCGCGGCGCTGCCGAACGCGGCACCCTTGACGTAGGCGCCGGAGACGCCGTTGCCCTCCTGGACCTCGACGTAGCGGGCCTGGAACGCGGAGTCGTCCATCGAGCGGACGGTGTTGACGTTGGCGATGTTGTCGGAGATCGCGTCGAGCCACTTCCGGTGCACGGTCATGCCGGTGCTCGCGATGCCGATCGCGTCGAAGGTCGTCACGAGTTGGTCCGCATCGCCGCACGGACCTGGGTGAGCTCGGAGTTCATCGCCTGCGTCGCGAACTGGTAGCGCAGCACGGTGTCGACGTTCGAGAGCGTCTCCTCGTCGAGGTTGACGTTGTTGCCGTTCGTGTTCGTCGGCTCGAGGCTCCGCGCGACGGTCGGCGCGGTGTGGCCGTTGCCCTCGACGACGGACTTCGCGAGCGCGTCCTCGAACTGCACCTTCTCGGCGTGGTAGTTCGTGGTGTTGATGTTCGCGATGTTGTTCGCGATGACGCGCTGGCGCATCGACAGACCGTCGAGTGCGCTCTGCAGCGCGGCCGACGTCACGGAGTCGAACACGGATGGGTCCCCTCGTCGGGCGTCGTCCGAGGGGACGTCGCCGTGGCGGTGGTGGCCGATCCGTGGCCGGGTGGTCGAGCGATCCGTGCTCGACAGGGGCTATCGGCGGCGGTTGCGAGCGGTGTTAGCGCTCGCCCCGAACGGGGGCCGGTCCGCCGGCTACGCGCTGGCGTCGAGGTAGACGGCGGCCTGCGGGGTGCGCGTGGCGTGCACCGCGCGGAGCGCTCCGAGGTGCTCGAGCGTCACGCGTCGGGCGTCCTCGACGGCGGTGATCCGGTCGCGCTGCGCGGCGAGCAGCCGGGAGGCACGCCCCACCAGGTCGCGCGGGACCGGTCCCAGCCCGGTCGGCGCGGACCAGGGGGTCGCGGTGCCCGCGGTGGTGCCGTCGACGGTCGTGTCGGTGTCGGTCGTGTCGGTGCCGGTCATGTCGTCGAGGGTCGCTTCGAGGTCGGCGAGGGCCGCCTCCCAGCGGGCGTGCGCCGTCGTGTCCTCGGCGGGCAGAGGTGCCTCGGCGTCAGGCGACACCGAGCGCCCCGCCCGCGGCGTGCTGCGGCGCGACCGGGGTCGCCGGCAACGCGGCCGCGGCGTCGTGCCAGGCCTGGCGGAGCGGGTCCAGGATCCGGATGCAGTCACGGGTGGCCTGCACGTCGCGGTGCACGTTCGCGGTGATGAGCGACGTCGACGCGTAGTTGTACACGGCGAGCAGTCCCTCGCCGCCGTTCCACACGTCGATCTTCAGCGTCGAGGACAGCTCCCCCACGATGGCCTGCGCGTGCAGGAGCTGCTCGCGGGCGGCGTCCCAGTCGGCGGCGACCTGGGCGCCCTCGGCCCGGTGCAGGTCGAGCAGCAGCCGGTCGTAGAGCATCGTGACGAGCTGCGCGGGCGTCGCCGACAGCACCGCCTCGTTCGTGTACTGCGCGCGGCGCTGGTCGGTGACGGTGCGCGGCTTCGCGGCCTGCCGGAAGGCGGCGGACCCGCTGAGGTCGAAGGCGTTCATGACGGTTCTCCTACGGCTCACTGGGACAGCGACGAGAGCTGACCGGCGAGCCAGCTGGACTGCGACTGCAGTTTGCTGAGGCTGGTCTCGAGCGCGGCGTACTGCGTCTGCAGCGTCGCCCGGCGCATCGTCAGTCGGTCGGTCCACGAGTCGATCTGCGTGTTGAGGTCCTTGACCACGGACTGGTTCCCCGTGATCGCGGTCGTGATGGAGCCGGTGTACTTGTCGCTCGCGGCGGTGGCGGCGTCCGAGACGGCCTGCGCGACACCGGACATGATCGCCTGCGTGCCGACGGGGTCGGCGGCCAGGGCCTTCTGGAACGCGGCGGCGTCGAAGTCGAAGTCGCCGTCCTTCGAGATGACGATGCCGATCGACGACGGCGACTTCCCGTTGACCGGGGTCGACATCGCACTGGCCAGCCGCTGGACGGCCGACCGCGTGGTGGCGTCCCCGAGCAGGACACCGGCGGTGGTGCTCGTCGTCCCGTTCGTCGGACTGGTCGTGCTCGTCACACCGGTGTTCGACGCGTAGTACGACGTGACCGCGTTGAGCGCGTCGACGAGCCCGGAGGCCACGGCCTGCGCCTTGGTGCTGTCACGACCGACCGTCACCGTGGTGGGGTCCGTCGACACCTTCGACACCGTGACGCTGACGCCGGGCAGCAGGTCGGCGAACGTGTTCGTCCCACTCGTGATGGTCTGCGCCGCGGCCGTCCCGCCCCAGAGCGTCACCGACGCGTCGGAGGCTCGGGTGACGACGGCCGCACCGGGCTCGGCGAGCACGTCGGTCGCGGTGCCCGCGGTGACGTCCGCGGCGGTCCCGCGGTGCAGGGTGAACCCGTTCGCGGCGCCCGTCGCAGTGCTCGTCAGCTGGAGCCGGTAGAGCTTCGTGCCGCTGGCGTCGGTCCCGGCGGCGACCTTCGTGGCGGTGACCCCGGCCGCGGAGCCGTTGATCGCCGTCACGGTGTCGTCGAGCGAACCCGAGGCCGGCGTCACGGTGGTGCTCGTGCCGTCCGGCTTCGTGAACGTCAGCGCCGACGCGGTGTCCCCCCAGGACGACATCGCGGCGGTGACTCCGACCTGTGCGGCGGCCGTCTGACCGACCGTGAAGGACACGGAGCCGGCGGTGGCGGTCGCACTCGTCGAGACGGTGGCGTTCGCGGCGCTCGACGACGCCGTGAACAGGTCGAGCGAGCCGGGCTTCGCGGCCGCCGCGGCCTTGGTGGACAGGGACTGCACGAGCCCGTTGATGGTCTGCAACGACGAGATGAAGGAGTTGGTCGTGGTGACCTTCGCCTTGAGCAGCGTCTGCGGGACCTGTTCGACGCTCATCAGCGAGTTGATGAGGTCGGTGGTCTTGAGCCCGGAGACCAGACCGTCGATCGCGAGCGAGCTGCTCGTCGCGGACGTGGTGGACATCGCTGGCTCCCCGGTGGTCGGCGGCTCGGAGGACGGGTGGACCGACCAGGTTCAGTCGGCAGGGGTGGACGCCACCACCGTGGAGCACCCGAACGGCTCCGCGGTGGTGGCGACCGGTGCGATTAGCGGAGCAGCGACAGGACGCCCTGCGTGCTCTGGTTCGCCTGCGCGAGCATCGACGTGCCGGCCTGGCTGAGGATGTTGTCGCGCGTGTACTTGACCATCTCCTCCGCCATGTCGACGTCGGTGATGCGGGACTTCGCCGCGGTGAGGTTCTCCTTGGCCACGTTCGTCACGTTGATGGCGTGGTCGAAGCGGTTCTGGATCGCACCGAGGTTGGAGCGAGCCGACGAGACGAGGGCGATCTGCTTGTCGATGAGCGTGATCGATGCCTGTGCGTTGTCGGCGGTGTCGAACTTCACACCGCCGGTGGTCGGGGCGTTCGCGGCACCTGCCTCGACACCCGTGCCCGGCGCGTCGACGGCGACGGAGCCGCCGTTCTTCGCCGTGACCGTGATGCCGCTGCCAGCGCCGTTCGCGTCCTTGTCCACCGTGACGGTGAAGTTGGCCGCGAAGTTCGCGTCGCCGGTCAGGGCGTCCGCGTACTGCTGGACGCTCGTGAACGACTTGGCAGCGCCGAGGTCCTTCGTCTCCACGGTGGTCGACTCGCCCGAACCGTTGGAGACGACGAAGCTCGCCTTGCCCGCGAGGGCCTGGACGTCCTTGATGTCGAACTTCGTGCCCGTGGAGGTGCTACCACCGGCGAGGTTGTCGACGATCGTCTGGACGTTCGCACCCTTGAGGTCGACAGCGATCTGGCTGTCGGTACCGGCGTTCGCGCCGACCTGGAACTTCAGCGTCGCGTTGCTGTTGAGCAGCGAGGTGCCGTTGAAGTTCGTCGACGACGCGATGCGGCCGAGCTCCTTCTGGAGCTGGTCGGACTCGGTCTTGATCGCCGCACGCGACGTGTCGTTGTTCGAGTCGTTGCCAGCCTGGACGGCCAGGTCGCGCATGCGCTGGAGGATCGAGTGGGTCTCGGTGAGGCCACCTTCAGCGGTCTGCACGACGGAGATGCCGTCCTGCGCGTTGCGGGCGGCGACCGTGAGGCCACCGACCTGGGACTTCAGTCCCTCGGAGATCGACAGACCGGCAGCGTCGTCGGCAGCACGGTTGATGCGGAGGCCGCTCGAGAGCTTCTCGAGGGACTTCGACAGGTCGTTCTGCGTCGCGTTGAGGTTCCGGTACGTGTTGAGTGCCGAGAGGTTGGTGTTGATGGACATACCCATGATGTGTTCCTCCGTGAAACTGGGCCGATCGTCAGTCCGTCCGTGGGCTGACATGTGTCCCTCTCGGCCGTGTGGCCGGAGGCGTTAGACGATCCGTCGGACGATTTCGCCGCCGTCGGACCGTCGGACGGTCAACTGGCCGCGACCCGCCCGACCGCGGTCGCGTCCTGCACCGCGCGGGTGATGCCGGCGGCGGCGTTCGTCGCGACGCGGGCGAGGTAGGCGCTCCGTCGGGCCGCGGTGGTGCGGGACGCCGGCTCGGGTGCGAGCCCGCCGTCGCCGTAGTGCTCGGCGAGACCGTCACGGAGCAGGCGCATCGCCTCCGACCGCTGCTGCGAGACGGCGGAGTGGGTGATGCCGAGCTCGGCCGCGACGTCGGTGACGGTGCGGTCGCCGAAGTACACGGCCTCGACGATCAGGCGCATCCGGTCGGGCAGCGCCTGCACGGCGGCGACCAGGTAGCGACGCTTCTCGGCCTCGAGCAGGTCCTCGCCTGGCAGCGGCAGGTCGGCGGCCACCGTGTCGTGGACGGTCTCGTCGATCGGGCTGACGGTGCGGGCGGCGTCGGTGAGCGCGTCCACGGCGGTCTGGCGGTCGACACCCATCGCGTCGGCGATCTCCTGCGGGGTGACGCGACGTCCGAGACCGGCGGAGAGCGCCTCCTGGGTGGCGAGGGTCTCGCGGATGCGCTTCCGGGTGCCGCGGCTGGCCCAGTCGCCGGCGCGCAGGTCGTCGGCGATGGCGCCGGTGATGCGGGTGCGGGCGTAGGCGCCGAACGGCACACCGAGGGTCGGGTCGAAGGCGTCGGCGGCCTGCACCAGGGCGACGGAGCCGACCTGTCCGAGGTCGTCGCGGCTGAGGTGTGTGGCGCGGGCGCAGGTCTCGGCGACGATGTAGCCGACGAGCGGCAGGTGCTCGACGATCATCGCGTTGCGTGCGGTGCGGTCCATGGTGTTCCCCTGGTCGTCCTGTGTGGCTGACCCGTCCGTGGGCATGACGAACGCCGGCGTCGGGACCGCCGGGTACGTCGGAGAACCGCGGGGGTCCGTCCCCGCGGTGCGCTCGTGCCTGGACGCGAGCCCTGGACACGAGTCGGGGTTGTCCCCCGGTGCTGATCTCGAACCTATCGGCTGCCTGAGTGCTCAGGGAGTCCCTGTCCGTACCCAGTGCGGGGGTGGGTACACCCCAGGCCTGTCCTCACTTCGGCGGACATCGGACAGTTTGTCCCCCGATCGGAGGACGTGGCCGCCGGCGCTTACGCCTGGGCCGTCCCCGTCGATAACTCCTGGTGACCGCAGCCGGCGGTCGCCTGATCCCGGAGGGAGCTGATGAGCGTGAACGACCTGTCCGCCGTCCTGTGGCGCGAACGCGAATTGCTCGAACTGCTCACGTTCAAGCTCGAGGAGGAGCAGCTCCTGCTCGCCGCCGGGCGCTCCCGGTGGATCTCGCACGCCAGCCGTGAGGTCGAGCAGGTCCTCGACCGGCTCCGCAGCACCGGCCTCGAGCGCAGTGCCCAGAGCGCCGCCGTCGCCGAGGAGTGGGGCATGCCCTCCGACGCTCCGCTCCGCGAGGTCGTCGCCGCTGCCCCGTCCGGCCCGTGGGGCGAGATCCTCGCGTCCCACCTCGCCGCGATGCTCGAGCTCACCACCCGCATCGGTTCGCTGCGGGACGAGAACGACCGCTTCCTCCGCGTCGCGGCCCAGGCCACGCAGGAGACCCTCGCCGGCACCGTGACGGACGCCGACACCTACGACGCCAGCGGCTCGTCCGGCGCGACCACCGACGGCGCACGGCTCTTCGACGGGAACCTGTAGCGATGGTGAGCACCTTCGGCTCCCTGCAGACCGCGTACTCCGGCCTCAGCGCAGCCCGCGCCGGCCTCGACGTCACCGGCCAGAACATGGCGAACGTCGGCACCACCGGCTACACCCGGCAACGGATCGTCCAGACCGAGGTCGGCGCCCCCGCCCAGACCGGGTTCGTCCGCGGCACCGCGGCACTCGCGGGCCAGGGCGTCTCCGTCGACGCGATCGCCCGCCTGGCGTCCTCGACGCTCGACACCCGCGTCCGCTTCTCGGCCGGTGCTGCCGCGTACGCCGACACCCGCGCCACCGCGCTCGACCAGCTCGAGACCGGTCTGCACGAGCCCGGTGCCGACGGACTGTCCGCGAAGCTCGACGGCCTCTGGTCCGCCTGGAGCGACCTCGCGACGCACCTCGACGACCCGGGCTCGGCCAGCGCCCTGATCGGCGCGGCGAAGACCGTCGCGGCCGCCCTGTCCGCCGGCTCGTCCGCGATCGATGCGCAGTGGTCCGCCACCCGCTCGGCCCTCGCCACGCAGGTCGGCCAGCTCAACGACGCCGCGAAGCAGGTCGCCGACCTCAACGGGGCGATCCGCACCGCGGTGGCGTCCGGCGGCACCGTGAACGAGCTCCTCGACCAGCGCGACCAGCTCACCGAGAAGATCGCGACCCTCACCGGTGCGTCCGTCCGCGACAACGGCGACGGCACGGTCGACGTCGTCATCGGTGGGAACCCCCTCGTGCAGGGCACCACCGCCCGCGGCGTGACGCTCGACGGCCCGCCCACCCTCGGCGCGATGAACACGACGGGCACCGGGCAGCCGTCGGCCCCGTCCCTCCGCTGGGTCGGCGGCTCGGTCGGACCGGTCGCCCTCGGTGGCGGTTCGATCGCCGGCGGCCTGTCACTGCTCGCTCCGGCGAACGACGCCCACACCGGTGGCGCCCTCGCCGAGGCCTCCGCCGCGTACGACCGCGTCGCGACCGACCTCGCCACGACGGTCAACGCCCGGCACGCCACCGGCACGACCCCCTCGGGTGCGACCGGGACCGCGTTCTTCGCCCTCGCCGCCGGGGTCCCCGCCGCACAGGGGCTGTCCGTCGTCCCCACCGACGGCTCCGGCCTCGCGACGCGGAGCGCCACCGGCCATCTCGACGCCTCGGTGCTCACCGCCATCGCGGGCATCGGCTCGGGTGCCGGAGGCCCGGACGCGACCTGGGCGACGTTCGTGACGGGGGTGGGCAGTGCCTCCCGGACGGCGTCGTCGGAATCGACGCTGACCGGACTCGCCCTGACCAACGCGCGCACCCAGCAGCAGTCGAGCGCCGGCGTCGACATGGACGAGGAGAACGTCTCGCTGCTCGCCTACCAGCACGCTTACCAGGGTGCGGCGCGGGTCCTGACCGCCGTCGACGAGATGCTCGACACCATCATCAACCGCCTCGGCCTCGTCGGGAGGAGCTGACCGTGATCACCCGTGTGACCACCCAGATGACCATGGCCGCCGCGCAGGCGCGGCTGCAGGCCGGAGCCGCGAAGGTCGCCGACCTGACCGACCAGGCGACCACGCTCAAGGCGATCCGGAAGCCGTCCGACGACCCGGCCGGCACCGCGACCGCGATGCAGGTGCGCAAGGAGCAGGCGCAGGCCGCGCAGCACGCCCGCAACGCGGACGACGCCGTCGGCTGGCTCGCAACGACCGACACGGCCCTCGCCGACGTCGGGAACGTGCTCGGCAAGGTCCGCGACCTCACCGTGCAGGCCGCGAGCGACGGCACCATGAACCCCACCGCCCGCGACGCCTTCGTCAAGGAGCTGCAGGGGCTGAAGGCCGACCTGCTCAGCACCGCGAACACGAAGTACGGCACCCGGTCGGTGTTCGCCGGGTCCTCCCCCGCCGGCGCCGCGTACGCCGCCGACAGCACGTGGGCCGGCAGCGCGAGCACGAGTGTCACCCGCGCGATCGGCACCGGTGAGCAGGTCCGCGTCGACACCGACGGCAGCGCCGTCTTCGGGACCGGTGGCTCGTCGGTCTTCGCACTCCTCGACGGCATCGTCGCCGACCTGCAGGCAGGCACGAACGTGAACCCACGACTCACCCAGATCGACGCCGCCCAGCTCGCCGTCCGCGGCGCCCAGGCCGACGTCGGCGTCCGACACTCGGCCGCGCTGTCCGCGCAGGACTCGCTGAAGACGCTGTCCACCACCCTGGAGGGCCGCCGCTCCGGTGTCGAGGACAAGGCCCTCGCGCAGGCCGTCCTCGACCTGCAGGTCCAGAGCACCAACTACCAGGCAGCCCTCGCCGTCACCGCGAAGGTCCTGCAGCCGACCCTGATGGACTACCTCCGATGAGCATCGACCTGACCTTCCCCGTCGCACCGTTCGGCCTCGAGCCGCTGCGCTCCTTCACGCTCGACGTCGTCGACGGCGCCGAGGGCCTGTTCACCCTCGTCGGCTCGGGCACCACCGACGCCGGGGTGGATGCCCCGCGGCTGTACCTGCTCGACGCCGCGGTGCACCTGCCGGACTACGCACCGCTGCTGACCGACGAGCAGGCTGCCGGCATCGGCCTGACCCGTGCCGAGGACGCGATGCTGCTCGTCGTCGCGAACCCCGACGCCGCGGGCACCACCGTCAACCTGCTCGCGCCGGTCGTGGTGAACGCCCGCACCGGTGTCGGCGTGCAGTGCATCCTGGAGGACCAGAACCTGCCGCTCCGCGCGGAGCTCGCCCGCAGCTGAGGGACGTCGGCGCCCAGCGTCCCCGGGCACCCCACGGGTAGCGTCAATCGCATGTCCAGCTCCCCGAAGGACCACGACGCGCTCGTGCCCATGCCGCCCGCGCCCGTGCAGTCCGCCACCACGCCCGACGGCCAGCGCGTCCAGACCGACGCGCCCGCCTGGAACGGCTGGCTCGACCGGGCGATCTCGGTCCAGCGTCCGGCCGTCGTCGCCCACGTCGCCCGGGTCCGTCGCCGTCACCCGGACGCCTCGCCCGCCCAGGTCATCGAGATCCTGGAACGCCAGTACCTGACCGCCGTGACGTCCGGCGGTGCCGCGGTGGGTGCCAGTGCGGTCATCCCCGGCGTCGGCATGATCGCGAGCCTCGGGCTGAGCGGCGCCGAGACCGTCGGCTTCCTCGAGGCCAGCGCGCTCTTCGCCCAGTCCGTCACCGAGGTGCACGGCATCACCGTCGAGGACCCCGAGCGCGCCCGTGCCCTGGTCATGGCGATGATGCTCGGCGCACCGGGCACGCAACTCGTCAAGCAGCTCGCCGGCCAGGCCGGGGGCGGTCAGGGCCGCACCGCCTTCTGGGGCGAACTCGTCACCTCGTCGCTGCCGAAGTCCGCGATCAGCGGCATCGGCGGCAAGCTCCGGGCCTCGTTCGTGAAGCGCTTCCTGACCCGTCAGGGCACCTCGGTCCTCGGCCGTGCCATCCCGTTCGGCATCGGGGCGGTCGTCGGCGGTCTCGGCAACCACGCGCTCGGCCGCAAGGTCGTGCAGTCCTCACGCAGTGCGTTCGGCCCGCCGCCCGCGCACTTCACGGTCGTGCTCGAGCCCTCCGGCGGGAAGGCCGCGAAGGAGCCGAAGCCGCTGAGCAAGCGGCAGCAGCGTGCCCTGGACCGCGGTCGCGGCCACTGACGCTGCGCACAGCACGTGACGGACGGGAGGCTCCCCACCAGCTGGTGGGGAGCCTCCCGTCCGTCGTCGCGCCGGTCAGCGGCCGTCTCCCGCGCCCCTGTCAGTGCTGACGCGTCGGCGTCATGACGACCTGACCGGCGTGGGCGAAGCCGCCGCCGAAGCCGAACAGCAGCGCGGGCACGCCCTCGGGGAGCTCCCCGCGGTGCCAGGCCTTCGACAGCCCGAGCGGGACGCTGGCGGCCGAGGTGTTGCCGGACTCGACGACGTCGCGGACGACGTACTTGCCCTCGCCGCCGAGTGCGGTGACGAGGGGCTCGATGATCCGGAGGTTCGCCTGGTGGAACGCGAACACACCGATGTCGTCGAGGGTAAGGCCGGCGCGTTCGACGACGGCGCGGGCGTGTCCCTCGGCCTCGGTGATCGCCCACCGGTAGATGGAACGCCCCTCCTGCTGGAAGATCTCGGGGTCGTGCGTGACGCGCACGGCGTCCTGCAGGTGCGGCACACTCCCCCACGAGACGGAGCTGATCTGCGGCTCGTCGGACACGCCGAGGACCGCGGCGCCGGCACCGTCGCCGACCAGGACGCAGGTCGAGCGGTCGGTCCAGTCGGCGATCCGGGAGAGCGTCTCGGACCCGATCACCAGGGCGGTGTCGGCGGAGCCGGTGCGGATCGCCTGGTCGGCCATCGCCATCGCGTACTCGAAGCCGCTGCAGGCGGTGTTGATGTCGATCGGCGCGGGGCCGTTCGACATCCCGAGTGCTGCCGCGACCCGTCCGGCCGTGTAGGGCGAGCGGTCGCGGTGGGTGGTCGAGGCGACCACGACCAGGTCCACGTCGGTCGGTGTGAGCCCGGCGTCCGCCAGGGCGTTGCGCGCGGCCTCGGTCGCCATCGACGTCACGCTGTCGTCCGGACCGGCGATGTGCCGGGTCTTGATGCCGGTGCGGGTGGTGATCCACTCGTCGTTCGTGTCGACCATGGTCGACAGTTCGTCGTTGGTGAGGATCCGGTCGGGCTGGTGGTGGCCGAACCCGATGATCCGGCTGCCTCGGAGTGCTGGGATGTTCACACCCGGCACGCTACGCCTGTCGTCCAGCGGAGCATGCCGGACGCGGCATGCGGCGGCCCGGTCAGTCGCGGGCCGCCGCGGTGGCGCGGCGGTTCGCCTTCTTGATCGCGTCGACCAGTTCGTCCTTCGTCATGGTCGACCGTCCGCTGACGTCCAGGCGCTTCGCGACGTCGAGCAGGTGCGACTTCGAGGCGTTGGCGTCGACGCCCTCCTCGGTGGTGCCGGAGCCCCGCGAGCCGGCGGCACCGGAGTCCGACGGGCCGGCGGCCTCCTTCTCCTCCCAGTGGTCGCCGACCTTCTCGTACTCGTGCTTCACGGCGGCCCAGGCGGTCCGGCCGGCGCGCTGCCCGTCGCCGTACTCGGCCTCGGCGGACTTCCGGGCGGCGCGGTAGACGTCCTGCGCGTGCTCCGGGGACCGCTGGAGGGTGCTGGGGAGGTCGTCGTCAGCGGGCATGTCGGGCTCCTTCACTGCTCGGGTGGTCTGCACCGGTCGGTACCGGTGGGGTGCCTCCACCGGTACTCCCAGGGCCTGGCAGCCGGTCGAGGGACAGGCGTAGACCTGGGTGATGGACTACACACACCTCGGACGGACAGGGCTGTCGGTGTCACGGGCAGTGCTCGGCACGATGAACTTCGGACCGGAGACCAGCGAGGACGACTCGCACGCGATCATGGACCGGGCGCACGAGCTCGGCGTGAACTTCTTCGACACCGCCAACGCGTACGGCGGCTCGGTGGGCAAGGGCGCCACCGAGGAGATCATCGGGCGCTGGTTCGCCAAGGGTGGCGGCCGACGCGACAAGACGATCCTGGCCACGAAGGTCTACGGCGACATGACCGGCTGGCCCAACGGCGGCAAGCTCAGCGCGTACAACATCCGCCAGTCGATCGACGCCTCGCTCCGTCGCCTGCAGACCGACCACATCGACCTCTACCAGATGCACCACGTCGACCGAGACACCCCCTGGGACGAGATCTGGCAGGCGATGGAGATCGCCGTCGGCCAGGGCAAGGTCCTCTACGTCGGTTCGTCGAACTTCGCCGGGTGGCACATCGCCCAGGCGCAGGAGGCCGCTGCGCACCGGAACTTCCTCGGGCTCGTCAGCGAGCAGTCGATCTACAACCTGGTCGTCCGCGACGTCGAGCGCGAGGTCCTGCCGGCCGCGCAGCACTACGGCATCGGTGTGATCCCGTGGTCGCCGCTGCAGGGCGGTCTGCTCGGTGGCGTCATCGAGAAGACCGAGAACGGGTCCCGCCGTCTGTCCGGGCGGAGCGCCGAGTACGTCGACGCCCACCGCGACCAGCTGACCGCGTACGAGTCGTTCGCGAAGGAGCTCGGCCACACGCCGGGCGAGCTCGCGCTGGCATGGCTGCTGCACCAGCCGGGCGTCACCGCACCGATCACCGGCCCGCGCACGATGGAGCAGTGGGAGTCCGCGGTCCGTGCCGTCGACGTCCGCCTCGACAGCGCGGCGCTCGCGCGCCTCGACGAGCTCTTCCCCGGCCACGACACGTCCCCCGAGGACTACGCCTGGTGACCTGACCCCTCGCGCACACGAGGACGGCCCCCGCTCGGGTGAGCGGGGGCCGTCCTCGTGCGGGAGAGCGTGTCAGCGGACGCCGACCGGGCTCTTGTCCTCCTCGTCGTAGAGGACGTAGCCCTCTTCGCCGTGGACCGCGGTGTCGATGCCGGCGACCTCGTCCTCCGTCTTGACGCGGAAGCCGATCGTCTTCTCGATGATGAACCCGATCACGAAGGCCAGGACGAACGAGTACGCACCGACGGCACCGGCGGCCGCGGCCTGCTTGCCGAGCTGGGCGAACGAGCCGGAGTAGATCAGGCCGGTGTCGTTGGCGAAGAAGCCGAGGAACAGCGTGCCGAAGATGCCGCCGACCAGGTGCACGCCGACCACGTCGAGCGAGTCGTCGAAGCCCAGGCGGTACTTCCAGTCGATGGCGAAGCAGCACACGATACCGGCGAGGAAGCCGAGCACGAGGCCCCAACCGGGCGTCAGGTTGGCGCACGCCGGGGTGATCGCGACGAGACCGGTGACGGCACCCGAAGCGGCGCCGACCGAGGTGGCCTTGCCGTCCTTGAGCTTCTCGACCAGCAGCCAACCGAGGATCGCGGCGGCCGGAGCGGCGAGCGTGTTCACCCAGGCGATGGCGGCGATGCCGTCAGCCGCACCCTCGGAGCCGGCGTTGAAGCCGAACCAGCCGAACCAGAGGATGGCGGCACCGAGCAGGACGAAGGGCGGGTTGTGCGGCTTGTGCGCACCCTTGGCGAAACCGACGCGCTTGCCGAGCACCAGGGCCAGGGCCAGACCCGCGGCACCGGCGTTGATGTGCACCGCGGTGCCACCGGCGAAGTCGATGACGCCCCACGTGGCGGCCCAGCCCGAGGTCAGGTTGAAGACCCACGAGGCGACCGGGAAGTAGACGACCGTGACCCAGACACCGGCGAAGACCATCCACGCGCCGAACTTGGCGCGGTCGGCGATGGCGCCGGAGATGAGTGCGACGGTGATGATCGCGAACGTGGCCTGGAAGCCGACGAAGGCCATCGACGGGTAGGCCGCGTCGATCTTGGAGGCCTTGGCCTCTTCGAACGCCTGGCCGAGGCCGAGCTGGTTCCAGTCGATGCTGAAGAAGCCGACGACCCCGGAGATCGCCGTGTGGTCGCCGGGGTTGGCGAAGGCGATCGCGTAGCCGTAGAGCACCCAGAGGACGCTCACCAGGGCGATCGCTCCGAACGACATCATCATCATGCTGATGACGGACTTGGCCTTCACCAATCCGCCGTAGAAGAAGGCCAGGCCGGGTGTCATGAACAACACCAGCGCGGCCATCACCAACACGAACGTCGTGTTGCCCTGATCAAGCATGTGTGCACCTCTCGTGAGCTGTGCGGCTCTCGTCCGCCTCGGGTGCGACCGAGTCTGGCGACGGCGTGTTTCACCGGAGCGCTCGGTCTGTTTCGCGGAGGTAACGTCACGGCGCGTTCTGTGAACGCTGTGTTTCGTGGACCGGTCAGTGCGGTGTGCAGGTGCCCGGAGCGACGTGCGAGGACGGTCAGGAGGCCCGGGGCTGGGTCTCCGCGCGCGTCAGGGCCACGACGCGGCTGGCTGCACGCAGGTACTTCTTGCGGTACCCGCCCTCGAGCATCACCTCGGGGTACACGGTGTCGAGCGGGATGCCGGACGCGACGATCCGCACCTGCGCGTCGTACAGCCGGTCGACGAGCGCCACCCAGCGGAGCGCATCGGTCTGGTCGGTGAACGCCTGCACGTCGGTCAGGCCCACGGCGTCGAGGCCGTCGACCAGCGCGACGTACTTCGACGGGTGCACCGACGCCAGGTGGGCCACGACGGACCGGAAGTCGTCCTGCGTGACGCGGGCCGGGCCTCCCGTCGCGGAACCAGACGCCGACGCGGTCACCGTCGCCAGCGCCGAGGGGACGTCGTCGACGACCGAGGCGGACTCGTCGACGGCACGGCGACGGAAGTCGAGGCCGTCGATGCGCATCGTGTCGAACCGGTCCGACATCGCCTGGATCTCGCGGAGGAAGTCCTGCGCCGCGAACCGGCCCTCGCCGAGTGCGCCCGGCGGGGTGTTCGAGGTGGCAGCGAAGCGGGTGCCGGACTCGGACAGCTCCTTGATGAGCCGCGTCATGACCATGGTGTCGCCCGGGTCGTCGAGCTCGAACTCGTCGATGCAGACCAGCGCGGTGCCGCGGAGCAGGTCGACGGTGCCCTGGAAGCCGAGTGCGCCGACCAGGGCCGTGTACTCGATGAAGGTGCCGAACGTCTTCCGGCCGGACGCCGCGTGGTAGGCGGCGGCCAGCAGGTGGGTCTTGCCGACGCCGAACCCGCCGTCCAGGTACACACCCGAACGCGTCGGCGTCTCGGGCTCCTTGCGCTTCCGGCCGAACAGGCCGCGCTTGGCGGGCTCGGGCGGCGTCGCGACGAAGGCCTCGACCGCGTCCCGGACCTCGGCCTGCGACGCGTACTCCGGGTCGGGGCGGTACGAGGCGAACGACGCGGTGGTGAACTGCGGCGGCGGCACCAGCGACTCGGCCATCTGCTGCGGGGTCACCTGCGGGTCGCGGTCCACGAGGTGGGCGACGGGAGCGAGTTCGGGCAAGACGGCCTTCCGGTGCGGAGCGTGCGTGTCGTGTTCGTCGTGCGGTGTCACGGTGCGGCGGGGACTCGGCCCGCCCGCGTACCGTTGCCGTCGACGCGCAAGGACCGATCGTAGTCCGCACGCCACCGATCCCCAGGAGGTACCCCCGATGACCGCACCGGTCGACCCGTCCGAGAAGTTCCGCTCCTACGCGCACCCCGAGCGCCTGGTGTCCACCGAGTGGCTGCAGGAGCAACTCGACGCCGGAGCCGGATCGCCGGAGCTCGTCGTGGTGGAGTCCGACGAGGACGTGCTGCTCTACGAGACCGGGCACATCCCGGGCTCGGTGAAGATCGACTGGCACACCGACCTCAACGACCCGGTGCAGCGCGACTACATCGACGGCGAGGCGTTCGCCCGTCTGGTCGGCGGCAAGGGCATCGGCCGCGACACCACCGTCGTCATCCACGGCGACAAGAACAACTGGTGGGCCGCCTACGCCCTCTGGGTCTTCACGCTCTTCGGGCACGAGGACGTCCGCCTGCTCGACGGCGGCCGGGCGAAGTGGACCGCCGAGGGCCGCGCGATGACGACCGACCGGACGACCGTCGAGCCGGTGGAGTACCCGGTCGTGGAGCGCCACGACGAACCGGTCCGTGCCTTCAAGGACGACGTCCTCGCGCACCTCGGCAAGCCGCTCATCGACGTCCGCAGCGCCCCCGAGTACGACGGCTCCCGCACCACCGCGCCGGACTACCCGGAGGAAGGCGCCCTCCGCGGCGGCCACATCCCCACCGCCGTCAACATCCCCTGGGCGACCGCCGCCGCCGCGGACGGCACGTTCCGGTCGCGCGACGAGCTCGACGCCGTCTACCGCGACGGTGCCGGCATCGGCGACGCGGACGAGGTCATCGCCTACTGCCGCATCGGTGAGCGCTCGAGCCACACCTGGTTCGTCCTGCAGCACCTGCTCGGCTACGACAACGTCCGCAACTACGACGGCTCGTGGACCGAGTGGGGCAGCGCCGTCCGCGTCCCGATCGTGCAGGGCTCGGAGCCGGGTACGCTGCCCTCTCGATGACGGACGCAGCACTCCCCCAGCCCCTCGCCGAGATCCGCGACGACTTCCTCGCGCTCTCGTTGAACGACCGCCTGCAGCTCCTGCTCGAGTTCTCCGACGAGCTGCCGGCCCTGCCGCCGCGCCTGCAGGGCCACGAGGACGCACTCGAACGTGTCGAGGAGTGCCAGTCCCCGGTCTTCATCACCGTCACGGTCGGCGAGGACGGCGACGCACCCGACGTCGTCCGGATGCACGCCACCGCGCCGCGCGAGTCGCCCACCACCCGCGGGTTCGCCTCGATCCTGGCGCAGGGCCTCTCCGGTCTGACCGCCGAGCAGGTGCTCGCGGTGCCGGCCGACTACCCGCTCACGATCGGGCTGTCCGAGGCGGTCAGTCCGCTGCGGATCCGCGGCATGGTCGGCATGCTCGGCCGGGTGCAGCGGCAGGTCACGGCGGCGGTCGCGTAGCTGCCTCGTTCCGGACGGGCGCGGCCCGCTCAGCGGTGACGCGCCTCCCGTCCGTCGTTCCCGCCGTCTGCTGAGCGTTCCGGTGGAACGCACGGTGCACGTGACAGGATGGGCCCGTCAACCGACGAGGGGAACGGGACGACATGGGGAAGATCCACGGCAACGACCCGACGGGGTACTCATACGGAGACGCCGACGGACTGAAGTCCGCTGCGACGGGGCTCGCGAACGCGATCAGCGGCCAATCGGGGTCACGGGCGTCGTACGTCACGACCGCGAGCCGGGAGTTCCGGGGGTACTTCTCCCAGGTCTTCGCGGACAACGCGGACGTCGCCTCCCGAGGGGCGTCCGAGCTCGTCGGCGCTCTGCAGAGCCTGTCCGGCTTCGTCGAGCAGCTGCGTGAGGCCGCGAAGCAGGAGGACGACCGGCGGGCGAAGGCGAAGGCCTGGGCGGCGCGCAAGAAGGAGCGCGAGGACAACCTCTTCGTCGCCGCGACCCACGAGGTCGGGACCTGGTTCGGCGCCGATGACGACCCGAAGCCACCGGAGCCGGAGCCCGAGCCGCACCGCCAGGCCGACGCCGTGACCGTGAGCGGCCGGACCATCCCGGCCGGTGGGGGTGGCGGAGGCGGCGGCACGTCGTCGGCGGTGCCCGCAGACCTCCGGTCGTTCCAGTCCGGCATCCGGTCGTGCGACGAGTCACTCGCCGGCGCGGTCTCGACCTTCCGCAACGCCCTGACCGACTACGAGTCCGGCTGCAACCCGTGCTGGGGCACGCTGAACGCGCAGTCGCTCGTGACCGCCGTGAACGACTGGCTGACCGCGAACGGTCAGGACGCGGCCTGGGCGGGCACCGTCGCGGCGCAGTTCGAGGCCGCAGGCGGTGGCACCGGACCCGCCACGCTGTCGGACGCCTCGATCTCGGCGGCCCTGGCGGCGGCCGGCATCGACGCCACCCGCGACGACCTGACCATCGGCCCGTTCTCGGCGATGGGGACCCCGCCGACGAACGGCTTCGCCGACGACCCGGTGAACACCGCGACGGGCAACTTCCTCGAGCCGGAGACGGACCTGCGCTTCGGTGGGGCCGCGGCAGCGCTGCACGTCTCGCGGATGTACAACTCGCTCGACACCCGGGTCGGGTGGTTCGGCATCGGCTGGTCGTCGGTGCTCGACGTCCGGTTGGAGCTCGGTGACGAGGTCGCGTCGATCGTGCTCGAGGACGGACGCCAGGTCGACTTCCCCCGGGACGGCGACGGCTGGGGACGCGGGGTCGGCGAGGACCTCTGGCTCCGCCGTGAGGACGCCGTGCTCGTCGTCGCCGACAACGCCGGCGGTCGATGGACGTTCACGCCGGCCGGGCTCTGGCTCGGCACCGACCGGGGGCCGGGCACCGGCGTCTCGGTCGTCCGCGGCGCCGACGACCGGATCACCCGGCTCGAGCACGAACTCGGCCGCGCGGTCCACGTCGAGTACCAGGACGACCGCGTCGCCTCCGTCTCGGCGTCGGACGGCCGCCGTGTCGAGTACCGGTACGACGACGCCCGCCGCCTCGTCGCCGCGCAGGACGCGGTCGGCACGCGACGCTACCGGTGGGACGACGCAGGCCTGGTCGACCAGGTGACCGCGGCCTCCGGAGTCGTCGAGTGCGTCAACGTGTACGACGCGCAGGGCCGTGTGGTCGAGCAGCGCACCCCGTTCGGACGCACCGTCCGGTTCGCGTACCTGCAGGGCCGGGTGACCTCGGTGTCGGACACCGACGGAACCGCCACGAACACCTGGATCTCGGACCGGAAGGGCCGCGTCGTCGGCATCGTCGACGCCGACGGCCGCCGTCAGTCGATGTCGTACGACCCGCACGGCAACCTGGTGTCAGTCACCGAGCGCGACGGCCAGACGACCGTCCACGGGTACGACGACCGTGGCCGACGCGTCCGCACCGTGACGCCGGAGGGCGCCGACCTGACGTACGGCCACGACGAGCAGGACCGCGTCACGACGGTCGTCACGGCGGCCGGTGGCGTCGTCGAGTACGAGTACGCCGACGCAGCGGACCGCAACCCGTCGGTCGTCGTCGACCCCGTCGGCGGGCGGACCGAGCTCGAGTGGCGCGGCGGCACGCTCGTCCGGTGCACCGACCCGACCGGGGTGAGGGTCACCTTCCACCACGACCGGTTCGGCGACGTCGTCGGCATCGAGGCCGCCGACGGCGCGGTCGCACGACTCGAGCGCGACGACGCCGGTCGTGTCGTCGAGGCACGCACACCGCTCGGCCACCGCACGCGCTACCGGTACGACGCGAGCGGACTGTTGACCTCCCGCGAGGAGCCCGACGGCGGCGTGTGGCGGTACGAACACGGTCCGGGCGGCCGGGTCACCGCGACGGTCGATCCCACCGGTGCGCGGACCGAGCTGACGTACGGGCCGCACGGCCAGGTCGTCGCGACGACGGACCCGCTCGGTCGGGTCGTCACGAAGGACTTCGACGCGCTCGGCAACGTGACGACGGCGACCCTGCCGGACGGGGCCGAGTGGCGCTTCGTCCACGACGCGCTCTCCCGTCTCGGCACCGTGGTCGACCCGTCCGGCGGCAGCTGGACCCGCGAGTACGACGCGACCGGGCAGGTCAGCGCCACCGTCGACCCCACCGGCGTCCGGACCGACATCGAGCGCGCACGCGTCGACGGCATTGCGGTCGTGCGGAACGCGTTCGATGACGTCACCGTCCGCACCGACGAACTCGGTCGGCCGCTGTCGGTCGAACACGCCGACACCTCCGCGGAACTGACCACCTACGACGCCGCTGGGCGCCCGGTGGAACTCGTCGACGCCGACGGTGGCCTCACGGTCATCGAGCGCGATCTGGCCGGTCGTGTCGTGGCCGTGACGACGCCCGCCGGGTGGACCAGCCGCTACGAGTACGACCGCTGTGGTCGTCCCGTCGCCGCCGTCGACCCGGCCGGCGCCCGCACCACGCTGACGTACGACGCCGATTCGCGGATCACCGCGCGGACGATGCCCGACGGGACCGTCGCGCGGACCGAGTACGACGCCGTCGGCCGCGTCGTGCGCTCCCAGGCGCCGGGTGTCGGCACCGCGGAGTACCGGTACGACCGGGTCGGTCGGGTCGTCTCGGCACGGGACTCCCGGTTCGGGCAGCGGTCGTTCCGGTACGACGCCGCCGGCCAGTTGACCGCCGCGGTGAACGGACTCGGTGGGGTGACCCGCTACGAGTACGACGAGCGCGGTCGACTCGTGCGCACCACCGACCCACTCGGCGGTGTGACGGTGCGGACGTACACGCAGCTGGACAAGGTGTCGTCGTCCACTGATCCCCTGGGACGAACGACCACCGCGACCTACGACGCGGCCGGGCGCCAGCTGACCCAGACCGATCCCGATGGCGGGGTCCTGCGATGGGAGCACGACGCCGCCGGGCTCGAGGTCGCCCAGTACGCGGACGATGCACTGCTCGCCCGCATCGACCGCGACCCGCGCTCCCGCACGGTCACGATCACCGACCACACCCGTGGCGGGGATCCGGCGACCCACACACTGGAGTACAGCCGGCTCGGACAGCTCGTCCGTCGCAGCTCCGACTCCCGTGAGACCCGGTGGAGCCACGACGCCGACGGCCTCCGCACCGCTGTGTACTCCCCCGACGGCACGGTCACCCGGTACGACCGCGACGCCGTCGGTCGTGTCAGCCGTGTCGAGCACACCGCCTTCGGCGAGGTCCGGTACGACCACGACCCTGCCGGACGTCTGACGGGCCTCCGGGCCGGTGACGAGCTGCAGTCCTGGCGCTACGCGGACGGCCAGCTCGTCGAGCACACGACGACCGACGCCGACGGTTCCGACGTGACCCGCATCGAGCGTGATCCCGACGGGCGGATCCTGTCGGTGGACGGCCCCACCGGACGGACCGGGTACGGCCACGACGACGGGGCACAGCTGGTCTCCGCCGAACTCGTGTCAGCGGTGGGCCCTGACCACCGGTCCGACTGGGTCTACGACGCAGCCGGACGGCTCGTCGAGGAACGCACCGATGATCGAGTCCGTCGGTTCCACCACGACGCGGCAGGTCAGCTCCTCCGGGTCGAGGACGGTGACGAGTCCGTCACCTACGAGTACGACGGGCGCGGCCAGCGCACGCGCGAACTCCGGAGCGACGGCAGCACCACCGACTCGCTCTGGGACGCCCGCGGGTGGCTCGCCGCCACACGGAAGCAGCGCCCCGACGGCTCGGAGACGATCAACCTGACGGTCGATGCCCTCGGTGAACTCGCCGAGGTCGACGGTGTCCCGATCACCTGGGACACCGCGGCGGCCACGCCGACGCTCCTCGCGGTCGGCGACGCCCCGGTCCTCCGTGCTCCCGGAGGCATCACCGGAGTCGGTGACGCCTGGACGACCGCCGGCTGGCGCAGCGCCCGTGCGGCCTCGGAAGCGGACCCGTGGCAGGTCCTCGCCGACGTCGGAGGGGCGTCCCTGCCCGCAGCCGTCGGTCTGGGTGCCGACGGCACCCTGCAGGTCGCCGGACTCGAGTGGATGGGCGCCCGCGCCTACGACCCGACCACCCGCGGGTTCCTCTCCGTCGACCCGCTCGCTCCGCCCGCCGGAGCCGCCTGGGGTGGCAACCCGTACTCGTTTGCCGGCAACGACCCGCTGCACGCGCTCGACCCGCTCGGGCTCGCGCCGATCACCGACGCCGAACTCGAGGCCTACGCCGCCAGCGAGCAGGGTCCCCTGGCCCGCGCCGCAGCGGCCACGGGCGAATGGTTCAAGGACAACTGGGAGTACGTCGCCGGTGGCGCGATGGTCGTCGGCGGTGGACTCCTCATGGCCACCGGCGTCGGCGGCCCGGTCGGCATGATGCTCATCAGCGCCGGCGCGGACACCATCATCCAGAAGGCCACCACCGGCGAGGTCAACTGGGGGCAGGTCGCGGTCAGCGGAGCGTTCGGTGCCGTCGGCGGCGGCTTCGGTGCGGCGATCGGCAAGCACTTCGTCGGCAACGCGGTCGAGGGTGCTGTCGAGAACGTCGCGAACACCGTCGTCAGTGGGCAGCCGGTCACACCGGGCAGCCTGCTGCGGAACGCTGCCGAGGGCGCCGCGACGTCGGCTGCGACCGGCGGGGTGCTCAACAGGGTGCACGTGCCGAACGCCGTCAGCAAGCTGGAGGACGTTGCGCCGACGCCCACCCCGATCTACCGCGGGATCAACGAAACGCATCACGAGTACGCCGCTGCGACGGAAGGTGTCGCGTACCCCGGCCACCTGCAGGGCCACCGGGATGCAGCGGCCCACAACGCGGGAGACAGTCGCAACAGCATGATGACGAGCTGGAGCACGGACCGATCCGTCGCTGAGCGGTTTGCTTCTGATCCAACTGGGCAGGGCGTCCTGACACCCGGCGGTCGTGGGGTCGTCCTCAGCACCGATCTGGAGCCCTACGCGAGCCGCGTCGTGCCAAGTCCCGACAACTACAACGAATCCGAAGTCCTCATCCGCGGAGTGGTCCGCGATGCGAAAGTTGAAAGGTACGGCGACTGATGAGCGTGTTGACCGTTCGGGACCTCGACCGGATCCTCGCGCACTCCACCGTGCCGGTTCCCCCGAAGGTGGAGTCGGTGATGGCTCGTGCTCAGAAGGACGACGAGGTCTTCGCCGACCGCTTCAGCGCAGCGGAGTTCGTCGCCATGGTGCGCTCCAAGTACCTGGCCCGCGAACCGAACCTCCAGGAGCTGATCGAGCCGCTCGTCGGCCTGGGCAGCACTCCGGTCATCTTCTGCCAGGTGGAGTCCGGCGAGGAGGTGGTGTCGCTCGTGCTCGACGAGCACGAGAACGAGGTGCTCGCTGCGACCTACCTCGATCGATCTCGGATGGCGAGGACAATCTCGCTCGGGGACCTCCGCGGGCTCCTTCGGGCGTCGCCACTCCCGGCCGCAGGCCGCGCCCTGTCCGCGATCGAAGCGCTGCCCGACGACCGGGTCCTCCGCCTCGGCGAGACCGAGGCCTCAAGCATCGCGAGGACGCTCTGGACGAAGTACAACCTGGCACGTGAGAAGGGGGTCACGGTGGTCGGACTGGAACAGTTCACGAAGGACCTCTCCGATGCTGGATCCATGGACGTTCTGCTGGGCTCGATCTGGCTACAGGACTCATTGGTGACCGCAGCCTTGGATGCGACTGCTCGTCAGATCGTCGGCGTGCTCTACATCACCGATTTCCTGCCCCCGGCCAGACGTGAGACCCCCGCTCGGTGATTGCCGACCTGGCCCGCAGGAGGAGACCCGTCTTGAACAGCGAGAGGCAGTTGTACGATGTGCGGCCAGGAGACGTGTTCGGAATACCTTTCCACGGCGGGAATTACCAAGTCGGGCAAGTCATTGACGATTACAAAGGCGCGCTCTACGTCGTGGTGTTCGACTCCACGGTCGCCACCCCAAGTCCAGGGCTGGAAGCCGTCAGTGCTGCGCTTGGCACGCCGCCCCTCCTTGCGCGGATGACCTTCGACTCCCGCTTCCGACCAGGTATGTGGGAGATCTTCGGGAGCGCGACCCCAGACCGCCGGAGGTTCCTTCCCGCCTACTCTGTCAAGACGCCGGGGCAGCAAGGTGTGGAGGTCACCAGTTTCGATGGTTCCGCGAGAACCACCGTGACAGGCGATCTCGCCGACGCCATTCCACCCCTCGTGATCGACTCTCCGATGATCCTCGAGAAGTTCGTTCGCGCACTGCACGGGGAAGGACCGTGGCTACCGTTCATGGACGACCTGATCTACCGGGAGACACCGACTTCTGCAGAGCTGTTCGGCTGACGACCAGGAAGCCCTTGCGTAGGGCAGGATCATCCTCGATATCTCTGACGTCGCGACTGACCCAGATCTCGAGTGGGTGGCGCAGGGTGAGGCCGGGACGACCTCCATCGCGAACGGCATTCGGGACGGCGCCGTGATTCGAGTAGTCATCAGGAACGATGAGATCATTTCCGGATTCCCTACCAACACATCGAAAAACCCACAATGAACAACCTTGGCAATTACCGAAATCAGGCACTCCGCGTCATCAGCGGACTCGAAGAGCGGCTCGGAATTCAAGCGCTGGAAGATGCGCGCGATCTCGTTGAATGCAACGAAGCCCCTATCGGCCTGAGTATCGCAGCAGGGCTCATCGCGGAGCGCAACCTCACTGTTCCCATGTGGATCGTCGAGGAAATCAAACGTCTCTTGCAAGAGTGGCCAGAGGAACTCGCTGAGCTTCCCGAACACTTCGAGACGCACGGCTCTGATCTCCTCCGCGGCGATGTGTCACCCGAAGGGCCGAGCACCTGATCGAGGGTTCCGTATGCTGCGCCTTTTCACTCTTGACTTGATTCAAAATGAAGACGTGGATGTCGAACTCGACGACATCTTGAGATCTCTGTGTCTCCCCGAACTCTCTTGGACAGCCGAGGACATCTTCGTCAACGTCTCCCCTGGCTCCGGATTGGAGATTCGTGAACTCGAACGAGTGTCCGGCACGCCAGGTCTTCCGAATCCGGTGCTCGACCACGCCACGTTCACTCGTCTCGTCGCAGCCACGGTGCAGTTCATCGAGGGCGAGTTCATCGGCTTCGACGAAGCCGATGTCGGTCAGCTCGACAAAGCCGTGATCGTCCTCGATGTGGTGGACGGAGCGTGGTGGACGGTGATCCTCGACCTGGATCGAGTCGGCGTGCAAGACCGGTTCACTGCGATCTTCGGGGAAGGAACACCGGCGGCAGTCATGTCCCGCCGGCCACACGACCCCTGAAGGAAGGCCCGTGGTCGTCTTCGACTGGGTCGAGAACACCCCAGCGCGGCGGTGAGACGAAGGCACCGGTTCCCCTGGACGGCAACCGAGGCAGACTTGACGAGTACATCATCCCGAACGGCATCGAGAAGGGCGCGATCCAACTCGATCGCGTCAGCGGCATCAATCCGGAGTTTAGACATGCAAGAAGTCTTTTTTCTCTCCTCCACGGACAGCAAGCGATTCTCGTCCGTCTTCCGGTGCGAAGTGGAACGACCGATCGAGCTCCCGAACGGTCGCCATGCACTGATGGTCAGCTGCGATCCGCCGCTGAACGGTCAGGAGCTCGGCCACCCGCTGGGCATCGGGGAGCTGTTGCTCTGGAGTCGCTTCGAAGACGAAGACCTCTGGACCTTCCCCGCCTTCCCGCACTTCGTGCAGATCTGTCTCCCTGACGTCGATCTGCCTGTCCGTGCCATGCCTCCGAGCATCGCATGGGGCGAGATCTACAAGACCGAGGCGGACGCGCACGCCCACGAGATGAGTGCTTGCTCGCGCTCCTCGACGAAGTGATCGAGTTGGTCGGCAAGCTCCCGTAGACTCGCGAACCGCATTCCGAGGCAGCAGGAAGCGATCGGTGAGAGCGAGCGAATGAGGACCATGTCGTTCCGCAGGAGATCAGGCCACCCGGCAACCAGGAGACCCCAGCCCGACTTCGTGACGTACCACCGCTTGATCGGCTCACAACCGATGGGCGTCCTGACGTTCCGCAACGTCGTCAACGGGATGACCATCCCTCCCCTGCGCTGGCTCGTCACCGACCTGGACATGGTCGTGCTGCCGGACTCGGACCTCAATGTCCTCGAGTGGGAGCAGAAGCTGCGCGACAGCAGCGGCGACGGGCTGTGGATCACCGACGACGACATGCGGCGCTTCGTCCGGGACAACCACCAGATGATCGACGGCGAGTTCTTCGGCTCACCGATCGGCAGCACCACGACGGATGCCTTGCAGGCGGTGATCCGCATCGACTTCTTCGACAGCACGACGGTCACGGTGACCCTGGATCGTTCGGTGATCGGGACCTCCTGGGAGTTCGAACTGTTCCTCGGACCCGGCGTTGCCGTACCGGGCATCGGGAGCCGCGACGAGGAGACCGCCGCCCAGCAGCGCCGTGCACAGGACGAGCACCGCCGCGCACAGGAGGAACGTGACGGTCAGCAGATCCGCGCACTCGTCCGCGCGTGCCTCCAGAACGCTCGGATCGACGAGGCACCGGCGCTCCTCACCCAACTCGACGCAGTGGTCGACGTCACGCCGTCCGGGCCGCGCGCGTGGGCGCTCACGCTCGAACGCGACGACGCACCCCGCGTCGATCTCCCCGATGGACCACTGCCGGAAGCCGCCAGTTACCGGACCGACGCCGAGGCAGTCGGCGGCGAGTTGCTCATCTGGATGCAGGACGGCAGGATGCAGATGGTCGAGCTCCCGTGGTTCACCGACGAGATGCCGACTGAACTGCCGCGTGTCGATCAGCTCGTGTTCCCCGCAGAGCGAGACGCCGGAGACGGCGAGAGGACACCGTGACGAACACCACGTCGGCCCCCATCCAGCTGCACGTCGCTGGCGACATGGTGGACGCCGTCACGGTCGACACCGCCGTCACCGTCCGTTTCTCGAGCGGAGCAACCCTCCGGTTCGAGACAACCTTCTCCCTGACCGAGGCCGACGGCACGCACACCTTCATGGAACCCGGCGACCCGCCCTCGCTCCTGCCGCTCCTCGCCCTCCACACGAAGGTGGTGGAACGCGGCACCGTCACCGGCGCCCGCATCGCCGTCCGCTTCGCATCGGGTGAGCTGCTGGAGGGGTGGTCCCACCGCGACCGGCCGTCGTGGCACTGGTCCGAACCAGGACGAGGGCGCCTGGACATCGACGTCCTGACCGGCGGCGAGGTCGTCGCCCGCACGCTGCCCGGAGGGACGCCGTCATGAGTGCGGGAGTGGGTCGCGACGGCCCCGGAGGAGGCACCGTGACCGACGACCACAGGCTCGATCTCACCGACGCCCGGGTGGACGTCCTGACCATCACCTTCCAGACCACCATCGGGTTCTCGAACGGCACGACGGTGCAGTTCGAGACCGAGTTCGCGATCACCGGTCGGGACGGGCAACGCCGGATCGTGGATCCGGGGCAGAAAGCAACGCTCGCACCCGTCCTGGCCCTGCTCGGCGACACGGTCACGAACGCGACACTCGACGGCGCCGACCTCCGGGTCGACTTCGCATCTGGGACGGTCCTGCAGGCCTGGCCCGACGAGTCGTACGAGTCGTGGAACCACCACGGCGCCGGGCCGGAGCCCCGGATGATCATCGCCATGCCCGGCGGTGGCCTGGCAGTCGTCGACCCACCGGCGACGTCCGACTGACCGGTCGTGCCACGATGGGGTGTCATCGGACGAGGGGAACGGACGACGTGTTCGGCAAGCGCAAGAAGGACCAGCCATCGGGCTCAGAGTTCCACCAGGCTGACAGCGAACAGCAGCTCTTCGCGCAGCTCCTGGCCGAGACCAGGGCGGACCCCGAGAAGGTCTTCACCATCGACATGGTCGGCCGCGGCACACCCGGCCGTGACCTCGACGAACAGGTCGAACGACTTCGACGCTCCGGTGTGACGGCGTCGCATCCGCCAGCCACGGAAGCAGCAGCAGACCGCTCGTCCGCACGCGCCGATCCCTCCGCCGACGAGCTGGTCCCACTCAGCCGCCAGCCGTTCACCGCCGAGACCGGTGACGTCTTCTTCATCCCGGACGGCGGCGGCCGCGTGCTGCTCGGGCACGTCCTCGCGACGCTGCACGACGCCGTCTACGTCGCGGTCTTCGAGCGCCCCGAGGACCTGCCGCGCCCCGCCGACCCGCTCGTCGTGCTCGCCACGCAGCCGGTGGTGGCCGGGCTGACCCTGCCGGCACGGTTCCAGCCGGGCATGTGGGAGGTCGTCGGCAACGTCGCCCCGGACACCGCCCGCCTGCTGCCCGCGTACACCTGGGGCACGGACCTCGACGGCGTGCACGTCACCGACTTCTCCGGGTCGCATTCCCGACCCGCGACCGAGATCGAGGCGACGACGATCCCCCGCCGGATCGTCGTGTCGCCGTACTTCATCGACATCGCCGTCCGCGCCGTGGTCGGCCTCGTCGACTGGCACCCCGACTTCGAGCACCTCCGCTACCGCTCCACCCCGCGGTCCGTCGACCTCTTCCCCGACCGCTGAAGTTGGTAGCCGCTCGACCTGGCAGCCGCTGAAGCGGGCAGGCGCTGCTGACGGGCTGGTCGCGACGCGCACGGCGGGTGGTGACCACCCGTCGGACGGGAGGCGCGTCACCGCTGGCCCCGCGCCTCCCGTCCGACGTCGGTCACCGCACGCGCGTCACCGCGCGTCGGCCGCCGGCCGTGACGCCACCACTTCGGTCAGCCACGCCCGGATCCGCGCGTCGAACCAGTCCGCGTCGTGGTTCCAGAGCTTGGTGTGCCGCGCGACGTGGGCGACCTCGAGCTGCACCAGGTCCGGCCGGGCGGCGGCGAGGGCGTACGACGCCGATGACGGCACAAAGCCATCGTCGTCGCTGTGCAGCAGCAGGATCGGGACCCGCAGTTCGTCGGCGCGGGCGACCATGTCGAGTTCCCGCAGGTCGATCGGCTGGTCCAGTCCGGCGACCCGGTGGACGACGGGCGTGCGGAGGACCCACTGCGCCACCTTCCGCACCGGTCGGGGCAGCCGGAGCGCCCGGCTCTGCGACTTCAGGACCGCGTGCCAGTCGACGACCGCCGACTCCAGCACGACGCCGCTGACGAGTCCGGCGAGGCCCGAGCGCACCAGGGTCTGCAGGACGACGGCACCGCCCATCGACCAGCCCATCAGCACGACGCTCGTGGCGCCCTGCTGCGCGACCCAGTCCAGGGCGGCGTCGACGTCCTCCCACTCGGTCGAACCCAGGCCGTAGCGACCGTCCGGGCTCGGTGGTGCGACGCCGTCGTTCCGCCACGACGCCAGCAGCACCGAGTAGCCGGCGGCCCGGAACACGGGTACTGCGCGGATCGTCTCGGCCCGGGTCACACCTCGGCCGTGCACCAGGACGGCCCAGGGCGCGGCCGGGTCCGCGGCACGGACGACCCAGGCGGGTGCGGGGCCGTTCGGGGTCTGCACGTCGACGTCCTCGACCGGCACCCCGAGCTCCCCCGGGGTCAGGTAGAACCAGCCGCCCCACCGACCGCGTCGGGCCACGGTGGGGTCGCCGGCGTCGACGGCGATGACCCGGCGGGTGACGGTCGTGTCGGTGGTGTCGAGCACCTCGCCGACGCGCATGTGCCCCGTCGCGCCGCCGAACCACAGGCTGTACCGACCCGGGGACTCGGTGTCGGGACTGCGTCCCAGGGAGACGGTGCGTGCCTCCAGGTCGACGGCCGTGATCGGCACCCGCTCGGTGCGCTTGCGGTCCGGGGTGACCACGGCCCGGGCGACGGCGGCGACCGAGCCGGCGACCACGGCGACGCCGACGGCAGCGGCGGTGACGCCGGCACCCAGCGCGAGGAGGCCGACGGACCGGACGGCATCGAGACGGCGGGCCATGCGGGCCTTCCAGGACGAGGACGACTCAGGACGAGGGCGACTGCGGGCAGCACGACTGCGGGGCGGACGGCGTGCCGCCCGTACCGGTGCTGGGTCCGGAGCCTAGTCTGCATCCGTGCCCGAATCCCGAGACCCCGACGCCGAACCGGAGGCGTTCGCGCGTCTCCGCTCGTTCGTGTCGAGCGGCAGGACCCGCACCGAGACCACGGTCACCGAGATCCCGTCGCCGAGTCGCATCGCCCCGTTCTCGCTCGCCCTGGCGGCGGACGTGTCGGGCGCAGTGCACGGTGTGGACTCAGACCTCGGCACCGGACGCTTCATCGCCCTGCACGACCCCGCCGAGCCGGAGGGGTGGGGCGGCGCGTACCGCATCGTCACCTTCGCGCAGGCCCCACTCGAGCCGGAGATCGGGGTCGACGAGTTCGTCGCCGACGTCACCTGGAGCTGGCTCGTCGACGCCCTCGACGCGCACGGCGCCCGGTACGGCAACGCGTCCGGCACGGCGACGAAGATCATCTCGCGCGGGTACGGCGAACTCGCAGCACAGGGCGACGGTGCCCAACTGGAACTGCGGGCGTCGTGGACGCCCCTCGACGACGACCTGACGCCGCACGTGCAGGCGTGGGAGGAGATCGTGGCGATGCTCGCCGGACTCCCCCCGGCCTCGGACGGTGTCTCGCTCCTGGCCCCCCGGAGGCTCGCCCGTGACTGACGCCGATCCCGCCTACGAGGACGCGCACGCCGCCGTCCACGTCATCGAGGAGCGCGACGAGTACCTCGACGCGGTCGCCCGCCTGGCCGCCGGCACCGGTCCGGTCGCGGTCGACGCCGAGCGCGCCAGCGGGTACCGCTACTCGCAGCGGGCCTACTTGATCCAGGTGTTCCGCCGCGGGTCCGGCTCGTTCCTGTTCGACCCGATCGCGATCGGCGACTTCACCGACCTGCAGGCCGCGCTCGTCGACGAGGAGTGGGTGTTCCACGCCGCGTCGCAGGACCTGCCGTGCCTCCGCGAGGTCGGCCTGGTCCCGACCCGGATCTTCGACACCGAGCTCGGCGCGCGCATCGCCGGGTTCCCCCGAGTCGGCCTCGGTGCGGTCGTCGAGCAGCTGCTCGGCATCACGCTCGCGAAGGCGCACTCCGCCGCGGACTGGTCGACACGGCCGCTCCCCCAGGCCTGGCTCGTGTACGCCGCCCTCGACGTCGAACTGCTGCCGGACCTCCGCGACTCGCTCGCCGCGGTCCTCGAAGCAGCCGGCAAGGCACGCATCGCGGAGGAGGAGTTCGCCGCCGTCCTCGCCCGTGCGCCGAAGCCGCCGCGCGCCGAGCCCTGGCGCCGGCTGTCCGGCATGAACGTGCTCCGCGGTGCCCGGGCCCTCGCGATCGCCCGGTCGCTGTGGCTCGCCCGCGACGCGTACGCGCAGGAGACCGACATCGCCCCCGGCCGGACGATCCCGGACTCGGCGATCGTGGCCGCCGCCGCTGCCGCCCCGACCTCGCGTGCCGAACTCGGAGCGCTGAAGTCCTTCACGGGCCGCGCCAGTCGCTCCGAACTCGACCGGTGGTGGGCCGCCCTCGAGGAGGGTCGCACCACCGAGGACCTGCCGCGCCTGCGTGGCGGGAGCGAGCCGAGCCTCCCGCCGCCCCGTGCATGGGCCGAACGCAACCCGGCCGCCGACCGCCGGTACCGCGCCGCCCGGGCCGCCGTCACCGCGCGTGCCGCCGAGCTCGACCTGCCCGTCGAGAACCTGCTGACGCCGGAGACGCTCCGTCTGGTGTCCTGGACGCCGCCGAAGACCGTCGCGACCGAGACCGTCGGGGCGACGCTCGCGTCGCACGACGCCCGGCCGTGGCAGGTCGAGGAGACCGCGTCGGTCATCGCGCACGCGTTCGAGGTGGCTGCGGACCGTTCCGTCGAGGACCCGGCGGCCGAGGTCACGGCGACCACGGCCTCCCGTCCGGACGACACGACGGCGGACGCCGACGCACTCGGCGCGACCGACGACCCGGACGCCGACGCGCAGACGGGCGACGCCGCGCTTGTCGCAGACGGACAGGCCGACGACGCCACCGGGACCACCGGCTCGTAGGAACCGCCCAACCGACGTGCCCCTGCCCAGCCGGGGGTACTAGCGTCGGAGCGTCGCCGGGCGAGGCCCGGCCGGTCGGGGTGACACGTCGCTCCGGCCCGATCGTTGTGGATCTGGAGGCTCGCATTGCCGAAGACATCAGACGTCGTGTTCGTGGACGGTGTCCGTACCCCGTTCGGCCGCGCCGGTGAGAAGGGGGTGTTCTGGCGGACCCGCGCCGACGACCTCGCCGTGCACGCGATGCGTGGGCTGCTCGACCGGAACAGCTCGCTCGACGGAGCCGCCGTCGACGACGTCGCGGTCGCCGCGACCACCCAGCAGGGCGACCAGGGCCTGACCCTCGGACGCACCGTCGGGATGCTCGCCGGCCTGCCGAAGTCCGTCCCCGGCTACGCCATCGACCGCATGTGCGCGGGTGCGATGACGAGCGTCACCACCCTCGCCGGCGCGATCGCGTTCGGTGCCGCCGACGTCGCCATCGCGGGCGGGGTCGAGCACATGGGTCGCCACCCGATGGGCTTCAACGCCGACCCGAACCCCCGCTTCGTCGCGGAGCGCATGGTCGCCCCCGACGCGCTCGTGATGGGCAACACCGCCGAGCGCCTGCACGACCGTTTCCCCGCCATCACGAAGGACCGCACCGACGCGTTCGCCGTGCAGTCCCAGCAGCGCTACGCCACCGCCTGGGGCGCCGGCAAGCTGCAGCCGGACGTCATCCCGGTCGAGGTGAACACCGGTCAAGGCTGGGACATCGTGTCGGCCGACGAGCCGCCGCGTCCCGGCACCACCCTGGAGGCCCTGGCCGCGTTGAAGACGCCGTTCCGGTCCCACGGACGGGTCACCGCCGGCAACGCCGCCGGCCTGAACGACGGCGCGACGATGAGCCTGCTGGCCTCGGACGCCGGTGCGAAGGAGCACGGGCTCCCGACGAAGATGCGCATGGTCTCGTTCGCCTTCGCGGGTGTCGAGCCCGAGGTGATGGGCGTCGGCCCGGTGCCCGCGACCGACAAGGCGCTCTCGAAGGCCGGGCTGTCGATCGACGACATCGGCCTGTTCGAGATCAACGAGGCGTTCGCGGTGCAGGTGCTCGCGTTCCTCGACAACTACGGCATCGCGCAGGACTCCCCGAACGTCAACGCCTGGGGCGGTGCGATCGCCGTCGGGCACCCGCTCGCCTCGAGCGGTGTGCGTCTGATGACCCAGCTCGCGGCGCAGTTCGCCGAGCGTCCGGACGTCAAGTACGGCATCACGACGATGTGCATCGGGCTCGGCCAGGGCGGCACCGTCATCTGGGAGAACCCGAACTTCAGCAAGTCCGCGGCACGGAAGGCGGCCTGACCATGACCACCACCCCGATCGACCAGCTGACTGCCCTGAGCGAGGACGAGGTCGTCACCCACTCGTACGTCAAGCACGTCGCGCTGCCCTCCGGTGGCACGCTCGCGCTCATCACGCTCGACAACGGCAAGGACTACAAGCGCCCCTCGACGCTCGGCCCGCGCACCATGCGCGAGCTGTCCGGCGTGCTCGACGAGCTCCGTGCCGCCGCGGCCGCCGGCACCGTCCAGGCCGTCGCGATCACGGGCAAGGAGTACTGCTTCGCCGCGGGCGCCGACCTGTCCCAGGCGGCAGCGCTGCCCTCCCGCGAGGTCGCGCACGAGCTCGGTGTGCTCGGCCACGCCACGCTCCGGAAGTTCAGCGAGCTCGGTGTCCCGTCGTTCGCGTTCGTCAACGGCATCGCGCTCGGCGGCGGGCTCGAGGTGGCGCTGCACTGCACCTACCGCGTGTTCTCGTCCGCTGCCCAGGGCATCGGGCTGCCCGAGGTCTTCCTCGGCATCATCCCCGGCTGGGGTGGTGCGACGCTGCTCCCCCGCCTGATCGGCCCGGAGAAGGCCCTGCGGGTCATCGTCGAGAACCCGCTGAAGAACAACCGCCTGATGGACGGGAAGGCCGCGGTCGACCTCGGCATCGGCGACGCCCTCATCCCCTCGGTGACCTTCCTGCCGTCCGCGGTCGCCTGGGCTGACGGCGTCGTGTCCGGTCGCACCAAGGTGGTCCGCAAGAACGAACCCGGCATGATCGAGAAGGCCGCCTGGGGCACCGTCGTCAAGGTCGCACGGCAGCAGGTGACGTCGAAGATCGGCAGCGTCCCGAAGTCGCCGTTCCGCGCGCTCGACCTCGTCGCCGCCGCCAAGTCGGGGTCGCTCGAGGAGCGCTTCGCCGGCGAGGACGACGCCCTCGCCGACCTGCTCGCCGGGGACCAGTTCGCCGCGTCGATGTACGCGTTCGACCTGGTGCAGAAGCGGGCCAAGCGTCCGGTCGGCGCTCCCGAGGGCGTCGACGCGAAGAAGGTCACGAAGGTCGGCGTCCTCGGCGCCGGGCTGATGGCCTCGCAGTTCGCGCTGCTCTTCGCCCGCCGACTCGGGGTCCCCGTCGTCATCACCGACGTCTCGCAGGAGCGCGTCGACGCCGGTGTCGCCCGGATCCGCCAGTCCGTGGACGAGATGCTCGCCAAGGGCCGGGTCTCGCAGGACGACGCGAACCGCATCACCGCACTCGTCAGCGGTTCGGTGTCGTACGACGCCTTCGCGGACGCCGACTGGGTGATCGAGGCCGTCTTCGAGGAGATGGGCGTCAAGCAGGAGGTGTTCCGGAAGATCGAGCAGGTCATCGCACCGGACGCGATCCTCGCAACGAACACCTCGTCGCTGTCGGTGGACGAGATGGCGTCGGTGCTGCAGAACCCGGAGCGCCTGGTCGGCTTCCACTTCTTCAACCCGGTCGCGGTGATGCCGCTGCTCGAGGTCGTCCGCGCTTCCCGGACGTCCGACGAGGCCGTCGCCACCGCACTGGCCGTCGCGAAGACCCTGAAGAAGACCGCGATCGTCACGGCCGACCAGCCGGGCTTCGTCGTCAACCGGGTGCTCGCACGCGTCCTCGGCGAGGCCATGCGTGGCGTCGAGGAGGGCACCTCGTTCGAGACCGTCGCCGAGGGTGCCGCTCCCCTGGGCCTGCCGATGTCGCCGTTCGAGCTGCTCGAGCTCGTCGGGCTGCCGGTCGGCGCGCACGTGCTCGACTCGCACCACGCCGCCTGGCCGGAGCGCTTCTACCCGGGCGACGGGCTGAAGCGGATCGCCGAGCACGGGACGATCCTGACCCGCGACAAGAAGGGCAACGCGACCGGGTACGACTCCGCTGCCGTGAAGCTCGTCGCGCCGTCGAAGAAGGACGCCCACCCGGTCGACGCTGCCGAGATGCAGCGCCGGTTCGAGGACGCCCTGGCCGACGAGGTGCACCGCATGCTCGAGGACGGGGTCGTCCAGCACGTCGAGGAGATCGACCTCGGGCTGATCCTGGGCGCGGGCTACCCGTTCCAGGCCGGCGGCATCAGTCCGTACCTCGACCGCAGCGGGGCGTCCGAGCGGGTGTTCGGCGGCACGTTCCACGAGCCGCCGATCGTCGGGCCCGCCTCCCGCTGACCCACTCTGCGGAACACCGGTGTTCGTCTGACACATCGCGGCATGACGCGATGTAACGGACGAACACCGGTGTTCCGCGGGCCGGGCGGCCGCGCACCCCGTGTCAGCGCTCCGCGGACTCCCGAGACCGCGCCGGCTTCGCCTGGGGCACCTTCGTCCCGACGACCTGGTCGATGACGTCGCGGGCGATCGCCTGCGCCGTCAGCCCGGCATCGGAGAGGATCTGACCACGACTGGCGTGGGCGATGAACTCGTCCGGCAGCCCGAGCTCGTTGACACCCGTGTCGACCCCGGCAGCGCGGAGGTCCTGCCGCAACCGGGTCCCGACGCCACCGACGCGGACGCCGTCCTCGATCGTGATGACGAGCCGGTGGTCGCGCGACAGGTCGATGAGCGACGCCGGGATCGGCACGACCCACCGCGGGTCGACGACGGTGACACCGATGCCCTGCGCCTCGAGCAGCCCGGCGGCCTCGAGTGCGGTCGGCACCATCGACCCGACGGCCACGATCAACACGTCCTCCGACGCGTCGGAGGCGTGCAGGACGTCCACCCCGTCCGCCGTCCGGGACACCGCGGGGATGTCCGGTCCGACCTGGCCCTTGGACCACCGGAGGACCGTGGGCGCGTCGTCGACGGCCACGGCCTCCCGGAACTCCTCGCGCAGGGTGACGGCGTCGCGCGGCGCGGCGATCCGGATGCCCGGGACCACCTGCAGCAGCGCCAGGTCCCACATGCCGTGGTGGGAGGGGCCGTCCGGGCCGGTGATGCCCGCCCGGTCGAGGACGAACGTCACCCCGGCACGGTGCAGGGCGACGTCCATGAGCACCTGGTCGAACGCCCGGTTGAGGAACGTCGCGTACAGGGCGACGACGGGGTGCAGTCCCCCGTACGCCAGACCCGCGGCCGTGGTGACCGCGTGCTGCTCCGCGATGCCGACGTCGATCACCCGGTCGGGGTGAGCCTGCTGGAACAGGTGCAGCCCGGTGGGTCGGAGCATCGCGGCGGTGATCGCCATGATGCGCGGGTCCTCGTGACCGACCTCGGCCAGGGTGGCGGCGAAGACGGAGGTCCACGACGGCCCCGAGGCCTTGTCGAGCGACTCGCCCGTCTCCGGGTCGATGTGCCCGACGGCGTGGAACTGGTCCGCCTGGTCACGGAGCGCGGGCTCGAAGCCGTGCCCCTTCTCGGTGATCACGTGCACGATGACGGGCGAGCCGTAGCCCTTCGCCTGCCGGAGCGCCGCCTCCATCGCCTGCTGGTCGTGCCCGTCGACGGGGCCGATGTACTTGATGTCGAGGTTCGAGTACAGCGCCTCGTTGTTCGTGAAGCGCGACAAGAACCCGTGCAGTCCGCCACGGAGGCCGCGGTACACCGCGCGCCCGGGCGCGCCGAAGTGGTCGGCTGCGGCGCGGCTCTTCTCGTACAGCGTGCGGTACTCGCGGCGGGTGCGGACCGAGCTGAGGAACCGGGCCATCCCACCGATCGTCGGCGCGTACGAGCGGCCGTTGTCGTTGACCACGATCACCAGGCGGCGGTCGTTCTTGTCCGAGATGTTGTTGAGCGCCTCCCATGTCATGCCACCGGTGAGGGCGCCGTCGCCGACGACCGCGACGACCGTGCGGTCGGACTGCCCGGTCTGCTGGAAGGCGCGGGAGATGCCGTCCGCCCACGACAGCGACGAGGACGCGTGCGAGGACTCGACGATGTCGTGCTCCGACTCGCTGCGCTGCGGGTAGCCGGCGATGCCGCCGCGCTCACGCAGGTGCGAGAAGTCCTGGCGCCCGGTGACGAGCTTGTGCACGTACGACTGGTGGCCGGTGTCGAAGACGAAGGGGTCGTGCGGCGACTCGAAGACCCGGTGCATGGCGAGGGTCAGCTCGACGACGCCGAGGTTCGGCCCGAGGTGGCCGCCGGTCTTGGCGACCTCGGCGACCAGGAAGGTGCGGATCTCGGCGGCGAGTTCGGTCATCTGTGCGTCGGAGAGACGCTTCAGGTCGCGCGGGGACGTGATGCTGGCGAGCAGGCTCACGGGCGCTCCTTTCGTACGGCTGACGGCCCACTCTATGCGCGCGACCGGCACACGGACTGGAGGCGCGGTGACCGCCCGCCACGCGCCTCCCGTCCTCCGCGGAACGAAACCAGGGCGGCTGATCGCAACGGAGTACCGCCGCGGGCAGCCGCCCAGGTTGCGTGTTGCGAGGAGTCAGACGAGGGAGCGGAGGACGTACTGCAGGATGCCGCCGTTCCGGTAGTAGTCGGCCTCACCCGGGGTGTCGATGCGGACGACCGCGTCGAACTCGATCGGCTGCTTGCCGGCCGGCGAGTGCTCGGTCGGCTCGGCCGTGACGTGCACGGTCTTCGGCGTGGCACCGTCGTTCAGCGCGGTCAGACCCGAGATCGAGATCGACTCGGTGCCGTCGAGCCCGAGGGACTCGATCGACTCGCCCGCCGGGAACTGCAGCGGGACGACACCCATGCCGATGAGGTTCGACCGGTGGATCCGCTCGAAGCTCTCGGTGATGACGGCCTTGACGCCCAGCAGGCTCGTGCCCTTCGCCGCCCAGTCACGGGAGGAACCGGAACCGTACTCCTTGCCCCCCAGGACGACGAGCGGGGTGCCCTCCGCCTGGTAGTGCTCGGACGCGTCGTAGATGAACGACTGGGCACCGTCGGGCGTGGTGAAGTCGCGGGTGTAGCCGCCCTCGACCCCGTCGAGCAGCTGGTTGCGCAGACGGATGTTCGCGAACGTGCCGCGGATCATGACCTCGTGGTTGCCGCGACGCGAGCCGTAGGAGTTGAAGTCCTTGCGGTCGACACCGTGGTCGGCGAGGTACTTGCCCGCCGGGCTGTCCGCCTTGATCGAACCGGCCGGCGAGATGTGGTCGGTGGTGACCGAGTCGCCGAGCTTCGCGAGCACGCGGGCACCCGAGATGTCCGAGACCGCGTCCGGCTGCATGGTCATGCCATCGAAGTACGGGGGCTTCCGCACGTAGGTGGACTCGCTGTCCCACTCGAACGTGTCACCGGTCGGGGTCGGCAGGTTCTTCCACCGGTCGTCGCCCTCGAACACGGAGCCGTACTCGTGGGTGAACATCTCGGTGTCGATCGACGAGTCGATGACCTGCTGGACCTCGGCCGTGTCGGGCCAGATGTCCTTGAGGTACACCGCGTTGCCGTCGGTGTCGGTGCCGAGCGAGTCGGTGTCGAAGTCGAAGTGCATCGAGCCGGCGAGGGCGTACGCGATGACCAGCGGCGGCGAGGCCAGGTAGTTCATCTTGACGTCGGGGTTGATGCGGCCCTCGAAGTTGCGGTTGCCCGAGAGCACCGCGGTGACGGCGAGGTCGTTGTCCTGCACGGCCTGCGAGATCTCGTCCGGCAGCGGGCCGGAGTTGCCGATGCAGGTGGTGCAGCCGTAGCCGACCGTGTAGAAGCCGAGGTCTTCGAGGTAGGTCGTGAGACCGGCCTTCTCGTAGTAGTCCGTGACGACCTTCGACCCGGGGGCGAGCGTGGTCTTCACCCACGGCTTGGCCTTGAGGCCCTTCTTCGCCGCGTTGCGGGCGAGGATGCCGGCCGCCATCATCACGGACGGGTTCGACGTGTTGGTGCAGGACGTGATCGCCGCGATCGCGACGGCGCCGTGGTCGATGGTGAACGGGGCACCGTCGGCGATGGCGACCGAGGTCGGCTTGGACACGGTGCCGGGCGCACTGGAGGCGTGGGCCGGGACCTCGGACGCCGGTGCGTCCTGCAGGTCGTCGACCGCGTGCTCGTCGCCGGGGGCCGCGGCCACCGGATCGGAGGCCGGGAACGTGTCCGCGACGGCCTTGTCCTCTTCGGTGTGGTCGATGCTCGCGTAGTTGGCGAGGTCGACCTCGAACTGGTCCTTCGCGTGCGACAGGACGATGCGGTCCTGCGGGCGCTTCGGGCCGGAGATCGAGGGGACGACCGTGGAGAGGTCGAGCTCGAGGTACTCCGAGTAGGCCGGCTCGACCGACGGGTCGTGCCAGAGGCCCTGGGTCTTCGAGTAGGCCTCGACCAGGGCGATCTGTGCCTCGTCGCGACCGGTCAGGCGCAGGTAGTCGAGCGTGACGTCGTCGACCGGGAAGATCGCGGCCGTCGAGCCGAACTCGGGGCTCATGTTGCCGATGGTCGCGCGGTTCGCGAGCGGCACCGCGCCGACGCCCTCGCCGTAGAACTCGACGAACTTGCCGACCACGCCGTGCTTGCGGAGCTGCTCGGTGATGGTGAGCACCACGTCGGTCGCGGTCACGCCGGCGGGGATCTCACCCGAGAGCTTGAAGCCGACGACCTTCGGGATGAGCATCGACACCGGCTGGCCGAGCATCGCCGCTTCGGCCTCGATGCCGCCGACGCCCCAGCCCAGCACACCGAGGCCGTTGACCATCGTGGTGTGCGAGTCGGTGCCGACCAGGGTGTCCGGGTAGGCGTAGGTCTCGCCGTCGAAGTCACGCGTGTAGGTGACCTTCGCCAGGTACTCGATGTTGACCTGGTGGACGATGCCGGTGCCCGGCGGGACGACCTTGAAGTCCTCGAACGCCGTCTGGCCCCAGCGGAGGAACTGGTAGCGCTCCCCGTTCCGCTCGTACTCCAGGTCGGTGTTGCGCTGGAGGGCGTCCGAGCTGCCGAAGAGGTCCGCGATGACCGAGTGGTCGATGACCATCTCGGCCGGGGACAGCGGGTTGATCTTGTTCGGGTCGCCGCCGATCTCCGCCATCGCTTCACGCATGGTGGCGAGGTCGACGATGCACGGAACGCCCGTGAAGTCCTGCATGACCACGCGGGCCGGGGAGAACTGGATCTCGGTGTCCGGGTCGGCCTCGGGCTTCCACGAGCCGAGCGCGCGGATCTGGCCCTCGGTGACGTTCTTGCCGTCCTCGGTGCGCAGGAGGTTCTCGAGCAGCACCTTGAGGCTGTACGGGAGCTTCTCGTGCCCGGGCACGGCGTCGATCCGGTGGATGGCGTAGTCGACACCCCCGACCGAGAGTGTGTCCTTCGAGCCGAAGCTGTTGACTGCAGCCACTGTGCCGCCTCCCTGTTGATCGGTGTGCCCTCATCCTCGCGGGCCGCGGGACGTCCCACCAGCAAGGTGAACCTAAACCCGGGGACTCCGTCGTGCCCGGATGAAAGTGTCTTGACGTCGAGACAACTCTACACCGCGGCCGGTTCGTCCTTGACGAAGACGGTCCGGACGAGCAGCCACGTCACCCAGAGCAGGGCTGCGTAGAGCGGGACGCCGGTGATCAGCTTGATGCCGGCGAGCAGTTCGACCTGCGCTGCCAACCAGAGCGGGATCTCGAAGGCCAGGCGGAAGGCGAAGAGCCCGGCCCACATCCACGTCGCGACGGTGAGCACCCGTCGCTTGGCCGGGTCGTCCCGCCAGTCGTGCCCGTCGTCGTCCCCCGGCACGAGCAGCCCGACGATCAGGCCGATCAGCGGCCGACGCATCGCCAGCGTGACGAGGATGACCGCCAGGAACACCGCGTTGATGACGATGCCGGGGATGAAGTTGCTCTCGGCGCGACCGGTCAGCAGGGCGAGGCCCGCCGAGATCGCGACGCCGAAGATGCCGGCGAAGGACATCATGATCGACTGGCGCTGGAGCAGGCGGAGCACCACGAAGACGAGCCCGATCACGACCGGGACGACGACGCTCGGCACGACCTCCTTCGTGATCGCGTAGACGATCAGGAAGGCGAAGCCCGGCAGCACCGACTCGGCGAGCCCGCGGACACCACCGACGGCCGTCAGCAGGGCCTTGCCGGACGGGGCCTCTCCCGGGGCGACCTGGCCGATGCCCGCGTTCCGGACCGCGTCGCGCAGCTGGGCCTGCAGCGACAGCGGTTCGGCGCGCTCCTCGGCGAAGGGGTCCGGGGTGACCGCATCGGGACGCGAGCGGTCGTCGTGGTCCGTCACCGGGCCTCCAGGCTGGTTCGTGGGGTCGGCCGCAGCCGCGTCAGATGGTCGACTGCGCCGACTTCGGCATGTGCAGCGGGATGAGGTCGCGCGGCGGCATCGGCGTCGTGCCGCGCACGACGACGACGCTGCGGAAGAGCTCTTCGATGTCGGCGGAGTCGTCGGGCTGGTCGGCGGCCTTGCCGGCGATCACGCCACGGAGGAACCAGCGCGGGCCGTCGACGCCGACGAACCGGGCCGCACGGACGCCGTCGGTGACACCCTCGCCACCGACGACGGGCACCTGGGCGCGGAGTTCGGGGCCGAACGGGCCGTCGATCTCGGTCACGACACCGCCCTGCTGCTGGATCTGCTCCGCGATCTGCGCGCGGATCTCGTGCCAGAGCCCGGTCGACCGCGGTGCGGCGAAGGGCTGCACCTGCAGGGTCGAGTCGTCGAAGTCGAGCCCGACGGCGACCACGCGCTGCGAGTCCTCTTCCACCTCGAGGCGGAGGTGCAGGCCCTCGCGCGGCAGGATCTTCACGCCACCCAGGTCGACGTACGGGCGGACCAGGTTCGCCTCGGTCTCGTCGAGGGGGCCGTTGTCGCTGCGGTCCAGCGGCGCCGACTTGTCGGTCGACTCAGTGGCCAGCACCTCGTCGAAGCCCGCGTCGGCGTCGTCGGCGAGTTCGATCTCGGGCGAGGGCCCGGCGACCTCGACGTCGTCCACCACGGCCTCGGCGACCTCGACCTCGTCGCGCTTGCGTCGTCCGATCCTCATGACCGCGTCCCTTCCAGACCCTGCTCGTGCATGTCGACGGGCGTTCCCGCTCCGCCGTTCCGTTCGGTGTCCTGCTCGGCGTCGACGACGTCGGCGGACCCCTGGTGACCGGTGCGGTCACCGTAGCCCGACGACCCGAACCCGCCCTGTCCGCGGACGCTCTCCGGCAGCTCGGTGACCTGCGTGAACGTCACGCGGGGCACCGGCAGGACGATGAGCTGCGCGATCCGGTCCCCGACCTGGACCGCGTACGGCTCGGTGGCGTCCGTGTTGAGCAGCGCGACCTTGACCTCGCCGCGGTAGCCCGAGTCGATCGTGCCGGGCGCGTTCACGATGGTGATGCCGTGCTTGGCCGCGAGCCCGCTGCGGGGCACGACGAACCCGACGTGCTGGTCCGGCAGGGCGATCGCGAGCCCGGTGCCGACCAGGCGGCGCTCCCCGGGCGCGAGCACGAAGGACTCGGCGGACACCAGGTCGGCCCCGGCGTCGCCGGGCTTGGCGAACACGGGGGCGGCGTTGCCGGTCCAGAGGACGTCGACTGCTTCGGTCACGAGACGAGGGTAGTGCAGACCGTGACCGATCCGTGACCTGCTCGGAGCACGCAGCGGCTCGTGGTCGAATGGTGGGGTGATCGTGTACCGCGAACGACTGTGGGCCCCGCCCGCCCTGTACCTGGCGACGGCGCTCGTCATCCCCGCGAGCCTCCTCGTCTTCCTGCCCATCAGTGCGACCGCCGGGGTCGCCGTGGCCATCGGCATGGAGCTCGGCGTGCTCCTGCTCCTGTGGGCACTCGCACCCGTCATCGAGGTGACGGACACCGAGTTCCGTGCCGGACGGGCCCACCTGCCCCGCTCGGTCGTCGGCGAGGTCGCCGGTTTCGACGGCGCGGCGGCGACGAGCCAGCGCGGACCGGAGCTGGACGCGCGTGCCTGGACCCTGTTCCGCGGCTACGTGCACGGCGTCGTCAAGGTCGAGGTCCGGGACGCCGCCGACCCGACGCCGTACTGGCTGGTGAGCGTCCGCGACCCGGAGGCCGTCACCCGCGCCCTGACGAGCGGCGCCACGCAGACGAACGGCACCGGACCGGCCTGACGAGCAGGACGCCGGGGCGACGTCCCCGCACATGCAGAACGGCCCGCATCCAGCAGGATGCGGGCCGTTCCGGCGTTCGGTCGGTGTCTCAGAGTGCCGCGCACTCCATGCAGACCGGGCCGAGCTTCGTCTCGTGGTCGAGCTGCGAGCGGTGCTTCACCAGGAAGCACTCCACGCAGGTGAACTCGTCGACCTGCGGGGGCAGGACGACGACGTCGAGGTCGACGTCGCTGAGGTCCTGGCCCGCGAGCTCGAAGCTGCCCGGGTTGTCAGAATCGTCGTCGACGACTCCCGACATCTTGTCGGGGACGCGCTCCTTGAGGGCCTCGATCGACTCCGAGTCAGAGTTGTCGTCGGTCTTCCGAGGGGCGTCGTAATCGGTGGCCATGCCCATCCATTTCTCGTATCGAGAGGTCGTCGCCGGATTCGGCGGCGACAGTTTGCACCACGGCCCGTCCGAGTGCAAACCGAGTACTCGAGCGGTGCGTTCTGGCCGTGCAACCCGGCGCGCATCCCGACCATTCCCGATGCCGGGGACGAGACGCGCGGCACGCCGGGTGCCTGCGCCGAAAGTGCTGCAGCGGCCTGCATACTCCTCGGGTACGAGGCACGACCGTACGCAGGCAGCGGAGGGCGGAACCCATGCAAGACGTGAGAGTCATCGGAGTCGAATCCGGGTCGCTCCTCCTGGCGACCGACGGCGGGACCGAGTTCCGGCTGCCCGTCACCGCGTCGCTCCCGGGCCAGGTCCGGCAGGCGAACCCCGACTCCGGGCCGCAGAAGCGCGTCTCGCCGAAGGACGTGCAGGCACGCATCCGCAGCGGTTCCGACGCCGCCGACGTCGCCGCCGTCCTCGGGGTCGAGGTCGACTACGTCCGTCGCTTCGAGGGCCCGGTGCTCGCCGAGCGTGCGTTCGTCCTCGACGCCGCCCGACGGGTCAGTGTGACCCCGGTCGACGACGCCTCACCCGACACCTTCGGCGCGGCCATCACTGCCCGCCTCGAGTCCGGCGACGCCACCGACATCGCGTGGTCGAGCTGGAAGCACGTCGAGAACGGCTGGCAGGTGCAGGTCCGCTACACCGCGGCCGAGGTCGAGCACGACGCCCAGTGGCGCTTCGACCCGAAGACCGCCACGCTCGTGCCGGACAACGGTGACGCGCACCGCCTGTCGCACACCGAGGACGAGGGCATCGCCCCACGTCTCCGTGCCGTCGAGTACGAGCGTCAGGACGAGGACGGCACCCGGTTCGACTCCGGCGCCTTCCACGTCGAGGAACCCGCCGCCGAGGAACCCGCTGCCCCCGAGGCGGTCGAGCGCACTTCGCTGCGTCCGCCGCTCCCCCGCATCGGTACCTCGTACGTCGAGGAGCGCGCGCCCGGCAACGAGACCGCGGACCTGCTCGAGGCGCTCCGTCGCCGCCGCGGTGAGCGCGAGGCCGCGTCCTTCCCTGACCAGCAGGACGCCCCGCGCGGCACCTCGGTCGGGCTCGTCGACCTGCCCGTGTCCCCCGTCGACGACTCGGACACCGCCCCGCAGCCGGAGGCCCGCCCCACCGCCGTCCCGGACGGCGACAGCCGCTCGGACCGCCGCAAGCGCAACCGCCGGGCGATGCCCAGCTGGGACGAGATCGTCTTCGGCACCCGTCCGGACGACGACACCGTCTGACCCGACCGACTCTGACAGGAGGCTCGTCCCACGTCCGTGGGGCGGGCCTCCTGTCCGTCTCGGGGCCGGGTCTGATGCGGTCGGGACCGGCGGGTCCTACTGGGCGAACGCGCCCGCGAGGCGCAAGGGGACGAGCAGTTCGTCGTCGCTCATCGCCCCGTGTTGACCGATCATCCGGCCGGGCTCGACGCCGTCGCGGACCTCGCGGTCGTCGTTGAACGCCCACGACCCCTTCGCGACGAGCAGCACGTCGCCGATGCGCGGCAGGACGGCGTCGTCGACCGGGCCGAACCACCCGGCGGCCACGGCCTCGTCCCGGCTGGCGACCACCGCACGCTTGCCCAGGGACGCCCGGAACGCGTCCACCAGGGCCGGCACGTCCGTACCCGGTGCGACGGTCAGCTGCCGGCAGCGCGGGTCCCCGGCCACACCGACGACGTCCACCAGCAGGGCGGGGTCCATCGCGACGTTGCTGTGCGGCGGCACGTCGAGCACGCCGTGGTCCGCCGTGACGAGCACCCCGACGTCCGGGTCCACCCGGGCGTCCAGACGGGAGAGCTCGGCGTCGACGAGCTCGAGTGCCGCGGTCCACCGGTCGGACTGCCAGCCGTGCTTGTGCCCGATCGAGTCGAGTTCGGGGATGTAGAGGTAGACGAGCTGCCGTCCGCTGCCGGTGGCGTCGAGCGCGGCGTCGATCCGGGCCGGGATCGCGTCGGCGGCGACGAAGCGCGCACCGCCGAGGACGTTCGCCGTCATGCCGGAGGACCGGTAGCGGCTCGGTGCGACGACGACCGGGTCCACGCCGAGCCCGGACGCCGCGGTGAACACCGTCTCGGAGCGCAGCCACCCGGCGGGCACCTCGGTGTCCCACCCGCTCAGCAGGTTCATCACGCGGGACTCCTCCGGGTTCCAGCCGCTGTAGCCGACGACGCCGTGCTCGCCGGGCTGCCGGCCGGTCGTCAGCGTGGTCAGCGCCGCGGCGGTCGTGGTCGGGAAACCGCTGCGCAGGCGCTTCTTCGTCGCGGTGAGGAACCGGGCGTGGCCGGCGCGTGCCGCGAGGGCGTTCGCACCGAGGCCGTCGACCAGGACGACGATCGCGGAACGGGCGGGGCGGAGGGTGATCCGGGCCTCCCGTCCGGTGTCCCGCAACCAGGCGTCGTCGGCGGCGCCCAGCGCGACCAGGCAACTCGGCAGCACGTCGGCGAGGTTCACGGCGGCGTCGGGGGCCGTCGGTACGCTTGTTCCCACCCCCAGAGTCTTCCAGATCGAGCTGGGTCGGCAGAGAGGTGTCATGGCACGCACGGACGTCGTCGGGCTGCCCGACGGTGAGCGCATCGAGGACGTCGACGTCTCGGAGGAGATGCAGGGGTCGTTCCTGGAGTACGCGTACTCGGTCATCTACTCCCGCGCCCTGCCCGACGCCCGCGACGGCCTGAAGCCGGTGCAGCGCCGCATCCTGTACCAGATGGCGGAGATGGGCCTGCGGCCGGACCGCGGTCACGTGAAGAGCGCCCGCGTCACCGGCGAGGTGATGGGCAAGCTGCACCCGCACGGTGACGGCGCCATCTACGACGCACTCGTCCGGCTCGCGCAGCCGTTCACCATGCGCGTGCCGCTCGTCGACGGCCACGGCAACTTCGGCTCGCTCGACGACGGCCCCGCTGCCGCCCGGTACACCGAGGCCCGCCTGGCCGAACCGTCGATGGCGATGACCGAGGGCCTGGGCGAGGACGTCGTCGACTTCGTCCCGAACTACGACAACCAGATCATGCAGCCGAGCGTGCTGCCGGCGGCGTTCCCGAACCTGCTCGTCAACGGCGCGTCGGGCATCGCGGTCGGCATGGCGACGAACATGGCGCCGCACAACCTGGGCGAGGTCGTCGAGGCCGCGAAGCACCTGCTCATGCACCCGCACGCGACCCTCGACGAGCTGATGGAGTTCGTCCCCGGGCCCGACCTGCCCTCCGGCGGCACGATCGTCGGGCTCTCCGGGGTCCGTGATGCCTACGCCACCGGCCGCGGCACGTTCCGCACCCGGGCGAAGGTCTCGGTCGAGAACCTCACCCCCCGGAAGACCGGGCTGGTCGTCACCGAACTGCCCTACCTGGTCGGCCCCGAGCGGGTCATCGAGAAGATCAAGGACGGGGTGCAGTCGAAGAAGCTCATCGGCATCTCGGACGTCAACGACCTGACGGACCGCAACCACGGCCTCCGGCTCGTCATCGGCATCAAGTCCGGCTTCAACCCGACGGCCGTGCTCGAGCAGCTGTACAAGCACACGCCGCTCGAGGAGAACTTCGGCATCAACAACGTCGCCCTGGTCGACGGCTCGCCCCGTACCCTCGGGCTCCGCGACCTGCTCGACGTCTACGTCAAGCACCGCCTGTCGGTCGTCACGCGGCGCTCCCAGTACCGGCTCGCCCGACGCCGAGAGCGCCTGCACCTGGTCGAGGGGCTGCTCATCGCGATCCTCGACATCGACGAGGTCATCCAGGTCATCCGCACCTCGGACGACTCCGAGGCCGCGCGGAGCCGACTGCGGGACGTGTTCGACCTGTCCGAGGTGCAGGCCGAGTACATCCTCGAACTCCGCCTGCGCCGCCTGACGAAGTTCTCGCGCATGGAGCTCGAGGGCGAACGCGACCAGCTGCTCGCCGACATCGCCGCGCTCGAGGAACTGCTGGCCTCGGACGACCGCCTCCGGACCCAGGTCGCGACCGAGCTCACCGAGGTGTCCGAGAAGTTCGCCACGCCCCGCCGCACGCTCCTGACCGAGGCCGACGCCCCGGTGCGTGGTGGTCGGAAGGCCACGGTCGACCCGGAGTCGCTGCAGGTCGCCGACGCCCCCTGCCGGGTGATGCTCTCGACCACCGGGCGCCTGGTCCGCGTCGACATCCCGGCGGCGGAGTCCGGCATCGTCCACGTGCCGAAGCGCTCGAAGCACGACGCCGTCCGTTCCACCGTCGTCAGCACCGTCCGCGGGCAGGTCGGGGCGCTGACCTCCACCGGGCGTGTCGTGCGGTTCTCCCCCGTCGACGTCCCCGCCGTGCCGCCCGCGTCGGTGCGACTCGACGCCGGGGTCCGGGTCACCGAGTACCTCGGCGTGCCGAAGAGCGAGACCGTCGTCGCCCTCGTGTCCCTCGACGCCGCCGTCGCGGACTCCGTCGCCATCGGAACCGCCCAGGGCGTCGTCAAGCGCGTCGTCCCGGCCGCCTGGCCCGACAAGCCGGACTTCCCCGCCATCGGACTGAAGCCCGGCGACCACGTCGTCGGCGCCGCCCAGGCACCGGAGTCCGACGACCTGGTCTTCGTCACCTCGAACGCCCAGCTGCTCCGGTTCCCGGCTGGCGCGGTCCGTCCGCAGGGGCTCCCCGCCGGAGGCGTCGCGGGCGTGTCGCTGGCCGGGAGCGCCAGCGTCATCTGGTTCGGCTCCGTCGCCGTCACCGAGGACACCGTCGTCGCCACCGTCTCGACCACCTCGAGCGCCCTGCCGGGTACCGACGCCGGTCGCGCCAAGGTCTCGGCGCTGACGGAGTTCCCGGCGAAGGGCCGCGGCACCCAGGGAGTCCGGGCACACGCGTTCCTCAAGGGCGAGGACGGGCTCTCGGTCGCGTGGGCCGGCGTCGCGCCCCCGCACGCGGTCGGGTCGGACGGCGCCGCTCGGACGCTGCCGGACTGGCTGTCCAAGCGCGACGGATCGGGTAGCCCGCTCGACGCCGAGGTCGTCACCATCGGTGGCAGTGCCGCCGCGGTGGACGGCACGCGCGGCGAGGCCTGACGCGGGCGTTCCGTCGTCGGGCGCTACGTCGGCGCCGGGTCAGGCGTCGATGCGCTCGCGGTCCAGGCCCTCGCCCGCCAGGATGAACTCCTTGCGCGGCGCGACGTCGTTGCCCATGAGCAGCTCGAACACCTTCGCGGCCGACTCGGCGTGCGACACGTTCACCCGGCGCAAGGTGCGGTGCGCGCGGTCCATCGTCGTCTCGGCGAGCTGGTCGGCGTCCATCTCCCCCAGGCCCTTGTAGCGCTGGATCGGCTCGAGGTACTTCTTGTTCGACCGCTCGAGCTTCTTCAACAGGGTCGTCAGCTCCTGCTCGGAGTACGTGTACAGCGTGTCGTTCGGCTTGCCGCGGTTCACGACCACGACCCGGTGCAGCGGCGGCACCGCGGCGAACACCCGGCCCTGCTCGATCATCGGGCGCATGTAGCGGAAGAACAGCGTCAGCAGCAGGGTCCGGATGTGGGCACCGTCGACGTCGGCGTCCGACATGATGATGACCTTGCCGTACCGTGCCTGGTCGAGCTCGAACGTGCGGCCGGAGCCGGCGCCGATCACCTGGATGATCGACGCGCACTCGACGTTCGAGAGCATGTCCGACACGGACGCCTTCTGCACGTTGAGGATCTTGCCGCGGATCGGCAGCAGCGCCTGGTACTCGCTGTTCCGCGCGAGCTTCGCGGTGCCCAGGGCCGAGTCGCCCTCGACGATGAACAGCTCGGTGCCCTCGACGTCGTTCGACCGGCAGTCGGCGAGCTTGGTCGGCAGAGAGGAGTTCTCGAGCGCGTTCTTGCGGCGCTGCGTCTCCTTGTGCGCGCGAGCGGAGATGCGGGTCTTCATCTCGGCCACGACCTTCTCGAGCAGCCCGGCGGCCTGCGCCTTCTCGGTGCGCTGGGTCGACGTCAGGATCTCGGTCATCCGCTTCGACACGACCGAGTCGACGATGCGGCGGACGGCCGGCGTGCCGAGGATCTCCTTCGTCTGCCCCTCGAACTGCGGCTCCGGCAGCCGGACGGTCAGCACGGCGGTGAGGCCGGCGAGCACGTCGTCCTTCTCGAGCTTGTCCTGGCCGACCTTGAGCTTGCGGGCGTTCGCCTCGACCTGGGTGCGCACGGCCTTGACCAGTCCGGCCTCGAAGCCCGCCTGGTGCGTGCCGCCCTTCGGCGTGGCGATGATGTTGACGAAGCTGCGGAACACCGTCTCGTAGCCGTCGCCCCAGCGCAGGGCCACGTCGACCTCGCAGGTGCGCTCGACCTCGGTCGAGACCATGTGGCCCTTGTCGTCGAGCATCGGCACGGTCTCCTTGAACGTGCCCGAGCCCTGGATGCGCCAGACGTCGGTCTTCGCGCCGTCCACGGCCAGGTGCTCGACGAACTCGCCGATCCCGCCCTCGTAGCGGAACCGCTCGATGACGGGGCCCTGCTCGACGAGCGCACTCGGCTCGGCGTCGGCGTCGGCGTCGGTCGTGGCCAGCGCCGGCGCTGGTGCCGCCAACGCGGCTCGCTCCGCCGCGGCCCGGATGGACGCGGGACGGGCGTCGGTGATCGTCAGCCCCAGGCCGGGGACCAGGAACGCCGTCTGGCGCGCCCGGTTCACCAGGTCGCCGGTGCTGAACGCGGCGTCCTTCGTGAAGATCTGCCGGTCGGCCCAGTACCGCACCCGGGTGCCGGTGACGCCCTTCTTCACCTTGCCGATGACGCGGAGTTCGCTGCCCGACGTGAACGGCGCGAACGGGGCGTCCGGGCCGATGCCCTGCGCGTCGTCGAAGACGCCGGGCTCGCCACGGTGGAACGACATGGCGTAGGTCTTGCCGCCACGGTCGACCTCGACGTCCAGACGCTCCGACAGCGCGTTCACGACCGAGGCACCGACGCCGTGCAGTCCGCCCGACGCCGCGTACGACCCCGAGCCGAACTTGCCGCCGGCGTGCAGCTTAGTGAACACGACCTCCACCCCGGTCAGGCCGGTCTTCGGTTCGACGTCGACCGGGATGCCGCGTGCGACGTCGGAGACCTCGACCGACCCGTCGGCGTGCAGGATCACGCCGATCTCGTCCCCGTGTCCGGCGAGGGCTTCGTCGACCGAGTTGTCGATGACCTCCCACAGGCAGTGCATGAGGCCGCGGGAGTCCGTCGAGCCGATGTACATGCCGGGACGCTTCCGGACCGCCTCGAGTCCTTCGAGGACGGAGAGATGCCGTGCGGAGTAGTCGGAGCTCACCTGACGAGCGTAGCGATCGAGACCGACACTGCCGGGGCGCACGGCCGGTGTGCCTCGGCCTGGGGACAACCCTTGCGCGCAGAGCGAACGAGGGGCCTCAGGATGCCGGGCATCCAGCCAGGACGTGTTGGAATGGGTGCATTCACCGCACCGTACTGCGATCCGTGAGGAGCACAGCAATGACCCAGACCGTGCAGGACCTCCCCGTCGACGAACTCAACGACAACCACCAGCTCACCGCGGCCGACCGCTGCGACAGCTGCGGTGCGCAGGCCTACATCCGCGCCACCATGGCCAGTGGTGAACTCCTGTTCTGCGCCCACCACGGCGCCGAGTTCAAGGACAAGCTCGCTGCGACCGCGCTCGAGTGGCACGACGAATCGTCCCGGCTCCGCGAGTCCAAGTAGGCGACACACCCGCAACGCACTGGAGGCCCGGTGCCGGTTCTGAGAACCGGCACTGGGCCTCCAGTGCGTTGCCCTGGCGGGCGGGCCTGTCGTGTTGCCCTGGCGGGCGAACCTGGGCGTCAGGCGATGCGCTTGAACGCCTTGTCGACGTAGCGGTCGATCGTCGCGCGAGCCTCGCTGGCGTAGCGGTCGATCGTCGCGGTCCGCGCCGGGTCCGGCGTGTAGCCGCGGCCGAGGCGTGTCGTCGCGGCGGCGAGCACACCGTCGGTCAGCTGCGGGTTGAGCGGCAGGATCGGCCCCTGGGTGTGGGTGCCGAACGAGTTGCCGCTGACCGCACCCTCGACCGGCGAGCCGGCCTGGTTGCCACCACCGGAGACGACGTCCGCGAACGGCGACACCCCGTCGGCCAGCTCGATGCGGGCGGCGTGGTCCTCGAAGCCGGCCAGTCGGGTCGACGCGCCCGGCAGCAACGGGTACCGCGACTCCAGGACGAAGTAGTTGACCCGACGCTCGGCACCGCGGACCGCGCGGGCGTCGAACACGCCGAAGCCGTCGATCGGGGCACCGTCGGTCGGGACGACCTGGTTGGTGGCGAGGTCGAACCCGCCGCCGACCGCGATCACCGGCACACCGGCGACTGCGAAGTCACGCAGGGCAGCGCCGACGCGACCGACGTCGGCCCCGAGCGAGCGAATCGCGCTGAGCGGGCCGTTGCCGACGACGACCACGTCGGCCGTCGCGGGCAGGGCGTCGCCCGGCGCGTACTCGATGACCTCGGTCGCGATGTCGGCGGCGTCAGCGCGGCGGACGAGGGCTGCGACGTTGCCGCGGTCCCCCGAGACGCCCATCTGACGCGGGTAGACGTGCAGGATGGTCAGTCGATCGGCCGTCATGCGGTCTTCTCCATGTCCGGGTGGCCGAGGGCCTTCCGGGCGATCATCATGATCTCGTAGTTGACGATGAAGTTCTTCGTGCCGGTCGTGGTCGACCCGAGCCCCTGCATGTGGCGGATCGCCGACTCGACGTCGGGCTCGACGCGACCGATGCGGACACCGGCGTGCTCGAGCGCGATCGCGATCTGCCAGGCCTTGTCACCGGACACGACGTCGACGTGGTCGAGCTTCGAGAAGTCGATGTCGTAGATCCACGAGATGTCGGGCGTGCCCTCGTCGATCGCCATGAGGACCTGCTCCGGGTGCGCCGGCAGGGCGTCCAGGTTGAGCTGCAGGCTCGCGGCGTTCTTGAACATCGTGAACTCCGCGGACTCCCCAGCGATCGGCAGACGCTCGCCACGCCCGTAGGCCGGCTTCATCCGCTCGAACGCCTTGGTGACGGCGGCCGGACGGAACTGGTCGCCGAGGGCCGCGCTGGCCGTCGCGGCGGCCGCGGCGGCGTCCACCGCGTAGTGGAGGCCCCGGGCCGGGAGGCGGACCGGGATCTCGGAACCGGCGAAGGCGATGGTCGCGGCGTCACCGGTGAAGGTCACGATCTCGGCGTCGGCGGTCGTCTGTGCCCGATCGGCGCCGGCCACGAAGTCGTCGGCGTTCTGCAGGCCGTTCGGGGCCGCGGCGACCACGGCGGTGCTCGCTCCGAAGCGCAGGACCCGCTGGCCGTCGACGGCCGGGTAGGCGTCGAGGAACTGGTCGTCGTGGTTCGTGATGACGTTCGCCGTCGACAGTGCGGCGGTGTCGAGCATCATCGTCGCGACACGCTCGGTCTCGAAGAACCGGTAGAGCTGGTCGACCTGGACGTTGAGCATCGTCACCGTGGACGGCGACAGGATGCCGGCGAGCTCGACCGCGAAGGCCTCGTCGACCTCGAGGATCCCGATGTCCGCCTTGAGCTTGCCGCCCAGCGAGACCTCGGACAGCAGCGCCGACGCGATGCCCTGCGGCAGGTTCGCGCCGGACGGGTTCGTGAACACCCGGAGGCCGTGCGCCCGCACGATCTCCGAGATCATGTGGGTCGTCGTCGACTTGCCGTTCGACCCGAGCACGAAGACGACGCCGTTCGGGAACTGCCGCGTCACGTGCTGCAGGAAGTCCGGCACGAGCTTGAGGACGATGTATCCCGGGTAGGCGGACCCGCCGCCCCGCGCTCGCGCGAGGGCACGGAGGATCCGCCCGACCAGGATCGGGACCACGAAACGCACCGGTCGGCCTACTCGAGGTAGTCGCGGAGCGACTGCGACCGGGACGGGTGGCGGAGCTTCGCCATCGTCTTCGACTCGATCTGGCGGATCCGCTCACGCGTGACGCCGAACGTGTCGCCGATCTGGTCGAGGGTCTTCGGCTGACCGTCACCCAGGCCGAAGCGCATCCGGATCACGCCGGCCTCACGCTCGGAGAGGGAGTCGAGCAGGCTCTCGAGCTGCTTCTGCAGCATCGTGAAGCCCACCGCGTCGGCCGGCACGACCGCCTCGGTGTCCTCGATGAGGTCACCGAACTCGGAGTCGCCGTCTTCACCGAGCGGGGTGTGCAGGGAGATCGGCTCGCGACCGTACTTCTGGACCTCGACGACCTTCTCGGGCGTCATGTCGAGCTCGCGGGCGAGCTCTTCCGGCGTGGGCTCGCGTCCGAGGTCCTGCAGCATCTGCCGCTGGACACGGGCGAGCTTGTTGATGACCTCGACCATGTGCACCGGGATGCGGATGGTGCGTGCCTGGTCCGCCATCGCGCGGGTGATGGCCTGTCGGATCCACCACGTCGCGTAGGTCGAGAACTTGAAGCCCTTCGTGTAGTCGAACTTCTCGACGGCACGGATCAGGCCCAGGTTGCCTTCCTGGATGAGGTCGAGGAACTGCATCCCACGACCCGTGTAGCGCTTGGCGAGCGAGACGACCAGGCGGAGGTTCGCGCCGAGCAGGTGCGACTTCGCACGCTGCCCGTCACGGGCCACCCAGCGCAGCTCGCGCTCGGCCGGCTTCGACAGCCCGGTCGAGTGCTGCAGCTTGTCCTCGGCGAACAGGCCGGCCTCGATGCGCATCGCGAGCTCGACCTCCTGCTCGGCGTTGAGCAGCGCGACCTTGCCGATCTGCTTGAGGTAGTCCTTCACCGGGTCCGCCGTGGCACCCGTGATGGTCGTCGAGTAGACCGGCGCTTCGTCGTCGTCGGTCTGCGAGATGACGAGCGCTCCGGCGGCGACCGCGGCCGCTTCCGTCGCGGGCTTCGCAGCCGAGTCGTCGTCCGAGTCCTCGGTCGCGTCGTCGGTGGCGTCCTCGGCCACCTCGACCGGCGTCTCGTCGTCGGCGCTCGCGTCGTCGTCCTCTGACGATGCGGCCTTCTTGCCGCTCGCCTTCTTCGGGGCCGCCTTCTTCGGGGCGGCCTTCTTGGCGGCGGTGGTGGTCCTGGGGGCGCGCTTCTTCGGCGCGGCCGTGCCCTCCGTCGTGGTCGTGGCGTCTTCCGCCACGACGCCGTCGGGCGTGGTGTCCTTCGTGGGATCGACCGTCGTGCTCCGGGCAGCCATGCGATCACCTTCCTCGTCGTGCCACGTTCCTGGGGTCGTGGCCTTCCCTCGCCACCCAGGGCCACCGCCGCAGTCCCCCACGTCGTCTGGTCCTACCGTTCCGGGCAGCACTAGGACCCATGTCAAGTCCCCCGACGCTGAACGCGAGGAACCCGAAAGGGTCCGTGGTCATTATTGCACGCGACCGTTCCGCAAGCGTGCAACCAGTGCAACCCACAGCGGACCCACCCGTATTCCGTCCTCCGCGTGCAGCCGTGCGCGCGTCCGTCGGCGGGCCAGCAGCAGCATCACGACGCCGAACCCGACCACCACGTACTGCACGGTCATCGCCACGCGGAAGTTCTGCCACGCGAACGTGTCGGTGCCGGACGCCGCCGCCAGGACGTCGAGCAGCGAGCCGATCGCGAACATCATCACGAAGGCCGCCAGGAACCCGCCGACGTTCACCACGCCGTTCGCGGACCCGAGCGAACCGACCGGGTTGAACGAGCGCGCGAAGTCGAACCCGATGAGGGAGCCCGGACCGCCGACGCCCATCGCCACGACCAGCAGGACGAGCAGCCAGGTCGGCGGCTGCCCCGGCCAGAGCAGCACCGCCGTCCAGACGACGCCGAGCGCGGTCACGATCCCGAGCACCAGGTTCGACCGACGCATCGGGAACCGGGCGCAGAGCAGACCGAGTACCGGGCCGGCGACGAACCCGACGAGGACGATCACGGTCAGGAAGGTCGCGGCCTCGGTCGCCGAGTAGCCGAGCCCCCGGAGCATCGGGACCCCCCAGAGCAGGCTGAACACCGTGCCGGACGACTGCGTCACGTAGTGCGACCAGAAGCCCAGCTGCGTGCCCGGGCGTCGGAGCGCGTGCCCGAAGGTGCGGAAGGCCGCTCCCCACGAGTGCGGCAGTGGGATCGTGTCGGTCCGCACGGCCACCGGCCCGGCACGGACGAACACCACCGCCAGGACGAGCCCCACCGCACTGGCGATCGCCGCCACGCCGAACGCCGCGTCCCAGCCGACGGAGTGCAGGAGCAGGGCGAACGGGAACGCCGAGACGATCTGGCCGATCTGCCCGAGGTTGCCCGTCCACTGCGAGATCTGCGGCAGGAGCGACCCGCTGAACCACATCGGCAGCAGGCGCATCACCGAGATGAAGGTCATCGCGTCCCCGGCGCCGACCAGCACCCGGCCCACGATGGCCGGCCCGATCGTCGGGGACAGCGCGACGACCGCCTGGCCGATCGTCAGCAGCAGTGCGCCGAGCAGCACCAGGCGCCGCGGTCCGACCCGGTCGAGCGCGATGCCCACCGGGATCTGCAGCCCCGCGTAGACCGCGATCTGCACGACCGCGAGCGTGGACAGGACGGCGGCGGAGACGGCGAAGCGGTCCTGCGCGTCGACCCCGGAGACCCCGAGGGACGACCGCTGCATGACCGCCAGGACGTAGGCCAGGACGGCGACGCCCCAGACGACGAAGGCACGGCGGGACTTCACCGGACCAGGCTAGCGATCGGTCGGCAGTCAGCCGTCCGGACGCAGCAGCCGGTTCTCAGTCCTCGTCGGCTGCGGTGCGGCGGTCCGCCAGGAAGCGCTCGAGCTCGGCGGCGATCGAGTCGGCGGTCGGCACCTGTCCGTCCGCCCCGGTCAGCGGCGAGGCGACCGGGTTGCCCTCCATGTAGGTGTCGTGGCGCTGCTCGAGCGTCCCGACCAGGCGCTGCAGTTCCGCGTTGCCGGCGACCTGCTCGTCGACGCGCGCCAGGAACTCACGTCCTTCTTCACGCAGGGCATCGGTCGGGAAGATCAGTCCGGTGGCGGCCGAGATGCCGGAGAGCGCCGCCACGGCTGCGTCCGGGAACTCCGTGTCCGCCAGGTAGTGCGGGACGAGCAGCACCAGCCCGGTGACCTGCTGGCCGATCTCGGACAGGCGGTGTTCGACCAGGTGCAGGACGTTCGCCGGCGCCTGGGTCTCGGGCTTCCAGACGCTCATCGACTCGACCAGGTCGGCGCGGGTGCCGGAGACCGTGACGCCGATGGCCCGGGTGTGCGGGACGGGCATCGGGATCGCCTGGACCCACGTCGTGTCGGTCACCTGCAGGTCCTCGGCCAGGTCGAGGACGGCCTGCACGAAGCGGTTCCACTGGAAGTCGGGCTCGTACCCGGAGAGGAACAGGAAGGGCTGCCCGAGTTCGTCGCGCACCAGGTGCAGCGTGAGCCGCGGTGGTTCGACGGCCGTGATGTGGTCGTGCTCGAACGTGATGACCGGGCGACGGGCACGCCAGTCGAGCAGCACGTCGGGGTCGAACTCGGCGACGAGCTGCGACTCGAGCGATCCGGTGATCGACGTCGTGATCTGCGCCACCGCCGAGCCCGCGTCTGCGAAGCCCGTCAGGGCAGCGACGAGGTGCAGCCCGGCGGGCACCGTCGGGGCGGATGCGTCGAGCGTGTAGAGGTCCTCGGGGTGGTTCATCACGCCAATGCTAGGCGGGGGCACCGACGCGACCCGTGTCGGGTCGCGACGCCGACAGCGAACAGGTGACGGGCCTCCAGTCCGACAGCCTGACTGGAGGCGCGTCACCCGTCCGGCGGTCCCCACCGCCTGGCAGGACGCCGTCAGTAGGCTGGACGCATGGTCCGACCGACGCTCTCCACCACCTCTTCCGCCCCCTCCTCCGTCGACGCCGACGTGCTCGTCCTGGGCGTCCGCCCCGGCGCCGACGGCGCGCCCGCCACCCTCGTGCCTTCCGCGGCCGGCCCCGTCGACGGACTGGCCGACCTCGACCTCGCCGCCGTCGGCGCCACCGGCGCGAAGGACCAGCTCGTGCGCATCCCCGGCGGCTCGGCCGTCGGCGTCGCCGCCGCGGGCATCGCGCTCGTCGGGCTCGGCAGTGCCACCGGTCCGGCCGCCGTGCGCAGCGCCGCCGGCAGTGCCGTGCGCCAGCTGCCGCACGTCGCCGCCATCGCACTCGCCCTGCCCACCGAGGACGACGCCACCGTCGCCGCCGCACTCGAGGGTGCCGCACTCGGCGCCTACTCGTTCACCCGCCACAAGGGCGCCGGCACGACCGGTCCGACCCGTGGCGACCAGCGCATCACGGTCGTCGCACCGGCCTCGGTCAGCGCCGACGCCACCGTCCGCCCCGCGATCGTCGCTGACGCGGCGGCGCTGGTCCGCGACCTCGTGAACACCGCCGCCGGGGACCTCGGGCCGTCCGACGTCGCCGACGTCGCGCACGCGCAGGCCGACGGTCTGCCCCTCACCGTCGAGGTCCTCGACGAGACCGAACTCGCAGAGCAGGGCTTCGGCGGGATCGCCGGTGTCGGCCAGGGCTCGGTCCGCCCGCCGCGGCTCGTCGTCGTGCGGTACGAGCCGGCCGGTGCGACCAAGCACCTCGCGCTCGTCGGCAAGGGCATCACGTTCGACTCCGGCGGGCTCTCGCTCAAGCCGGCTGCCTCCATGCTCGGCATGAAGACCGACATGACCGGTGCCGCCACCGTCCTCGCAGCGACGGTCGCCGCCGCTCGCCTCGGCCTCGACACGAAGGTCACCGCCTGGCTCTGCCTCGCCGAGAACATGCCCTCCGGTTCCGCCATCCGTCCGGGTGACGTCCTGACCCTGAAGAACGGCAAGACCGTCGAGGTCACGAACACCGACGCCGAGGGCCGACTCGTCCTCGGCGACGGCATGGCCGCGGCGTCGCTCGAGCAGCCCGACGCGATCGTCGACATCGCCACCCTGACGGGCGCGCAGATGGTCGCCCTCGGTGACCGGACCACCGGCCTGATGGGCAGCGACGACCTCGTCGCCCGGGTCCGCACGCTCGCCGACACGGTCGCGGAGCCGATCTGGCCGATGCCGATGCCGGAAGAGCTCGACGGCCGCCTGAGCAGCGACGTCGCCGACATGGTCAACGCCACCGTCGGGCAGACCGCGGGCGGCATGCTGCTCGCCGCGAAGTTCCTCGAGCGCTTCGTCGGACAGACCGCCGAGGGCACCACGATCCCGTGGGCGCACCTCGACATCGCCGGCCCGTCGGAGAACCGCGGCGCCGGGTACGGCTGGCTCGGCAAGGGCGCCACCGGTGTGATGGTCCGCACCCTGGTCGCACTCGCAGAAGACCTGCAGTCCAAGTAGTAGGTTGGGTTCCGGCGGGGCCGCCGCGTCCGCGCGCGCTCCCCGCCGGAACTGACGGGACGGGACCGGTACAGACGGTCCGACCGCCGGACGCCGCCGCGCGGTGTCCACCGGGACGGCGTCCATGAGACACGAAGCCGCCCCCGACACGCACGAGGGAGTTGCACCAGGTGACGGAACAGACTTACGACGTCGTGGTCCTCGGTGGCGGCAGCGGCGGCTACGCCGCAGCGCTCCGAGCCGCTGAACTCGGGATGAGCGTCGCGCTCATCGAGGGCGACAAGCTCGGAGGGACCTGCCTGCACCGCGGCTGCATCCCGACGAAGGCGCTGCTGCACTCGGCCGAGATCGCGGACGGCGCCCGTGACGCGGAGAAGTACGGCGTCATCGCCGAGTTCGCCGGCGTCGACGTGCCCAAGGTCATCGAGTACCAGCAGGGCGTCATCAACTCGAAGTACAAGGGCCTTCAGGGCCTGATCAAGGCCCGCGGCATCACCGTCGTCGAGGGCTGGGGTCGTCTGACCTCGCAGAACACCGTGCAGGTCGGCGACCAGACCGTCACCGGTCGCAACATCGTCCTGGCCACCGGGTCCTACTCGAAGTCGCTGCCCGGACTCGAGATCGGTGGGCGCGTCATCACCTCCGAGACCGCGCTCCGCATGGACTACGTGCCGAACAAGGTCGTCATCCTCGGCGGCGGCGTCATCGGCGTCGAGTTCGCCAGCGTCTGGAAGTCCTTCGGCGCCGAGGTCACGATCGTCGAGGGCCTGCCGCACCTGATCCCGGCCGAGGACGAATCGATGTCCAAGCAGCTCGAGCGTGCGTTCCGCAAGCGCGGCATCGAGTTCTCGCTGGGTGTCCGGTTCCAGGGCGTCGAGCAGCACGAGAACGGCGTCGTCGTGACGCTCGAGAACGGCAAGACCTACGACGGCGACGTCCTGCTGGTCGCCGTCGGTCGTGGCCCGCTCACGCAGAACGTCGGCTACGAAGAGGTCGGTGTGGCCATGGACCGCGGTTTCGTCACCACGAACGAGCGCCTCGCCACCAACCTGCCGAACGTGTACGCCGTCGGCGACATCGTCCCCGGCCTGCAGCTGGCCCACCGCGGCTTCCAGCAGGGCATCTTCGTCGCCGAGGAGATCGCGGGTCTGAACCCCGTCGTCATCTCGGACACGAACATCCCGAAGGTCACGTACTCCGACCCCGAGGTCGCCTCGGTCGGCCTTCCGCAGTCGAAGGCCGAAGAGCAGTACGGCGCCGACAAGGTCGACTCGTACGAGTACAACCTGGCCGGCAACGGCAAGAGCCACATCATCGGCACGTCCGGTGCGGTCAAGGTCGTGCGCGTCATCGACGGTCCCGTCGTCGGCATCAGCATGATCGGCGCCCGCGTCGGTGAGCTCATCGCCGAAGCCCAGCTCGCCGTGAACTGGGAAGCGCACCCGGAAGACGTCGCGCCGCTCATCCACGCACACCCGACGCAGAGCGAAGCCCTCGGCGAAGCGCTCCTGCACCTCGCGGGCAAGCCGCTCCACGCACTGTGAGCAGCACCGTCGTGCGCACCACGAACACCACAAACCAGAACCACGCCTGCGAGAAGGAGTCCACCCGATGAGCGAATCCGTCAACCTCCCGGCGCTCGGAGAGAGCGTCACCGAGGGCACGGTCACCCGATGGCTGAAGAACGTCGGTGACCGGATCGAGGTCGACGAGCCGCTGCTCGAGGTCTCCACCGACAAGGTCGACACCGAGATCCCGTCGCCGGTCGCCGGCGTCATCGAGGAGATCCTCGTCCAGGAGGACGAGACCGTCGAGGTCGGCACCGCCCTCGTGAAGATCGGTGACGGCTCCGGTGGCGGTGACTCGTCCGACCAGGGTGGGTCCGAGTCCGCCGACGACCAGACCGAGGCCGCCGCCGAGGACACCGAGCCCGAGGCCGCACCGAGCACGGAGCAGGACACCGAGGCCAAGGCCCCGGAGCCCACCGAGCCCGAGCCGACGCCGGCCGGCCAGACCCAGCCCGCAGCACCCCAGGCGCCGTCGGCCCCGCCGGCCGCGTCGCCGGTGCCGCAGGCAGCCCCGGTCCCGCCGCCCGCCGCCGCACCGCCGGCCGCGGTCCCCGCACCGGCCAAGGCTGCTCCGGCCGCTGCCCCCGCCGCCGCGGCTCCGTCGTCGACGCCGTCCGCTGCGGTCCCGAACCCCACCGCCAACGGTGCGGCGTCCGGCTACGTCACCCCGCTGGTGCGCAAGCTCGCCAATGAGCAGGGTGTCGACCTCGCGACCGTCACCGGTACCGGTGTCGGTGGGCGCATCCGCAAGGAGGACGTGCTCGCCGCGGCCTCCGCTGCTGCTGCCGCCCCGGCCGCATCCGGTTCGGGTTCGTCCACGCCGGCACAGTCCGGTCCGTTCGTCGCCGAGGTCTCGCCGCTCCGCGGGACGCGCGAGAAGATGACCCGCCTGCGCAAGGTCGTCGCCGAGCGTGCCGTGCAGTCGATGACCTCGACGGCACAGCTCACCAGCGTGGTCGAGGTCGACGTGACCAAGGTCGCGCAGTTCCGCGACGCTCACAAGGCGGAGTTCCTCGAGAAGACCGGCTCGAAGCTCTCCTTCATGCCGTTCTTCGCCCTGGCGGCGTCCGAGGCGCTCAAGGCCCACCCGAAGATCAACTCGACCGTGGACGGCGACGAGATCGTCTACCCGGAGTCCGAGAACGTCTCCATCGCGGTGGACACCGAGCGCGGCCTGCTCACCCCGGTGATCAAGGACGCGGCGTCGCTCGACCTCGCCCAGTTCTCGAAGTCGATCGCGGACCTGGCGGAGCGCACGCGCAACAACCAGCTCAAGCCCGACGAGCTCGCCGGTGGCACGTTCACGCTGACCAACACCGGTTCGCGTGGCGCGCTGTTCGACACCCCGGTGGTCTTCCTGCCGCAGTCGGCGATCCTCGGCACCGGCATCGTCACCAAGCGCCCGGCGGTCGTCAAGGTCGACGGGCAGGAAGCGATCGCGATCCGGTCGTTCGTCTACCTGGCGCTCTCCTACGACCACCGCATCATCGACGGCGCTGACGCGTCCCGGTACCTGGTGGCCGTGAAGAACCGTCTCGAAGAGGGCAACTTCGCACCCAACCTCGGCTACTGATCTCCAGGAGCTGACAGGTTCGACGGCGGCCCCGTCTCCCCCGGTGGGAGGCGGGGCCGCCGTCGTCCGCGCTTCCGGCGTGACTCACCCGACACCCCACAGCCCGGCCACGACGACCCCGGTCACGACGACGCCCGCGGTGATCAGCCCGCGCAGCCCGATCCGGTGCGATCCGACCGGCAGGCCGGTCCGGAGGAGCGCGCGCACCGCCGCGAGCAGCCGGCCGACCACCGACTCCGGAGCCGTGGGCGCTGCAGCACCCGCATCGAGGGCGAACGTGAACGTCATCGGCGGCGGTTCCCACCGGACCGGCCGGGGCGGGGCGGTCGCACGGACCATCCGGTCGAGCGCGAGGAGTGCTGCTCCGCCGTCACGACGGGCCAGGGTGCACGCCTGGTCGATGGCGTCGCGGCTCGGCTCGCGCGGATCAACCCGGTCCCAGACCGCCCGGACGGCGAGCACCAGCGCCTCGGCACCCGTGACCACGCCGGGTCCACGCTCCCTGGTGGAGCCCGGCGGATGGTCGACCAGGACGACCGCTCCCGCGTCGTCGACCAGGACGTCCTCCACCCCGGCGCGACCGAGCAGCAGCGCCCCGGCATCGGCGAGCAGGGCGATCTCGAGCAGCGGGAGCGTCAGCGTGACGGCGACGCCCACGGTCGGTGCTCCGATGCGGTCGAGGGCGGCGGCCAGTGCGAGGCCGGCGGGTGCCGATGCCCGAGCGACCAGCGCGCCGGTCTCGTCACGACCGACCTCGGCGACCCCCACCAGGTGGTCGTGCGTCATGGTGCTCCGGTCGGCGAGCCACTCGGCGAACGCGTCGGCGGGCTCCGGCACGCGCCAACAGAGGTCGATCTGTTCCCACAATTCCATGGCGACCATCGTGTCGGGGGCTGGGCGCGCCTCCCGGCCGGGGCGGTGCCCTGTGGACAACTCCTGTTCGCCCACAGCCTGGCGGCGGGCGGTCCCCGATCGACGTGCCAGGCCGTATCCTTGTCGGCATGGCACGCAGCAGTTCCTCCAGCTCCCCGGCGAAGGAGCCCGGTCGTCTCAAGCAGATGTACCAGGTCTTCACCATGACCCGTCGGGCCGACCCCAGCTCCGTCTGGTGGTTCGCCCTCGCGTTCCTCGGACCGGTCGTGGTCGGCGTCCTCGCGGCGCTGCTCATCCCGGGTCAGAACTGGCTCGCGATCACGCTCTGGATCATCGCCGGCGTGATGCTCGGTGTGCTGCTCTTCCTGATCGTGCTCAGCCGTCTCGCCGAGCGTGCCGCGTACTCGCAGATCGAGGGCCAGCCCGGTGCCGTCGGCGCCGTCCTGTCGAACTCGCTGCGTCGGCAGTGGCGCTCCAGCGAGATGCCCGTCGCCGTCCACGGCCGGTCGCAGGCGGCCGTCTACCGTGCCGTCGGCACCCCGGGTGTCGTCCTGATCACCGAGGGCCCTGTCACGAACCTCAAGCGCCAGGTCGAGGAAGAGCGGCGCAAGGTCGCGCGCATCGTGCCGAACGTCCCGATCCACGTCGTCAACGTCGGTGACGGGAAGGACGAGGTCACCCTCCACAAGCTGCCGCGTGCCATGAACAAGTACAAGAAGGCGCTGAACCGCAACGAGGTCTTGGCGGTCTCGAACCGTCTCGACTCCCTCACCCACGGTCCGGCTGCGGCGATCCCGAAGGGCATCGACCCGACGCGGGTCCGTGCCGGTCGCCCGCGCTGACCTCGGTCGTCCGAGCACCTCGACGCCCTCGATCCCGTTGCGGATCGGGGGCGTCGTGCTGTGTGCGGCGCTGGCTGGCGGGGCGTGGCGCCGGTCGAGGTCGCACGATGTGCCGCGCGCCTGGCGTCCCGGCGGCAGGTCGTGCGAACTCGGCCGAGCGGCCACGGCGGGTCGTGCGACCCCGGCGGACGAGGCCGGGCAGGTCGTGCGACCTCTGCGCGGGGCGCCGACAGGGCCTCAGCGGCGGACGAGCACCGTGCCGGCGACCGCGTCGTGCAGCGGCCGACCGTCCTTCGCGTGGATGAGCACCGGCACGACGATGCAGAGCAGCACCGTGCGGACGAGCGGCCGCCACACCCCGACGTAGCCGCCACGGACCGGGACGACCCGGAGCCCGAGGCACACGTGCCCGAACGACCCGGACAGCAGCGCGATGAACACGACCTGCAGTGCCGCGAAGATGCCGAGCGTCACGAAGTTGCCCGCCGCCCCGTACGTCCCGAAGGCCAGGGACAGCAGCGACGCCAGTGCCCAGTCGATCACGAGCGCCAGGAACCGGCGGCCGAACGAGCCCATGCTGCGCGGTCCGGATTCGGGGAGACCGAGGATCTTGCCCGGCCACTCGGTGCGCCCGGAACCGGCATCGGGCGAGGAGGGCAAAGTGGAGCGGGCCATGTCACCAGCGTAGGCGGTCCCCCGGCACGTAACACGCTGGAAACAACCCAGTCACGTCCGGGAAACTCCATGTCAATACCCTCGTCGGAGGGTGCCTCCTGGTTCCCTCGACACCACCCAACCCCACAGGAGACCGACTCGTATGTTCAGCGATTCCTCCGAGGTGCTTGCCTTCATCAAGGACACGGACGTCAAGTTCCTCGACATCCGCTTCACGGACCTCCCCGGGGTCCAGCAGCACTTCAACATCCCCGCATCAACGGTCGACGAGGACTTCTTCGCCGTCGGTCAGCTCTTCGACGGCTCCTCGATCCGCGGCTTCGCGTCGATCCACGAGTCGGACATGCAGCTCATCCCCGACGTGACGACGGCGTACGTGGACCCGTTCCGTGCGGAGCGCACGCTGATCATGGTGTTCGACATCTACAACCCGCGCAACGGCGAGATCTACGGCCGTGACCCGCGCCAGGTCGCCAAGAAGGCGGAGAAGTACCTCGCCTCGACCGGCATCGCGGACACCGCGTTCTTCGCCCCCGAAGCCGAGTTCTACATCTTCGACGACGTCCGCTACTCGGTCACCCAGAACGAGGCGTTCTTCTCGGTCGACTCCGAAGAGGGCGCCTGGAACACCGGTCGCGAAGAAGAGGGCGGCAACCTCGCCAACAAGACCCCGTACAAGGGTGGCTACTTCCCGGTGTCGCCGGTCGACAAGACCGCTGACCTCCGCGACGACATCTCCCTGAAGCTCATCGACGCGGGCCTCGAGCTCGAGCGTGCGCACCACGAGGTGGGCACCGGCGGCCAGCAGGAGATCAACTACAAGTTCGACACGCTGGTCCACGCCGCGGACGACATCCTCAAGTTCAAGTACATCGTGAAGAACACGGCCGAGCAGTGGGGCAAGGTCGCGACCTTCATGCCGAAGCCGCTCTTCGGTGACAACGGCTCGGGCATGCACACCCACCAGTCGCTGTGGTCCGACGGCACCCCGCTGTTCTACGACGAGAACGGCTACGGCGGCCTGTCCGACCTGGCCCGCTGGTACATCGGTGGCTTGCTCAAGCACGCCCCGGCCGTCCTGGCGTTCACGAACCCGACGATCAACTCGTACCACCGTCTGATCCCGGGCTTCGAGGCCCCCGTCAACCTGGTCTACTCGGCGGGCAACCGCTCGGCGTCGATCCGCATCCCGATCACCGGCACGAACCCGAAGGCCAAGCGCATCGAGTTCCGTGCGCCCGACGCCTCCGGCAACCCGTACCTGGCGTTCGCCGTGCAGCTGATGGCGGGCCTCGACGGCATCCAGAACCGCATCGAGCCGCACGAGCCGGTCGACAAGGACCTCTACGAGCTCCCCCCGGAAGAGGCGAAGAACATCCCGCAGGTGCCGGCCTCGCTCGGTGCCGCGCTGGACGCGCTCGAGGCGGACCACGAGTTCCTCCTCAAGGGCAACGTCTTCACCGAGGACCTGATCCAGACCTGGATCGACTACAAGCGCGAGAAGGAGATCCTCCCGATGGCGCAGCGTCCGCACCCGTTCGAGTACGAGCTGTACTTCGGCGTCTGACGCTCCACGCACCACCGCGAAGGGCCCCGCACCGTCAGGTGCGGGGCCCTTCCGCGTACCCGCTCGCCCGCGCGAGGCGTGCGAACGGCGGGCGGGCGGCCTCCGGCGGGCGGCCTCCGGCGGGTGGCCTCCGGCGGAGCCGAGCCTCGGCTGGGCGGACGGTTCGTGGCACACGGACGGCGCAGGGTGTCCGCCAGGCCGAGGCTCGGCCACGCGCGCGGCGCCCGGCGGACACTCTGGAGGCCCGGCGCCAGCCCGACGGACCGGCACCGGGCCTCCAGGCCGTCACCTCCACCGCAGCGCCGAGCCTCGGCTGGGCGGACACTTCGCGGCACGCGGACGGCGCACAGTGTCCGCCGGACCGAGCCTCGGCCACGCGCGCGGCCGACCTGCGGGACACCGGCGCGCACGAGAACGGGGCCCGCGCCGCCCCCGGCACGGGCCCCGCTCCACCTCGGGACGGTCAGCGGCTGGTGGCCAGCGCGTCGATCGTGCCCGCGGCGTCGCTCACGGGAGCACCCGCGACCGGGGTGGGCCGGCCCAGGGAACGGACGGTCCACCCCGCCCCGACCCAGCGTCCGGTCGGGAGGCAGTTGCGCGCGTCGATCACGACGCGCTGGCCGACGACGGCCGCGAGGGCGACGGGATCGGCCTCGACGACCTCGTCCCACTCGGTGAGCACGAGGACGAGGTCGGCGCCCTCGATCGCCTCCGTCATCGACCCGGCGTAGGTGAGGGTCGGGAACGAGCGGCGAGCGGTCTCCATCGCCTCCGGGTCCCACAGCGTCACCTGCGCACCGCGGAGGTGCAGCGCGGCGGCGACGTTGAGCGCCGGGGAGTCGCGGACGTCGTCGGTGAGGGGCTTGAACGCGGCCCCGACGACGGCGATGCGACGGTTCAGCACCGATCCCCCGGCGGACTCGATCGCCATGTCGATGACCCGCTGGCGCTGGCCCATGTTGATCTCGTCCACCTGCTGCATGAGCCCGACGACCCGGCCCGCGCCGATCTCGTTGGCGCGGTGCATGAGGGCTCGGATGTCCTTCGGCAGGCAGCCGCCACCGAACCCGAGGCCGGCGTTGAGGAACTTCCGACCGATGCGGGCGTCGTGGCCCAGGGCGTCGGCGAGCGTCGTGACGTCGGCCCCGGCGATCGCGCACATCTCGGAGATCGCGTTGATGAACGAGATCTTCGTGGCGAGGAACGCGTTCGCACTGACCTTGACGAGCTCGGCGGTGGCGAGGTCGGTCGTGATGACCGGGGTGCCCTCGCTGATCGGGGCGGCGTAGACCTCGCGGATCACGGCGTCGGCAGCCTCGGAGGCACCGCCCCAGACCAGGCGGTCCGGGTGCAGCGTGTCCTCGACGGCCTTGCCCTCGCGGAGGAACTCGGGGTTCCAGACGAGCTCGGCGTCGATGCCGGCGGGCGTGAACTCGCTGACGATGCCGCGCAGTCGGGCGGCGGTGCCGACGGGCACGGTCGACTTGCCGACGATGAGGCCCGGGTGGGTGAGGTTCTCCGCCACACCGCGGGTGGCGCTCTCGACGTAGGCCAGGTTTGCGGCGTGCGACCCGGCCTTCTGCGGGGTGCCGACGCAGACGAAGTGGACGTCCGCCGCGGCCACGGCCGACGCGATGTCGGCGGTGAAGCGGAGCAGGCCGCTGGCGACGTGCTTCGTGATGAGCTCGGGCAGTCCGGGCTCGTAGAACGGCACCTGGCCGGCGGAGAGCGCGGCGAGCTTGGCCGGGTCGACGTCCACGCCGATGGTCTCGAACCCCATCTCGGCCATGGCTGCGGCGTGCGTGGCGCCGAGGTACCCGGTGCCGATGACGCTGATCACGGGTGCGGGTCGGGTGTCGGCGGACTTCTTCGGTGCGGTCACTTCTTGACCTCCTGCAGGTCGTAGTCGGTGTCGGTGCGGGCGATGCCGGCGACGAACGTCGCCAGGCTGTCGGCACGGGAGTTCAGCCGCCAGTCGTTGGTGGTGCGGACGCCGTCGACGATGGTGGTCGCGGTCTCGCTGAAGTACGCGAAGCCGATGACGTCCGAGTTCGCGGGGTCGGCGAGGGCGTCGAAGAGCGAGTCGATCCACTGCGACTTCTGCCCGTTCGACACCGCGGAACCCGTCTCGGTCGCACCGATCTCGCTGAGCAGGATCCGCTTGTCCGGCGCGATCTGCCGGATCTGCTCGAGCGTGCGGCCGAAGGTGGTGGCGAAGGTCGGCGCTTCCTCGGCCTTGCGGTAGTAGCCGCTCATGCCGACCCAGTCGACGTAGTCGGCACCCGGGTAGTACGCCTGCATGTAGTCGACGGTCTGGTAGGCCGGGTTGCCCAGGGCGTCGATGCGCGTCGGGGACCAGTTCCAGATGACGTAGTCGTTCGCGCCCTCGCGCTGGAACACGTCGTGCACGTGCTTCCACATGGCGACGAACGAGCCCGGGGCGTTCTGCTGCGCGGTGCCGTCCGACCAGTTGTACCAACTGCCGTTCATCTCGTGGTCGAGACGGATGACGACGGGCTGCCCGTTCGCCTTGAGCGCGTCGGCGTACTTCGTCAGGTAGGCGTCGAAGGCGCCGCCGGTGATGTCGGCGTTCGTGTACCCGGCGACGTACTCCTGGTCGTTGCCGGTCGACGCGGGCCGGGTCTCCCAGGTCATCATCGGCACGCGGCCGTTGGCCCACGACCGCTGGACCCCCTTGGTGTTGAAGTCCTGGTCGAAGCCCTGGAAGAAGCCCACCATGTTGGTCGCCTTGCCGACCTGCTGCGAGACGTCGTCGTACTCGGCCCAGTTGAAGGGCGACTGGGCCGTGTAGAGGCCGTACCAGCGTGCCTGCTGGGCGAGGACCTCGGCCTTCGTCGGGACCACTGTCGGGGTGGCGGGGTCCGGGTCGGTCGAGGGGCCGCCGGTGCCGGGGACGACGGTCGGACCGCCGCCGTGCCCGCCCGAGCCGCCGGAGCCCGACCCGCCGGACGCAGATCCACCGGACGTGGCGCCGCCGGAGCCGGCCCCCTTGCCCGCCGTGATGGTCGTGCCGGAGGAGGACGAGCCTCCCGAAGCGTGGCCCGCCCCGTGGCCGGAGGCCGCAGAACGGGCGTGCCCGAGCTGCGACCGCAGGTCCGCGATCTGCGCCTTGAGCTGGGTGACCTGGTCGCTGCGGGAGCCGGACTGCGCGGCGGTGCTCTGCAGCTTCCCCTCGAGCTTCCAGATCTGCTGCTGCGCGGCGTCGAGCTTGGCCTGCATCGCCTTGACGTCGGCCGACGGCTCCTGCTTGGTCGGGACGCCGAGCGCTCGGCTGACCGCGGTGGAGACCGGGCCGGAGGGCGAGATCCAGACGGACCAGGTGATCAGGGCGAGGACGGCGACGATCGCCGCCATGCCGAGCGCGGTGCGCTTGGCGTGCTTGGTGGACGGTGCCCACCAGGTGCCGGTGGTGCGGTCGAGATCAGACAATGAGGAACGCCTCCAGAGCGAAGACCGCGATCCCGATGACGTACGGGATCGATGCGTAGGGGTTGAGTCGGCGACGGGCGGGCTTGGCCGCACGCTGCGGCGCACGGTCGGTCGCGGTGGCGACGTCTGGTCGGGTGGCGAGCACGGTCGAGGTGGAGGCCGTGGTCGCGTCCGGTCCGAACAGCTCGTCGAACGCGCGGTCGACGTCGGCCTGGTCGGCCGGTCGATCGGCGGCTCGGTCCGATCCGGCCGTCAGACCGCGGTCCGACCCAGCCGTCGGCCCGCGGTCCGACCCAGCCGTCGGCCCGCGGTCCACCGGGCTCAGCGGCACGGTGCTGCCGGCGAGCTGCGGCTGCGCCGGGTCCTCCTCCATCGGTCCGCCGGCGTAGGCCCCGGCCCGGGTCCCCCAACCGCTGGCGTGGGCCAGGCGGAAGAACCCGATCAGACGGATCGGCATGAGGAAGAACGTCGAGACGATGATGAACATCGGCAGGCGGAAGAAGTCCGAGGGCTTCTCGGCCAGGTGTCGCATCTGGCGGATCGCCATGCTCAGCACGCTCGAGACCACCATGAGTCCGGCCACGTAGACGAAGCCGGTGGAGAAGCCGTACTGGTGCAGGATCCCCTGGTAGAGGTTCTGCCCCTGCCCGGTGAGTGCCCGGTAGATCCAGCCCGCGATCACGCCGAAGAGCATGAACGGCAGGATGATGTCGGTCAGGAAGAACACGGCCAGGATCGGCGCGTGGCCGAGCATCCAGGGCAGCATCCGCAGCGTGTTGTACTGCGAGCCGCGGGCCCAGCGGAGCTGCTGCTTGAACAGCTTCTTCACCTGCAGCGGAGCGTCCGTGTACACGAGCGACGTGTACTGGTAGACGGTCCGGTAGCCCTCCTTGAGCGTCAGGTTCGTGAGCGTCCGGTCGTCGGACACCTCGAGGAAGACCCCCATGAACTCCTCGTGCATGAACCGGTCCATGACGCGCACCAGGATGTTCCGGCGGAACGCGATCGTGCGGCCGGGCAGGCAGCCGATCTGCCCGAGGACGCTCTGCGCGGGCATCGAGTACAGCGCGCGGGAGTTCTCGAGCCAGTCGGCCCAGCGGGTGATCCAGGAGCGCGTCGGCTCGAGGATGCGCTGGCGGGTCGTGACGCCGCCGACGGACTCGTCGGCGAACGGCTTGAGCAGTTCGACGAGCGTGCCGGGCGTCCACACCGTGTCCGAGTCGACGAGCACGGTGATGTCGCCGTTCGACATCTCGGTGCCGACCTTGACGGCGTTGCGCTTGCCGGGGATCGGGGTGTGGGTCCAGCGGACGAGGGGGGCGAACTCGTCGCAGACGGCTTCGAGCGCCTCGTTCCGGGCGCCGTTGATGACGACGATGATCTCGCCGGGACGCTGTTCGACCATGCGGCCGATCACGTCACGGAAAAGGTCGAGCGGCTCGTCCACCACGGGGACGACGACGCTCGTCGTGCCGGTGTACGTGCCGGTGAAGGGGCGGTACCGGGCGGAGAGGACGACTTTGAGCAGCCAGAGCAACCAGATCACCAGTGAGTACACGGTGAACAGGTAGAACTCGGGGTGGCCGTCGACCATCTGCCGGATCTGGAGGATGAAGGTGAACATCGATCCCTGCTTCAACGTTCGGGGGAGATTCCACGCCATCGGGAAATCGGGGTCGGTTCGGGTGTCCTCATTCAGACAGACCGCACAGGACCCCTGCAACGTGTCCCTCGGGCGGGGGTGGCCGCGGTGTCGATCGGGGGACAGAGTGGTCCGCTGCACGTCGGACAGCCCCGTGTCCTCACTGGTGCTGACAGCAGTTGGGTGGACCGGTCCCACGGTGATCGACCGTCGGTCGGGTGCCGGACACGATCGGGAGGCGCGTCACCGGTCTGCCAGGAACCCCCGGTCACGGGCCGGTTGCGTCACGCCGTTCCGAACACGTCCGAGCTCGGAGCGCCCGTGTTCCGAAACCCTGGTCGTGGGCTGGCAGCAGTTCCGACCGGGTACCGACCGGGGTACGGGGATCGAAGCGAAGGGGTACGGATCGCGTTCGGCGGAAATTGTCTTTGACAACTCGTCACCTTGGCCTGGGTCGCGGCGTCCCGGGCGTGTCGCTCCCCCGGGGAACTCGCTCGGCCCGACGCTCAGGCGCCGTAGAACTCGCGCTCGAAGACCTGACGGGCACGACGTGTGACGGCGAGGTAGTCCTCTTCGAGCTGCGACGCCGACCCCGGCGGGTACTCGAGCAGCCGCGCGATGCCCTCGAGCTGCGTCCGCTCGACGGGCAGCACGTCCGTCGTCTTGCCCGACCACAGCACCAGCGCGCTGCGGGTCCGGGAGGCGAACCGCCACGCGGCAGCCAGTCGTTCGGCGTCCTCCGGGCCGACCCAGCCGGCCTCCGTAGCTGCATGGAGGGCCTCGAGCGTCGAGGTGGTCCGGAGCGCGGGCTGCTCGCGCCCGTGCTGGAGCTGCAGGAGCTGGACGAACCACTCGACGTCGCTCAACGACCCCCGGCCGAGCTTGAGGTGACGAGCGGGATCGGCGCCGCGGGGCAGCCGTTCGGACTCGACGCGGGCCTTGATGCGCCGGACCTCACGGACCTCGCGGTCCTCGATCGCCACCGGGTACCGGGTCCGGTCCGCTAGGTGCTCGAAGTCGCGGAGGAGCTGCTCGTCCCCCACGGCACCGCGGGCACGGAGGAGCGCCTGGGCCTCCCACGTCAGCGACCAACGGGCGTAGTAGGCCGCGTACGAGTCGAACGAGCGCACCACGGGGCCGTTCTTCCCCTCGGGCCGCAGGTCGATGTCGAGGTCGAGGGGGTGCAGGGCGTCCTCGGTCAGCCGGTTCAGCTCGCGCACCACGACCTGTGACGCCCGCGAGGCCACGTCGTTCGGCACCGTCGACGACCGGTAGACGAACAGCACGTCGGCGTCCGACCCGAACCCGAGCTCACGCCCGCCGTACCGCCCCATCGCGATCACGCCGAACTCCAGGCCGTCCGGAGCGTCCCGACGGGCCAGGTCGAGGGCGCCGCTCAGCGTGGCCTCCGTGACGTCGCTGAGTGCCGGGCCGAGGCCGTCGACGTCCAGGTGCCCGAGCACCGCGGCCATGCCGAGCCGGAGCGTCTCCCGCCGCCGGACCCCGCGCAGCAGCGAGGCCGCGGTGTCCACGGCGTCCCCGTGCCGGGCCGTCGTCGCCCCTGTCTCGGCGAGCAACGCCGGCAGCGGGCGGGGCTTGAGCAGGGTGTCCGGCTCGTCCAACCACGCCACGGCCTCCGGGAAACGCTCGAGCAGACCCGAGAGGAACGCGGACTCGGACAGCACGGTCGTCAGGCTGTGCGCGGCGCCGGACGAGTCGCGGAGCATCCGGAGGAACCAGCTCGACTCCCCCAGGACGTCGCTGAGCCGCCGGAAGGCCAGGAGTGCCCGGTCCGGTGCCGGTCCCTCCGCCATCCAGCGCAGGAGCACCGGCAGGAGGTTCCGCTGGATCGCCGCCCGCCGGGTCGTCCCCTGCGTCAGCGCACGGATGTGGGTGACGGCACCGTCCGGGTCGGCGAACCCGATCGCGGTGAGCCGGTCACGGACCTGGCTGCTCGTCAGGACGATCTCGCCCTCGGTCGAGGCCACCGCAGCGAGCATCGGCCGGTAGAACAGCCGCTCGTGGAGGCCCCGGACCTCGAGCTTCACCGAGCGCCAGCGGTCCTGCAGTGCCGACGCCGAGGACGCCAGCCGGGTGGAGCGGGCGAGGACCCGGAGTTCGTCCTCGTCGGAGGGCATCAGGTGCGTGCGCTGCAGCCGCCGGAGCTGGATGTGGTGCTCGAGCACCCGGAGCAGAGCGTAGTCCGGACCGAAGCGTGCGGCCTCTGGTCGTCCGACGTACCCGGCGGTCGCCAGCGCGTCCATCGCCTCGAGGGTGGAGCGCACCCGCACGGACTCGTCGTCCCGCCCGTGCACGAGCTGCAGCAGCTGCACGGTGAACTCCACGTCGCGCAGGCCGCCGGGGCCGAGCTTCAGCTGTCGGTCGACCTGGGCGTCCGGGATGTGCGCCGTGACCCGCTCCCGCATCCGCTGGACCGACTCCACGAACCCCGGGCGTTTCGACGACTCCCACACGAACGGGGCCACCGCGGCGACGTAGCGTTCGCCGAGGTCCGTCGAGCCGGCGATCGCCCGTGCCTTGAGCAGCGCCTGGAACTCCCACCCCTTCGCCCAGCGCTCGTAGTACGCCACGTGCGACTCGAGCGTCCGGACGAGTGCCCCGTCCTTGCCCTCTGGCCGCAGGTTCGCGTCGACCTCCCACAGTGCGGGCTCGGCGGCGAGGTCGGTGATGACGTGGGTCGCGGCGATCGCCAGACGTGTCGCGATGAGCACGGCACGGTCGGTGCTGATCGCGGGGGCGTCGTCCCCGTCGGCCGGCTCGGTGGGCTCCGTCACGAAGATGACGTCGACGTCGCTGACGTAGTTGAGTTCCCGCGCTCCGGCCTTGCCCATCGCGATCACGGCGAGCGGCGTGGCGGCGACGTCCGCGGCGGGGAACGGGACTTCGCGACGTGCGACCGTCACGGCCGCGTCGAGTGCGGCACCGGCCAGGTCGGCGAGGCCCGCAGCGACGTCCGGGAACGCCTCGGTCGGCGACGGGTGCAGGACGTCGAACAGGGCGATCTGCGCCAGGTGGCGTCGGTAGCGGACCCGCAGTCGACGGCGGGCGGTCTCCCCCGAGCTACCGTCGACGGCCTCGTCGAGCGACGCCGTGTACCGCTCCTGCGACCACGGCGGCGCCACGGGTGCGAGCAGCAGGGCGAGTTCGTCCGGCCGGCGCTGCAGGAACTCGGCCAGCCCGATCGAGGCGCCGAGCAACCGGACCAGGCGCTCGGTCGCGCCGGCGTCCGCCAGGACCGGCCGCAGCTGGTCCGGTGCGGCCTCGATGAGCCGCTCGAGCGCGAGCAGTGCGCCGTCCGGGTCCGCCGTGGCGGCCCACACCGACTCGGCGTCCGCGATCGGGACCCGCAGGTCGGACGCGGGGCGGGCCTCCAGGGCGGCGATCCGTTCGAGCGTGCCGGACAGGTCGGCGAACCCGAGCCGCGCCAGCTGCGACCGCGAGGTCGCCGTCCTGCTGGTCATCGCGTGCGCTCCCGTGGTGTGTCCTGACCGGCGGGGTCAGAGCATGCCGAGGTTGGTGTCCAGCTCGAAGGGGGTGACCTGGTCGCGGTACCGCTTCCACTCCTGGCGCTTGTTGAGGAGCACGAAGTTGAAGACCTGCTCGCCCAGGGTCTCGGCGACGAGCTCCGAGTCCTCCATCAGCGACAGTGCGTGGTCGAGGCTCGCCGGCAGCTGGCTGTAGCCGAGTGCCTTGCGCTCGGAGTCGGACAGGCTCCAGACGTTGTCCTCGGCCTCGGCGGGGAGCTCGTAGCCCTCCTCGATGCCCTTGAGACCGGCGGCGAGCAGGAGCGAGTACGCCAGGTACGGGTTCGCAGCCGAGTCGATGCCGCGGTACTCGATGCGGGCGGACTGGCCCTTGTTCGGCTTGTACAGCGGCACGCGGACCAGCGCGGACCGGTTGTTGTGGCCCCAGGTGACGAAGGACGGGGCCTCGTCGCCACCCCAGAGACGCTTGTACGAGTTGACGAACTGGTTCGTCACCGCGGTGATCTCCGGCGCGTGCTTGAGGACACCGGCGATGAACTGCTTCGCGGTGGGCGAGAGCTGGTACTCGCCGCCGGGCTCGTAGAACGCGTTCTGGTCGCCCTCGAAGAGCGAGACGTGCGTGTGCATGCCGGAGCCGGGCTGCCCGGAGAGCGGCTTCGGCATGAAGGTCGCGTAGACGCCCTGCTCGATCGCGACCTCTTTGACGACCGTGCGGAACGTCATGATGTTGTCCGCCATGGTCAGCGCGTCGGCGTAGCGGAGGTCGATCTCGTTCTGCCCCGGGCCGGCCTCGTGGTGGCTGAACTCCACCGAGATGCCGAGGTCCTCGAGCATCCGGACGGAGCGGCGACGGAAGTCGTGCGCGCTGCCGCCGGGGACGTTGTCGAAGTAGCCGGCCTGGTCGACGGGCTTCGGGCCGCCGTCCTTCCAGTCGCGGTCCTTGAGGAGGTAGAACTCGATCTCGGGGTGCGTGTAGAACGTGAACCCGCGGTCGCTCGCCCGGGCCAGGGTCCGCTTCAGGACGTTGCGGGGGTCGGCCACGGCGGGCTGCCCGTCCGGCGTCGTGATGTCGCAGAACATCCGGGCGGTCGGGTCGATCTCCCCGCGCCACGGCAGGATCTGGAACGTCGAGGGGTCCGGGTGCGCGAGCACGTCGGCCTCGTACGAGCGGGTCAGGCCCTCGATCGCGGAGCCGTCGAACCCGATGCCCTCGGCGAACGCACCCTCCACCTCAGCCGGCGCGATGGCGACCGACTTGAGGGTGCCGATCACGTCGGTGAACCAGAGTCGGATGAACTTGATCCCGCGCTCCTCGATGGTGCGGAGCACGAAGTCCGTCTGCTTGTCCATGCACGACCTTTCCGAGTTCAGCTGGTCCGGTCCACGACCGTTGTCACAGGCTAGTGGTCAACCTTCCGTGTCCGCGGCGTCGGCGCGCTCGTTGTTGGACTGGATGCGGTCCAGGGCGTGCGCGGCCTCGTCACGGGTGGCGAAGGGGCCGATGTGGTGACGGTTGGTCGACTTGAGGCCCTGCTCGACCTCGCCGGTCTTGTCGTTGTACCACCACTGGGATTCGATGCGCTCGTCGGTCATGGGGCCGACCGTACCCGGGCCGGCCCGGGTCGTCCGGGAGGCCGGGCCCGGGTCATCCGGCAGGCCCCGGTCGTCCGTGCCCGGCTCCACGGCCGGGAGGCGGCGGTCGGCTCCGACACGCCGCTAGAGTGGAGCGCATGCCCCGGGACGAACACGGACACCTGACCGCTGGCCGCATCTCCCCGCAGCGGCCGGTCCCACGGGACATCGAGCGCCCCGAGTACGTCGGCAAGGTCGAACCGCACGAGCACGGCCTCGGCGACACCTACACTCCGGACGAGGTCGAGCGCATCCGCACCGCGGGCCGCATCGCCTCGCAGGCCATCGACGCCGTCGGCGTGGCGATCCGCCCCGGCGTCACGACCGACGAACTCGACCGGATCGGCCACGAGTTCATCGTCGGCCACGGTGCCTACCCCTCGACGCTCGGCTACCGCGGGTACCCGAAGTCGCTCTGCTCGTCGTTGAACGAGGTGATCTGCCACGGCATCCCCGACGACACCGTGCTGCAGGACGGCGACATCGTGAACATCGACATCACCGCGTACAAGGACGGCATGCACGGCGACACCAACCGGACCTTCGTGGTCGGGCAGGCGGCGCCCGAGGTCCAGGACCTCGTCACCCGGACGGAAGAGGCGATGCACCGCGGCATCCGCGCCGTCGCGCCGGGTCGGCAGGTCAACGTCATCGGCCGCGCGATCGAGTCCTACGCCAAGCGCTTCGGGTACGGGGTCGTCCGCGACTACACCGGACACGGGGTCGGTCGGGCGTTCCACTCCGGGCTCGTCATCCCGCACGTCGACGACGTCCGCTACGACACCGTGATCGAGCCGGGCATGGTCTTCACGATCGAGCCGATGCTGACCCTGGGCGGGATCGAGGCCGACATCTGGGCCGACGACTGGACCGTCACCACGCGCGACCGCTCCTGGACCGCGCAGTTCGAGCACACGCTCCTGGTGACCGAACGCGGCACCGAACTCCTCACCGTCTCCTGACCACCCGCGGCGCACCCGATCCCGGGACCGTGCCGGACACGAGCCACCTACGGAAGGCACCGCTCCCCATGACCTCACTCGCAGTCGGCGTCGACATCGGCGGAACAGGCATCAAGGGCGCGATCGTCGACACGGCGACCGGCGAACTCACCACCGACCGGATCAAGAAGGCGACGCCCGAGGGTGGCAAGCCGCACGACATCGTCGAGGTCGCCAAGTCGATCCTGGACGACCTGTCCCCCGCGTCGGACGTCGCGGTGGGTGTCTGCTTCCCGGCGATCGTGCGTGACGGCAAGACCATGTCGGCCGCCAACGTGTCGAAGAAGTGGATCGGCTTCGAGGCTGAGGCGCTCTTCGAGAAGGAGCTCGGCCGGTCCATCCACTTCGTCAACGACGCCGACGCCGCCGGGTTCGCCGAGCAGCAGTTCGGTGCCGCGAAGGGCCGCGACGGACTCGTCATCATGACGACGCTCGGCACCGGCATCGGCACGGCGCTCATCAACGACGGCGTGCTCATCGTGAACGCGGAGCTCGGCCATCTGGAGATCGAGGGCGTCGACTACGAGACGAAGGCGTCCTTCGCGGCCAAGGAGCGGGACGACCTGACCTGGAAGCACTGGGCGAAGCGCCTGCAGAAGTACTACTCCCGGCTCGAGGCGCTGCTGTCCCCGGAGCTCTTCGTCGTCGGCGGTGGCGTGTCGAAGCAGTACGAGGAGTTCCTGCCGCTGCTCGACCTGCAGGCGGAGATCATCCCCGCGACGCTCCGGAACAACGCGGGCATCATCGGCGCGGCGACCCTGGCGGCACGCAGCTCCCGCTGACCTGCCGGTGCCTCCGGCGCGCTCGTCCGTCCGGCGCGCCCGTCTGCTCCGCGCCGAGCGGTCACGACACCCCGTGTGCTCCGCGCCGACCGGTCACGAAACGTCGTTCTCCGCGTGCGGGACCGACGTTTCGTGACCGCTCGGCGGACGACGTGCGGGGTGTCGGGACCGGCCGACGGGACGCACCTCGGAGTCGGAGCCCGGCGGCGTGGGCGGGCCGGTAGACTCCTCGGAGCGAACGGGTCGGTGAGACGGTCGCGTCACTCCCCCGGGAGTGCCGAGGAACGTCCGGGCTCCACAGAGCAGGGCGGTGGGTAACACCCACCCGGAGCAATCCGCGAGACAGTGCCACAGAGAACAGACCGCCGGCGGTGACGTCGGTAAGGGTGAAACGGTGGTGTAAGAGACCACCAGGGATCCGGGTGACCGGATCTGCTCGGTAAACCTCGCCCGGAGCAAGGTCAGACAGAGGACGCTGAGGCTGCTCGCCGAGTCCTCGGGTAGACCGCTGGAGGCCGACGGCAACGTCGGTCCGAGAGAGATGGCCGTCACCGCGGTGCAAGCCGCGGGACAGAACCCGGCGTACGGCCGGCCCGTTCGCCCCAGTCCGTACCGACACGACAGCCCGGCACCGCGAGGTGCCGGGCTGTCGTGCTCACGCCGCGACGCCGCAGAGCGCACGAGACGCCCCCGAATTCCGCGGCGTCTCGCCCGGACGACGGCGGCGCATGCAGACGGGCGCGTCTCGGCGGCCGGGAGGCACGCGGCCAGCCCGCACCGCGCCTCCCGCCCGGCACGCCCCAGGACACCGGCCGGCGCCCGCCGCCGCGCGACACCGCGGAACGCGCGAGACGCCCCCGGATTCGGCGGCGTCTCACGCACGCAGCGGCGTTTCGCGTCGGCAGCGGCGTCTCGACCCGCCGACGGCGCATGCAGACGGGCGCGTCTCGGCGGCCGGGAGGCACGCAACCAGCCCGCACCGCGCCTCCCGCCCGGCACGCCCCAGGACACCGGCCGGCGTCCACCGCCGCGAGACACCGCGGAACACACGAGACGCCGCCGGGTTCGGCGGCGTCTCGCAGAAGCGGCGGCGTTCCGCGGAAGCAGCGGAAGCGGCGGCGGCGCCGCCCCGCGCCTACAGGCCGGACTCGGCCGTCCGCACCAAGATCGCGTCGCTGTCCGGGCAGAGCAGGACGTCGTCCGGCGCCGCAGCCCGGATCGTGGCCAGGTCGGAGTTGTTCAGCGCCACGCCGGACGCCGTCGACACGCCGCCCTGCAGCAGCGACGCCCCGAAGCCGTACCGGGCACGCTGGCGCTCGTACAGTGCGAGGAGGTCGGCCGGCACCTTCGCGGCGACGTCGGCGCGGGACTGCACGGCGGCGACGCGGTCCTTCTCGAACCGGGCGATGCCGTCGTCGCGGACGCCCATCAGCCGGCCGCGCTCGGCGTCGATGTCGGCGAGCTGCTTCTCGATGTCGCCGACCCGGGCGCGGAGACGGTCGAGCGTCTCCATCACCTCGAGCTCCTGCGTCTCGAGGTCGTTCGTCCGGCGGTTCAACGAGTCGAGCTCGTTCTGCAGTCCAGCGGCGTCCTTGGCGTTGCCGACGTTCTGCAGCAGCGTGGTGTCGCGTTCGATGCGTGCCTGGGCGGTGGCGGTGTCCGACTCGAGGCGGGCGAGGTCGCGCTCGGCGTCCTCGACGTCCCCGGTGGCGGCGGCGAGTTGGCTGCGCAGGCCGGCGGCACGGGTGCCGAGCTCGGTGAGGTGCTCGCCCTTCTGCAGGGAGCTGATCCGGTGGGCCAGCCGGGTGATGTCGTTGTCCAGTCGCTGGACGTCGAGCAGGATGGCCTGGTCCTCGGGTGCTGCCTTCATGGTCAGGCTCCTTCGTTGGGGGCGGATGGCAGGACGGCGAAGTCCCACGGGTCGGTTCGGAGGTCGCTCACGGTGACGCGGACCCCGGTGGCGGCGCGGAGCTGCTCGGCGGCGACGTCGAGCCAGAGCCACTCGGTCGCCCAGTGCGAGGTGTCGATGAGCGCGGGGCCCTCGGCCACCATCGCCTGCTCGCGGAACTCGGAGGCGGGGTGGTGCCGTAGGTCGCTCGTGACGTAGACGTCGGCGGCCCGGACCTCGGCGTTGCCGAGGTACGCGTCACCCGCGCCGGCGCAGAGGGCGACCGTGCGGACGGGTCGGTCGTACTCCCCCGACACGCGGACCCCGGTCGCGGTGGCGGGCAGGACGTCGACGATCCGTCGGGCGAGCACGCCGAGGGGCACCGGTTCGGCGAGCACACCGACCCGGCCGATCCCGCTCACACCGTCGGACGCGGGTTCGAGCGGACGCGGGTCCTGCAGTCCGATCCGGTCGGCGAGGACGGCGGAGGTGCCGGTGGTCACGACGTCGGCGTTGGTGTGCGCGGCGAGGAGTGCACACCCACCACGGACGAGGGTGGCGAGGACGGAGCCCTTGTAGGTGGACTCGTCGATCGTGGTCACGCCCCGGAGCAGCAGCGGGTGGTGCGTCAGGAGCAGGTCCGCCCCGGCTGCGACGGCTTCGCGCGCGGTGTCCGGCACGGCGTCGACGGCGAGGTGGACGTGCTCGACCAGGGCGTCCGGGTCGCCGGAGACGAGGCCGACGGAGTCCCAGGACTCCGCCCCGGCCGCCGGCCACAGGGACTCGACGGCGGACTGCAGTTCTCGGAGCGTCGGCATCCCGTCAGTGTACCGAGACGGCGGGGTCGACCCGGGTGTCAGCGACGGCCGACGAGGTGCAGCAGGCGGGCGACGAGACGCGACCACCAGCCGGTCGGTGCGGTCGACGCGGCGTCGGCACGGGCCTCCCGGTCGGGTGCGTCCACGATGTCCGTCGCGACGGTGTCGTCGGCGGACTGCGTCGCGCCGACCGGTGCGGTCACCGGGACCTCGACGGAGACGACGGGCTGCTCGCCCGTGTGGGCGCGGAGCACGGCGGCGAAGGCCTCGCGGTCGATGACCGTCGGGCCGGTCACCGGCTGCACCAGCGGGGTCGGGCGGCCGGACGCGGCGACCGGCGGCGACGAGGGCGAAACGGTCTGGAGGCTCGACACCGGTCGGACGGCGGCCTGCGGTCCGACGGGCGCTGCGACCAGGTCGGCGTCGTCGGCCGGGACGTCGACCGACACCGGCTCGGCGACCGCGCGGTGCGGGGCCGGCAGGAGCGGACGCACGGCGCCGACGCGGACCGGTGCGGTGGCGGCGCGGCGGAGGGCGGCACGCTTGCGGCGCTCGGCGTCGCGGGCGGCGTCGGCCAGGAGGTCGGCGAAGACCTCGCGAGCGAACGCCCGCGCGCCGTCGACCTCGGCGTCGGTGCTGTCGGCGACCACGGCCTCCCAGGCGGCCAGGCGGGCGAGGTCCTCGTCACGGACGCGGACCTCGTCCTCGAGCAGGTCGATGCGCTCGATGGTCGTGCGGCCGCTCGAGGCATCGAGTGCGACGGCGAGGTCGTCGAACCGGAGGGCCAGGCGCTCGGGCGGCTCGGGGAAGGAGGGGGCGCAGACGGCGACGTGGCGCGCGCGGTCGCGGTCGCGGCGGAAGGCGCGGTCGTCGCCGGAGACGACGCGAGCCGGTTCGGGAGCGGTCTCGGCGAGTTCGACGACCGGCTCGTCCGCGACCGGCTGCTCGACGGCCGGTGCGTCCGCGACCGGCTCCTCGACGTCCACCGGCGGGAGCACGGGGCGTCGAACCGGACCGGTGACCGGCGGGACGACGAGGTCTGCGAGGTACGGCGACCGCGTGGCCGGGGCGTCGTGCAACCACTCCTCGAGTTCGCGACCGAAGGGGTCCACGAGGGGCGTGCGTGCTCCGGACTGCGTCTCCATGTGAGGAGTATGAATATCGCACGCTCCATCAGCGCGGACATCCGCGGAGTGTCGCGGGATCCGGTGGCATGTCGCCCGGAGTCGAGCGGCGTGTCGCGACTCAGGCGCCCGCGGTCGGTCCCGCCGTGCTCGTCAGCTGTGCAGGGTGTCGCGGGGGTACTCGTCGAACCGTCGTGCGTACGCGGCCGAGAACCGACCGAGGTGCGCGAAGCCCCACTGCACGGCGACGCTCGCCACCGTGGTGTCGGCCGGCGTGCCCTCGCGCAGTTCGTCGCGGACCCGGTCCAGCCGGATGCCCCGCAGCATGGCGTTCGGTGCGATGCCGACCTGCCGCTGGAACGCCTGCTGCAGGCCGCGGATGCTCAGGCCGACGTGCTCGGCGACGTCGGTCGTGGTGATCGGGGTGTGCGCGGCGGCGTGCATGTACTCGATCGCTGAACGCACACGGCCGGTGGCGCCCGCGGGCAGCGGGACCTGGCGGGCGGCGACGTGGTGCGGGAAGGTGCTGAGGAGCGCCAGAGCCGTCCGACGAGCGGTGTCGGCGAAGGCCAGCACGGACATCGGGGTGTTGCCGAGCACGACGCGGGAGGCCTCCTGCACCTGGTGGTTCCAGGCGCGCACGGCCTCGGCACCGGGGACCACCGTGTGGTCGAACACCAGGGTGCCGGGCTCGGTGCCGTACGCCTCGGCGGCCACCCGTTCGAGGAAGGTGCGGTCGAACTGCACGACGCTCTGCCGGACGTCGGCCAGGTCGAAGCGGTACGGACGTCCGACGGGGAACACCACCGGCCGACCGGGCGTCAGGGCGACCTCGTCACGACCGACGTCGAGCACGCCACCGCCGTCCGTCACCCAGGCGACGCTGATCTGGTCGCCGGAGTCGACGTCGCCCACCATGCGGGCGTCGAACCGCGTCGACCGCAGGGACATCGCCTGGTCGCCGACGGTCCGGAAGCGGTACCCGAAGGCCCGCTCGGTCCGCTCGGGCAGGAACCCGGACGCTTCGTAGGTCTGCTCGAACATCGACCGAGCGGCGTCGAGATCGGCTCCGGACGTCTCGAAGACGGTCCGGGGGTCCATGGTGGCGGTCATCCGGGGAATCGTGACACGCGCCGCGCGAACTTCATGCATCTGGATGGACCCGACGCGGGAAGCGGCTCACACCGCGCGGGTGGCCTTCCGGACCGTCCAGCGGTTCTCGTCACCCAGACGGTCGTAGCGCAGCTCGTCGACGACCATCTGCACGAGGGCGAGTCCACGCCCGCCCTCCGCCATGTCGTCCGGCAGGGTGGCGCCGGCCACGTCGACGGACGCGGGCTGGCCGTCGTCGGTGATCCGGGCCTCCAGAGCGTCGCTGGCGACCGCGAGCGTCAGCGAACACGTGACCTGCCCGCCCGCCGCCGCGTGCTCGATCACGTTGGAGGCGAGCTCGATGATCGCGAGTTCGAGGGCCATGCGGTCCTCGACACTGACGGCGGGCTCGGCCGTCCAGACGTCACTGAGGAAGTCGTGCACCGAGGAGACGTCGTCGGGCGGCGACGCGAAGTCCAGCCGGTGCTCGCCCACGACGGCCCCGGTCAGACCCATTCGCGGACGGCTTCGTCACCGTCGGCGTAGCTGCGGAGGATCTTGTCGATGTTCGACAGCTTCAGCACCATCGCGACCTGCTCGGACGGTGCGGCGATCCGGAGGTCACCACCGGCCTGCCGAGCGGTCTTCAACGCACCGACGAGCGCACCGAGACCCGAGGAGTCGAGGAACTCGACGCGCGACAGCTCGACGGCGACACGGGGACGGCCGCCCTCGATCACCGTGGCGACGGTCTCGCGGAAGGCTGGTGCCGACACCATGTTCAGGCGGCCGGAGCACTCCAACACCGCCGCTTCGGTGCCGGCTTCGTGTACGACGATGTCCATTGTGTGTGGGGCCCCCTCGAGAGTCTGCGCGTGCCTCATCGGAGGCTAACGGGTCGTGGCGACCGGGGGAACAGGACGCGCTGGCGTCCGTGCCCCCGGTCCGGGGGATCACCCCGTGTTCTGCAGGCCGGCGGCGATGCCGTTCACCGTCAGCAGGAGCAGCCGGTGGTCGCCGTCGGTGGTGTCGGAACTGCCGGACGACCGGATCGCCCGGAGCGCGCGCAGCTGCAGGTGCGACAGGGCGTCGACGTACGGGGAGCGCAGTCGGACGGCGCGCGCGAGCACGGGCCGGTCCTCGAGCACGTCCTCGGCGCCGCTGATCAGGAGGACCCACGAGCGGGTCCGATCCATCTCGTCCAGGACCTTGCGACCGAGGTCGTCGCGGTCCGCGAGCTCGAGGTACCGACGGGCGATCTGGACATCGGTCTTCGCGAGCGACATCTCGACGTTCTTGATCAGCGCCGCGAAGAGGGGCCACTCGGCGGCCGCGGTGCGGAGCAGGTCGAGGTCACCGACCGCTTCGAGCGCCGAACCCAGGCCGTACCAGCCGGCCAGGTTGATCCGGGCCTGCGTCCACGAGAACACCCACGGGATCGCCCGGAGGTCCTCGAGCGACTCGACGCTGAGACCACGGCGGGCCGGACGGGACCCGAGCGGCAGCAGCCCGAGCTCCTCCATCGGGGTGACGCGGGCGAACCACGGGGCGAAGCCGTCGGCCTTGACCAGGTCGTAGAACGCCGCGCGGGACACGTCGTCGAGCTGCTGCGCCAGGTCGGCGAAGCGCTCGGCGGCGACGGCGGTGCGAGCCTCGTTCGAGGGCGACGACGCGAAGAGCGTGGCCGAGGCCATCTGCTCCAGGTGGCGGGCCGCGATGTCCTGGTCGCCGTACTGGGCGAAGATGACCTCACCCTGCTCGGTGAGCTTCAGGCGGCCGTCGATGGACCCCGGCGGCTGCGCGAGCACGGCTTCGTTCGCCGGACCGCCGCCGCGGCCGAGGGAGCCGCCGCGGCCGTGGAACAGCGTCAGCTCGACGTCCTGCTCCGCCGCCCAGGACGCGATCCGGGCCTGGGCGTCGTAGAGCGCCAGGTTCGCCGACACCGGGCCGACGTCCTTCGAGGAGTCCGAGTAGCCGAGCATGACCTCGAGCCGGCGCCCGGTCGCACCGAGGCGACGCTGGAACGGCTCGGTGCGGACGGCTTCGTCGAGGATGTCGACGCTGGCGTGCAGGTCGGCGAAGGTCTCGAACAGCGGGATGACGTCGAGCACCGGGGCGGCTTCGACCGACCCGAGTGCGGCGACGGCGAGTTCGTGCACGTTCGCCAGGTCCTCGGCGGACTGGGTGAACGACACGATGTACCGGCTGGCCGACCGGACGCCGTAGCGGCGCTGCAGGTCGGCGATGGTGCGGAAGACGGCGAGGACCTCCTCGGTCATCTCGCTCAGGGCACCACCGGCACGGATCTCGGCGAGGGCGGTGCGGTGCACCTGGGAGTGCTGGCGGATCTCGAGTTCGGCCAGGTGGAACCCGAACGTCTCGACCTGCCACACGAGGTTCTGCAGCTCGCCGTTCGCGGCACGGAGCGCCCCGGCGGCCGTCAGTGACGCCTGCACCACGTGCAGGTCGGCGAGGAGCTCGTCCGGGCCGCGGTACGCCAGCGGTCGGTCGTCGCGACGGGTCGCGTCGATGCGGGCGGCGATGAACAGCAGCGCGCGGCGGTGGGTCTCGGTGGGCGCACGGATGCCGATGCGCTCGGCGACGTCGGGGTCCAAGGACTCCTGCGCGGCGACCAGCGCGGTGAGGCCGGCGTCCCCCGGGGTGTGGTCGGCGTCGAGGGTCAGGGCGCTGCCGATGCGGGTCGCGGCCCGGGTCAGCCCGAGCAGGATGTGCTCAGCCGCGATCTCGGCGGCCTGGCGCGTGACGTCGGCGGTGACGTGCGGGTTGCCGTCGCGGTCGCCGCCGATCCAGGTGCCGAAGCGCACGAACGCCGGAGCCTGCACCGGGGCACGGCCGGCGTCGTCGCCCTGCAGCCGGTCGTCGAGCAGCCGGTACACCTGCGGCACGATCTCGAACAGGGTCTGGTCGAACACGCTCATCGCGGTGCGGACCTCGTCGAGCGGGGTCGGCCGGGTGGTGCGGAGCGGCGAGGTACGCAGGAGCGTCGCGATCTCCTCGAGCAGACGGCGCTCGTTCTCGGCGCGGGCGGTCGCGTTCTTCGTGCGGTCGCGCTCGTCGATGAGGTCGGTGATGCGGCGGACGCCCGTGGTCACCGCACGACGGCGGGCCTCGGTCGGGTGCGCGGTGAGGACCGGGTGGAACCGCAGGCCCTCGAGCCGGGCAGCGGCCTCGTCGGCGCCGACCTGCTCGACGAGCTCGACGAACGTGGCGGGGAACGAGTCCCCCGGCTGGCCGCCGTCGTCCCCGCGGGCACGGAGGACCCGGACGCGGTGGTGCTCCTCGGCCAGGTTGACCAGGTGGAAGTACGAGGTGAACGCCCGGGCGACCTCTTCGGCACGCTCGGCGGAGAACGTGGCCACCACCGCTTCGGCGCGGGTGGCGCCGTCCTCGTCGGTGCCCTCGTACGCGTCGATCACCGCCTGGCGCAGCGACTCGACGTCGCGCAGCAGGTCGTCACCGCCGGTCTCGCGGAGCACCCGTCCGAGCAGGTTGCCGAGGTACCGCACGTCAGCACGCAGGTCGCTGTCGACCGCTCCGCTGACGTCGTCACGCGCGCGTCCGAAGCGCGTCGAACCGTCGATCGCCGTCATCTCGTCCTTCCCGGGTCGGTCCGGGCTGTCCCGGCGTGGCAGCAGCGTACCGGGCGCCGACGTCACGTGACGACGACCGTCCGGACGGCCTGCTGGGACCGTCGCGACTCGCGCTCAGGCCGGGTCGGCGAGGGCGGACGGCAGACGCATCCCGTCCACCGCGGCGAGCAGCCCGGCGTCGAGCCGGTAGGCCAGCTCCACCTCCGCGATCACGCGCTCCCGCTCGTCGTCGCTCCACGGCGCCGCGTCGAGTTCGGCGCGGTACGTGTCGGTGAACGCGGCGGGGTCGGCGACCTGGTCGAAGATCCAGAGCAGGACGCCGTTGGTCTCGAACCCGAACTGGTCGGCGAGCAGGCGTCCGATGGCGTGACCGCCGGTCAGGTCGCCGAGGTAGCGCGTGTAGTGGTGGGCGACGAACCCGCCGGGCCACGTCGCCGCGACCTCGTTGAGTCGCCGGACGTACGCCGTCGTGGCGGGCAGCGGGGTGAGCAGCTCGTCCCAGTCCGGGCCGACCAGGAACTCCAGGTCCGCGCGGATGCCCGGCATGCGCGTGAGTCGGCTGGTCACGAACGGGGCGGCGACCGGGTGGTCGGCCATCCGGTCGGCTGCGCACTCGAGCGCGTCGTAGACGAAGGCGTACTGCCCGAGGAGCGTCGCGTAGTCGGCGACGTCACACCGGCCCTCCGCCAGGTCGTGCATGAAGCCGTGGCCGGCCGTGACCCCGTGCGAGCGCCGTGTCCGGACCCGCAGGGCCTCGGAGAACGGGACGACGTTCGTGCTCATGAGGTGAGGCTAACCTCACAAGGTGTCCGTCGTCACCCTCCGGCGGGAAGACCCAGGAAAGGAGGCTCGTCCGACGATGAGCCCGAAGCCGAACCGCCCGCAGCACGTCCTGGTCGTCGACCGCACCGAGCGCCTCAGCCCGCACATGGTCCGCGTCCACCTCGGCGGCCCCGGGTACGACGCGTTCGTCGAGTCCGCCGACCCCGAACGCCTGGCGACCACCGACAAGTACGTCAAGCTCATGCTGCCGAAGCCGGGTACCGGCCTGCAGCCGCCCTACGACCTCGACGCCCTCCGCGCCACGATGCCGAAGTCGGACCTGCCCGCTCGCCGCACCTACACCGTCCGCGCCGTCGACCCCGTCACCCGGACCATCGCGATCGACTTCGTCGTGCACGGCACCGACGGCCTCGCCGGACCGTGGGCCGCGGCGGCCCGCCCCGGCGACCGCATCGCGCTGTCCGGTCCGGGCGGCGGCTGGGCACCCTCCACGGACCCCGAGGTCACCCACGTGCTGCTCGGTGACGACAGCGCCCTGCCCGCGATCGGCGCCGCCCTGGAGGCCATGCTCCCGTCCGCCACGGGTGTCGCCCTGGTCGAGGTGGCCGGCCCCGCCGACGAACAGCCGCTCGTGCACCCGGCCGGCGTCGAGCTGCGCTGGCTGCACCGCGACGCGGCGGGTGCCGAGCCGGGCACGCTGCTGCTGGCCGCGACCCGGGAGCTGCCCCGTCCCTCCCGAGCGGTGAGGGTCTTCGCGCACGGCGAGCGGGCCGCGGTGAAGGCGATCCGTCGGGTGCTGCAGGACGACTGGGGGCTCGAGAAGGCCGACCTGTCGCTGTCGGCGTACTGGGCGCTCGGACGCGCCGAGGACCGGTTCCAGGAGGAGAAGCGCGAACCGATCGGCGTGGTCTTCGAGGACTGAGCCCGGCAGTGCCCACCGACCCGGCGGCGTCGGTGGCCGTCGGTAGCGTGCCGCGCATGGTCCGGTCGGAGAGTCCCGCGCGCTGCTGCATCCCCGGCTGCACGGCAGCGGTCTCCCCCGAGGCCCCGGTGCCGCTGTGCACCGGACACGTCACGCTGGTCGCCGAGTTCGCGGCCGAGCACGTCGGGGTCGAGGACCTCTTGCCCGGGCCGTGCTTGGTCTGCGGCGGCCGGATCGGGGTGCGGTTCCCGTCCGGCTCGGTCTGCGCCGTCTGCGAGTGGCGCTTCGGGGACGTGCCGGACGGTGAGCTCGGCGCACCGCGGGTCGACGTCGTGTACTACCTGCGGATGCGCGACGACACCGGCGACCGGGTCAAGATCGGTACGACCGCGAACCCGCGGCAGCGCCTCGGTCGGATCGCCCACCAGGACCTGCTCGGGTTCGAGCGCGGTGACCGTTCCCTCGAGCGGCAGCGGCACGCGGAGTTCGCCGCCTCGCGGTACCCGGGCACCGAGTGGTTCCGGGTGACGCCGGAGCTGCTGGCGCACATCGACGTCGTGGCCGCCGGTGTGCCGGACCCGTGGGCGCTGCACACGCGGTGGATGAGCGAGGCGCTGGCGCTCCGGGGCTGAGCCGGGCCCGGACGGACGCCCGTCAGCGCGCGTAGGCGTCGACGAACAGCGGGCCGCGGATCTCGCGGAGGACGTCCACGAGCCGGTCGATCGTGCGGCCCGACACCCCGGACTCCTGCAGGTCCCACGGGCCGAGGACGGGCAGCCGACCCGTGCGGATCCGGACGACCTCCCACCCGACGGCCCGGGTGGCGCGGTCCTTCCGGCGGTCGGACTCCTCGCGCGAACCCACGTGCTCGAGCCCGTGCCGGCCGGTGGAGTCGTACTCGATCGCGACGCGCAGCTCCGGCAGGATGATGTCCGGCCAGACCTCGACGTGCTCGTGGAACGGCCGGTCCAGGCGGATCGCGGTGTGCTCGAACGTCAGGTCCAGGCGGGCGCGCAGCCCGGCGCGGAGCTCGGCTTCGACCGCGGAGGCCGGCGCCGGCGCGCACTGGCTGACGAACGACTCCCCCGACGGCAGCCGCGGGGTCTTCGGGCAGATCGTCCGGGGCGCGGCCGTCCGGGTACTGCGCCCGCGGCCGGCCGTGCTGCCGGTGCGCGTGCGGGCGGGCGTCCGGCGCGACGAGGCGACCGCGCCTCCCGGCAGTCCCCGAGCGGGCGCGGCGGGCAGGGTCTGTCGCCCGCTCGACCGCACGGCGCGCTGCGGGACCGGGACGGCGGACGGCCAGTCCTCGGGCAGCACCGGCCACCGCTGCGGCTGGGCGAGGACGGCGCACTCCGGGCACCAGACGGACCGACGGCGCTCACGACCAGGACGGGACCGCTGCTCGCTGGGGGTGGCGACGAAGACGTGACCGACGTCGCACTCCCACGTCAGCAGCACGTCGGCGGCCGGCGGGATCTGGGTCAGGACGACGCCCGCGTTCCAGTCCGGGTGGTACTGCCGGACCAGGACGGGCCACGACGCCCACTCAGCGCGGAACTCGCCGACGGCGTACGGCACCGGGACACCGCGCGACCACTGTCGCCGGCGCCACCACGCATCCACTGGTTCGGCCACGACCCGCACGGTAGGACGAGCCACCGACAGCAGCGGGAGCGGTGTCCCTCAGCGCGGCGGCGTGACGAACGTGAACCGCTCCGGTCCGGCCTGTGCGCCGTCTTCGAGCACCCGGATGCCGGACTCCCGACACGCGGCGATGCCGTCCCGGTGGACCCGCTCCGGCCGGGGCTTGCGCGGGATGCCGGCGTCGCCGAACACCGCCCAGGCATTGGCTGCGGCGGCGCTGGTGAACCGGGTGCTGTAGCGGACGCCGGCGAACCCGGACGCATCGAACGCCCGGGCCCAGGCCTGGGGGACGCGGTAGTCCCCCATCGTCTGCAGTTCCGCCCCGACCCCCGACCGCACGGCTGCCGGGTCCGTGACGTCGGCGAAGCGTCGCCCCCGGGAGGCCCGTGCCGCCACGACGACCATCTCGCGCGCCCGTGCGGCGAACACGGTGTTCGTGGTGAGCGTGTGGTGGGCGAGCCGTTCGCGCACCGCGACCTCGACCGAGTCCGCCCAGTAGCAGGTGCCCCGCGGGTCGGCGAGGTCGAACCGGCCGCCGTCCACGCCGTCGGCGTCGGCGGGTGTCGATGCGAACCACCACGCCCCGCGGTCGTGCCGCTTGGCCCGGTAGAACGTCGTTCCGCGCGACTCGGCAGCCGGGAAGCCGGTCAGGTCGAGGTCGTCGGCCGGTGGCTGCTGCGCGACGTCGGTCCGCGCCGGTTCCCGCTCAGGCGTCGGCATGCCAGGCGTGGGCGGCTCGGCGAGCGGCGATCAGGACCGGTTCGACCCGCCCGTCGCGGAGTGCCTGCGCGGCGGTCGTCCCGCCGAACTCGTCGGCGACCGTGTTGAGCCAGAGCGCACTGCCCCAGGGGTCGATGGCGTCGCGGTCGATGAGGTCGAGCACGTCGCGCAGATGCGGCAGCGGTGTCCCGGTCCGACCGAACTGGAACGCGGGGAACACCCGGGTGCCGTCGCCGATCTTCAGCCCGATCAGGTCGCGCTTCTGGGTCGCCTTGTGGATCGCCTGCCGGGTGACGCCCCGCCAGTTCGCCAGTGAAGCGGTGTCGTAGAACGGCCCGATCAGCGCGTCGGTCTCGTGCTTGACGGTCGGCAGCGCGGCGAGCATCCGCTCGGCCAACGCATCGACGTCCGCGGTGTCGGTGAGGGCGGCGTCCGCCTCACCGAGACGGATCCGCTCGGTCAGTGCCTGCAGCAGCGCGGACTCGGCCGGGCTCAGGTCCTCGGCCGCGGATCGCGTGCGGTGCAGTGTCGATTCCATCGGACCCCTCTCGTCAACCGTGTCAACCTGACGGTACTCGCCCATCGACAACCGCGTCAACCACACCTGACGGCACCCACACCGGACGGGAGGCGCGGCACCGGTCCGGCACCGCGCCTCCCGTCCGGCAGGCGCCCGCGCCACGATCAGCGCCGGGCGTCACCAGCGAGGATCAGTGCTCGTCGTAGTGGTCCTCGTGACGTGCGTGGCGGTGGCCGTCGTGCACGAAGTCGACGTGGTCGCCGTGCTCGACCTGCGCGTGCTCGCCGCCGTCCTGCTCGTGGTCGTGCTCGGCCACGCCGTGTTCGGCGATGCGGTGCTCGTCGGCCTGGGGCGTCTCGGGGGTGGTGTCGGTCATGGTTGCCGTCCTTTCGTGAGATCGGTTCTCAGGTGCAGCGTAGGGGACGTCGGGCGGATCCGGCAGTGGCCCGAGTGGACGCTCAGCCGACGCTCGCGGTCTGATCCCATCCCATCCGATCCACAGCGGTCACCTTCCGCCGAGCGGGACGCCGTGCCAGGGTCGGAACGTGTACACCGACATCACCGGACCCGACCTCACCTCGTACCGCGGCAGCGTCGCCGAACCGGACGACTTCGACGACTTCTGGCGACGCACCCTCACCGCCGCGCGCGAACACCCGATCGCCGTGCAGGCCGACCGGGTCGACACGGGCCTGACCACCGTCGACACCTACGACGTCTCGTTCGCCGGGTGGGACGGGCAGCGCATCGCCGCGTGGCTCACCGTCCCCGCCGGCAGCAGCGCCGACGCACCGCTCCCCGCTGTCGTCGAGTACATCGGCTACGGCGGCGGTCGCGGCCTGCCCACCGAGCGGCTGCTCTGGGCCTCAGCCGGCGTCGCGCACCTGCTCATGGACACCCGCGGCCAGGGCTCGGGCTGGGCGACCGGCGACACTCCCGACCCGGACGGCACCGGGCCCGCGATCCCCGGGGTCATGACGCGCGGGATCGAGTCCCCCGAGACCTACTACTACCGGCGCCTGACCACCGACGCCGTCCGTGCCGTGGATGCCGCACGCGACCTCGACCTGATCGACAGCGACCGGATCGCGGTCCTCGGCGGCAGCCAGGGCGGCGGGCTGGCGATCGCCGTCGCCGGTCTGGTCGAGGGGCTGGCCGGGGTCTTCCCGCGCGTGCCGTTCCTGTGCGACCACCGGCACGCGACACAGATCACCGACGCCTACCCGTACCACGAGCTGGTCGACTACCTGGCGACGCACCGCACCGCGACGGACCGGGTCTTCGGCACGCTCGCGTACTTCGACGGGGTGCTGCACGCGGCCCGCGCGACCGCCCCGGCGTGGTTCTCGGTCGCGCTGATGGACCCGATCTGCCCACCGTCGACCGTGTACGCCGCGTACAACGCGTGGGCGGGGCCGAAGGAGATCACCGTCTGGGAGTACAACGGCCACGAGGGCGGCGGTCCGCACGAGGACGCCGACACGCTCCCCCGGCTGCGCGAGCTGTTCGGCTGACGCGTCCCTCGTCACCAGGCGATGCGGTCGAACTCCTCGCGCAGCCGGAGGGCCCGCGCCGGGTGCACCTGGGCGACCCAGCCGATCCGGCCGAGCAGGTGCGCTCGGAAGTCCGCGTGCCCGCCGCGGTCCTGCGACGCCGGACCGTGCACGACGCAGTTGTGCAGGATCGCGTGCAGCCGGTCGACCTCGCGGCGGCCGGGAGCGGTCCGCTCGTTGACGACGACGCCGGTCACCGACTGACGGACAGCGGCACGGCGGACCCGGGTCTTCCGGGCGTTGAGCCTGTACCCCTGGTCGGAGACGATCCGCTCGACACCACGGAGGAACGCGTCCGGTCGTCGTGCCAGCTCGCCACCGCCGCTGAACGTCAGGTCGTCGGCGTACCGCGTGTACGCGGCACCGACCGATGCCGCCCAGCCCGCCAGCCGCGCGTCGAGGTTTCGCAGCACGGTGTTCGCCAACGCCGGCGAGGTCGGTGCCCCCTGCGGCAGGTGCGAGTCGGCGAGCACCCGACGGAGCGCACCCCGCTCGTCCGCGTCACCACCGGCCGGCATCGCGGTGAGGACGTGCACCGGCACCCGGTGCGTGCAGAGGCCGGTGAGGACGTGTGCGAGCGGTTCGGCGAACCCGGCGCTCCGGAACACCCCGTACACCGACTGCGCCCGGACGCTCGCGAAGAACGTGGTGAGGTCCGCCGACACCACGACCGGCTGACCGACGTGCACTGCGGCGCCCGTGACGACGCTGCGACCGGGGACGAACCCGTGCGCCGCGTCGTGCACGGGCAGGACCGCGAGCAACTCGTCGAGCACGGTGCGCTGCGTCCGACGGAGCAGGTCCATCGGCTTCTCGAGCAGCCGCGGGGTCCGTCCGGGCCGTCGCACCCATTCGTGACGGTGGTGGTGCAGCGGGCTCGACGGGCCCGGGCGCCGGTTCCAGCCGCGGGTGTCGGCGAGCCAGAGCAGCCGCCCGACGGTCACGTCGAGTTCCCGCGCGAGCTCGGGCAGCGTGTCGACGAGCAGGCGGCTCGACACGGTCGGGACCGCCTGCACCGCGACCGCGCGGCGGAGCAGCACCCGCACCGGTCGGCGGTCGCGCCGCGCGTCGTGCAGCCGCACCAGCGGCGGGGACCCGGCCAGCACCGCGGCCAGCTGACGCGGCGCACCGACGGGAGGCCGTGGGTACGTCTCGAGCGCCGCCCGGACCGCCAGTCCCACGTACGCACGCTCCAGGCCGAGGACGTCGTACCCGGCGGCGGTCAGGTGGTCGGCGTCCCACCCGCCCGAGGCGAGGAACGCGTCGGCCAGCGCGGTGGCGACGACGTCGAGGGGCGTGGGGTTCCCGGGGGACCTGTCGGTGCCTCCGTGAGGGCGAGCGCGCGGAGCGCGCCGAGCCTCTCGGGGCGTGTGGTCCTGCTGGTACTGCGTGCCCCGGGGTGACCCCGGAGAGGTCGACGCGTCACGCGCGCCGTCCGCCTCCCCCGGGAACTCCACGTGCCCACCATAGGAGGAAGCCGCTACCGTGACGAGCGACACCGCCGTCCCTGTGAGGAGCACCATGCCCGACACCACCGGAGCCCGCTACCGCGACCTGCCGACCGACGAGAAGCTCGCCGTGCTGCTGGCCGAGGAGCGCGAACTCGACCACGATGCGTTCGACCTCGACGACGCCTGGGCGGTGGGGACGTGGTTGCGGTCGACCGCTCTCGAACGCGGTCTCGGCGTGGGCTTCGCGGTGTCCTTCGGTGAGCAGCGGGTCTTCCACGCCGCGACGCCCGGGTCCGCGGCGGTCAACGACGCCTGGCTCGACCGGAAGTTCCGCGTCGTCCGTCACTTCGCGCACAGCACCCTGGCGGTGCGGACGCAGTACGAGCTCGGCGGGTCCTCGTTCGACGAGGCCGCGGCGCTCGACCCCCGGCAGTACCAGGCGGCCGGCGGCGGGTTCCCGCTGCTCGTCCGCGGCGCCCTCGTCGGAGCGGTCGGTGTCAGCGGCCTCGAGATGCACGACGACCACGCGCTCGTGGTCGAGGCCCTGCGCGCACACCGCGCACGACGGGACGAGCGCGCGTGACGGGGGTGGGCCTCCCGGACGACTGCGTCTTCTGCCACCTCATCGAGCACGACGACCAGGGCACGGCCTGGGTCGAGCGCGAGCCGGACGCCGTCGCGTTCCGGCCGCTGCCCGAGTCGGAACTCGCCCCGGGACACACGCTGGTGGTCCCGCGCGAGCACGCCACGGGCCTGCTGGACGTCTCCCCGGACGCGCTGCGGGCGACGAACCTGCTCGCGCAACGGGTCGGGCGGGCGATGCGTGCGGCGCTCGGGGCGACCGGGGTCGTCGTGCTCAGCGCGACCGGGGCGGACGCGGGGCAGAGCGTGCCGCACCTGCACCTCCACGTGGTCCCGTGCTGGCCGGACGACGGGGTCCTGCGCTGGCCGGAGGCGCGGTCCGCCCACGTGGTGGACGGGGACGCGACAGCGATGCTCGCGGACATGTTCGAGTGACGGTCGGCGGACGGCCCGGCGCCGTCGAGCTGATCCGCTCCAGCGTGCTCAGCCCGGCGGAGTACGCGCACGCCGCGACGGCGCAGGCCGACGCCCGACTCGTCTTCCTGGCCGGGTCGTGCCCGCTGGATGAGGACGGCAGGACCGTCGCCCCGGGCGACCACGCGGCGCAGGCCGCGCAGTGCATCGCGAACCTCCGGCAGGCACTGGCGGATGCCGACGCGCGCCTGACGGACGTGATCAGCACCCGCGTGCTCGTGGCGTCGTCGCGGCAGGCGGATCTGGTCACCGCCTGGCGGGTCGTGCGTGACGCGTTCGGCGAGCACGACGTCCCGAGCACGCTGCTCGGCGTCACCGTCCTCGGGTACGACGACCAGCTGGTCGAGGTGGAGGCGGTGGCCGCGGTCCTCGACGCCCACTGACACGGCCTGCGACACTGGTCGCACCAGTCGGTCCGCAGTCGCGTGCCCGACAGCGGTGACGGCGGCGCCGAGAGCGCCACGGGCGGAGGCGGGGGCCGATGGGGAACGACGGGTGGCGCGACCGCCGACGGGAACGGCGCGTGCGCAAGGGCAACGGGGAGCCGCTCCGGCCGCTGCGCTGGTGGCAGGTGGCGACCCGGTCGCTGTTCCAGATCGACCTGACCGACCCGGGCACCACGCTGACGGCGAGCTACACGGTCGACGTGAACCACCTGGGCGACCGTGACGACGGCGCCGTCCGCGCCCGGCTGTACCGCGACGGCCGACTGCTCGCACTCTCGTCGCTCCCGACGCGGTTCCCGGTCCCCGGGGGTCACATCGAGGTCGCCGTCGGCACCTTCGGGCTGCGTCGGTGCCACTTCGTCGCCGCCACGGGCGAGGCGCGCCAACTGACGCCGCTCCCCGGGAGCGCCGAGGGCCGCCGAGCCCGCCTGGCGGCCGAGCACCCCGGACTGAGTCGGACGATCGGCACCACGTCGACCCTGGTCGTGCTGGCGGGTGTGGGGCTCGCCGTGCCCCAGTTGCTCGAGGGCATCACGGCGATCCCGCCGGTCGAACAGGCCGTGGGCGCGTTCGAACTGGCGATCGAGATCCCGCTCGTCGTCAACATCGCGGCCGGGGTCGCGGCGGTCGCCGGGAGCATCGAGCGGGCACTCCGGCTGCGGTCGAACTGGTTGGACGACCTGGCGAACTGACCGGTCAGTCCTCGGCCGGGGCAGCGCGGCGGCGGCTCGCCACGACCGCGACGCCGCCGAGGACGACGACGAGGACCACCCCGCCGACCACCCACGGCAGTGCGCCTGGCGACGCGTCGGCGGCGGTCCCGTCGGCGACGCCCGCGACCGGGGTGGGCGTCGCCGTGACCGACGTGTCGGAGGACCCACGGCCCTCCCGGCTCGGTGTCGCGGTCGGTGAGGCCGTCGGGGTCTCCGCCGCCTGCACCGTGAACGCGACCTGCCCGTCGATCGGGTGGCCGTCCGGCGAGACGTACCGCCAGAGCACCGTGTGCGGTCCGGCGGACAGGTCCACCGGCTTCGACATGGTCGTTCCGGCGACGGTGACGTCCCCGGTCGACTCGTCCTGGCCGGCCTGGTCGCGGACCTCGATGCGGAGGCCCGCGTCGAGTCCGGCGAGGGGCGCCTCGGTGAACGTCAGGTCCACCTGGCGCAGGTCGCTCGTCACGACGGCACCCTCGGCCGGCGTGCTGCCGGTGAGGCCGGAGTGAGCCGATGCCGGTGCCGCGGTCGCGAGGCCGGCGAGGACGGTGGCGAGACCGACCAGTGAGCCGAGCGCGCGGCGAAGGGTCGGCGTGGTCCGGGTACGGCTGCTGCTGCTGGCGGTCGATGACACGACTCGACCCTACGGGTGGGCGGATGAGCGCCCGGGCCGCCGGTAGTGTCCGACGGATGGGGAACCAGCTGACACTGCTCATCCGTCCGGGCTCGGCCGACGAGGCACGGGCGGTGACCGCGGCCGCGACGGAGGACCTGACGGCGACCACCGGCACGTGGGACGTGCAGAACGTCCTGCCGTTCCTCTGGGTCGGCCTCGTCCCCACGGCGACATGGGACGCCCACCTCGCGCGGCTCCGGACCGCGGTCGAGCACGGCGACGAGCCGGACGCGTCGGTCACCGACGTCGTCATCGACTGGCGGGAGGCCCGTGGTGCGTTCGAACGTCGGCTGCCGGCCGTCGCCGCGGCCTGGCCCGAGGTCGACGAGCCCGCCCGTGCCTTCCTGGCGGACGTGGCCTCGGTCGCCGAGCGGACCGAGCACGCCGTCGTGCACCTGGCACTGGACCAACTCGTCACCATGTCCTGGGGTGATGCCGAGGACGTCGAACAGTACGGCGACGAGGTCCGCCGCGAGGCATCGAACTGGGACGAGCCGTCCGAGGGGGCACCGGTCTCGCCGCTCACGGACCTGGCGCAGGCACTGGCCCTCGCGGAACCGGACCGGTCGTTCCTGCTCGGCGGCGAGTGGACCTTCGGTGGCTCCCCCGCGCCCCGCAGCCGTCCGCCGCTGCTGCCGGCCGCATCCGTCCTGTCGGTGGACGCCGACGCTGCGCTGGAGCGGGCCGGGGACGAGGCCCGGGCCCTGGACGAGGAAGGCCGGCGGAAGGCCTAGGAGCACTGCCAGAGGACCGCGGCCCGCTGCCCGTCCGAGAACACGTAGGCGGACCCGCCGTCACCGAAGTCGAACTCAAGCGGACCGGACTCGATCGAGGCGACGAAGCGCAGGCCGTCGGGGGTCTCGTCGTCCTGGATCCAGTCGGGCTCCCCGCCGTACTGCCCGGCGAACCAGACGTCGTCGGGCACCCCGAGCTGCTCGTCCTCGTCCGACGGGGTGGTCGCCGCAGCGAGCCCGAGCAGGTACTCGTCGTCGGTGACCGGCGGCCAGGCCGGTTCCGGGTCGTCGGGGTCCCCGTGCGGCGACGCCGGGTACTCGGCGAGCCGGAGGTCCCGACCGGAGAACACGAAGGCCGCGTTGGCCCCGGAGTCCGCCTCCCACGAGGCGCACGTGCCGGGATCGAACTGGCAGACGAAGACACTGACGAGGGCACCCTCGTGTTCGATCTGCGCGGTGAACTGCATCGGTTCGCCGTGGTGCCGGCACTCGGGCCACTCGAAGTCCTCGGGCACCGCGGGCAGGCCGCCGATCCGGGTCGCTGCGATCGGCGCGGGGACCGTGGAGCGGTAGGCGCCGAGGACCGCGATCGCGCCGGCCTCGAGGGCCGCGGCCGTCGCGCGAGCGTCGCCGGCAGCGGGTGGGCGGTCAGTGGCGATCGGCGTCGTCGACGACCCCGACGCTGCTGCGGGCCGCGACGTCGGCGGACCCGCGACGGTCGGGACGGCAGCGTGGACCGCGTCGGCCGCTCGACGGGCGGCCCGACGCCGGACGGCCCAGTGCACCAGGTGCAGAACGACCAGGGGCGGCAGCGCGACGAGCGCGGCACGGCCGAACGACGGTCCGACGTCCACGAGCTCGAAGGCGTTCCACCAGATCGCGAGCGCCAGGAAGCCCAGCCCGAACACCGTCCATGCGAGGACCAGGACCGCCGTCCAGGCCGACCCGCCCGGATCCCGTTCGTGGAACTCGCCCGCCTGCGCCTCGTGACCGTCCATCAGTGCCCCTCCCGCCCGATCTCAGCAGAGTACCGGGATCGGGAGGGGCAGCGACGTCAGCGCCGGCCGCGCCGCACGACGAGCGTCACGAGGCCGGCGAGACCGAGCCACACGAGCGGCCGGGTGACCCGGCGGCGCTTCGCGACCCAGCCGCCGTCGGTGGCGTTGCCGGCGTCGTTCGGCGCGTAGAGGTTGCCGTCCGTCGGTGCCTGGTGTCCGCGGAGCGCGAAGACCTCCACCGCGGGCGTCGTGATCCGGTGGAACAGCCACGGCACGACGAACTCGGCGATGACGAACGTGGCCTGCAGACGACCGACGTAGCGGTTCCGCTTCGGGTGCACGGCCTGCGCGACGACGGCCTTCGCAGCACGTTGCACCGAGACGGTCGGCGGCAGCGGGTGCGAGGCCTTGTCGGTGTAGTTCGCGCCGTTCTGGTAGATCGGGGTGTCGATCGTCGACGGCAGGACCGCGCCGAACCGGATGCCGGTGCCCTGGTGCTCGTCGGCCAGGACGTCGATCAGCCCGAGGGCGGCGTGCTTGCTCGTGACGTACGCCGACTGGTACGGCGCCGAGAGCAGCGACTGGATCGACCCGACCAGGACGTAGGTGCCCTTGCCGCGCTGCTTCCAGTGCGGCAGCAGCGCCTTCACGGCGTGGACGTGGCCGTGCAGGTTCGTGTCGACGACCCGCTTGAAGGCCTCGGTCGGCGTCTGCTCGAACAGGCCGTACACGAAGAGCGCCGCGTTGCCGACGAACACGTCGATGCGGCCGAAGCGGGCGGTGACGGTGGCGACGAGGTCGTTGACCTGCCGCTCCTCGGCGACGTCGGTGGGGATCGCGACGGCTTCGGCACCGAGCGCACGGCACTCGGCGGCGGCGGCCTCCAGGCTCTCCTTCCCGCGTGCGGCGAGGACGAGCGTGGCGCCCTGCTTGGCGAACTCGTGCGCAGCGGCTCGGCCGATGCCGCTCGATGCTCCGGTGATGACGACGACCTTGCCGCGGAAACGATGACCCATGCGTCCTGACTACCCGGCCGCTCTGTCCGCGGGCACAGCCCCGTCCCCAGGCCGCAGCACCTCAGGGCTCGCGGGCAGCGCGGAGCGCCGCGTCCGTCCGCCGACCGAGCGCCCCGACGAGCGTGCTCACGTAGGTGCGGGTGAGGTGCTGCGAGTCCCGGTAGACCAACACGTTGCCGATCACCGCCGGGCAGGTCCCATCGGCACAGAACGACGGCGTCATCTCCGCCACGACCGCGCCCGGCGTCGCCCGTGCTGCCGCGACCAGCCGGTCCCCCGCGGCGAAGGCCCGGTCGGTGCTGATCCGGCAGGCTCCGGGGTCGCCCGGGTGCGTGTCGACGCAGTGCTGCACGCCGCTACCGGCAGCCGGGGTGTCCGGGATGGCGACGATCCTCGCCCCGCGGTCGATGAGCGGCTGCCAGGAGGCCCGGTACCCGTCGAGCGCGCTCCGCACCGGGTCCGTCCCCACGGGTGCACCCCGGAGGTCGGCGCGGGAGGACGTGAACACCAGCGAGTAGGGCGCGGAGGCGGCGAGTGACCAGTCGACGGCCCGGTTCCAGGCGCCGCAGCGTCGGTCGTCGGCGGCGGAGACGTCGCTCCAGCGGACGTGGGAGAACTCGCACCCGCCCTTCACCATCAAGTGCAGCTCCCACCCCCGCTGCTCGGCGAGGGTGATGAGGGCGGAGGACCACTGGTGGGCGTGCGAGTCCCCGATGAGCGCGACGCGGGTGCCGCCGCGGACGCCGACGACGCAGCTGCGGGCATCGGTCGCCTCGGCCTGGCAGTCGTCCCACGTGGGGTCGACGTCGTAGGCGGCGGTCATCGTCGACGGGGTCGTGCCGCGCCGGGGGTCCCCGACGACGGCGCACCCGCTGCCGGGGGCGATGGCGGCGGCTCCCCAGCACCGGTCCCCGTCGGTGCTGAGTTCGGCGGCGAGGGCGCGGTCCGCCCCGAGCTGCGCGGTGACGGCGCCCCACCCGACGGCGGGGACGACGAGGACGAGGGCGGTGGCCGCGGCCACGACGGCCAGGGTGACGCGCGGGCGGAGGCGGGCGAGCCTCCCGACCGTGACGGGTCGTTCGACGAGGACGGTCGTGAGGTGCGCGAGCGCGGCGGCGAGGGCGACCGTGACGGCGACGCGCGCCGGGGTGGGCAGGTCGAGGACCCGTGGGAGCAGGAGGGCGACCGGCCAGTGCCAGAGGTAGAGCGGGTACGAGACGCGGCCGAGCCAACGGACGGGCGGGAGGCCCGTGGCACGGCCGAGGACGCCGGTCTCGGTCCGTCCCGCGATGACGAGGGCGGTGGCCGCGACGGGCAGGACGGCGGCGGTCCCCGGGTACGGGACCGCCGGGGTGAGGAGGAGTCCGCAGGCGACGAGACCGAGCCAGCCGGTGCCGGCGAGCGCGGCCCGGACCCGGGGCGATCCGGGCAGGACGCCCGGGGCGAGGGCGAGGAGCGCACCGACGCCGAACTCCCACGCCCGGGTGTGCGGCCAGAAGTAGGCGGGTGCGGGGTCGGTGGCGGTGAGCACGACCGAGCAGGTGAGGGAGGCGGCGATGACGACCAGGACGGTGACGAGGACGGCGCGTTCGCGGACTCCTCGGGTCATGCCGCGACGTCGTCGGGCGGCCCACCACACGGCGAGGAGCAGCAGGGGCCACAGGAGGTAGAACTGCTCCTCGACCCCGAGGGACCAGAAGTGTTCGAACGGGGTGGACGGGTCCCCGGCGGCCAGGTAGTCGGTGCTGGACGCGGCGAGTGCCCAGTTCTCGACGGCGAGGGCGCTGGCGGCGAGCTGGGTGCCGAGGGTGGGCCAGTCCTCGCGCGGGGTGAGCAGCACGGCGGCGGTCGCGGTGGTGGCGAGGACGAGCAGTGCGGCGGGGGCGAGTCGGCGTGCTCGGCGGGCCCAGAAGGCGGGGAGGTCGATGTGTCCGGTGTCGCGGAGCTGGCGGACGAGTTGCCCGGTGATGAGGAACCCGGAGACGACGAAGAACGCGTCGACCCCGACGAAACCGCCGCGCAGCCAGCCGAGGTCGAGGTGGTACCCGAGCACGAGCACGACGGCCACGGCGCGGACGGCGTGGACGTCGGTGCGGAAGGGGGTGTGCTGCGGCGGCATCAGGGGTGACGGTAGGCAGGCAGGGTGAACGGCAGGGGACGTGGTCGCGGCGCCCTCCGGGTCCGGTACGGTCGGGGCGGGTCGTCGCTGCCGTCGCCCGTCCACCTGCAGCGGCACGGCTCCGTCGTCGTGCCGCGCTGATCGTCCGGAGCGCCATGCCCTTCCTCCGCCACGCCTCGTCGTCGACGACCCCGGACGCAGTCCCCGGACGTCGGTCACCCTGGTCGGACGGCTTCGGCCGTCTGGCGGTCCGGTGTTTCCAGGTCATCGGGGTGCTGATCGTCCTGGGCGTCCTGGTGACCGCCCTGTCCCAGGTCGGTGTGGTGACGATCCCGGTGCTGTTGGCGCTGATCATCGCGTCGGCCATGTACCCGATGGCGGGGTGGCTGCATCGACACGGGGTGCCGTCGTTGGTCGCGACCCTGGTGTGCTTCGTGGCGGTCCTGGCGGTCCTGACCGCGATCGGGTGGTTGCTCGTGGCGGCGGTGTCGCAGCAGATGCCGGCGTTGCGCGAGTCCGCGGTGGACGGGTTGCAGCAGCTGCACGACCGGGTGCAGCACCTGCCGGTGACGATCACGGACCGGCAGATCGACCAGTTCGTGGACACGGCCGTCGGCTTCGTGACGAGTTCCCGCTTCGGTGCGGGGGCGTTGGCGGGCCTGTCCGCGCTGACGACGTTCGTGACCGGCTCGGTGTTGACCGCGGTCATCCTGTTCTTCTTCGTCAAGGACGGTCCGGCGCTGTGGGAGTTCCTGCTCCGCCCGTTCACGGGGGCGTCGTACGAGCGGGCGCGGCGCATCGGGGACCGGGTGGTGTCGACCCTGGGTGGCTACGTGCGGGGGAAGGCGGCGATCGCCACGTTCGACGGGATCGCGATCGGGTCCGCGCTGCTCCTGCTCGGGGTGCCGTTGGCCGTCCCGCTCGCGGTGGTGGCCTTCGTGACGTCGTTCATCCCGATGATCGGTGCGCCGATCATCGGGCTCCTGGCAGCGCTGGTGACGCTCGTCACCCTGGGGCCGTGGCAGGCCCTGGCGGTCGTCGTCATCGTCGTGGTGGTGAACCAGGTCGAAGGCAACTTCCTGCAGCCGGTGCTCATGGGCCGGTCGCTGCAGTTGCACGGACTCGTGGTCCTGGTCGCGCTGACGGCCGGCACCGTGGTCGCGGGCGTGACCGGGGCGATCGTCGCCGTGCCGCTCGTCGCAGCGGTGTGGGGTGTGGTGCAGGTGTGGGACGGCGAGGACCGTCCGGCGGAGCCGTGGCGGCAGAAGCGTCGGGAGACGGTGTCGGTCGGGACCGGCTGACGGACGGGAGGCGCGGGGCGGTGCCGACCCGCGCCTCCCGTCCGGCTCCGGGTCGGGACCGCCGGGAGTGCGGTATCCGGATCCGCGTGGCGGCCACGGTTGACCGTCGCACCGGACGCGAGGGATCGTGGATCGTGCTCTCCCTCGTCTACATGTCCGTCGCCGTCGACGACCTCACCGACGCCCAGCTCGTCGACCTGCTGCGGGACGCCCGCCTGAAGAACGACGCCCTCGGTGTCTCCGGACTGCTCGTGGCCAAGGACGGCCGCTTCATGCAGGTCCTCGAGGGTCCGGCGTGGAGCGTCGAGGACCGGTTCGCCGCGATCCAGCACGACCCCCGGCACCGGGACGTCCGCTCGCTGAGCCGCGAGGACATCGACACCCGTCGGTTCGACGGCTGGTCGATGGCGTTCGGCAACCCGTCCGATGCCGAGCTGCGTGACGAGCCCGGGTCCAGTGACTTCCTGCAGCGACGCGGTGGTCTGCCGGCGGGGCTGTCCGGGTCGCCGGCGGACTGGCTGCTGCGTTGGTTCCGCGGCCGACAGCTGCTGGACACGCCGCTCGAGTCGGTGTCGCTCGGCCGGCACGCGGCCTGAGCTGGCTGGGGGCTCCGCGCTGTTCACCTGACCCGGTCAGGATGCCGGGGTGAGCTCTTCCGCGACCGGTGCCCTCGCCCGACGTCTGCGCATGCACGACGCCGTCCTCATCGGGCTCGGCTCGATGATCGGTGCCGGCGTGTTCGCGGCGTTCGCGCCCGCGGCAGCCGTCGCCGGCCGTGCGATGCTCGTCGCGCTGCTGCTCGCGGGCGTCATCGCCTTCTGCAACGCCACGTCCTCTGCGCAGCTCGCAGCGCAGTACACGACATCCGGTGGGGCGTACATCTCCGGACGCGAACGCCTCGGTCCCTGGGCCGGTTTCACCGCCGGGTGGGGGTTCGTCATCGGCAAGACCGCCAGTTCTGCGGCGATGGCGATGACCGTCGCCGCGTACCTGGTCCCCGAACCGTGGCAGAGGCCCGTCGCGATCGTCGCGGTCCTCGCCCTCACGGTCGTCAACACGTCGGGCATCACCCGGACGGCGTTCCTCACCCGCGTCCTCGTCACGGTCGCGCTCGTCGCCCTGACGGTCGTGGTCGTCATCGGGCTCACCCACACCGGACCGACCGTGGACGACCCCGCCCCGGCGCCGACGCCCGTCGGGGTCCTGCAAGCCGCCGGGTTCCTGTTCTTCGCCTTCGCCGGGTACGCCCGCATCGCGACCCTCGGCGAAGAGGTCATCGACCCTGTCCGCACCATCCCCCGCGCGATCACCACCGCCCTCGGCATCACCCTCGTCGTCTACGCACTGGTCGCGGTCGCCACGCTGCACGCACTCGGGCCGGGAGGCACGGCCGCGTCCGGTGCGCCGCTCCGGTCCGTCGTCGCCACGGCCGGGCAGCCGTGGGCCGGAGTGGTCGTGCAGATCGGAGCGGCTGCCGCAGCGCTCGGCGCACTGCTGGCGATGATCGCCGGCATCGGAAGGACGAGCCTGGCGATGGCGCGGAACCGCGACCTGCCGGGGTGGTTCGCCGCCGTGGACCCGCGGACGTCCGTCCCCGCTCGTGCCGAGGTCGTCCTCGGCCTGGTCGTGTGTTTCGTCGTCGCCGTGACCGACCTGCGCGGGGCGATCGGGTTCTCGTCCTTCGGGGTGCTGCTGTACTACTTCGTCGCGAACACGGCCGCCCTGACGCAGGAGCGACGTGACCGGCGGTACCCGCGCCTCCTGGCCGTCGGTGGAGCGGTCGGGTGTGTCGTCCTCGTGGCGGCGTTGCCGGTGCCCTCGATCGTCGGCGGGGTCGTGGTGACCATGATCGGGTTGGCGTACCGCGGTGTCCGGATCGCCCTGGCGTCCGACACCCGTGCCTGAGCGGCTGACGGCCTGACGGGCTGAGGGCTGACGGGCTGAGGGCTGACGGGCTGGCGGGCTGACGGGCTGACGACGTCGAGGGTCAGGCCTCCGGGCGGTCGCGATGGCCGCCGAACGACGACGCGACCTCGAGCGTCACGACCACCGCGACGACGAGCACCGCGGTCAGCGGGAGCGACACCGCCGGCAGCGCGATCGACGCGACGACGGCCAGGGTGAGGGCGACCACCAGCACGTTCACGCGCAGTGGCAGGGACGGGCGGATCGCCAACCACCAGATCGACAGCACGAACAGGGCGACCGGGACGGCGACGGTCGCGGCGACCGCCGCGTCGGTCAGCCCGCCGTGTCCCGCATCGGCCTGCACGGCGACCTCGATGCCAGCCGGCAGGGCACCGGCGGCGGCGAAGACGACGTAGTGGCCGTACCCGAACAGCAGTGCCGTCGGCAGGGAGCGGATGTGGTCGTGCTGCTCCCGCGAGAAGTAGATCCACCACATGCCGACCGTGATCACGAGCCCGCAGGCGGCGAGGGTCAGCAGGGAGCCGAGGTGCTCGGTGTGCGCCAGGGCGTCGATCACCGCGTTCGCCGAGGCGACCAGCCCCTCACCGAGGACGATCAGCGTGAACAGCGAGTACCGCTCCGCCAGGTGGTGGGTGTGCCACTGGGTCGTCTCGGCGCCGGTCTCCGCCCACACCGGCACCAGGACCTCGGCGAGGATGAGGAACGGCGTCGCGACCGGGCGGAACTCGAGCGGCAGCGCGAGGGAGGCCACCCACAGGACCTGCACGAGGACGACCCCGACCGCGTAGCGCAACGCGGTCCGCCGGTACCGCGGCGACGAGACCGCGGCGCGGATCCACTGTCCGACGAGCGCCAGGCGCATCAGGACGTACCCGATGATGCCGATGGTGAAGTCACCGTCGACCATCGCGTCGTGCACCCCCGCGGCGAGCACCAGCACCCCGGCCATCTGCACGACCGTCATCACGCGGTAGAGCCAGTCGTCGGTGTCGAACGAGGTCGCGAACCAGGTGAAGTTCACCCAGGCCCACCAGATCGAGAAGAACACCAGGCAGTACGAGAACACGGCGGACGCCAGGTGTCCCCCGGCCTCGATCTCGTGCAGGTTCGTCGCCGCCAGACCGACCGCGACGACGAACACCAGGTCGAACAGCAGTTCCAGCGGCGTCGCGGCCCGATGTCGTTGCGCAGGGTCGCGCGGTGCCATCCGGCGCAGTCCGATCGTCATCGAGCGGTCCAGCCCCCGTCGATCGGCAGCGCCGTCCCGGTGACGAGCGATGCACCCGGGCCCGCCAGGAACGTCACCGCAGCAGCGACCTCCTCGGGCTGGCCGATCCGGTGCAGCGCCGCGATGCGCTCCACCGTGTCGGCCCGGAACGCGTCGTCGGACAACGCCGGAGCGGTGCCGTCGGTCTCGATGAAGGTCGGCGCGACGGCGTTCACGCGGATGCCGTACTGCCCCCACTCCACGGCCAGGCACTTGGTCAGGTGGATCACCGCGGCCTTGCTCAGGCAGTAGACGGACTCCCCGGGCAGCGCCACGAGCCCCGCCTGGGAGGCGATGTTCACGATCGACCCGCCGCCCGCGGTCTGCATGTGCTCGGCCACGTACTGCGAGATGAAGAACGTCGACTTCGTGGTGAGCGCCCACACCGTGTCGAAGTGCTCCTCGGTCACGTCGAGGGCGTCCTCGACGATGCCGCCGCCGGCGTTGTTGACGAGCACGTCGATCCTCCCGAGCTCCGCGACGACGGCGTCCACCGCGGCCCGGCAGGAGGGCAGGTCCGTGACGTCCATCGGCACGACCACCACGCGTCGGCCCGTCCCGCGGATCTCGTCGGCCAGGCCCGCCGCTGCCTCCGGGTCGCGGACCCCGAGCGCGACGTCCGCCCCGTGGGCCGCCAGGTCGAGCGCGACGGCACGGCCGATGCCGCGGGATGCCGCGGTCACCAGGGCGACGGATCCGGTCAGGGAAGAGGGCTGCATGGGGTGTCCTTCGCGGGTCGGCCGGCGGTCGTCGTCGGCACGGACGGGAGGCGCGACCAGCGTCGTCGCCGCTGCCATCCTCCTGCAGACGGCCCGGGCGTGGAAGGATCCGGTGGTGCAGCAGACGACGCTCGACGAACTCCTCGATGGTCCCCGGTTCCGAACCCTCTGCCTCGCCGTGGCCGCCGGGCTCGACGCGGGCGTGGACCGGGCCGTCGGTGCGCTCCTCGACCCGCTCACCGCGAGATACGGGCTGCTCGCCGACCTCCGGCCGGAGCAGGACGCCGCCGACGCCCTCGCCGCCGTCCTGTCGAGCGTGGACACGAGCCAGCTGGCCGCCTGGACGCATCCGCTGCGGTTGCTCCCCGTACTGGAGCACACGGTCGAGTCGGCGATGCCGTGGCAGCCACCGTTCGTCGAGGACGCGATCACGGGCCTCCCGGCCGTGCGGAACGCACTCCGGACTGTGGCTGAGGCAGTCGTCGCCTCCCCGTCCGCCGCGTGGTGGGGCACGGACGTCGACCGGACGGCGCAGTGGGTGACGCAGCCGGTGCGGAACGGTGTGCCGGAGGTCGTCGCGTCCGCGCGGTCGGTGGCCGAGGTGCTCGACCGGTGGCGGCGCTACGTCGTCGCCGGTGAAGGACGATCCCGCGTCGACGGGCCCGTGGCGGACGCCACTGGTGGCGTTTGGTGGTCGACGCCCCACGAGTTCGGTGACGAGCCCGGCGGAGCAGCGATCCTGCCGTCGTCGACGCGGCGCATCGACGGCCTCGGCTCGTCCGGGTCGACCCTGGTCGAGGACTCCTTCGGCGACGACGAGGTCCTGCTCCGATCCCTGCAGCCGCCAGCCGGCGCCCGGGTGTTCGAGGTGCACGGCGCCGCGGACTGGGCGCGCCTGGTCGAGCGCTACCCGATGTCGGTGCGGTGGGCACGACGGCGGGAGTGGTGGGAGTCGACCGGGCGCGACGAGCACTGGTTCCTCCCCGACTACGCGGCCGTCGCGGCGGACCACGACGCCGTGCACGTGTCCGTGCAGGGCTACCTCGCCGCAGCCGGTCGGGCGATCGACGTCGACGGCGGTGCGACGGTGCTCGCCGGGTGGGCACCGGACGAGACGTTCTGGCTGACCGACGACATCGTGATCGAGCCGGATGCGGAGCGGTGGCAGCTGCGCTCCGCCGAGGACGAGGACGAGGACGACGAGCCGAGGTGGGTCCGCACCTGATGCGGCGGCGACCGGCTGCTCGGGGCCTGCTCAGGAACGGGAACGAGCCCGCTTGCGGTCCGCACGACGAGCACGCCACTCCGCGTCCTGGCGTTCCTGGGTCGGGCTCTTCTGCGTCGATCCGCGCACCGCCAGCGCGAGCAGCAGGATCGTCCCGATCACCCCGATCGGGAACAACAGCATCATCAACAAGGCGCCTCCCCCACGTCTCGGGATCACGCTAGTGCTGCGCCGGTGCGCCCGGTAGTCCCCGGTCGAGCGGACGTGTCCACGCGACCTCCCGGTCCAGCTGGCCCGTCGTCAGGAACAGGCGCACCTGCTGCGTCTCCGGCAGGGCCGCGACGAGCGCCTGCCGGTCTGCCGACACGAACCCGAGGCCCTGCCAGAACGGGCCGGACCGCCGGGAGAACAACCAGGCACGCTCCGCGCCGTCGTCTGCCGCCCGATCCAGCGCGAACCGTGCCAGGCGTGTCCCGGCACCGGCCGAACGCCGTCCTGCTGCGACCGCGACACTGCGGACGAGGACGTCCCGGCCGTCGGCGCTGCACTCGTACCCGGTACTGCCGACGACCGTGCCGTCGGGGTCGCGTTCCACCCACAGCCGGACCGACTCGTCGTCGAGTCCGGCGAGGGTCAGGTCGCTGCCGCGGAGGAACGATCGCAGCTGCTCGACGTCGGTGCCGGAGACCGGGGAGAGGACCATGCAGTGATCTTCCCTCGGTCGTCCGGCTCCTGCCCGGCTGCGGTCAGTTGATGCGGAGCTGCGACACCATCGGGCAGGTGAAGGGGTCACGTGCTGCGAGACCGACGCGGTTGAGGTAGGCGACGACGATGCCGTACGAGCGCAGCAGGGTGGTCTCGGTGTAGGGCACGTCGAGGCTGTCGCAGTGGTCGCGGACCAGCAGGCGTGCCTGCTTCAGCGCCGGGCGGGGCATCGAGGGGAACAGGTGGTGCTCGACCTGGTAGTTCAGGCCACCCATCAGGAACGACACCCACCAGCCGCCACGGATGTTGCGCGAGGTGCGGACCTGGCGGGAGAAGAAGTCGACCTTGGCGTCGTGGGCGATCGTCGGCATGCCCTTGTGGTTCGGGGCGAACGAGGCG